>JBEKZM010000128.1:0-18409 GCA_049509875.1 Verrucomicrobiota bacterium | reverse complement strand
TGTTGGAACAGGCGAGGCGCGGAATCGACTCGTAGTCTGGCACGATTTGGGAGCTCCTGACCACGACGCTGACCTGGCTTTAGTCGGCCAGGATTATGAGTTGGGCCGCGGCGGGTTTGGGCCGTGCGAAATGGGCTCGGTGCAGCCATGCCCGGACTGATTCCAGGAGTCGTTGATGGCTTTCAGCCGCAGCTACCAAGCGTTGGTGGTCAGTCGCCGGGAAAATGCGCCGTTATTTTTCAGATTTTGCAGTCGGACCAGACAGCGGCGGCCCGATTCTGCACGTTTGAGCTCAAAGCGCAAGTGTGTGCCGGGCGGATGGTCGTCCTTATTGATACTGACGTGTAGTACCTGGCTGTGCGGTTTGAGAAGAAGTTCATTTGGATTAGACTCTAACTATTTGAGAGACACTGCACTAGTTCGATTCCGACGCGTTGGGACTGCCGTTCAAAGAGGATACCAAAGGCTATCTGCATAACGCGTGCTCACCCGTCCGGATAAAGACAAGGGCGAGGCGCTCATTGCGGTAACCAATGAACCGAAGCTGAAACTGGATGAATTCCGTTGACCAATCGCATAATCGTCACTCGCATCAGGGCAGAAACCGACCTTCATCAGTCGCGGGTGTTTGATGTTGAACAGAAAACGTTGGATCAATTTTTCAAAGCCTCGCTTGGGTGTCGGCGATGCAACCGGCCGATTACGTTGCCTTTGGACAAAGACGCTACCGGCTGGGGCGATGCAGGATTTGACTTCCGGGCTGGTGGACGGTATGTCTCCTGAGTACTCAAGACGGTTGATGCAATTGTTCTCGCCGGCTTTGCCCTTGAAGAATAGTCCTGATATGAAAAAGTCCAGCTCGCCGATCAGTCGACGTCATTTTTTGCGGCGAACCGCGGCTGCGGTTGGCGCCGCAGTCGTAGCCCCCACCATTCTTCCGGCTTCCGCCTTGGGCCGAAATGGCCTGGTGGCCCCGAGCGAGCGCCTCACCATGGGGTTTATCGGCCTTGGCGGCCAGGGATCCGGCCATTTGTTCGGCGGCGCCTGGACATATGTGGCCGGCGGTTATCTTGGCCGCAAGGAAATCCAGGTGCTGGCCACGTGCGACGTGCGGCGGGAACATCGCGAAGGCCCATGCAAACGGGTCAACGACGCCTACGCCGACCGCTATGGCGTGGGCAATTCTAAATCATGCACTGCTTACGAGGATTTTCGCGAAGTGCTGGCTCGGGACGACATCGATATTGCTTTTATTGCCACGCCGCCGCACTGGCACGGCACCATGGCCATCATGGCGGCTGAAGCGGGCAAAGACATTTATTGTGAGAAACCCACGGCGGTGTCTGTCGCTGAAAGCCGGGCAATTCTGACTGCGGTCCGCCAATATGGGCGGGTCTATCAGGCCGGTACACAGCAACGCAGCGAATACGGCGGGAATTTCCGGAAAGCGGCGGAATTTGTGCAAAGCGGCCGGATCGGGAGATTAAAAGAGGTCTATGCGTATCGGGACGGGGGTGCGATTCACTGGCCCGCGCGCTTTGGCGCCAGCCAGCCGGTTCCAGACAGTCTGAATTGGGATTTGTGGCTGGGGCCAATGGCGTGGTTTCCATTCGATGGCAACACCGCGGCGCATCGTTTCGATATCGGTGAATTGAACTGGGGCCAGCACCATTACGACATCATCCAATGGATTAGCGGAAAGGACGGGACCGGGCCGGTTGAGTTTTTCATGGAGGACGACCGTTCCTGCTACCGGTACGCTGACGGCGTGACGGTGTATGGCAAACCGTATCCGGGCGAGCCGATTGGTGCGGATGGCGGCGCTTGTTTCGTGGGCACGGAGGGACGGATTGCGGTGGATCGCGATGCCCTGATTTCCTACCCCCCGGAAATTGTCAAGGAGCCGCTCCAGCCTGACGAGACGCACGTTTATTACAGCACGAGCCATTCAGGAAATTTCCTGGAGTGCGTCCGCAACCGGAAAAAGCCCATTTGCGATGCAGACATTGCGCATACATCGGCCAACGCGCTGTTGTTGGGCGGCGTGGCCAAGCAATTGAACCGCACGCTCAAGTGGGACCCGGCGGCGGAGCAATTCATCAACGATGATGAGGCGAACCGGATGCTGACAATGGCCAAGCGCCCGCCGTGGCTCGTGTAGAGCGAACCGCCCTTCAAGCAACGCAGCCTCAACGTTTGAACTGACATGAATTTGAATACGTCCCTACGGTTAACCATTGCGCTCAGCCTGTTGAATACCGTCTTTTCCTCCGTCGCCCTTGCACAGGATTCCACGGACCAGGCCGGCCAGATCGACGTCCTCCAATCGCAGACTTCGCCGCGGGAAAAAGACGCCGCGTGTGTCTGGCTCAAGCGGCACGGCACCGCCAAAGCCGTCCCGGCGCTCGCGGCGTTGTTGAACGATGACGAGCTTTCGCAGTCCGCCCGCTACGCCCTTGAGTCCATCCCCGGACCGAAGGCCGAAAACGCATTGATCGCGGCGCTGGAACAAACGAGCGGGTCGTTAAAAGCGGGCGTCATTCATTCGCTGGGCATTCGCTGCGACGCGCGCGCGGTACCGGAACTGGCCAAGCTGTTGGCCGATGCGAATGGGGAAATTGCCAGCGTGAGCGCCGCATCCTTGGGTGACATCGCCACGCCTAATGCGTTAAAGGCATTAGAAGATCAGCTTAACGCCGCCAGCCCGGCCACGCGGAGCGCTGTGGTGGACGGATGCCTTCGTTGTGGAGGGAACTTGCTCGCGGCGGGAGATCGAGAACATGCGCTGGCAGTTTTTCAAAAACTTTATCGGAGGCCAGACAAGGAATTCGTGCATGTCGCTGCCTGGCGCGGAATGGTCCTCGCGTCGGGCACGCACGCGTTGGAGCTCATGGCCAACGCCATTACCAACGGTCCGGCCCCGTTCCAAATGGAGGCGATTCAAATGGCCCACGAAGTAAAAATCCCGGGGGCGACCAAAGTTCTGGTCGATTTGCTGCCGACGGTGGATGCGCTGACGCAAGTTGCCTTGATTGATGCGCTGGCCCAGCGCGATGATCCCGTGGGGGCACCTGCCATTGCAACTTTGGCCCAGCAGGGTGCCCCGGATGTCCGGGTGGCGGCGTTTGGTGCGCTGGGAAGTTTGGGAAGCGACAAGGATGTTCCGCTGCTAATTGATATTGCCGCCACAGCCGGCGACCCGGCCCGGGCCGCCGCCCGGCAGGCCTTGACTTTGGTGCATCGCGGAAACGGCAACCAGGCTTTGCTAAGTCTGTTGTCCAGATCCAAGCCGGTGGCGCAGGTGGAAATCATCCGCGCCCTGAACAGCCGGACTGCTGTCAAGGCCGTGCCGCAATTGTTTTACCTGGCCCGGCAGTCCGACGATCCGGTGCGCGAGGCGGCGTTTCAGGCGCTGGGTCGATTGGTAAACCAGTCGCAGCTGGAGACACTTGCGCAGGAAGTCGGGCAGGTGCCCAACGAGACCGGCCGTTCAGAGGCGGCAGAAGCCCTCAGCGCGGCCTGCCGTCATCTTGAACGGGAACAGGGCACGGTGGACATGACGCCGGTTTGGGCGGTTTTGAAGAACGGCGCCCCGGCGACGCGCGTCTCCCTGATGCCTGTGTGCAGCAGCCTGGCGAGTCCGCAGGCACGCGAGATTTTGCGGACGAGCATCGCTGACGTGGATTCCGATGTCCGCGCCGCAGCGTTGCATGCGATGGACGACACGCTGGATGCCGAGCTCTTGCCAGACCTTCAAAAAGTCGCCTGTGAATCCCCGGACGAAGACGCCCGCACGCTGGCCATGGAATCTTGCGTGCGGCTGACCACGCAGGAAGAGGGTGTCAGGATCCCGGATGCCGACCGGATCAAGGTGTTCCAAGCCATCATCCCCGCAGCCACGACCCCCTCGCAGAAACGCGTGGTGCTTTCAGGTTTGGCGTCGCTTTCGAGCGACGACTCGCTCAAGCTTGCCCAGCCGCTGATGTCCGATGTCACGGTGAGCAATGAGGCCGCGCGGGCGGTGATTCAAATCTGCCGCGAGCTGCCTGATGCGCAGGCCGCCGCGTCCGCTCTGGAAAATCTTTCGGCCCAGGCGACGAACGATGAAATCCGCCAGGCGGTTCAGGGTGCGCTGAGGGCAGTTGATGCCCGGGCTGAATATATTACCGCGTGGCAGTTCGCCGGCCCCTACCAACAGAAGGGACAAAACTTCAGCGCCTTGTTTGACATTGTTTTCCCGCCGGAAACCGCCAACGCCCAGGGCGTGAAGTGGCGGGCATTGCCGGTGAGCGATGACCCGGACAATTCGTGGGTGATGGATTTGCTCAAGCCGATGGGCGGCGAACAGGAAGTGGCCTATGCGCGCACTTCGATTCATTGCGACAGCGAGCAGCCCGCCTGGTTCCTGGTGAACAGCGACGACGGCGTTAAGGTCTGGCTCAACGGCGCGGTGGTGCACGCGAACAATACTTCGCGAGGGTTGAATGGCCCGGCCGACCAGGTGAAAATCACGTTCAAACCCGGCTGGAACGATGTATTGCTGAAAATCACGCAGAACAACGCCGGCTGGGGATTCTGGGTGCGCTTGACGGATACCAACGGCGGCCGATTGATGGACGTGCACTGCGCAACCGGTTCCACGCACAGCCAGATGTAACCCTTGGATAACCGGGATCATGAAATTTGGAATTAACACCTTTCTCTTCGTTTCACCGTTCACCAACCGGAGCACGAGATTATTTAAGCAATTCAAGAATTGGGGTTTCGACACAGTTGAAATCGCCATTGAAGATTGCCGCCATATTGATCCGGCGCAGGTGAAGCGCGAGCTGGACAAACATGGACTGGCCTGCGGCTCGATTTGCGCCTGCCTGGGGTCGGACCGGGACTTGCGCGGCTCGCCTGAACAACAGGCGACGTCGCTCGCCTATCTGAAGGGCGTCCTGGACCAGATGGTGGTGCTGGAGTGTCCTTCGCTGGTGGGGCCGGTTTATTCTTCCGTGGGTCGCGCCGACGCGGTGGAACCGAAAGAATACAAGCAGCAATGGAAAACGGTCGTGAAACATCTGCGTGCCCTCAGCCGATATGCGGAGGAACGTGGCCGGCAGATTTGCCTGGAACCATTGAACCGTTTCGAGAGCGACTTCATCAACACATGTGAGCAGGCTCTGAAGATGATCCAGGACGTGAGCAGCCCTGCGCTCAAGCTGCACCTCGATACGTTCCACATGAACATTGAGGAAAAAGATCAGGCGCTCGCCATCAAGCGCGCCGGCAGCCGCATGGGCCATCTGCACGCCTGCGGGAGCGACCGCGGCACGCCGGGCAACGATCATCTGGATTGGAAGGGCATTGCGTCGGCGCTGCACGGCATCAAGTATCACGGCGACGTGGTGATTGAATCGTTCACCACCGACGTCAAGGTGATTGCCCGCGCGGCGGCCATCTGGCGGCGCATTGAGCCCACGCAAAATGAAATTGCGGTCAAAGGCTTGAAATTCCTGAAGAAAACCCTTTGAATCTGTTGATGAGAAATCCCCTGAGAATATTCCTCTTGCCTGTCATTCCCCTGTTGCTGTTGGCCGGGTGCGCATCGGCGGTGCCCGGTTTCAAGAAGGTGCAATTGACCGACCAATTCTGGGCGGAAGGCGCGGACCTTGGAGATTTTAACCGTGACGGGAACATGGACGTGGCTTCGGGGCCGTATTGGTACGCCGGGCCGGACTTCACGACGCGCCATGAGTATCGCGACGCAAACAGCTCTTTTATCCACACCAATTCTGCCGGGGTGGAGGAAAACCTTCCCGGCTACGAGGGAGCGCTGGGGGTCAACAATTCCTACTCGGACAACTTCTTTACGTTTGTCTATGACTTCAACCATGACCGCTGGCCGGACATCATGACCATCGGCTTTCCGGGCAGGGAAGCGTATTGGTATGAGAATCCGAAAGGCAAGCCGGGCCACTGGCAGCGACATCTGATTTACACCAACGTGGAGAATGAGTCCCCCGTGCTTACTGAGCTAATCGGCGATGGCAAGCCGCAACTGGTATGCAACTCGGGGGGTTATTTCGGTTACGCAGAGGCGGACTGGAGTGCGCCGGACAAGTCGTGGACGTTTCATCGGATCTCACCAAAAGGGCTGTGGGGAAAGTTTCAGCACGGTCTCGGCGTGGGTGACGTGAACGGCGATGGGCGCATGGACATCCTCGAGCAGGACGGGTGGTGGGAGCAGCCCGCCTCGCTGGAAGGCGACCCGGTGTGGAAATTCCACAATTTTCAATTCTCGGAAAAGGGTTGTGCGCAAATGTATGCCTACGATGTCAACGGCGACGGGCTTAATGACGTGATCTGCTGCCTCAATCCGCACGGTTACGGGCTGGCGTGGTACGAGCAGCTGCGCACCAACGGAGACATCACGTTCCGCCGTCACCTGATAATGAATCCGGACGCAACGCCGAGCAAGAATGGTGCGGTTTTTTCACAACCGCATTCGATGGCCCTGACGGACATGGACGGCGACGGCTTAAAAGACTTGGTGACCGGCAAACGCTTTTGGGCGCACGGGAAGAACGGCCCTGACCCGGACGAAAATTCAGCGGCGGTGCTCTACTGGTTCAAGCTGGTGCGCACCGGAAAAGGGCAGGCTGAATTCATTCCCCACTTGATTGACAACAATTCCGGCGTGGGCACGCAGGTGATGACCGGGTTTGCCGGCAATCAAAAATATCCGGCCGTCGTTGTGGGCAATAAAAAGGGTGTTTTCGTCTTTGAACGCGCGGGTCCAATAGAACGGTGATTCGTTTCATAGACTTGCAGTTTTAGTTTCTTCTGACGGCACCATCATACCGTTAAAATCTGCTCGTCTATTGAGTTGGAAATTCTCGTTTTGGAGGGTGCCAAGAATCAATGGCACGGGTCGGTTCCCCGGCCGGACCGTATAACTTCGATGGCATGCCTTATACCGGCATGATCGGCACGGGCATTAAAGCGAATGATCATTCGCCCTCCGGTCACCGGTGCATCACATTTCGAGTTTCACGCCCACGTGGATGATTTCCCCGGGCTGGACACGAAAGTATTTCGCCTGAGACAGCGAGTTGCGGCCCATAAATTCAAATATTTCCTGGGTCCTTCGCCGCCACCAGCCTCCTTTCGCGACAATAATGGCTTCAGGTAAATAGAAAGCCAGGCGGTCCCAATCCAAGTTGAGTTTTTCCCGTGGCAAGTCCCGCAGCACGCGCATCACATCCGGATGCTGCATGAATCCAAACGAGGCAGTGACCCGCAGGAAGCCCGGGGCCAGTTCCTCCACCCAGGCCATGGACTCGGCGGCAACGTAAGGCGTTTTTTCCTGGACGATGGTGATCAGGAGCAATTGTTCGTGTCGCGCGTGTTCGCGCAGCCAAAGATTCTTGCCAACCAAAGGCACCGAGTCATGATGGGTGGTGAGAAAAACGCCGGTTCCGCCGTGGCGCAAACGCCATCCCTTGATCTCAGTCTTGAATTCTTCCAGCGGCATGGCCCAGGCCTCCAAAGCCAGATGAAAGCGGGCGCGACAGGCCGACCAAATCCAGAAAACAGCGAAAACGAACAGGCCCAAAACCAAAGGCACCCAGGCGCCTTCGACAATTTTGGAGATATTGCCCGCCAGAAAAATGAGATCAACGACCAGAAAAAGGCCCACCAGGACCACCGCCCCGGCCAGTGGCCAGTTCCATACCTTGCGCACCACCACAAAATAGGTCAGGGACGTGATGGCCATCGTTCCAATGACGACCAGCCCATAGGCCGCGCCGAGACGATCGGAGGACCGAAAGGCGAGCACAATGCAAATGCAGCCCGCCTGGGCGGATCCACCTTCCGCCGTCGCGGTCTGACCTTCGATGGCAGCAGCGATCTGGTTCTGACGGACACCCAATTGGTAAACGGGCGATCCCCGGGCATTCGTGATTTTCGACGGTCACCGATGGCGGCCCGCTTGGGCATTCCCGCTGATGCCGACCATCCTTCTTACATTCAGCTTTACAACGGGCAACAGAGCTTTCAGTTGATTCGTTCAACGTTGCAGAATGGCGGGCTCGGCCACATTGATCGAATGTGGAACGGCCAAACTCCGGGCGTTACCTCCCCGCCGCCGTTGCCTTTGGCGCAAGCGAATCCGGAGGGCCGAACATTTGATTCGGCCCTCGCTTCATTGGTTTCGGCCATCGCGGCCAGCACCAGCGGGGTGTAAACACGCGATCGCCGAGGGTCGCGCGTTGAATTCGCCGTTTAGCAAATCATCACGTTGCGGTTGGCTCTTTCCATGTAATTGCCGCCGCTCAGGAATGCTGAAAATAAAACTTTCCAACAACCCGCGAAGTGAATCCGGGATAAGGCCAAAGTGGTACCATCAATCCCGTTCGTCAAAAAGGGCCATGACGCTGGCGGCGCAGACGAGGGCCTGTTGTCGGCCGCTAACCCGTCTCGCCCCGAACGAGGGGAAACCGAAGACATTGTCGAAGAACCGGAAATTGCGAAGCGGCACACCGATTGCCTTCTGCGGACATCCTTGTCGCCCGAGGGGCTCCAGCGCCGCTTGCTCGACCTTTACCACGACAGCCGGGCGATGATGGAAGAGGCCGGAGTCAATATCCTATTTCTGGCACTCGGACATTTGCAATGGTACGAGGCCCACGAGGCCGATACGCGTCGCTCATCTTGGTGCCGGTGGGGCTCTCCAGAAAAACGGCGTCGGAAAAATTTGTGCTCCGGTGCTCCGAGGATGAAATCGTGGAGAATCTGTCGTTGTATGCCAAGCTCCAGGAAGATTTTGGCATCGATCTGCCCCCCTTTGAGGGGGCGACGACTTTGACCTCACGGCATATTTCGACGAGGTGTCGAAGGCCATCGCCGGCGCCCGGAACTGGGAGGTTCAGCGCGATGAGATCGCGCTGGGATTTTTCTCGTTTGCGAAGTTCTTGATGTTCCGCGATCTGGACCCCAAGACCTGGCCCAATCCCGTCCTGCTAATCAACCAGCGGCTGATCGGCGGGCTGTTACAAGATGGTTTTCCTGTTCAGCCAGAAAATTTCTTCAACCATGACAGCCAACTGCATGAACTGATTCCCGTGGCAAAGCTCCACCATGTCGTCGACGCCGACGCCAGCTCCGCAAAATTTCCACGGCAATCGAGGCTACCAAAGTAACAAACGGCATTCAGCCGGCGAGACCGGCGTCTTGCCGGCGCTGGATTTCAATGAAAACGAGCAGCTCGTCTTTACCAATGTGAAATTGGATGATGAAACGAGTATCGACGAAATCATCCGCGCCAGCAGCCTCCCGAGTTCGGCGGTCAACGTGCCATTGTTCAGTGTGGAAATGAAGCGGCTGGTGAAGCAGTTGTCGGGGAAGCTGTTTGAACGGAACAAGTGAGCGCCATGGATACCGCGCATCATCAACTTTGAGAAACCGGCAGTTCTTCACCCGCAGGGAAGGTTTCCAGCGACATATGTCCAAGGCCTGATTCCGGGCGTTTCCGATCCTCGTTTGGAAGATTTGCCAACAACTTCTCTTCCCCCGTCCGGGTGATAGACCTTCCACCCGTTAAGAATTAATCTGGGTGGAAGTCGAAGCATATGTCACGCCGCCCATACACCAGGAACCCGCTCGAAACAAGGAGGCCACAGCAACGATCGGCACCGAAGGCCGAGACTTCAAAGAAACCGCAGAGGGTCGAAAATGGAGCGAGGCCGGATTTTTTGAACCATTGGCTCTTCGCATTGGCTTTATTGCTGGCATTATCCGGCGCGGTAGCGGCTCCTGGTGAGGCGGTGACCACTGGAGTGCTGGCTGCCGCAGCCAAAACAGCGCCTCAGTTTTCGACGGCGGGCTTTTTCGCCGTGCCGGGCAGTCCGCGCCAGGTGGTGAACTTCAATCCCGGCTGGCGTTTCCGCAAAGCCGACGTTTCCGGGGCGGAAAAAACCGGTTTTGATGACGGGAATTGGGAAGGAGCCAGCCTGCCCCACAGCCTCGAAATTCTGGGTGAAAACGCCAGCGGCTGCCGAAATTATCAAGGCCCGGCCTGGTACCGCAAACGATTTCAAGTTTCAACTTTGGCACCCGGCCAGAAGATTTATGTTTATTTCGAGGGGGTGATGGGCAAATGCGCGGTCTGGCTCAACGGTCGGAAAGTCGCGGAACATTTTGGGGGCTATCTTCCCTTTGCGGCGGAAATCAGCGGGCAGTTGCAGCCCGACGGAAAGGATAACGTCATGGCAGTCCGCGCCGACAACGCGGATGATCCAACCTATCCGCCGGGAAAGCCACAGTGCGACTTGGACTTCACTTATCTGGGCGGGATTTATCGAGACGTCTATCTCATTAAGACGGCGCCGGTCCATGTCACCCTGACCGAGTTGAGCCCGACCGCCGCCGGGGGCGGGGTGTTTGTCGGTGTAAAAGATATCAAGGGACAGGATGCCTCGCTCGAGGTCCGCACTGAAATCGCCAACGACACCGCGACCCCGCAGGAAATCACGCTGCGCACCGTTTTGGAAACCTCCGAGGGAAACGAGATTCTGAAGTCGGATGAATCCGTGACCATGGCTCCTGGCGCGAGCCGCGAAGTCATACAGCCATTGGAGGCGAAAAATGCGCATCTTTGGCAGCCGGACGATCCCTGCCTCCACTTCATTCGCACCGAAGTTTCAGAGCAGGGAAAAGTGCTCGACAGCCTGCGGACGCGTTTTGGGATCCGCCTTTTTGAGATGCGCGGCAAAGAGGGTTTGTTCGTGAACAAGAAGCCATTTCTGGCCAAACTTAGCGGAGTCAACCGGCACCAGGACTACACGTATGTCGGGAATGCGCTGCCCAACTCCGGCCAGTGGCGCGATGCCAAGCTGCTGCGCGAGGGCGGCTGCAATGTAATCCGCGCGGCTCATTACCCGCCCGATCCGGCCTTCATGGATGCGTGCGACGAACTGGGACTGCTGGTGACCTCGGCCAATCCCGGCTGGCAATTTTTCAACGATAAGGATGCCGTTTTCGAACAGCGGCTTTATGAAGACACGCGCAACCTGGTTCGCCGTGACCGCAACCGCCCGGCGGTCCTGCTCTGGGAGACGGTGATCAATGAGACACCGGAGCAGCCGGAACGGACGCTTAAAGGCATGAATCAGACGGCCCATCGGGAATATCCCTTCCCCGGAATGTTCACCGTCGGCGACATACCCGAAGCCCGGAAAGGCGGACTGGATTTCTACTACGCGGGCAATGAGGTCGATCAGGAGACGAACCCCTCGTCCGAAGCGGCCAAGAACTCGTTCCGGCGCGAATACGGCGATGGCGAGCAGGTGGATAATTTCTACTCGCATAACGCCCCGGTCCGCGTGCGGCGGGACTGGGGTGAGGCGGCGCTGCTGGGCCAGGCGATGATCCGAGCGCAGGACCTTGATGAAATCGTTTATGACACGCCGCGGGCTCATCTCGGGGCGGCGCTTTGGTGCGGCATCGATCACCAGCGCGGGTATCACCCCGATCCATTCTGGGGCGGGTTGCTCGACGGATTTCGGTTGCCACGATATAGCTACTATTTGTTCAAGAGCCAGTATGACCCCGGTTACAAGGTGCCCGGAATTGAAACCGGCCCGATGCTCTACATTGCCCACGAATTAACCCAGATATCCGGCAGCGATGTGGTGATATTCTGCAATTGTGAAGAAGTCCGCCTGCGCTGGCTGGACAAAGTGCTGGGCCCCCGGAAACCGGACGCCGGATACCATAACCTGCCGCATCCCCCGTTCACTTTCACCAATGCCTTCGACTTCCGCGAGGTCAATGGCGAATGGCGGATGCGAACCCGGCAGATGGAAATGGTGGCCGAGGGCCTGATTGGGGGCAAAGTCGTCGTCCGCGAGGTCAAGAAATATCCCGAGCGCACCACCGGCATCCAGGTGACGGTGGATGACCTGGGACTTGGCTTGACGGCGGATGGCTCCGACTTTGTTCCGGTCCGCGCCACCATCGTGGACAACAAGGGCGTGCCCAAGGTGCTGGCGGCCGAAGACATTCATTTTGAAGTCGAAGGCCCCGCAGACATCATCGGGGGCGCCTTCAACCAGGCGAACCCGATGAGAACCGAGTTTGGCACAGCCACCGCGCTCATCCGGGCCAGGACGACGCCGGGGGACATCAAGGTGGTGGCCTATTCGAAAGGCCTGGTGGCCGGGCAGGCCAGCCTGGTCTCGACCGCCCCGGCTTTGCCTCTGGAATTTGACGGCGCGTACGCCGCCGCCTCCAAGCCGCCAGCCGAGGGTGGACGCCTCGCTGGTCAAACGGGCAACACTGAAATTCCCGTTGATTCAGCCGGCCCCGAGACGGAGCGGGTGACGCAGCAGCGCGAAGTCACCAGCAAGCAGCAGGAATTGATGGAGCTGAGGACCAAATTGGGACAATAATATAATAATTAGTAATAGAAATCTCACCCTGCCGGGTGATGGACATAATTCCAATATTCGACGAAACTCATCGAGAATCCAGCACAAACTCAAATGACCGACATCTTTATGAAATTATCAGCGACTTCGAATCGCGTTCAGCGAATCGCAAAACATATCACCTTGGGATTAAGCCTTGCGGCGGCGCTGGACTTGGCGGCGACCGCCTGTGCACAGACTTATCCAACCAACTTCATAAACTTTGCCAGCCTGGCGGCCCAAAGCCCGGCCTCTATTTATGGTGATTATACGAATATAACACCGAATGGAATCAGCATGTTTTTAGGCTGGCAGATCGACTCGGAGGTCGATGTGCCGGCTCCTTCGGGATCCACCGTCAGCATTAGTTGCGAGCCGGGTGTGTCAATTACTTTTAGCGCTCCCGTCCTGATCCAATCGGTCGCGGCATACGGTGGCGGGGCCGTGGAGATCGTGGGCAAGAATGGCGGCGCCCAAGTCTGGGTCTATCAAGGTTCGGGCGCAGCGGCCTGGACCACAGTGACAAACGGGGCCAACCTGCCGGTGACTGAATTGGACTTCCCGGCCGCGTGGAACGCGAGATACACGGATTTTTACATTCAGGACGCCGAAGCGGTGGCGGCTCCGTTGCTGGGCGCTTTTGGAGTGTCGCCCGACGCGAAGCTGCGGGTCAACGGCGCGCCGGTTCAGCTTAATTGGATCGTCGCGCCGACCGCGGATGTGACGATTGACAACGGCATCGGGGACGTTACCGCTGATACGATCAACGGCACGGGCTTTTATGCGGTGGATCCCACCAACACAACCACGTACACGCTGACCGCAGAGGACGGAACCAATGTCGCCACCGCGAAGGTCACCGTCACGGGATCCTTCCTGCCAAGCACCGTCGGCTTCATGACGTTTGAAGATCTCGTGAATGGCACCCTGGGCACCAGCCTGAACCAACTTTATAGTTGGAACACCCCGGCGGGGGTCTATACGACCTGGACCGGATGGAATGATCTGGGCGGCAATGTTGGCGCCCCGGCGACGCCGGTGGTGGTTTTTCCCACCCAATGGTCTCTCACCAGCACCAACAGCACCGGGGCCACAAATAATGCCACGGTGGCTTTCACTGACGACACCGGCCTGAATCCCGTGCCCGTCATGGTGAACTCCTTTGCCGTGGCGATAGATACGAACGCCGTCACCGCCACCAACTGGGGGCCCATTCACGTCGAAGGCCTGCTTGCCGGAGTGGTTCAATGGACCTTCGACGAATACGAGGCTGTTGAAGGCGAGAATATTGTCACCAAAGGTGCCGGCCTGCCCATTGACACAATGTATTGTTCCGGCATGTTCTATCAATACGATAACTTCGCCCTCAGTACCGTGAAGTTGCCGGACGCAGTCTCTTATGCTCCGGCGGTGCAAAACGGACAGTTCCAATTCTCCTGGAATTCGGTGGCAAATTGGCCCGACTATGTTATTGATCAGGAGGTTTCGCTGGGCAATGGCTGGACCAGGATTGGACTGGTTTCGCCCACGCCTGCCGGGACTACCAACACCTATTCTGAACCAGTCAACAACAGTTCAGCCTTTTATCGTGTTCTGCGCGTGCCCTGACTTGGTGTCCGCCCTAGTTTAGCCAGACGCTGCGCCGCCGGATCAACCCCGGCGGCGCATTTTTATTGAATTCAACCACCTGGACATGAAATTACTCGTGCCAGCGATCCTGGTTCTCCTCGCGGGACCGCTCGATGCCGCCCCATCCATTGTGGGCGACTGGCCGTTTGATCGGACGACCGACGGCGTGGCCGTGACCGACGGCCAAACCGTGTTGGAGGAGCAGACAGCGGGACTTTTTGATGCCTCGGGGAATTGGGCGATGGGGCAGGCGCGCCACTATTCCGGGACCGTGCCGTCCGGACCTGCGGCGGCGGCCGCTTATGCGAGGTGGAAAGACGGGGCAGGACGGGGCAAGGACAGGTGCGCCCTTGATACCAGTTGCGGCGGCGTATATTTCCCGGACGGATCACCGAGGCTCAAGGCCGCCACGGATTTCAGTGTCTGGACACGATTCTGTCCGCTGAATGCCGACACAACCAAGACGGAAATCGTCCTGGGGCGGAGGGGAGCCTGGCTGATCTGCCGCGACCGTGGGCGGCTGGCGGCGGGTGTGGCGGATCAAGCCGCTACGTCAAACCAGGTTGGAATTCGCGACGTCTTTGCCGGGAACGGGCCCGTTCTGGAGACGAACCGGTGGCATGATATAGGTTTTACGATGGCCGGGGATTCGGCTGCGGGTTGCAAGCTCAAGGTTTATCTGGATGGCGTGCTGGTGAAGCAGGCAATGGAAAAGCCCGGTCCCGGAAACGACGCCCCATTTCAGATCGGCGGCAGAAGTGCGGAGGATGACTTTCCCGACAGCAAATCACTATACAACCGGGTGGTTGTCTATGATGGAGTCTTGGCGGCGAAGGATTTGGTGCGGCTGAGCCGCGAGGGAGGTTCGCGAATAAGCTCCAGCGCGGTTGTGGCCGAGCCGTTGGCGCCTACGTTCTGGTGGAATGCCGGAGGGGAAATCGGACATGAGTCCGGCTACGAGCCATTGAAGTGGAATCCGGTGAATGACGCCTTCTGCCCAACAGAAGGCGAGCCATCCGCCCACGGACCACGGTGCGAATTCTGGCAAAAAAATCAGCGGATACTTTTTACGCCGGTGCTGGCCCCGCAGGCGGGCTATTTTGGGGCTGGCGGCGCGAGTCCGGGCCGGATTGCCCGCTATTCAATTGCCTCGTATTACATTCCGGCGGGGTATGATCGCCAAAGTCGCCGGGTGACCGGCGCGGTGCATCTCCATTCGAGCCAGGGCGAAGAAGCCCCCGGCGCGAAACTTGAATTGAGAGTCTATGTCAATGACGACCTCAAGCTGATCCGGACAATTGCCTCGCAGAAAGAGGCGGTAACCTTCGCCGCCGAGGTTGGCCGGCTTTCGGCCGGGGACAGGATCCAGGTTGCCTTTGGCGCCGGCGCCTTGGGCGACCAGGGCGGCTTCTGGTTTGACTACAAGGTGGAGTTGCAGCCTTCCGGCAAGGCGTCGCTCCCGGAGACTCTTCCTGTCGCCGACGCCTTCCGCGTTGATACCGCCACCCCCATCGAGGAAAACACGGGTTGGACGGCACGCCACTACCAACTGTGCGCCATGGCCGGAACAAATGAAATTGACCTCTTGTTTGTGGGTGACTCAGTGACCGCCGGCTGGGATGGGAGTGGAAAAGGAGTGTGGGATAAACAAGTGCAGCGCTATCATCCGGCCAATTTCGGCATTTCCGGGGAAGGCACGCAGGATGTTCTTTGGCGCATCACGCATCGTGAATTGGATGGATTGGATCCCAAGGTTGTGGTCGTGCTGCTCGGATCCAATGATATCAACTGGCCCTCCGCGCAAATTGCCGGGGGCGTGGCCGAAGTCGTCCGCAAGATCCGCGCCCGGCTGCCCCACAGCCGGGTGTTTCTCATGGGCATTTTGCCCCGCGGCGAACAACCCAACACGATTGAGCGGGTGCGGGCGCTGGAAGCCAATGCCCAACTGCAAAAGCTCGATGCTGGGAGGCAGGTCCAGTACTTTTATTTTGGCGACAAACTGCTGCTGCCCGACGGACGCATGACGAGGGAAACCGCGCCGGATTTTCTGCATCCGCGCGAGGGCGGTTATCAATTCTGGATGGAATCCATCCGTCCCGGTATTGAGAAGGCCCTGGGAGTGAAACTTCACCCAAACGGGTGATGGTTGGCGCGCAGAAACTGCCGGATACTGGCTGACAACACCAGCTTGCCCGATGAAACTCTTTTCACGCCTATGCTCGAGTTCAGGAAAAACTTTCTGATTCCGGCCAGATTTTCGCGCCGCACCGTGACGCTCACCAGGAGAAGCGTCATGATCGCGCTTTGTGTGTTTGGCTTGCTCTGTTGCTGCCAAGCGAGCCGCGCAGAGGCCAACGTGGCCACGAATATTTACTATGTTGACGGGGCTGCCACAAACGCGAGCGACCGCAATCCAGGGACACTGGCACTGCCGTGGAAGACCGTCCAAAAAGCCGCCGGGAGCCTGGTGGCGGGCGACACTGTCTTTGTCAAAGCAGCCATCTATCACGGGGATGTCCGGCCCGCCCATTCCGGAAGACCTGACGCGTGGATCACCTATAGTGCGTTTCCCGGTCAGGAACACCAGGCAGTCATTGATCACGCGGGCTTCTATATCGAGGAGCAGAGCTGTATCAAGGTTACAGGACTCAAAATCCAGCATGGCTCGGGGTGGGGCATCGGTGTCACCGGACCGGGCGGAAATTACATTATTTCGGGGAATTATGTCTATGACATCGAGAATTCCGGCATCGCGGTCTGGGGCATTGCGTACCGGCAGGATCCGGGACGGTTTAACTTTAAAGCCGTCACGAATGTCGTCGTGGAAAACAACACGATCGAACAAGCCTGCAACGGGGGCTATGACGAGCAGTTGGACATTGCCAACGGCGTTGACGGCTTTGAGGTTCGCAGCAACATCCTCAAAAACGGCATCAACAGCGAAATCTTCAATATCGAGCGGTGGGCCATCTATCTTGAGGCGGGGAACGCGACCGCGGATTATTACCAGACCCCGGGCCTGCTTACCAACCTCGAGGTCTTCAACAACCGGATCCACGACAACCGCGGACACGGCATCGGCATAGACACTGAAGGGCGGGGCAACGTGGATGGGATCAAAGTATACAACAACCTGTGTTATTCCAACAATGGGGATGGTATTATCGTTTACCACCACCCTTGGGGAAAGGGTTACATTAAAGACATCACGATCTTCGACAATACGGTCTATGGTAACGGCGGTCCGGACGGAGTTTATGGCGGAATCGCCATCGACCACGAAAGCGCGATGAAGGTGGTTGTTCGGGACAATCTTGTTTACGGAAACCGGGCCTTTCAGATCCGGAGCTGGCCCAACCCGTCCGTCATCATTGATCGCAATGTCACGAACCGTCCACCAATGCCGGATTCACCGGTTCAGCCAGCGCATTAGGAAATTAAAGCATGAATCATAAGCGCATGACCAGGTGGCTGCTGGCGATGGCCGCCGCGGCTGGCGCCTTGCAGTGGTTGCCGGCCACTGGTTTGGCCGGCCAGGCACAGACCATTTCGCTGGCCGGCCAGTGGCGGTTCCAGTTGGACCGTGACGATATTGGAGTGCAAGACCGGTGGTATGAATCGCCATTGGAACTGCGCCTCAAACTTCCGGGCGCGCTGCAGAATCAGGGATTTGGGGATGAGATTGCCTTGGATACGGCCTGGACTGGGGGCGTGGGCTACGGCGGGGACATCGCCACCGACCGTTGGCTCAACGGACCGGAGTACGCGCCCTACCGCCGTCCCGGCAACATCAAGGTGCCCTTCTTCCTGCAACCCGAACGGCACTACGTTGGCGCGGCGTGGTACCAGCGCGACATTGAGATTCCGAAAGTCTGGGCGGGCAAACGAGTGGCGCTGACCTTGGAGCGGGCGCATTGGGAGACTCGGGTGTGGGTGGATGGGAAAGAAATCGGTTCTCATAACAGCCTCTGCACACCACATGAATACAACCTCGGCACGCGGCTGGCCCCGGGCAGACACACCTTGAGCATCCGGGTGCGGAATGATCTGTTCCATGAGATAGATGTGGGAGCCTGGGCGAGCAGCATAACCGACCACACGCAGGGCAATTGGAACGGCCTGATTGGTCGCCTTGAACTTTCCGCCACCAGCCCGGTGTGGATCGAGGATGCCCAGGTCTATCCCCACGTCGCCACGAAGTCGGCGTTGTTGAAAGTGCGCCTTGGCAATGCCAGCGGCAAGGCAGGTGCGGGAACTTTGGCGGTCATGGTGCAGGGGAGAAATGTCCCCGTGGACGAGACATCGGTCAGTTGGGATGAAGC
>JBEKZM010000127.1:0-17460 GCA_049509875.1 Verrucomicrobiota bacterium | reverse complement strand
CCCAGCGTTCCATTTCACGACGATCAGTTTCGGTCAGGTTCACGGGCAGTGCGTGTCGCGGCATGAGGGAAGAATACCACACCGAAGGCATAACACCAGTTATTTATGAGACACTACACTAGAAGATGCGTCCAGTGGCTTGGATGAGGATTGACCTTCCCTTCGATTGTCATTATCTAACAACGGTATCGAAACCCGGACGAATGCGGACTGTGGAGAACTATAAAGACTCAAGAAACGTTTCTATGCAACTGCGCCTTTTGAGACTGTTTCTCGGCTTTTCAGCGTTTGCCTGGGGCATTTCCGCCGTGGGTGTGTTTGTCACCTGGTCGGAGGCGGACAAACTTTTGGAAGGCCTCGGGGCAAAACCGATCGCTTATGATCCGATGCTGGACTACTGGCTGCGGATGGCGGCGGGCGCCTTTGCGCTGGTGGGCGGCTGGTATTTGATCCTCACCATCTGGCCGCGGAAATTCTGCGCCGCGATTCCGTGGTTTGGTGGACTCATGCTGTTGGAAGGCGTGATTCTGCTTGTCCATGGCCTGCGCTTGTCCTTGCCGCCGTTTCCGTTTTACGGCGATGTGTCCGCGTGTTTCATTGGTGGCGGCGGCATTCTTCTTTGTTCGAAAAGCTTGCGGGTTTGACGAGCGCTGTGCGGACCATCCCAAGACGGGAATGTTCAAAGGCGCGTCAACTGGTTCTCCCTCCTTGGAGGAGAGGGCCGGGGTGAGGACGGTCGTTTAACAGATTTCACGCCGACCGCGTCTTCGCCGAACGCCGTGCGAGCAATGTGAACCCCGCCAGCACCAGGCCTGTGACCACCAGCACCGCAAGCCGCAGGCTCCAGGACACGGCCTCCAACGATTGCGCATGCAGGACAATGCCCAGATCGGCCCAGGTGTCCACCACCACGGCGCGCTTAAAGGTCAGCAGCCGGCCCTGCTCGGGAATGTTCGCGCGGATGACGGCGGGGTTGGCCACCGCCGCGTCCTGCTGCTGGATGAGCCGGTCGGCCAGCTTCATCAGCGCCGCGTTTTCGTCGGCGCTATTGTTGTCGATGATCTGCTGGGCGTCCTGCTGCGTATAATTAGCGTCCTTGTTGTTGCGCAACTCGTTCAGCTTGCCGCCCATCGCCCCGTTTTCGCCGGCCACTTCGGCCGTGCGCACGTTCAAGCCCACCAGGGCCTGCTGCAGCTTCAAATTGTTCAACTGCACCCGCGCATCCTCATTGAAAGCCTCGTCGCTAGTGGACAGGCCGAACGCCGATTCGAACGCGCGCCGGGCCTTTTGCGGGTCGCCGTTTTGCAGCGCCGTATTGCCGGCCGCCAGCATTTCCTCCGCCTGCCTGGTCTTGGAACTCTTCCAGCTCGACTCGTTTTGCAGGTAGCTTTGGACGTCGAGCAGGCCGTTGGCCACGATTTCCTGCTGCTGCAATTGCAGCGCGCCGCTCCATTTTTCCACCTGCCATTTGTCGTTCAAAAAGACGCGCCAGCTCAGGTTTTCCAGCGGCAGATCAAATTTCGGCGCGAACAACTTCAAGTCCAGTGCGCCGCCGCCGGGTTTGCCGGCGTTGCAACTGAAATAAATCTCCACCGGCACCACCTGGTCGCCGCGCGACTGTTGCGCCAGCGGAATCAGGATCTGGTCGCCCTCGCGCCACGGCCAGACGCCATTCTGGTTTACAAACGCAAACCAGAATTTCGCCCCCGCCGGCAGCGTGAGATACAGCAGCCGCTTGTCGCCCGGCAGAATGTCCAGGTGCGCCAGCGTCAGCATCACCCCCGCGTCCGAGATCACGGAAGTGAACGTGATGTCGTTCACGTGCGCCGGCAGCAGCTTGGCGGCGTCATGACGCTCCAGTTTCAGGGGCAGTTGGAAATCAGGCTCCACGAGGCGGTACGTGAAATTGGCCGTGGCGGTGGACAAATCCTTCTGCAATGCGCGCGGTATGCCCTGCCATTCGGTGGGCTGGAGCGACGCCGGCAGTTCGTCCACGCGCAATTGCAGCCGCCCGGCCGATTCCACCGTTGCAAAGCCGCGCTGCAGGTTCACGTCCCCGGCCAGCACTCCGCGCAGGATCGTCTCCCCCGGCTCGCTGGGGTTCGGGATCTGATAATTCACCTGCAGCAGGTATTGCCCGATGACGCGCCGGTGCAGTTTGACGTCCCACGCCTGCAAACCGTTGGTCGCCACGCCTTCCGCCGCCAGAAAATCCGCGACCTGGTCGCCCTGAAACGTCACGCCTTCCGCATTGGTCGCGAGGAAGACGCGGAACGACTTTAGCCCGGTGTTTTCGATCTGGTACTGCAGGTTGGCGGTTACCTTCACCTGGGCCTCGTTGACCGTGGCGTGCTGCAGGCTCGTCACTTGAATCCACGGATCCACCTGCTCGATGTCCAGCGCCAGGTTCCAGGGCGTCTCCAAAATCCGGAACGCCAGCACGCCTTTCTGTTTGATGCCGGATTTCAGCGGATCGAGCTGGGTGACGCCTTCGCGCGCGGCGGCTTCGAGCCGCATGCCCTGCTCGGGCACGACCAGCAGCGTGCCGCGCTGTTTGCCGGCTTCGCGAAACGAGACCTGCGGCACGGTCCAGTGGCTCGCCGTTTTTACCCCCGGGCCCGAGAGGCTCATGGTGAACTGCTGCTGGCCGTCGGTTTTGCCGGCCAGGTTCAGGGTGATGACCCGTCCGGCGTCGGTCTTCAATTCCGTCCAATGGCTCAAGGCCGCCCCGCTGATGGACTCCACGTCAAATCCCGCCGGCAACAGGAAGCTCAGCTTGAAGATTCCCGCGCGGGTGATGGCCACGTCGGCCGTCGAGGCGAGCACCGTGCGGTCTTCGCCCAGCGAGAGGGTGTCCTGGGTTTCCACGCGAATGTCCGGTTCCACCGCCGACGCCTTGAGTACGGCCGTCGCCTGCGGATCGGCATAGCGGAACGTGCGGCGCACCGTGAGGCCGGGGAATTGATTGGCGAGCGGCTGCGCCACCGCGCCTGGAAAATCCTCCAGGTTGATGGCTGAGAATTTCTCCGCGGCCACGTCATCCAATTGCACTTCGTTGCCGGTGGCCACGCCGAGCAGGCCGATTTGACTCGCCGCGCCCTCCACGGAAATCAGGCCGACGCGCTGCGCGAAGGGCAGGGTGCCGGTGGCCACCTGGGAGCGGATCACCAGCGTGAACGGCTTGAACTGCGCCGGGCTGAGCGTCACACGCAGCTTGCGCGCGTCCGGGTCAAACCGCCAGAGCGAAACCAGAGACGGACGGTTGGCGATTGCCGGTTGTTGATTTGCCTCGGCCGGCAAGCCGTCGGCCACGTCCGTGATCGTGGCTCCCGCGGGGACATCAAAAATGAGTTCGTTGAGTTCGCCCTGGGCAGGACGGATGGAAACCAGGTGCACGCCTTCGACCACCCCGGCGGACGGGACATATAACTGCGAAAGCTCGGCATAAAACACCGTCTTTTCGTTCTTCACGTCGCGGCTGCGCGGTTTCCAGCCAATCCAGGCGCTGCCCGGCGACAGCACTAGGCTGGCCACCGTGTTGCTGCCGCTGGTGCTGCGCTGCACGGACACGGCCTGCGGCGAATACACGTCCACGTCCAAATTCACCAGCGACACCGTGGCCCGGTTGACGAGGCCGCAGGGCACGGGGAGGGCGAATCCGGTGTCGCTGTCGGACTTGGCGATTTGCAATTGGTACTGGACCTCGAGGTCGAAGGCGCCGGCGGATTGCGCGACCAGTTGCTGGGCGCTGCGCGAACCGGCGGGCGATGCCTCCAGTTTCAGCGATTTCGGGAATTCAACGTGGGTGAGCACGGCTGGTTCAAAAAGCAGCGGCAACGTATCGCCCTTTTCCGCCTCCCAATGGATTTTCGCGGTGGCCGTGGCAAATCCGTCCGCGATGCGGAGTTGCTGGCTGACCGTTTCCGGCAGGGCGCCGGCAGCGCGGCTGCCCCTGGCGCCGGCCAGTAACAACAAGCCGACGAGCAACGTGGCCACGACGTGCGGCGCCCCCGCTGGCGGCGGCAGCTCCGGTTTGGGTTTCTCCGGCAACCTCAGGAGCAACCGGAATGAAGGGTACACGACCCGCATCACTAGAAATGCCGCCATGACCGCCAGGAACACGGGCGCCCCGTTCGGCAGCCGCAGCGCCGCCCACGCCAGCAGCAGCCAGCCGGAAATTCCCAAGGCCGCCTTGGCCGCCTGGTCGTCGCGCTGCCAGGCCAGGAACCAGGCCACGAACGCCAGCAATGCTGGCCAGGCGCGGACGGGGGAAGCGCGGCCGGCCTTGGCCGCCGCGACATTGCCCACCTGCACCGTCATCGCGCTGTCGGCTTGCTGCACCGGCGCCAGAAAGGTCAATCCGCTGGGCACGGCGGTGGACAATGGTTCGATCGTGCTGAAGATATGCAGGCAGCAAAAGGTCCCAATGCCGAGCGCGGCCAATCCCGCCAGGCCGCCGAGCCAATGCCGGGTGGTGAACCGATAAACCCCGTCGCCGGCGGCCCAGCGCCAGAGCAGCAATGCCAGCAATGGAAATCCCAGCGCCATGGCCGCGGTCAACCGAAAATCGCCGGCGCGGTAGCCGCGGGCGGCCGTGGCGATTTGCGCGAAGCCCGAGACGTCCCGCAGGCCGCCGACGGGCGTGAGCGTGCCGCCAAGGAATTGCAGTTGCTGGCCTTCGTCCGCCTGCAATTGCCATTCCGCCAGCATCACCGGCGCGGCGACTTTCGGCGTCGCCACGCTGACCTGTTTGGCGTCCGTCGAGCGCGCGGCCAGTTGCAGGTCCAGCGTCAGCACCATGTCCGGATCGGCGTGTTGCGGGAGCGGAATGAGGTTGGCCGCGCCGTCGGTCACCGGCACCACCGCCTTGCCGTTGACGGTGGCCGACCACAATTCGGTCCCCTCGGGCAGCGTCACGCGGAAGTTCGGGTTGCCGCGGCTCTTCACGAAGTAGCGCACGTCCGTGATCGCCTGGCCTTCCTTCGAAATGCGCGTGGTGAGCGAGGCCCGGTCCACCACCTGCGCCAGCGAATCGCCCTGCGCCAGCGGGTTCAGCGCCAGTTTCAAGTTAAACGGCCGCGCCGAATAGCGATAGGCCTTGAGCACCGGCTGATCGAAGAACAGGCGGTATTCGGGCGGCACTTCGCCCGGCTCCAGTTCCAGCAGGCCCGAGGAAACGTCGGCGGCCTTCACTTGAAATTGATACGCGCTGATGATAATGGTGTGGCCGGACTCGGACTGCGCATCCAGCGGCCGCGCGCCCGTGAATGCCAGCGTTTCCCCCTGCGGCTTGAAGGGGCGCTCGTAGGTGGCCAGCAGCGTGTAGGCGCCGGACACCGGCGTGTGCAGTTGCACGAGCCAGCCGTTGGTGGTCTTTTCCCAGTTGCGGATGTCCCTCCCGGTGAATTCCACGTTGAAATATTCGTCGGACAGCTCCACCCGGAACGCCGCCACCGGCGCGCCGCTTACCACGTAGTTCATCACGCTGCTGCCGTATGCAATGCCTTCGCCGACGGAAAACAGGTGAAAGACATCCGCCTGTACCGTTTGCGGCAGCCGCTCCACGCGCATGGTCGCCTGCCAGTCCGGATCGCTCAGCCGGAAGGCTGACTGGAGGTTCGGCAGTTGCTGCGGGAAAAATGCGGTGGCGATTTCCGTCAGCGCCTGCGTGCGCTCCGCTGTCAGCCGGAAGCCGCTGTCCGCGGACACGCCCACGAAGCCTCGCACGGATTTCGCCCGCGCCACTTCGATGCGCGGCAGTGTCCAGTTCGTTTCGCCGAGCGATTGGTTTCGTTCCAGCCGCAACTGGACGACCTGCCGGTCGGAGATCGGCTGGCCATAAACCAGCCGCAGCTCCGCGCCGCCATGGTCCGGCGTCTCGCCCGTGAAATAATCGCTCAAGCCGGACGCCGCCAGCTTCGCCACCCCGTAGCCCTTGGGGATGTTCAGCACCAGCTCGCGCAGCGGCGCTTCGCGGATGTCCAGCTCGATTTCGGCGTCCACCGCCAGCTCGCTTTCGCCCAGGTTATACGCCAGCACCTGCGACACGCCGACTTCCGGCAGTATCTGGTCCGCCTGGATGCGCAGCGCGTAATCGGCGCTGGAGAACCGATAGGCAAACCGCTGGCTGCCCGTCGCGTGAAACAGGTTTGCTTCCGGAAACTGGTCCGGCGAAATCTGGGATAAGCCGCTCGCCTGCGACACCTCCAGCCGCACCGCGCCTTCGTTCACAATTCGGAAAAAACCGGCGAACCGCGTCGCATTTTCCGGCTGCAAATGAATGGCGTCCGCCGTCTGCGGAAATGCCCCGAGCGGTGTTTGCATCTGGACCAGGACGGCGAACGACTCTTTCTGCGGCTGATTGAACTGCACCACCAATTCGTGGTCGTCCGAACCGGCCACAGGCTGGACGTTCCACGCCAGCACCTCGTCACCCTGCACGCGCGTCACCTCGCCCGCGCCGTGCAGCTTGAGGGTGATCCGGCTCATTTCGCCCTGCATAATCTTGCCATTGAGCAGGGCCAACTGCCGCATCAGGTCGGGGCTCACGCCGATCTGCGAGAGCATGTCCGCGGCGTAGAACAATTTTCCCTCGGCCTCCGGGCGCGCCTGTTTCCAGGCGAAATTCACCGTGCCGTCCACGGGCAGGTAGCTCACAAAATTGCTGCCCGACCGTTCCGGCCGCGCCGCGCTGACAACCTGGAATTGCGTGTCCGCCGCCAGCCCTTGCAGCACCACCGGCTGCAACGCGCTCGTCGCCACGCGGAAGTTCACCGCGTTCCAGTCGTTGCTTTTGGTCACCGGCGCGTTGAAATGGACCTCAATCGGAAACGTGCCGCGGCGGTCGAATTTGGCACTGAAGCCGTTCTGGTCCACCTCCATCTTCCATTTTTGGCGCGGGCTCAGGCTCGTCAGAGCCACCGCGCGGGAAAGCAGGGGCAGCGACCCGCCGTGCGCGTCGTCCACCTTGGCGTTGCCCGTGAGCGTGAATGCCGCCACGTCGCCGCCGAGGTCGCCGGTCAGCTTGAAATTCTCCAAAGTGACCCCCGCGCGGGCGGGAATGGAAAAAAAGACGAGCAGAAAGGTAATTGCAGAAAGGATCGTGCGGCCTGGTTTCAGTGAACCGCGTTTCCCCTCACCCCAGCCCTCTCCCTTGGGGAGAGGGAGAATTGTTTTCAGCCTCACCGGACGTCGCTTGGCTGGAGTTGCGCGATACGCTGTCCAGGTAGAAGGAGGCGTCCGGCGCTCCTCCCTCTCCTGGAGGAGAGGGTTGGGGTGAGGACGGTCGTTCAACCATCTGCCCTGTTGGTCGTTCGATATGGCAGGCAAACCGCTCTCCTCCGCAGAATTCGTCTTCATAGTTCAACTCACTTTTATCAGTGGCGGCGGCGCCTGGTTGTCAGGCCCGGGTCAAAGCTTTGTAAAAAATCTGTCATATTGGAGGTCCGGTTCCCGACCCGGCTCGTTTCCAAAGCGGAGTTCTCCACGCCGGGTCGGAGACCGGCGCTCCAATGTGCTCGCGGTTCCGCCTGCGCGAAGCGTGAGGAGTGCGGTGGCAAGCGAAGCACCTTACACGCATCTTTCAGGTCAGGTACGCGTCGTCTTCCCAAATCCCAAAGGGATTCTGGAAATCAACCGTGCCAATCGGAAATTGATTGATTGGCTTGCAGCAGATGCGTGTAAGGTGCAGGCTGAAGCCACCGCACTCCAAGTGCTGGCGCGCTCGCCAAGCGCCCCCAACTTCGCGCAGCCGCTGCTTGCCCCTCTTCTTCCAAAGAATTGATGCCAATTCCTGCCATTCGAGTCCCCGTCTTTTGTTTTTGAATCTGTGTTCATCTGCGTCTATCTGTGCGAATTACCTAAGCGAAGCCGGGCGGACCCAGGTTGGTGCCTTCGAGTTTCGGCATTCGGATTTTATCTGCATCTGCGTTAAAACGCCGACCCTTGACTTGTGCGTTCCTTTTGCGGCTCATAGTTGGCGGTCTTCGCCTCGCGAATCATCGTCTCCAGCTGCTGTGGGCGGTCATCGGCGCCGTAGATTTGCGGCACGCCGCTCAAGATTCTGAGCAGGTCATCCAGCGTCACCTCCTGCGCGTATGGGCTCGCCGCCAGCCACTCCGAGAACGCGCTCGCCGTGGCCGCCAGCCGCATCCCCGGACTCGACTGATCGAGCGCCGGCGCATTGCCCGTGTAGGCCACGTCCCAACTGTGCTCGCGATAATCCGCCGTGCCCGGAATCCGGTAGCGCACGTGCACCGTGGCGATCGGGCCCTCGCCGCCGGGATTGGTCTCAACCGTGTACAGCGCGTTGCCCGCCTCCTGCGCGGCGATTTCCCCCGCCGCCACCGTGTTGTCGCGGAACTGCTCCTTGGTGAGCTGATGCGTCGCGTAGCCGATTTGGCGATACGAGATCACCCGCGCCGGATTGAACTCCACCTGCACCTTCACGTCCGCCGCCGCGATCTGCAGCGCGCCCGCCAGCTTCGCGGCGAAATCCTTGGACGCGTCCTCGGGCGAATAGATGAACGCATAGCGCCCGTCGCCGTTGCTGGAAAGCAGCTCGAGCAAATCGTCGTTGTAATCCTCCCAGCCGATGCCGAAGCAATCCAGCGCGATGCCCTGTTTGCGCTGCGCCTCCACTTTTTGCTTTAGCGTCTCCGGCTCCACATTGCCCAGGTTCGCCGCGCCGTCGGTGAGCAGCACCACGCGGTTTATGCCGGCGGCCAGGTAATGACGGTGGGCGGTTTCGTAAGCGAGCCGCATGGCTTCCTCGAGGTTCGTGCCGCCTTCCGGCGTGATGCCGCCGACCTGGTCCAGCGTGTCGCCGGCCTTGTCGCCGCTGAGGCCATCGGCCCAGAGCCGCGCCGTGCGCGCGAACGTGACCACGCTCACGGTGTCTTGCGGCTGCAATTGCGTGGCCAGCACGCGCAGCGCCTCGTGGATGATCGCGACGCGGTCGGCCCGTTCCATGGACCCCGAAACATCCAGCAGCAGGACCAGGTTCAGCGCCCGGCCCTGCTGCCGCCCCGCCGCCGCCGTCTTGAGGGCAAACCGCAGCAGCTCGCGGTTGTGCGCAAAGGGATACCGCGCCCGCTCCGACGCAAACGCCATGGGCTGCCCCTCGGCCGCCTCCGGATCGCGATAGTCAAACGCATTGATGAATTCCTCGCTCCGGATGGAGGCCGTGTCCGGGAGCTTGTTGTTCTGCAGACTGGCCTCGGCAAGCTTGAACGAAACGTCGCTCACGTTCAGGGCGAAGGTGGAGAAAGCATTGCTGCTGGTCAAAATTTCCGGCTGCGGCACGGGCGCATTGGGCGCGGGCTTGCGGACGGGGAGGTCGGGGTTTTGGGGAGCGGATGCCTGTGCCGGTGCCGCCGATTCGCCGTTAACGTGCAACTCCTGCCTGAGTTGCTCGACATAAGCCGCGTTGGTCCTGATGTCCTGCTCCTGTTCCTGGAATTGTTCCTCCAGGACCGCGACCGCACTGGTGCTCAGCGCGCGACGGGCTGCAAAGCGATAATCCTTGTACGCCTCGGCCACGGCATTGGCAATGTCGGACGCTTCCTTCGGATCGTCGCTTGTGACCCCGATTTCGACCAGTTTGGTGTTCTTTACGGGGTGAAGATCCAGCTCGTTTTGGAGCAGGGAAATTGTTTCCTGCGTCGTCAGCTTTTGGCCGCCATACTTCTTGGACCAGGCGTTCTGCAAATCCAGCGCGTTCACCACGTTGCTCAATAGGATGGGGGATTTGATGATCTCAAACGTGGTTTGGATGAAGTACGGGTCGTAAGCCATGTAGCTCGGGCGGCCGCTCATGCCCGGGATGTCCGTCACGTCATTTTCCACCTTCATGCGGGCGGTGCTCTCGTACCGGCCCGTCAAATGTTGCCAGAAGGACTGTTTCGGGCTCGGTCTTGCCGGATCAGTCAGTTGCACCAGGCTGTTTTTGGGCAGGGTTAAATCGACTTTTTCCTCCTCCAATTTGGCATAAAGCAGCCTGTGCATTTCTTTCTTTTGATCCAGCTCGCGCTTGGCATCTTCGTAGGAATTCTTCTTTGCGCCCTCGAAATCAGTCAATCCCGGTTGAATCATTTCTCCTTCAATTGGCGCAGCGCCTGCCACTCCCGGATTGAATGTGTTTGCGGCGCTGCCGTTCAGCACGACGAAATTCGTGGATTGAGTTAGCTCTGAAAAACTGCTCACCGGCGGAATGTAAGCGTAGCGCCCAAGGAACCTGTTGCGATCCCCAGACGCAGGGCCGGAGTCTGGCTCGAGGCTGCTGCTGGTTCCCGGCGCAAAAGCCAATTCTTTGGAAGGAGCCTGTCCACCGAGGCCAGTTGTGTCGGCCGGGGCGTTGTATATCTGGCGCTGTGTCGGCGCGCTATTTTGATTTGGCGATGTGGTGAAGTTTTGCTGCGTGCCAATCGCGCCGCCTGCGACCATCGGTGCTGGCGCTGCCGTGGTGACTTGCGGCAGTCCCGGGTTGGCCGGGGGCATGGTGCTGGGTGGGGCCGCAATCGGGAACAGGCTGCCCCCCACGGGAACGTCACCCAGTAGCGGGACCTTTTTCTCTGCGGACTTCATTTGCAATGGTTCCTCTTTCGGCCGCTCCACCTTCGGCCGCTGTGCCCTTACCAGATCATTGTTCTCGGCGTCGATCAACGAGCCCTCATCAGCCTTGTCTGCGGATGCCGCCGTGGAAACGCCCGCCAGACGCTGTTCGAAGGCACGGCGGGTTGTTCCGGCCGCGCCGCCGCCGCCACCGCCCGAACCACTGATGCCGCCAAACGCATTGGCGTTCCCACTGACCGCGCCAAGTTGCTGACCGTTGGCCTCTTTGTTGATGGCCAATTCGGAAGACTCAGGCTGGCCCTGGCCGGGCACGATCCATTGTTTTTGCGCAGGTTCATGGGCTTCCACCTTATCTGTGGCGATTGCGCCGCCGCCCAAGGCAAATGCCGGTTGCGTCGCAGTCGGTGTGGCGGGCGGCGGCGTGACTGCGGCATTGCCAGCCGATGACTCGATCGCGGCCGCCGGAGGCTCAACTGCGTTATTGGGAATCGCGTTATTCGGAATCGGAACATTCACATAGCCGACGATGCTTTGTGAATACACCCCGCCTTCCTCCTGTTTCTCCTTCGCCCCGGTTTGGGCGGCGACGGCTGGTGCCGTTTCCGTTTGCGGCAGGACAATCTGTGTATTGGGAATGGAAGTGGGCGGCGCGGCCAGCTTGGGCTCGGGCGTAAGCGATACTTCCTCGGGCTTGCCCAGGCGCGGAACGTTTACGTAGCCTGCGATGTTTTGTGAATAAACCGGGGAAGTTTTGGGCGCGGTAATTTGTGAAGCGATTTCCTGCGGCGACAACAAAACAGGAGCCCTGCTTTGTGCTCCGACAGCGGTTCCTCGGGCCAGGAGGTCGTTGTCTTCTGCAAGTTGGCCGGGCTCGGATTGGGCGACCGGCAAAATAATCTGCGCCGATGTGGAAAATGGGGTTGCCTTTGGCGCTGTGGCTGCAGGCGCAATATTCGCCTTGGCGGGCGTATTCTCCATTTCCTGCAATCGCGCCACCATTTCTTCCCTTCTTCCCGCACCCAATATATCTACCCGTTGCGATTTCCTCTTGGCCGTGCTCAGCGCCGGCAGCAACATCACCGCCAGCACGGCGAGGATGGCTGCCGCCGCCAGCATTTTGATGAGGGGCGACACGTTGATCGGCTTCAACCAAAACAATGGCTGCGGCGGATCCGCTTTGGGTCGGGGCGTCTTGAAATGCGCCAGCAGTTTTTGACGCCGCTCCGCCGATAGCTCGAGCGGCGCTGCTTTTTCAATCGTTGGTTCCTCCGGATTTCTGGCCGCCTCGCGCACCAGCACCAGCGTGGACTGCAACTCGTCATGCAGCCGTTGCAGGGCCGGGTCCTGCGCCATGGTGTAGCGCAGCAGCGCGGCTTCATCGGCGGGCAGTTCACCCAGCAGCAGCGCCGTGATGCGCGTCTCGATCTGTTCGCGTGATGGCTGGTCAGGATTCATGGCACAACTCCCGTTTTCGCCAGCTCCGCGGCGATGGTTTTCAGCGCGTGATGCAAAATGAAGCCGACATTCCCCGCGGTCAGCCCCGTGTGCGCGGCAATTTCCTTGTAGGACAGGTCGTCGTGAAACTTCAACCGTACTAACTGGCGGCTGCGGGAGTCCAGGGTCTCCAAACTGATGCGCACCAGGCCGATGCCTTCCAGGCGAAGCATCTGGGCGTCGGGGGGCAGGGCGGGATCCGGCGGATCATGGGCCGGGGAATTTTCGTTTTGCGGATCGGCGTCCAGCGGGACAGTCTTTCGCGCGTCGCGCCGGCGGTTCAGGGCGAGATTGTGTACGGTGCGGTAAAGCCACTGGCGGGGCTTTTCGACCTGTTCAAATTGCGCGTGCAATTTCATGAAAGCTTCCTGGACCACGTCTTCAGCCAGTCCCAGTTCACCGGCACAACGGTGCGCATAGCCCAGGAGCGGTGATTCCAGAGCGGCGAACAGCTCTTCGATCGTTTCCGGCCCGGGCGATTCTGTGCTGGCTTCGGTTGGTCGCATTACGGCCATGCTGAACTGGTTTCCAGACTCAGGCGGGGATCAATGCGTCATCTGGCCCATCGGCAACCATCGGCCACCCGCAAGGACTCCCAATCCCATCAAGACATCGTGTTCCAGTTCTAATGACACACCAGCCGATGGATCATTAGAGGAAATCGCGACCCGCTTTCGCCAAGACTACGGGGCGGCAAATGCGAGTTGCGGGAAAAGAGGTCCACTGAATGCGGAATGGGGCCAGCCAAGGAATGCACGGTGCGAATCGCGGATGGCCGGGGGCCATAATTTTCCATGGCCGGATGTCCCCGGATGTCCCCGGATGGCGGGGTGCGAAAGGCCGCAGGCAAACCGCCCGAAATTTTTATGTGTAATTATTCGTATAGATCCGTCTAGATCGGTGGCGATGCGTGCCGATTCCGGGCCGCCACTGGCAAATGGCAAATCGGTTGCGTCGGCCAGCCGCCGGGGCTGCGGTTGCCAGACTAGATCGGGCCGGGCAATGCTCGGCGCTCCCGCCTTCGCCAAGGGCACCTTCCTCACGAGGTTTCGGCGCGAGAGGTCGGCGCGGGATGGGGTGCGCCAGCGGGTGGGGACAAACTGTTGCACACCCCGGCTGCCCGGCAAGTCGGCGCGCCCGGTCTGCCTCCGCGACGCGCACGGAGTGTCACGTCCGGTTTTGACATTGCTTTTGTCCCTCACGACCCCCAGCATAGCAGATCCCGCGAAAGGTGACATGTCACGGGGACATCTAAAATGATCGTTGAGGCTGAAGGCTAAAATATCAGCTATACCAAAGTATAGGCCAAAAATAAGACCAATGCCTCCGTGACTGGCCGCCGGAAGGGGGTTTATGCTATGTTCCGAAGCCTTGAATAGCCCAAACCTCAACCCATGAAACCCATCACACAATTATTCATCATTCTCGGCCTGGCCGGCACCGTGTCCGCCGTTTCCGGGCAGACCACCAACATCATACTCCAGACGGACTTTGACGGTGACGCTGGTGAAGGAAATTTCAATTTCAGCTACGGATATGCCGTGGCCGGTTCGTCCGCCGGTACGGCGGCCGCGTCCTTTTCCGGCGGCATTACCGCCGGCATGGGCGTGAATGGCACCTCCGCGAATGCCATTTCACCGGATTACACCCTCCTGCCCACCGACCCGAATTGGAACAGCCCCTCGCTGGCCTACGTTTACGCGGTGGTGGGAAATGGCACCGGGTTCTCCGGCCCGATGACTCCCTTGACGCCCACCGCCGTCATGAGCTCGCTCATTTTGAGCGCCGACGTCCAGGTCACGGGATTGCTGCCTTCGTTGACGAATGCCGATGTGACCGTCGGCAAGGTGCAATTCTTCGATGGCAGCGGCAACATCATCTTCGACTTCAGCGGTGACGCCGGCGAGGTGGGCTCGAATTTTGTCCATCTCAGCTTGCCGCTCTCCACCCTGAACTATGGCGGGGCGAACGGAGGCGACGCGACCCATCCCCTGAGTGATTTTACCAATGCCATGGTCGTTGGTTCCATCGCGAGCTTTACCATTGAATTCACGGTTCAAGGCCTCCCGGTGGGCACGATCGGCGGCAACCCGCTGATTTCGCCGCCGTTCGGCTTTACGGACACCGGCGAACTGGTGGTGGACAACATCGAATTGGTCCAGACCGGGAACGTGGTCCCCCCGCCCCAGCAAGAGCGGCTCGTCTTTCAAGCCAACTTCGACCAGACTTTTCCGAACGACGGCGTCTATGGGTTTCATTTTCGCGACGGCACGGATGACGCCACGGGTACGGTGGCCACGAATTTGACCGACGGAGTCGGTGGCAGCGCCGACCTCGAATACACGGTGGATCTGTCGTCCTGGGCCGGCAGCCCGCCGACGGCGTATTCGGGATTTGGCGTGGGCGTGCGGGAAGGCCCGTTGCCGTTTGGCTTGGTCTCGACCAACAAGGGCTCATACCGGGTGTATGTTTCCGCCAAGGCCGGCGGGCTGGCCAGCGGAGCGAGCACCAATATTGCGGCGGTCATGGATTTGTTGTTCTATGTTCCCGCTGGCGCCGAATCCCCGGCCAACCCTTCGCCCGCGGTGATTTTGGATCTGGCGCCCGGCCTGACGCTGACGACGAATTGGCAGTCCTTTGTTTTCGACGGCGCCAGCAGCCCGATCGGGGTCAACAATGGCGGCTCACAGGCGCTCTTTGATCAATATATATCGCAAGTGAACGCGTTGCAGGTGCAGGTGGCCACCCAGGGCAGCCCGGATATCGGAGCGCAGTTTGGCTATGGCCAGGACACCACCATCGACATCGACAACCTCAAGGTGGTGGAACTGGTGGCCGCGACGCCGCCGGTGTCCGTGGTGGAAACCAACCGCCAGTTGGAGGTGATTTGGTCGGATCCGGCCTCGGGGGGCACGGCGCAACTGCAGAGTGCAACCAGTATTGCCGGGCCGTATCTTGACGTGGCCGGCGCGGCTTCGGGCGCCGCGTCGCCATACGTGATTCCTGCCGGCAGCCGGCAGCAATTCTTCCGCACGGTGTGGGTTCCGTAACTATTGCAATCAAGACGATCCGGGCACGATGAATCCGGCCGCCGCCGCCGGCCTCCAAGCGACCGGACCGCAGCCCTACGCCACGGACCGGATCAGCGCCTTTTCCTGCGGGTGGCTGTGGCCATTGATCTGGCGAAGCATGACGTGGCGGGTCTTACCGCTGATGGTCTTGGGCAGTTCGCTCACAAACTCGATCTCGCGCGGATACTTGTACGGGGCGGCAATGCGTTTGCAATGCTGTTGCAACTCGCGCTTCAGTTCGTCGCCCGCCGCGAACCCGCGCTGGAGGACCACAAACGCTTTCACAATCTGCCCGCGAACGGCGTCCGGCTTGCCCACCACGGCCGCTTCGAGCACGGAGGGATGCTCGAGCAGTACGCTTTCCACCTCAAACGGCCCGATGCGGTAGCCGGAGCTCTTGATGACATCGTCCGTCCGGCTGAGGAACCAAAAATAACCGTCGGCGTCGCGGACGGCGCGGTCGCCGGTGAGATACCAGTCACCCTTGAATTGCGCGGCATTTTCCCCGGGATTCTGCCAGTATTCCTGGAACAGTCCGACCGGCCGCGCCGGCTTCACGCGGATGGCGATTTCGCCTTCGGCTCCGCTGGCCACTTCCCGTAAGCCCTCGTCCAGCAAGGCGAGGTCGAAACCCGGAGCGGCGCGGCCCATGGAACCGGGGCGCACCGGATGGCCCAGGGAGCGGAAATTGGCGACGAGGATGACGCTTTCGGACTGGCCGTAGCCTTCGTAAAGTTCGAGGCCGGTGCCGGCGTGCCAGAGCTTCAAAACTTCCGGGTTCAACGGTTCGCCGGCGGTGACGCAATGGCGCAGGTGCGGAAATTTCCACTTGTCGAGGCGCTGGCGCACGATCAGCCGCAAGGCCGTGGGCGGCGCGCACCAGGTGGTGATGGGGTATTGCGCCAATATGTCCAGTGTGTGGGCGGGATCGAACTTGCCGTGGATGTCCACGGCGAAAATGCAGGCGCCCATGTGCCACGGGCCGAAGAAGCTGGACCAGGCCGCCTTGGCCCAGCCCAGGTCGGAGACGTTCCAATGGACGTCGCCCGGCTTGCAATCCAGCCAGAGCTGGCCGGTGACGCGGTGGCCCAGTCCGTAGCTGGCCTGGGTATGGAGCACCATTTTGGGTTCGCCCGTGGTGGCGCTGGTGAAATAAATCATGCCCGGATCCTGGGCGCGGGTCGGGGGCGCGGAAAATTCGTTGGCGGCCGTCCTCAGGGCGGCGTTGAAATCGATCCAGCCCGCCGGGGCCGGGCAGGTGGCCAGGCGGATGCCGTCGAATCCCTCCATTTTGGGCAGGCCATCGGCGCAGGTGAGGACCGCGTGGATGCAGGCGGTTTGCAGGCGGTAGGAGAGGTCGCGGGCGGTGAGCTGCAGCGTGGCCGGAATGGGGATGGCCCCCAGCCGCACCAGGCCGAGCATGGCCGCCCACCACTGCCAGACGCGCGGCAGCATGATCAGCACCCTATCGCCCCGCCGCACGCCGTTCGCGCGAAAGACATTGGCCGCCTGCGCGCTCAGGCCTGAAAGCTGGCGGAACGTGAATTTCTGCTCCGCGCCGGTCGCGCCATCGACGCACCAAAGCGCCGGGTTTTGGGGGTGCGAATGGGCCCAACCGTCGAAAATGTCTCCGGCAAAATTGAAAAAATCGGGCACATCGGCGGGATTCATGTTATGCGAGGATATCAGCTAAGAGGACTTTGCTCAATACTTTAGCGTGATTAATAAGCGGCGCTTGCTTTGTGTATAACTAAAACGCGTTTGGACTCGATGGCCACAGTGAGAATTCATCAGTTGCTGCCGCTCACAGAGTCGCGCTCCGGAGGGCAGCGCGAAGATGCGCCCGCCGGCTCGTGAGCCAGAAAACGAAGCTTGCTTTCGATGTCGTTTCATGCGATTAAACTCGCGCTCATTTGCCGGCGATTGGTTCAAAATCGCGCGGCCGTCTGGCGCCTCTGCGCCGGCCGGAGCAGCCAGGGACAATGACTACGCGTGGAGAGGTGGCAGAGTGGTTTAACGCGCACGCCTGGAAAGCGTGAATACTCAAAAGGTATCGGGGGTTCGAATCCCCCTCTCTCCGCCATTTTCATTTTCGTGACCGAAAGTGACAATGGATGACGCGCGGTGATTTCCGTCAATGTTTCCAACGGTTTTACCTACCTTGATGGATTTCAAACCGATGACGGCAGGTGACACGGCAGGACGCTCGGCGACTAAAGTTTGTGAGTCTATTTGTGAGTCGCCAATCGAAGGCAATCCGCGAACGGTTGCCGCCAAGGGTAACTGCGCCACGTCCGTATAGGTTTTCATCGTCAGTCGCATG
>JBEKZM010000126.1:0-17644 GCA_049509875.1 Verrucomicrobiota bacterium | reverse complement strand
CGACATGCTTGCCGGGGTTTCTTGCGTGATAGTCGCACTGGCGCTTTACCGGCTACTCAGCGGGGTAAGCCGGAACCTGGCTGTGCTCATGGTAATCCTTGGGGGACTGCTGCCAGCCGCCCTGGACTGCTTTAACGTCGTGAACGACATTGCCGCGTTGCTTTCGGTGCGCGCCGATTTCATGTCATCGTTTGAAACCTCTCAGCGCAACGCTCTGGCCATGTTGTTTCTCCGTGTCCATGATTACGGGTTCCTCGCTAATCAAATCTTTGCTGGCCTATGGCTTTTTCCCTTCGGCGTGCTGGTCTTTCGGTCGGGCTATATTCCGCGCATCTTGGGCATCTATTTGGTGATCAATGGTTTTGCCTATGTCACTATCAGTCTCACAGGTTTCCTTTGGCCGCTCTACGTTGATCGGGTCACGAGCAAATGCTGGCCGGCCCTTTTCGGAGAAGGGGCGATTATGCTGTGGCTCATGATCAAAGGAGCGAAGCCGCCAAGCGCGGCGGTTCAATAAATGTTCGGTCAATCCTCTCCCCGAAAATCGCACAAAGCGGAATCCGCAGTTTTCGAAGTTAAAGCCGACAAAACCGTTTTGGAAATCATCGGCCTAACCCCGGAGCCCCACCGTTGACGCCAACAGGTCCGCTACGCGGTCAATGCCACAGGTTGGCGGTGGCTCAGGCTGGTCGTAGGCAGCTTGGTATTATGTGCACCGCCATTCGATATGTTGCGGAACCAGAATCCCAAAGGGATTCCGCCCCAAAGCCCAGGGTCGCGACGAAGGAGCTACCCTGGGTAAATCCGCCAATAGCCATCAACCCCAACGGGGTTGTGGCCTTTCCCCGTTTATCAGCAATCCTGAATTTCCGAAAGGCATTTGAGTTAATCGAGATGAATCGCGCTGGTCTTAGCCGCTGGCCCGACTCGTCTCGGCTCTGGTGTTGTTAGTGCGCCAGCACAAGTCTGGCTCTTCTTGCGGGGTGCGAGTCCCCGTCGAGTAAGATGTAGCCGATCACTCGTACCGAGTCCTGCAATGTTGTATGGAAGCAAATAGAAAGGAGAAATATGAATAAGGCGGAAGTGAAGAACTTTGGCAAACCCGATGAGGTTCGGGAGTTTCCCAAAGGCAGAGTGGAGTTGATCAAGGTCGGCGGGGCGACAGTTGGCCGGGCCATTTTCGAGCCGGGCTGGCGCTGGGCCACTTCAGTCCAACCGATTGCCAAGACCAAGAGTTGCGAAGCGCCACATTTTCAATATCACGTTTCTGGTGTTCTGCGAATTCGCATGGATGATGGCCAGGAGTTCGACTGCAAGCCCGGCGACGTTTCCCTTTTGCCATCCGGCCACGACGCGTGGGTGGTAGGCAACGAGCCAGCAGTTGTGGTTGATTTTCAGGGCATGATTGATTACGCGAAGTCTTTGTGACGCCGCCCAACTCCCCAGAGCCAGCCGCCGTCGATGCTGGCGGTTCCGCCGCACGGTCCTCGCCACGGGTCGGCGTTGGCTCACGTCCGAGTCGTGCTGTCCGTCGTAAACAGACATGTGTTCTAATATCATGTGGCTGCAACGTCATAAAATAATTCATAAATATTTAATTAGTAAATACTTATATACTAGCATCCAGAATTTTATTATTGTCGCATTTAGACTTTACATTTCCAACGTTTATGGTAAATTGGCGTCGGTGATGAACAAGTACATTTCATGTTCAGCCCCCTATGCGAGCGGGCTGGCTGCCGCAAAGCGGACCGGCGGCGCAGGGTGGGTTCTCGGCCCTCCGCATTCCGCATTCCGCATTCGTCACCCGTCCCCGACTGGAAGGAATCGGATGAATATGTATGAATACGGATAATTACGAATAAATTCTGCCCGAAAAATTACGCATGGTCATCATCCCCTTCGGATTTCGGGAAGTAGGATTTCGGATTTCCGGTCCATTCCGCGCTCCTCGCCGCGCCGTAGCCCCGCGGAGGCGGGCACAATCGAAAAACTTTAACCAAATTAAACCAAATTAAACCAAAAAATGAAAAAGACCATGACATGAAATCAGGGCGTAGTCCTTATTTGTTTTGGTACAGCCGGGCCAGGTCCACGAGAATTCCTTCCAACTGGCGGTAGTATTCGTCTTCCGGCATGGTTTCCTTGCGCGCGCGTAACTTGCTCACTTCCTTCTCCAATTCATCGCGCCGCCCCCGCGCTGACGGCGATAATTCCTGTTCGGTCTCGCTGCGGACCAGGTGAAATTGATGTGCCCGCACGCCGTCCACGGATTTGCCATTGGCAGCGGTCTTGACGGCGCGGACGCCGCGAAACCAGTCGGCGGGCGTGCCGAGTCCATCTCCATTGTCGTCCAGCAATGGATGTTCCGTGGCCAGCCGGCCGGCTTCCTTATAAAACTGCGCGACTTCCCGGGAGGCGAGCAGGAAGGCCTCCAGCAGGGAGGTCTGGCCGTCTTTATCCAGGTCCGCCGCCGGATCAGCAATGGCCCGAGCCATATAGCCTCCAAAGTGGGTCGCATTTACTTCATAACCGCTCCGGGTCGCGGTGACGATCACGCGATCCGGCCCGGAAAGGGCGTTGATGAACGGGCCGCTCGCGGAGGCGCATTGGATGACGGCGAGCGGCCGGTGGCATGGCTTCAACACCCCTGCCAGGTCAGCCGCCGAGAGGTCTGGGCCCCGCAGATTGAATTTTGCGGAGCGCCCGTCAAAAGTGCCGTGGCCCATGAACACGAGCCATAATTCGCCGGCTGGTTTTGCGACCTCGTTGGTCAGGACGGCGAGCAATCGTGTCCGGTCGTTGGTGGGACTGTCCTTGTCCTCGCCGATGACCAGCGTTTGCAATCCGCCCTGGGCCCCCGCTTGTTTCCACAAATCGGCCCAGTTCGAAAACTGTTCTCCGTATTCGGTTTCTCCCGCCGCGCCAATGACCAGGACGAGCGAGCGCTGTTCGTTGGTTTGCGCCAGGGCCGGACCCGAAAAAGACAGCAACAACAGTAAACCGGCGACCCCTAAGCCGGAACGGGGCCGGAGGAATTCGCATAAGAACAATACAATTCTCATGGCATCCCTTTCCAACGGCGGATGCCCCATTCCGTCACAAAACATCCCAGCACAAACAGAAAAACCAGCGGGTTTTGCCACAATGGCTGAGTCCACGTTTCGGTGATGGGCGCGTGACGGCGGGGGAGCTGGCGGACGAATCGATCCAAATCCTCCAGCTTCACGACTTCGCCGCCGGTCCGCCGGGCGATCGCTTCCATCAGGACGCGATTCGGTTTCAATGAACGGAACTCGTCCGCCGCCGGGTCGGACGCCCAGCCGGCGGCAGCCTGGCCGGCCAGCCGGCCGTCCGCGCGGGTGACCACCGCCTCGACCGAATAAGCGCCGGTATCCCTGGGGATATAGGTCGCTTCGTACTTGCCGGGAGTGGTGGCCGAGGGCTCCGCGGTCATCTGCACGAAATCGTTGTCGGCCACGCCGGCCGCTCCATTTTCCGCCGGCCTCATGCGGACTGGACGAACCGTCAGCCGGACCGTCGCATTGTCCAAGGGCTGAAATTCCTCGTCCCGGGCCGTGACGGTCAGCCGGACCCCGGCGGAATTTCCACTGACGGAAGGTTCCGGGACCACCGCGATTTGCGGCGGCACATCCGACACGAGCCAGCGCACCAGTTGCCGCCAGGATTTCTCCAAATCTTTCTGCATGCCAGGGTCACGCAAGCCCCAGCGCCAGAAATCTCCGATCATCAGCGCGCCGGTGCGTCCACTTCCATAGCGCTGGGCGGCCAGCGCCGGATACGTCCGCCCGTCCGCATCGGTCACCCTGGCCAGCACGCTCGCGCCCGGTTTGATATCGCTGACCTGGTTGATGACTTCAAATCCCGGCATGTCATCGAGCCGGGATTTTTCCTCCGATTCGGTGGCGCGCAATCGTGTCCACGGCTGCAGCCAACCTTCGCGCGTGAGGGTCAGTTTCATAGCCGCCGGCAACGGAGCATTCACCGGCCGGTCCAGATACACCGGCAACATCGAGGCAATGAGCGTTCCCGCATAATTTCCCTGGCGAAACGATTCCGCGCCGCCGAGCATCAGGAAACCGCCGCCGCGTTCGGAAACGAACCGCTGCAAGAGCGCGATTTGATCGTGCGTGAAAAAGTCTGCCTCCAGGTCGGCTACGATGACCGCGTCATATTTGAAGAGTTCTTCGGCGGTGTGGGGAAACCCGCCGCGCAATTCAAATTCATCCTTCGTGTTCAGGCGAATCAGCACGGGCTGGTCATAGCTGGCGTCCTCCTCGTCCTGCCGGCCGAAGCCGCGAAACAAGGGATTGGACGATTCGCCCTCCCGCCCCTTGAACTCGAATCTGGGTTCCCGCCGGGCGATGCGAATGAGCGATACCAGCTTGACCTGGGGGTCTGCCTGAATCGCCCGGTTGAGGAATTTGTAGTCCCAATTGGGTCGCCCGCTGACGTATAACACCCGGAATGGTTCCTGGCCGCGGTCCACAACGAACATCTGGCGGTTATTCACCAGCGTCGCCTCCCGCGTGGGCGTGTTTGGATGGTCCAGCTCGCTCCGCGCGCGCGCCTCCAGCTCATAAAAATGAATGCCCGGGTTGGCAGGCTGGATTTGAAAACGAAAATTGACATTCGCCTCGCTGCCCCTGGCGCTCTGCGTCAATTCGGCCACGACGTTGGAACTTGCCGAAACGCGCAAGCCCGGCACCGTGGCCGGATTCGTGGCTGTGCTGGGAGAACTGGCGGCCACCTCCGTCAACCGGGCCACAATCTCGGAACCGGCAAATCCGCTGGCGGCAACGTTCGCCTGGATCGTGACCGGCGCGTCCTCAAACGCCGTCTGGCTGACCCCCACCTGGTTCAGGGAAAGATCCGTGAGACCGGTGTCCCGGCCGACGATTACGGGATATACCGGCGGACAGCCGTCGAGCGGCGGCAAATCGTCGCCAAGGTCGGTGGCGTCGCCGTCCGTGAACAAAAGCGCGCCCGCGACCGGCTGGCCGCGCCATTGTTCGGCCGCGGTTTTCAGGGCGTGGCCCAAGGCCGAGGCCCGCCCGGCAAAGTTCAGTTCGCTGAAATCGCGAACGTTCCTGAGCTGGGTGTCGAACAGATAGCGCCGCACCTGAAAGCTTTCCTCCAGTGCCGGCTGCCAGCCCTTCGTGCCGCTGCCCAGGCTGCCACGCAAGTGCTCTCCTCTCGAGCGCGTCTCACCCGTGTCCTTGACCGTCAGGCTTTGGCTGTTGTCGGCGATCAACGCGAAGAAGTTGGCGCCCGGGCGCGCCCGCTGGCCAACCCGAAGTGGTTCGAGCAGGCAAATCACCAGCATGAGAATGCCGGCCAGCTTCAACAACGCGCAACCGATTCGCACGCGGCGTTCCGTCGCGCTGCGGCGCCCCGCCCAGAGCAAAGTGGCGGCCAGCAACACCAGCGCGGCCAGGGCAGGAACCAGCCAGTGACCGGCGGAGAATATGATCGTTGCGAATCCGCTCACGGCGCGCTCCCGAGCCTTTCGTAATATTTGCGCACCAATTCGGAATAATTGTCCGGCACCGGATCGCGGTCGAGGGGCACAAGGCTGCCTGAGTTTTCCTGGCGCGCCAATTCCTCCCGAACCCAGACCCGCACTTGTGCCAGCGGCAGGAGAAGCTGTTCGCGAATCGTTTCGGCCGAGGGAATCCTGCGGCTATCGCGGTAGGCTCCTCGGAACGCTCCCAAACGGTCCCGGACAGTGGCCAGTTGATTGCGCAAATCCGGCGAATCGAGCACACTTTCCACGTCGCGCGACTGTTGCGACCAGGAGGCATAATCGCTGCCCGTGATCGGACCGCCGTTGCCCGCGGACCGGTCGCCCTGGCCCAGCGATTCGGCAATTTGGCGCAAGTGATCGGCGCTTCCGGCACGTTCCTGCGCTCCTCCGGCTGCATTGGCATCCCCGCCGTTTTGGTTCCGCTCTGTCCCTTGCGGTGGCGTCGAACCGGGAGATTGGCCCGGTGCATTTTGGCTCGCCGCCTGCTCATTGCCACCGCTGCGTTCAGTTCCGCCGGAGTCGTTTCGGGCGGTTTCGTCCGGACCATGACCTGTTTGCTGATTTTCGTCGGTGGCGTGTCCTGCGGCCCGGGCCAGACGATTTGATTGATCGCTCCCGGCGCCAATCCGACTGGCGGACTGTCCGACGGCATTGGTTCCGCCGCGGATTTCACGCTCCAATTGCCGGCTCAAATCGTCGAGCTCGGACTGCGCGTAACGGAGGGCATCGGCCTGGCTGCCCAGCACGCTGTCCGCGGCGCGCGTCACGCTGTCCGCCAGCTCGGTGATGTTGGTGCGCATCGCGCGCTCGACCTCCGCGGCCTGGGGAAGAAAACCGCGATCCACAAGCTGCGAGTCCATTTCGAGCAGGTTGTCCGTGTGCATCTGGTTCGCGCGGCGCAGGGTGTCATACAATTGTTTGGACAGCAGCGGCTCGGTGGTTTCCGCTTGTTCGGTCACGGTTTTGACGCCGGCGAGCAGGTTCGTCAACCCGCTTTCCTGCCGGGCGATTTGCCGGCTGACCTGCGCCCGCGGCGCGGAATCATCCAAGGCATGATTTTCGCCATTGTTAAGCGAATCCAGGCCGCGCGCGATTTCGTTTTCCTGATTCGCCAGGTCGCGGGCCTCGCTCCGCAACTGGCGCATCTGTTCGGAAAACTGGCTGGAGGTTTGCCGCCGCAGGTCCTCCCGCAAATTCTGCATGTTCTGTTGGGCGCGCGTGCCGGCGGCGAGCGCCTGCGAGGCGGATTGCTTTTGCAGTTCCTCGGAGGCGCGCTGCATGTCGCTTCGGGTTTGGTCCAGTTGTTGCCGGGCGCCGGCTTCCGCGCCGGCGTTCGGTGACTGCTCAAGTTGCTGGCGCAGTTCATCCACGCTGGCGAGCATCTGGCGCTGCTCGTCGTCCAGGCGCTTGAGCTGGTTCCTCAGGTCCTCGCGTTCCTGGTCGGTGTGCGCGGCCTGCAGCGCGGTCTGCACCTCGCGCAGGCGGTCGTTCAAATCCTGCTGCCGCTGGGCCAGTTGCTTCAGGCGGCCGGCCGCTTCGTTCTGCTCGCGTTGCTGTGGATTGGGCTGAGCCTCCGCTTGCCGTTCGGTTTCATAGTGGTTTTGTTCCTGCTCCTGGTCAAGCTGGTCGGACTGCCGCTGGTCCGGTTCGCCTGCGGAGTTGCCCCGGCCCGACCCTCGATTCATTGAGCGCGCCATGCGAAATTCGTGTGGCGTGGCTTTGAGCAACGCCTGGTAAGCGGCCTGCTCGGCGGCGATGGCGGCGGGCAGCCTGTCCGGCGATTTTTTGGCCGCTGCCAACGCGGCCTGCGCGCGTTCCATTTCCTTGATGGCCGCCTCTAATGCGGAATGGTCACTGAAGTGTCCGCCCTGGTCCAGCATCGACCGGGCTTGGGCCAGCGCCTGTTGCTGAGCCTCGCTCACCACGACAAGGTCTGCCGCATACCCGCCGGCGGCGTTGGTGGCCAGCGGATCGATTCGAGCCGGCGGAGCGGTCGGAAGCAGGCCGGCCGAAAGCGGGGCGGCTTGCGGGTTCAAGGGCGCGACGAAGGAGGTCGCCGCGAAAATAACAAGAAAGCAATCGATTCTCATGGTAGTCTGGCGCTGGTCACGCCCTCCTTTTCCTGGTGCAGTTTCCAAGTGGCGATGACGATTTGCTTTTCCAAATCAGCCAACTGCGTGGCTTGGTTTCCGCCCTGGCTTCGATTCTGATTTTCAGACGCGCCGGACTGGTCGGCGCGGAAGATTTCATCGAACGGACGGATCTCGGCAAAAAACATGTCGCTAAAGGTGCGGCGCACCTGCCCGTCCGGCCCGTGATCATCTGCCCAGGCAAAATAAGAGACCACCTGGTCCGCGGTCATTCCCAGTTGCTCGAGGGCGATCTGGTTGGTAAACCGGCATTTTATTTCGGCCGGCACGGCCTCTCCCAAGGCGACAATTTGCGGTTCCTGGCCAGCCACGCTGTAACCGATGCCGTATTTCAGGAGGCCAAACTCGGCTTTTGCCTCGCCCTCCAGTTGCAGTTCCTCCAGGCTCGATACGCGCTGGTCGCCGTGCGGAAAAGTCAACTTCACCTCCGGCGGCCGGTCCGGCAGTGCCACCAGGGAAAAGTTCGCCGGAAATTTGTTGGTGCGCCCGTCGGCGTCCACCAATTCCAGCGCGTACTCCGCGCTGTGAGTGAGCGGGAAAGGACCCAGCCGGGCGACGGGATTGGTTTGCACTTCCAGATCCAGCGTTTCCGTCCGGCCAAGGAATCGCGCGTGCACCACGGACTTGTTGAGCAGCAGTGTATAAGTCAGCCGCGTGCCCTCCACCGCGCTGACGCGGAGCGTGTCGCGGATCGTCTGATTGGTGAGGTCCGTGTACGCGGGATACTCAAGGTCCGCATCGGCGCGCGTCAGCGCGGGATAATCATAAATGCCGATTTTGAAGTCGCGAGTTTTGTGCGCTCCATATTCGACTCGATAGAGGCCCGCTTCGGCAATATCCGGGAGGCTTGCGCCGAATACCGGATCGGCCAGTTGGCGGGCCATCGGGATGCGTTTCGTTTTTCCCGAAGCTGACATCACCACCAGGGCGGCTTCCGCCGGCGGCGTGCGGGCGAAGCGGGCCGTGACGACGAGGCCGGTGCCGCGTTCCACCTGGGTATCGCCGGGGGCCACGGTGATTTCCTCGGCCAGCCACGATGTGCCCGGTTGGGTGTGCCATCGTGCCAGGCCGCCTTCCAGTCCAAGTGCGACCACCAGCGCGGCGAGGGCGATCATCTGCGCGGTAGCCGCGGACTTTAATTCTCGCTTGAATCCCCGCGTCCATAAATCCTGGTGGGGATGGGTGAGAACCTGCTCAATCACCCGGAGCTGCAAGAACTTAAACTCGCCGGAATCGGGATCGGGCTGCTGTTCCGCGGCGGTGGTGAGCAGATGCCGGATCTGCGGATGTTCCCGCTCAATCGCCGCGGCCACCGCCCGGAGATCGACGGGGCGGCGACGCTCACGCCGCCATACGATGCCGGCTGCCGCCAATCCGCCCGCCAAGGCCAGCCCCCACGGTGCCCGGGTGTCCCAGCCGGTGGCGCCCCGAACGAGAAAAAGCAACAGACCCGCGGCGGCCGTTGCCGCCCAGCAGCGTGCAAGCGCCCGTCGGAGGCGCGCTTTGCGTTGAATGGACTCCAGCGCACGGAGTTGATGGCGAAGGCGGATTTCCATCATGGCGACGCCCCGGTGGTGATTGGGCGGCGCGCGAGCCAGCCGCTCAGAATTATCTCCCCAAACATAACGGCCAGTACGCCGGCGATCAGCCAGCGCCAGACTTTTTGCCGATTTTCCAGTTCGGCGTTTTGCAGGTGAACCTGAATCTGTCTGGCTCTGGCGATGGGCACTTCCGAGGGCGTTTGCAAGGGCACACCCAGCCGCGACAGTTCATCCGGTGACATGGGCGCGGTGCGGCTTTCATCCAGCGGCAGGTTGACCGCGAACCGCCGCTCCTGGTCGCCGAAAGAGGCCGTGTAAATCCCCGGCAAATCGGTTTGGCTGAAGGGCTCGCCGGCCGGGAGTGTGGCCCCGGTTCCATCTGGCCTTGCCCATCGAACCTCTGCGGCGTCGGTCGAACCGGGCGAGGGGATGGAGTCACCGGTTTCATATTGAAATCGGGCGGGTCTGCTGGCGCTGCTCCAATCCAACATGGCTTGCATCAGCGGCGGAAATTTGCTGGAAAGCGCCAGTTGGCTGTCCGCCGGATTCCAACCGGCCGCCAGGATGAGCAGATTTCCGCGGCCGACCGGGATAAGCGCCAGCGCCGGTGTGCCGTCGTCAAATTTGGCGAGCACACGGGCCTGGGCGGCCGGCGAAAGGTTCAGGTGCCGATGCTTCCAGAAATGGATATGGGTAAAATCGCTGAACCGCGGATCGGCAAAGGCTGCAAAGAGAGGATGGGTAAAATCAATGTCGCCCAGCAGAGCGTAATCACCAGTGGCCTCGGTGATGACGAGGCCGGGCAAACCGGTGAGAGCCGCCAGCGCGGAGGCCGACTCTTTATCGGTTGCGACGAATAAAGCGGCCTTTCCGTGCGCCAGCCAGTCGTGCGTGGCGGCGATGGCTTCGGGTGCCAGCCGACCCGGGATGATCGCCAACGCCGCCGGGTTCAGCAAATCCGGCGAAAATTCCTGTCCAACCGACGGTGAAATGATCCTTACCCGCCTGGCCGCAGTCTCCGGGAAAACCCGCTCCAAATAAAAACGCAAGTTCTGAGGATCGCTGCCGGCATCAGGACCGAACCAGGCGATGGTCAAATGCCCGAGTGCCGGCGCGGCAAAGTAGGAGCGGTTGTCGAAGTCCACCTCGTCACCCGACAATTTCAGTTCCGCCGTGGTGGTCCCCGCCGGCAGCGCTGGTGCTGGAAAGAGGCGGGTCTGTCCCGGTGGCAAATAAATCTCCATCGTGCCGCCAGCCAGGGGCGTTCCTCCGGCCAACTGCCAGGACAACCGGAATTTTTCACGGTTGGAATCGCGGGCGTTGGTGACCCGCACACGTACCGGGCTGTCATCGCTGGCCTGGGTCTGGATCTCGATCCCGGCGTTGGCCTGCGGCCTGGCCTCGGCCCGCTCCAAAATGACCTGGACGCCCGCCGGCCAATCATGCCCCTGCAAGCCATCCAGTTTTGCGCCTTCCTGCAAATCGGAAATCAAAACCAGCTCACGATGGCCGACGGGCTTGCCGTTCAGGGAATCGTCCGCGAATTTTTCCGCCGCGCCGGTCAGAGCCAGTCCGAGTTGCGTGCCCATCCAGCCCGGGGAAACGGCGGCCAGCCGCTGGCGTGCCAGTGCCGCGCGTTGGTCCACCGCCCAGGAAGACCATTCCGCAAAGTTGACCAGCGTATGCGGTTGCCGATCGAACGTCAGCAAGGCGACTTGGTCGCCCGGTGCAGCCGCGGCCAGATATTTCTCCGCGAGCCAGCGGGCGCGGTCCCAGACCCCCTGGCGGCTCATGCTGGCGCTGGTGTCCACCAGCAGAACGAGCTGGCGACCCTCGGTAGCCGGCGCGGGCGGCGCATCGTTGTGGGTGAAAAAGGGCCGCGCAAATCCAGCGGCGAGAAGCACCAGGCAAAGGCAGCGAAGCAGCAGCAGCCATAGATCCTCCAGTCTGCGGCGGCGGGTGACCTGCTGGGTCGTGGGGCGCAGGAACATCAGCGAGCTAAAGGGCAGCCGTTCGCGCACGGATTGTCGGATGAGATGGAACAAAATCGGTGCGGCGATTGCCGCCGCGCCCAACAGAAACCATGGGGTGAGAAAGCTCATGGTGCAGGCGTTGAGGGATTGCGGCGGCGGATCCGTTTCCCGCGCCGGCTGCGGAGGCGGAGAAAATCGCGCAACGCAAGTTCCAGCGGCTGGTTGGTCACCAGCCGATGGAAGCCAAACCCAAGTTTGTGGCAGATGCCTTGCACGCCCAGCCCATGCGCCTGGAGCTTGCGCTGATATTCCGAGCGCAGCGCCTGTGGATCGAGATAAATTTCCCTCCCGCTTTCGACGTCTTGAAAAAGCGCCGCACCGGGAAAATTGAAGTCGATTTCGTTCGGGTCAAGGACTTGAAAAACAATCAACTCATGGCCGGCGGCGCCGAGCCGTGTGAAATTGCGCTCCAGTTCATCAACCGGCGCCAGCAGGTCGGAAATCAGGACGATCAGGCCGCGCTTGCGGACGAGTTCCGCCACGCGGCGCAATGGCTCGCCGAGGTTCGTTTCCAGGCCTTCGGCCTCCGATTCCAGGGCGAGCATGAGCTGTCGCAGGTGCCCCTGCCGGTGCCGCGCTGGGAGATAATCACGGACCCGTTCGGCGAAGGTGAACAATCCCACCGCGTCGCCTTGCTCGTTTAGAAACCAAGCCAGCGTGGCCGCCAGCGTGCGGGCGTAGGCCGATTTTGTATGTCCGATTGAGCCATAAGCCATCGAGCGGCTTTGATCCACCAACAGATGGCAGCGGAAGTTCGTTTCGTCCTCGAATTTCTTCAGGTAATAACGGTCGGAACGCGCATACAAACGCCAGTCCAGGTACCGCAGGTCATCGCCAGGCGAATACTGCCGGTATTCCGTAAATTCCACCGAGAAGCCGTGATAGGGGCTGCGATGCAAACCGTTCCAGAATCCCTCCACAACCACCCGCGCGCGCAGTTCCAGACTGCGAATCGCCATCAATGCTTTCGGGTCGATAAACTTTCCGTCCCGCTGGTCCGGGGCCGAAGTCGCTGGAAAGGTGGCGGGCATGAATGAAAAACGCCTCTCGCTTTACGCGACGCCCGGTTCTTTAACTGTTTCCAGCAATCGGCGCACGATGGTCTCCACATTGGTTCCCTCGGCTTCGGCCCGATAATTCACCAGGACACGGTGGCGCAGCACCGGCGGCACCAGGGTACGGATGTCGTCGGCGGCAACGTGGGTGCGGCCCTGCAACAAGGCCAGCGCCTTGGCGCCCAGCACGAGGAATTGACCGGCGCGCGTGCCGGCCCCCCAGCTCACCCAATCGTTTACGAACGTGGGCGAATGAGCTTGTTGCGGGCGCGAGGCAGCGGTCAGGCGCACCGCGTACCGGATCAGATTTTCGGCAATCGGCACCTCCCGGACCAGTTCGTGGAAGCGCAAGACATCCTCGCCGGTGAACAGCGGTTCGATCGCGGCGGGGCGGCCGGCAGTGGTTCGCTGGAGCACGGCGACCTCGTCGTCCTCGGGCAGGTAGTTCATCACCACATTGAACATGAAACGGTCCAATTGCGCCTCGGGCAGGGGATAGGTGCCTTCCATTTCAATGGGATTTTGCGTGGCGAGCACGAAGAAGGGTTCGTTCAGGGGATGGCGGACGCCGGCGGCCGTCACCTGGTGTTCCTGCATGGCTTCCAGCAAGGCCGCTTGCGTCTTGGGCGGTGTGCGATTGATTTCGTCGGCGAGAATGAGATTGGCAAAAACGGGGCCGCGAACGAAGGCCATCCGGCGGCCCTCGCCGGTGTCCTGAAGAATTTCCGTGCCGGTGATGTCCGCCGGCATCAAATCGGGCGTAAACTGAATGCGTTGAAACTTGAGATGGAAGATTTGAGCGATGGATTTGACCAGCAGCGTCTTGGCTAGACCGGGTGCCCCGGTGATCAGGCAGTGGCCCCCGGCGAAAAGCGCGATCAGGATTTGCTCGATCACGTCCTTTTGCCCGACAATCACCTTGGCGAGCTCGGATTGGATTCGCACGCGGCCGGCGATGAGGCGCTCGACGGCTTCGCGGTCTCCGGAGGTGGTCCTTACCGGCTGGGGTGTGGTTGGTAATAAAGTGGGAAGGCTCATTCAGTTTTGTTGGGCAGGGTTTGAGTTGTCAGCAGGCTGAAACAGTTTCGCCGGCGAGCTGGGTGCGGCTGGGTCCAGGCCGGGTTGGGGCCGCCCGTCCTTTATTTCCAAGAGGAGACGCTGGGCATAGCGAAAACGCGGCGCCTCTTCCAGCGCCTGCAACACCTGCCGCTCCGCCTCGTCCTCCGAATGACCGCGGGCGTGGAGCAGGCGCGCCAGTTGATAATGCAGGTCCACCGGATCCGGCGGGTCAAGCAACAGCAGCCTCCGGCAGGCCGTGATGGCCTGCTCCCGGTTGCCGGTGGCGACCCCGGCTTCGGCCAGCGCGCGATGTGGCAGCGAAATCAATGGATTGATCGCGAGCAGCGCCTCGGCGTATTTCGTCACCTCCGGCCAGTTCGATTGTGCTTGGTACAATTCGATCAGTCGCTCGTCCAAATCCTGGAAGTCGGATTCCTGCCGGGCAAATTTTTGGAGCGTCGCCAGTTCCGTATTTGTTTCCTTGAGGTTGCGCTCCGTTTCCGCCAGCAACCACAACGGATTTTCGGCGCCTTTCTCCGCATGATAGGACGCCGCCAGCGATGTGAGCAGCGGCTCGGCTTTGGCCCAGTTCCTGGCGTCCATCAGTTGTCTGGCGGCGCGCATCCGCAGGTAAAAACTGGCCGGATGCTCGCCGGCCCAGGCGGTGTCATCCGGGTCTGAGACCAGGTCGGGCGGTTTATCCAGATCCACGCCCGGCGCCAGATTTTTGGCCATGGCGACGGCGAAAGCGGAGAATTGCTTTTCCATTTCCGGCAGGGGCATCGTGTGGGCCGGGATGGTGGTGTAGATGTCCTGGCCGGCCCCCAAGTCGGCGAGAATCGCCTTCAGCGCGTCGAACCCGAACCGTTGCACGATAAAATCGACGACCAGCGACGATTCGAAATAGGCGAACTCCAGATGCAGTGAATCCTTGGGCGCCAGGAAGGCGCTGCTGAGCCGGCCGAGCGGCGTCAGTTCGCCTTTCAAGATCAGCTCGCGATACGCCAGATTCATTCGCTCGCCCCATGCCGGGCTGGCCTGCCGTTCCTCATACACGGAAATCCCCTCGCTCAACCAGCGCGGCATGCGATTCTTCGAGAGGGTCAAGGTGATGACATGGCAAAACTCGTGCCAGAGTACGTCCTCCCAATTGGCGGGATTGGGTGCCTGCGAGGCCGGGCTGTTGGCCGTGATGACAGAGCCAAAACAGACGCCTAAATAACCGGGGTTTTCCGGCATGCCAAAAGTTCGCACAGCAAAATCTTTTTGTTCCGGAAAAATGTCAACGACGGTTGGGTGGGTCAGGGACACGCCGTATTTGCGAGTGAGGGTGTCCCGGGCGCGCGAAAGCAATTCCACCACGCGGTCGCCGTATAATCCGGCTTCCAGCGGCGCCATGTGAACGACAAAATTCGCGTTGGTTAAAGTCTGGAACTGGGACATTTGTTTGTGCAGCGTCACGAGGTTGAACGCGGTGACATCGTAGCCGTCCAGTTTGTGAACCTCCTCGATGAGCTGCCAGCCTTCGTCAGCCTGCCCGAGGCGAAGCAAATCCTGCGCGAGTTGCTGGCGTGCCGGAAGATATCCCGGATCGAAGGCGAGCGCGCGTCTTTGCGCGGCAGCGCCTTCGGCGAACCGGTATTTTTGAGATAGTTTGGAACCAATTAGATGGTCCACCTCCGGATTCGTCTTCCAAAATCTCAGGGCCTCGGCGCGACCGGTTGCTTCCTGCACGGGGTCATTCCGCAAATTCGCCAGCACGGCGCGATAGGCCAGCGCCTGCGGTTGGTGGGGATTCACTTGCAACACCAAGGCCAGTTGTTTTTCGGCCTCGTCATTTTGCTCCGCATCGATCAGGTGGTCGGCCAGCAGCAACAAGCTCGGAATGTGGCGGGGGTTGATCGCCAGGGCCGCCCGGATCGCTTTCAACATTTCCTGACGGTCGCCAGATTCAAAAGCCTGCGCCAGGCCGGCCTCCATGTCCGGATCATCGGGGAACTTTTTCAATCCCGACTGGAAGGCCCCGGCGGCCAGCGCAAAATCGTGCTTGTCCAGGGCAAGCTCGCCGGTGGCCAAATACGCCTCGCGCGGCGGCGGATCGAGTTTTTCCGCCTGCTGAAAGCAATTTTCCAGAACGACCCGTGGCTCGACCCCAAGCAGCAGCAGAGCCTGCCCCAGGGCGACAAGTTGATCCGCATCCTGGGGGGTGGGGGGATTTTGCTGGATAAAAGCGCCGATTTCAGCCAATTGCCGGGTCGCCCCGGCTGGGTCATTCTGGTAAAACGCGGTTTCCCGCGCCAGCAAGCGCATCTGGATGGTACTGGAGTAATCGTCCAGGCCTGCCATCGCGTTCGTAAAGGCCTCGCCGTAGCGTCCCACCGTCAACAGGGACCTCACCAGGAGCAGCCGCCAGTCGCTGCGGTACGCGTTGTCGGCCAGCTCCTTTTGCGCGGCCTTGATGACCTCGGAGTAACTGCCGCGCAAGAATTGCCGCTGCATTTCTCCCAAATCCTGGGCGTTTGCGCGCATCGCCACGAACGAAGCGCACGACCAAAGCAACAGGATGATCGTCCTGCCTCTGGCTGCGAACCAAGATTTTTCATTTAACGCCAACTTGGCTGTCACCATACGCTCAACAGTCGTACGAATCAATGCGCGCCTTTGACCGAACTCTCGGTATCTCAATCGGCGAGCCGGTTTGAATCTTGACGTGCAGCGGGGAAGGTCCTGTTGTGGTGCGGAGGCGAAAGTCGAAGTTCTCACAGCCGACGCTTCAGGATTGCGAGAGGGACCGCCCAGCACTTAAGCTCGAGCGGCGGACCCTGGTGTGCCAAAGTCGCGACGTAGCCGGTGACTGGCGCCAAGGGATGGAGCGACCAATGGTTTATGTCCTCCGCGCCACCGCGTGTGTTCAACACTTGGGCGGGTCCGCCTGGCTTCAGCGTGACCTCGACGATGTCCAAACCACCCGTGATGCCCTCTCCGGTGGCTTTAAGAACGGCTTCCTTTCTTGTCCAGCAATTGAAGAACCCCACCAATCGTTCTTCAAAGCCCAGTGCACGAAGGGCCGCCGTCTCGCCGGGAGTAAAAAAGCGGCGGGCGATCTCATCCAAATCGTCAATAGTTCGGACCCGCTCGATATCCACGCCGATGGCCGTTGCCTGCGTGATCGCGTAGAGCACCATTGAATCAGAATGCGAAACGTTGAAATACAACGGCTCGCCCCCCGGAGCAGTAACGAGTTCGGGTTTGCCGTGCCCGCCCCGCTTGAAGCTATGTTCGGACGGCGCGACCTCAAGGTATTGACTGAGCAAATAACGAAGCAGCCCTGATTGGATTACAAATCGGTCGCGATGTCTTTCGAGTTTAAAGCGCGACGCCCGCGACTTTTCGTCAGGAAACAGAGCCGGTTCGACGACGGAAATGAATTGGGAGAACTCATCCAGGCAAGCCGTCCACAAGTGCACATCCGTCTTTCCGAGGCGAGGTACGGGAAGATTTGGAGCCGGCCACAAAATTTCAGGAAGAGGTTTAGGTTTCATTTTTGGGAACAACATCATTCAACCGGAGGCTTCGACGTTTTCCTACCTGGGAGGCAGCTGTCGTTGTACTGGACTCATGGTTCTGTTAAGCTGTTATTGCTGTGAAGCTTATAGGCCATCCGGGTTGTACTTTTTGGACGGTGCGCGCTCAGGACTCGTCCAACAGGGTAATCAAACATGATTGGCGATTGCGGTAAACCTCCTCCTTAAACAACCGGTAAACAAGTAAAAACATGAAGATTCTTCGACTTTCAGAGGTTGACTGCCACCTGCTGGCCGGCGAGATCAGCATCGGCGAACAACGGAAGACGCGAGCAGCGGAATCGCTTTATATACGCAAGTACTAATCAGTGGAGAGAAAGAGGATTGGCTGAATATGAAAACTCCAATATTAACTGTGGACCAGAAGTCGAACTTGTGTCGGCGTACCATCTTGCGGGTCGTTGCGCTTGAACCGGCTGCGACCACTTTGCTGTTGCTGGTTGCCATTCATTTCCCTTGACAGATATAACATGATATGTTATATTGGTGATTAATAATTCTTAATTGGCGCGTTGCGGGGAGGGCGAAACCATTTTACCGGCTAATAAGTTATTGCCTTATTACGCATGAAAACGAGTCCGATATTAAGCCTGTGGACCGGTCTGTTTTTAGTCGGAATGCAGAATGCGCCGGCAGCGAGCGCCACGGGTGCCGCCCTGGCCATCGGCAAAAGC
>JBEKZM010000125.1:0-18049 GCA_049509875.1 Verrucomicrobiota bacterium | reverse complement strand
AACCCATTCTGCGTCACCCCGGTAGAAAAGACGGGAGTCGCGATCGAACCACCCGCGCCACCAAAGACACCCGTGTTGGCGAGGTTGTTAAGCAAGACTGTGCCCTGACCATAAGAAACCGCAGCTGCGGCTGTTACGGCAATTGCCGTGATTAGTTGTTTTTTCATTTTATTAAGGTTATTTTTTTGGTTATTGGTTTTTTTGGTTACTACGCAATTAATGATAATAGATTTGATTCAATTCAACATTTAGGGAGCAACGAAGGTGTTAGTCCAAGTCTGCGCAGACGGAGCTTGCACAAAAAACGCCTGACCAACACTGATTTGAGGCTCACTCGGACTCCACTTTGACACGCCTTTGCTGGAAGCATAGTTATAGGCCACATAGGTTTGAGCGGTCGGCGACCACTCAAGCACGGTGTCATTAACCACCGGACTAAAGCCCAACGTGGTTTGCAAGCCACCCGCAATCGGCTGGATGGGAGAGACCAAATTATAGCCAGTCGTCAAGGCGATAACATTTGTTCCCTGGATAACGGTGCCAACCAAGGTGACATTGTTGGTAGCGGGGGATGAAATGAAGACGCCTCCCCCAACATTCAAAGCAGCGTTAATGACATTCGTAGCACCGGACCACTTAAACACCCCTTTGCTCGAAGCCCAAGTAGCGGAAGTGTAGGTCGCCGCACTAGGCTCCCAAGCCAGAACCGTGGTTCCAGACAACAGATTGGTTCCGAAAACGGTCACGACAGTATTGTTCGTTCCCGTGCCATCAAAATCCAATTGATTGGCAACCGCGGAAAAGCCGGTGCTCAACGGGACATTAACGTACCCGACGATGTTTTGTGAATATACTTGCGCTCGTGAAGAGATGACGCTGGCAGCAAGCGCGGCTGCAGCAATCAGTAGTGTTTTTCTCATATTTTCTTGTTGTTATGTTGTTGTTCTTAAACCGTGTGCATACCAAATCTCTCAAAAGATCCAGCCGCGGTCAATAGTTTTCTTATTTTTTTTGAACGTCCTCGCCCAAGCCCCCGCCGTAGCCGGCGTGTGCAGGCCATAGAATGTATGATTTTCCGCCATGAAATTGAGGCGATTTTGGACCGATTTCGGCCGCAATTCTTTGCCGGTCAAGTGTTTAAATTGGGTATGATTCATGGGTGTTGGCTTCCCCCAGCTCGGCGGGCATTCGGGCCTTTTCCCTAGCGAGTGTCCTGTTTATAGACAAAACCAGCCCGCATGCACTGATCTCCAGCTCGGGCTCAGGGCGGAAGCTTTCCAATCGTTCATTTCCGCATGCGAGCCAAAGCGCCGGCTCTCAAAGCCGGGCAACCGGATGACGCCCGGAGCGGCCACGACGGTGGGACTGGCTGCCCAGAGCCGCTGCTTGGCGTTATAATCGTCAGAAATCTTCATGCGCATTGAACGAACAGTTCAACACTATCCCAATCGCCCCAAGCCGGCAAGCCGGCGAAAGGCACTTTCCGGCCACCCGCCAACCCGGTGACAAGTGTCGTGTGCCAGGTGACACGAAGCCTCGCACATACGCCGTCCCATTATTCGTCATTCGTCATTGATCATCCGCCTTCCACCCTCAGCCGTCGTTCTCTTCGTTTCCTCTGTTTAATTCCGGCTTTTTGCGGGGATGTCTGGCAACGTTCGCGGCGCGCACGGAGTGACTCGCCCTACCCCGCAGTTGCCTTGGCACCCGTCACTGGTCACCACTTTGCATCATCGTCACGCTTTGACCTTGACCTTCAGTATTGAACTATCCGCGGCCGTTTCCCGGCGGCGCAGCCAGGCCTGGCCCAATTCGCTCAGGGTCTTGGCTTTGAGCACGCGCTCGGCCATGGGGAAGACAATGCGCTCCTCCTTGTCAAAATGGTCGCGGCTCCTGGCGATGGCGCCCAATAAGATCCGCCTGGCATTCTTGACCGTCTTGGCCGCCAGGGCCTGGGCCAGCGCCTCCTCGATTTGTTTGTGCTCCTCGTGAAACGTCTCCTGCTGGCCGATTTGATCAAAACAATGCTCCAGCGGTTCCATGAACAAATCGTCCTCCGTCCGCGCATGCGGCTCGTGCACCTTGGCCACCGCCGCCGCCAGCGCCTTCACCTCGGCCAGTGTCTTGAGCCGCGGCACCGTCGCCTCGATGTGGTCAAACAAATTATGGAACACCGCGTGTTCCGCGCGCAAAACATCCGTGATTTTCATGTATTAAGATTAGCGGCTTCGGCGCGCGGAACGAAGGCTAAATTATTTGAATGCGGAATGCGGAATAGTGGAACACGCGTCCCGCCGGTTGCGGGCGAAGGGGCGCTTGATTGCCAGGTACCATCCGAAGGCAGGCCGTCACTCGGATTTCGCCAACAAGAAAAACCGAAAATTCAACAGATAACGAGGTAACGAAGGACTTCCCTGCCGGGTACGGCAGCACATCCGGCAACGTTCGCGGCGCGCACGGAGTGACGCGCCCTACCGCTGTCCGCATCCCTTGACGCGTCACGCTGCAGGCGCTCCAAGGGCCCGTCAGCGCCCGCGCGAGCCGGGCCTTGCGCAGCCGCCTCCGACGGTCACGGCGCGTGCCGTCCGTTGAGCTGGATGGTCAGGCCTTCGCGCGCCGCTTCGATTTTCAGGCGGCCCCGCTGCTGCTTCACCAGCGCGCGGGCGTGACGCACAAACCCGTCGATGGTCCGGTCGTCATGGTTGGGGTCGTGGTGGAAGAGCACCAGCTTTTTTACGCCGGCCTGCAGGGCGAGCGCCACGGAATCTTCCACGCAGCCGTGGCCCCAGCCGGTGTGCTTGCGGTACTCCTCAAGCTTGTACTGCGAATCCAAAATGAGCACATCCGCGTCGCGGACAAAGTCGATCATCTCGCGGTCATCGCCGCCGGGGCGCGGCTCGGTGTCCGGGAAGAAGCAGACCAGGCCGTCGGGCGAAAACAGCCGATAGCCCACGCAGAAGCCGGGGTGATTGGCCCGTTGCGCCCGCACCAAGGTGTTGCCCACCGCGAAATTGAATTCGCGCAGTTCCTCGATCTCGATGTTGCTGGGGAGCTTGGAGAAGGGCACCGGGAAATACGTGCTTTCCATCTGCCCGGTGAGCGCGGCCACCAGGCCCTTGCGCGCGCCCTCGCCGCCCAGAATGCGCAGCCGGCAGCGGGCGTCGTAGAGGGGCGCAAAAAATGGCAGGCCCTGGATGTGGTCCCAGTGCGTGTGTGAAATTAGCAGCGTCAGGTTCAGCGGCTGTTGGCCGAATTCCGCCAGCAGCGACCGGCCCAGCAAGCGCAGACCCGTGCCCGCATCCAGGATGATGATGTCCTGGTCGATGCGAACCTCGATGCAGGTGGTATTGCCCCCATAGCGCACCGTGCCGCGGCCGGGCGTGGGGATGGAACCGCGCACTCCCCAGAACTTGATGGTGGTGCCACTTTTGATGGCCCAACATTAACGCAGCCGCCGGGAAAAATGAAATTCAAAAATGAGGATCCTTTGAATCTCTTTGGACTTTGGCGGTCAAATGACCTACAAAGTGGAGCGACATGCAGCCGCCAATGATCTCAACCAACGCCGCCGGGCGCCTGGCCACCTTCGTGCGCTACTGGCTGCCGGTGGTGGTTTGGATGGCCGTGGTTTTTTCCGCCTCGGCCGACAGAAAATCCTATGCGCATTCCTCGCTGCTATTCGAGCCGCTGTTGCGCTGGCTTTTTCCCCACCTCTCGTACGAGACGATTGCCGGGCTTCATCATCTGTTCCGCAAAACCTGCCATCTCACCGAGTACGCCATCCTGGCCTGGCTCTTCTGGCGGGCGATCCATAAACCGATGAAACCTGATCGGCGCCCGTGGAGCTGGGCGGAAGCCGGCCTGGCGCTGGCCGTGGTGTTTGCCTATGCCGCCAGCGATGAATTCCATCAAGTCTTTGTGCCCTCGCGCACGCCTCTGATTTCCGACGTGCTGATCGACACCTGCGGCGGCGCCGCGGCGCTGCTGCTGCTGTGGCTGGGCCGCAAGATTTCCCGGCCTTGCTAATTTGTCCAAGACTGCCGTGTTTGTCCCCCGATCTCGCAGCATTCGGCGCGGATTGCGGCATAATTCCCCTACTTCCCATTCTTCCCATCCTCGGAGGGGTCAGACCAAACTTTTCACCGGCCTTTCAGAATCGTCCACCTGTCCTGGCGCACCTCCAGAATTCGCACGATCTGAACGCGGTCTGGAAGGATCCGATAACAAATGAGGGACTGCTTGACCACTATGCCCCGCAAATCCAGAAAGACGGACGATTCGATCCTGTGGCCTCGCCCAGGGTTTTCCCCGATCGCGATGCTCCCACTTATGACGCGGGCGAGGGCTTTTTCCTGTTCCGGTAATTGGACGCGCCCTGTCAAATGCTCGCGCAGCGCAGTCATCTCCATCAAAAGGGTCGCCCATTAAGGCGGGTGCCAATCCGAAAAGGAGGGAACCGCGGATAACGGGTAGTCGAACACTTGGGCCCCGCATGCGGGCGTGACTTTTCCAGGCGTATGCTCTAAAAAGTCTCCACATGCATTCTCCTGGAACTCAGCCAGGCTTGGGACCCACCCGCATCCCGCCGGTCTCGAACGTGGCGAGCGACCGGCGCACCAGCAGCCCGCCATCCCTGAAGTCGTGGCTGGGCCGAAAAATGTCCAAGCCTGGTTGAACATGCAACGCCCGCTGGCAGCAGTTGTCGTCGCCTACGGCACCGGCCTGCTGCTCGCGCAATGGTTGCACCCGCCGCTCCTGCTCGTCCCTGCCCTCGCCTTCGTCCTGGTCCTCGTTGTCGCCCTCTCCCTCGCCCGCGTCTTTAAACAGCGCCGTTGGGCTGTCTGGCCGTTGTTGGCGCTGCTGGGCTGGCTCAACTTCAACGTGCGCACCGATATCCTGTCACCGGCCGACCTGCGCGTATTGGTGGGCCGCGAGCCCGCCATGGTCACCCTCCGCGGCACGCTGGTCGAGACGCCCCGGCTCAAGATCATTCAGCGCGACGACCAGGAAAAATGGCGCAGCGTCGCCCGGGTGAAGGTCCGTCAGTTGCGGCGGGGCGACGCCTTTGAACCCGCCGCCGGCGAAGTGCAGGTGGCCACGCCGGACGTGTTGGGACCCGATTTTTTCGGCGGCCAGCCGGTCGAAATCTCCGGCGTCCTGGCGCCGCCGCCATCGCCACTGGCCGGGGGACTGTTTGATTGCCGGCAATATCTGGCGACGCGCGGCATTTATTATCAGCTCAAAACGGATTCCACGAACGATTGGAAACTGCTGGAGCCGCACCGGTCGGTCGCGCCGCTGACCGACCGGTTCCTGGACTGGTCGCGCCAGACGCTGGCGCTCGGGCTGCCGGCCGAAGACGAGCCGTTGCGCCTGTTATGGGCCATGACCCTGGGCTGGCGCACGGCGTTCACGGGCGACCTCGCCGACGCATTTTTGCAGGCCGGCACCCAGCACATGTTCGCCATCGACGGGCTGCGCATTGCGCTGGTCTCCGGCCTGATCGTCGGGCTGCTGCGGCTGGTGCGGCTCTCGCGGGCGTGGTGCGGCCTGGTGGCCGTGCCGGTCATTTGGTTTTACACCGCCGCCACCGGCTGGGAGGCTTCCGCCATCCGCGCCTCGGTGATGATGACCGTGGTCCTGGGCGGCTGGGCGCTGAAGCGCCCGGGCGACTTGCTGAATTCGCTGGCCGCCGCCGCCGGCATCATCCTGCTGGCGGATCCGCGCCAGTTGTTCCAGACCGGTTTCCTGCTTTCCTTCTGCGTCATGCTGGTCATCGCCATCACGCTGCCCCCGCTGAACGGCGGCTGCGACCGGCTGATCGACCGCCTGCTCAAACCTGATCCCCTGCTGCCGGACGAACTGGTGCCGGGCTGGCGCAAAGAACTGCTCTCCCGCTCGCGCCGGGTTGCGCACTTCGGCGCGCTCTCGTTCGCCGCCTGGCTGGGCTGCCTGCCGCTGGCCGCGAAATTCTTTCACCTGTTCAGCCCGGTCTCGACGCTGGCCAACCTGTTCGCCGTGCCCTTGGGCGCCCTGGCGCTCACGGCCAACCTCGCCGCGCTCATCTGCGGGCATTGGCTGCCGTGGTGCACGGTCCTGTTCAACCATGCCGCCTGGTTTCTCATGGCGGCCATGACCTGGGTGAGCCTGCAGTCGGCCCGCTTGCCCGGCGCCTTCTTTTACGTGCCGGAACCGTCGCTGCTGACCATCGTGCTGTACTATGCCGTGGTCGCGGGCGCGTTCAGCGGCTGGTTCCGGATCACCCGGCGCAAAATCGCGGGCTGCTTGATCCTGTTGCTCGTTGGCGCCGGTTATCTCTGGCACTGGCAGTCGTCGCGCGCCGAAACGGATTTGACCGTGCTGCCGCTAAGTGGCGGCCACGCGGTCTATGTGGATGCCGATGGACGCCGCAACGACTGGCTCATCAACTGCGGCAGCGAAGACGCCATCGACTTCACCATGAAGGATTTTTTGCGCGCCCAGGGCGTGAACCGGCTGCCGCGGCTCGTGTTGGCCGACGGCAGCGCGCGTAACTGCGGCGGCGCGCGGCGGATCGATGAACTCTTTGGCGTCGGCGAATTGTGGACCAGCGCTGCCACCGTTCGTTCCGCCGCCTACCGCGCGGCCGTGGCCGGATTCGAAAGCCGCGCGGCGCCGCCCGGCGAACCCGCGCACGGCGGTCAGCGGACGGACCACCAGATTCTCAACTCCGGCGAAACCCATGGCTGCTGGCAGGTTTTGTTTCCCGCCATCACGGGCAGCGTCTCCCGGGCCGGCGACGCCGCCCTCGTGCTGCGCGGCAATTTCCACGGCACGAGCATCCTCCTGCTTTCGGAACTAAGCCGCACGGGCCAAAGCGAGCTGCTCGCCCAAACCAACGACCTGCGCGCCGACCTCGTCATTGCCGGCCTGCCGGACGAAGGCGAGCCCCTGTGCGACGCCCTGATTGCCGCCAGCCAGCCGCGCGTCATCGTGATTGCCGACTCGGAATATCCCGCCTCCCGGAGAGCGAGCCGCCTTTTGAAAGAGCGGCTGGAGCGCACGAAAATTCCCGTGTTCTACACCCGCACCGCTGGGGCCGTGAAAATTGTCGCCGGCCCACCAGGCTGGCGTTTGCAAACGATGGATGGTCAAAACGTCGCTGAAAATTCGATGGGCATCACAAATTGATTCCGCCGGACCGTCCAACGCTGGCGAGGTCGAATTCAAATCGCCGCCGACCCAGGCTGTGCGAGGGAAAATCCTCTCCCTGCGCCTGGGTAAACGAGATCGGGCCGCCTCGGGTGGCAAAAGAGTGCCTGCAAATGACAATATGTGTAAGAGGTTGGGTCTCCAGTCCTGCCTCAAATTGCCGATCATAAGCTGTTGCGGCAAGGCCGCGCACATTTATCAGAAAATGAAATTTAGACAACGGTTCGCAACGTGGTGCCAGAGTGTCTTCGCCAGCGATTCAGTCCGGTCTGACCGGTATTTCCAGCGCCGGTTCCGGGCGCTCATGACGGTGACAGCGGGAGGGGTCATCATGACCGCCGGCGGATCGAGAGCCAGCGAGGCCGCCACCAATTCGGTGCCGGAGACAGCCGACTTGAGCCTGGAGCAACTGGTCAACCTCAAGGTCACTTCCGTCAGCAAAGAGGAAACCACACTTAACGAGTCGCCCGCCGCCATTACCGTGATCACCCAGGACGACATCCGCAACTTTGGCCTCATGTCCATCCCGGATGCCTTGAGGTTGGTCCCCGGCATGGATGTCGCCCAGATCAATTCCAGCACCTGGGCCATCTCCGCCCGCGGCTTTGACGAAATTTACTCCCGCAGTTTGCTCGTGATGGTGGATGGGCGCACTGTCTTTCAACCGTTTGCCGGGGGCGTTTATTGGGATTTGCAACAGCAGATGATGGAGGACCTCGATCGCATCGAGGTCATTACCGGACCCGGTGGGACGCTCTGGGGCGCCAATGCCGTGAATGGCGTCGTCAACATTGTCTCCAAGAGCGCGCGCGACACCCAAGGCGGCCTGCTCGAAGCCGGCGGCGGCAGCACCTATGAGACCATGGATGGCTTCCGCTATGGTGGCCAGATTGACGACAATACTTATTACCGGGTGTTTGGCAGCTACCAAAAAACCGCCTCGTTTGACGCGCCCGATGGCAGTTCCGCGGGGACGGGGGATCAGGGCGGCACCGCCGGTTTCCGGCTCGATCATTACGGACCCCAAGACGCCAGCCAGGGCACCTTGCAGTCGGACGTGACTTACAACGATCTACTGGGCGGCAGCACGCGCGACTACGATGTGAACACGTTGGGCCGGTGGACGCGCACGTTTTCCGATACTTCCAGCCTTGAGTTTCAAACCTATTTTGACCGCACGGTGAATGATTCCTGGGGCGGAGTTAATCTGGGCCAAAACACGTATGACCTCGAGGCGCAGCACGACCTCAGTTTGGGCCAGTACAACGACGTGGTCTGGGGCCTGGGTTACCGCTTTTGGGATGTCAGCATAGGATCCTTCACCGATTCCAGCATGGTGCTCGAATCCGTCCCCCGCATGACCGAACAGCGCGCCGACATCTTTGCCCAGGATACTTTCAAGATCGTGCCGGACAAATTTACGGTCACCGCCGGGGCGAAGGTGGAGTATAACACGATCACCAGCGTGGAATTTGAACCGAGCGTGCGCGTCATGTTCAAGCCGGCGGAGAACCAGACTCTGTGGGGGGCGGTGTCGCGCTCCGTGCTGGTTCCCACCATGAAGGCGGGTATCGATGGCTATGTGCAAGCGAGCGGCAATCCTTACACCGCCGGCGGCCAGACGCTGTATCCAGGGTTCGTAAGCAACTCAGACCTCAAATCCGCCCCGGTCTGGACCTACGAGCTGGGTTACCGCCTCCAGCCCGCCAAGCGCGTCAGCTTTGACATCTCCACTTATTATAGTCGATACAGCGACCTCCAAAACCAGGTGGACACGGGGAACACGATGCCGTTCCAATCCCCGCATGATGGTTTGATTGAGGTGCAGCAATGGCAGAACGCGTTCGACGCGGAAACCTACGGCGGCGAGGCCAGCGTGACGGTGCAGCCCTGGGATCCCTTGCGTTTGACCGGCTTCTACTCGCTGATGAAAATTCGCGAATGGGGCGCCGTGCTGGACCCCGATGTTCTGGGTGGATCGCCCGAACAGCAGGTGGGTTTGCGGGCTTCCTACGACTTTACAAAACGCGCCAGCGTGGATGGCCAGCTCCGCTATGTGGGCCAGGTCGCGGGTGCCCCCGCTTATGTCACCGGTGACCTGCGGCTTTCCTATCGCCCAACCGACCACCTGGAACTGTCGGTGGTGGGCCAGAATCTTTTCCAGCCCGGCCAGGTTGAACTGGGCGCGGGACAGTTCACTGAGGATCCGCGCGGTGTCTATGGCAAAATCACCTGGAAATTTTAGCTCGGCGGTCCGGTCGTCCAATGAACCCAATCCTTCAAAAGCTCCGCCGGTTTCGGCAAGCCGCGCTGTGGCTGGGCCTGCTGGCTTCGCTGGCGGCCGGCGCGGCTGGATTTTGCGGCGATGTTTCGCTCACCGAATATCAAGTCAAGGCGCTGTTCCTGATGAACTTCACCAAATATGTGGACTGGCCCGAAACCGCCTTCGCCGGGACCAAGGCGCCGATAACCATCGGTGTGTATGGGAAAAATAATTTCGGCGAGGCCCTCCAAAATGCCGTGGCCGGCAGAAGCGTGAACGGCCGCGGCATCTTAATCGAGCAGATGGAAAACACGAATGATCTGGTCAAATGCCAGGTGTTGTTCATCAGCGGCTCGGAGGCGGCCAAGCAGGGTCAGATCCTGGACCAGCTCAAGGCCGCGCCGGTGTTGACGGTGGGCGAGTCCGAAGGGTTTACGGACCGGGGCGGCATCATTAATTTTGTGAAGAAAACCGGCAAGATCCGCCTGGAAATAAATGCTCAAGCCGCGCAGGAGGCGACGCTGCAGATCAGTTCAAAACTTCTGAGCGTGGCGGATGTGGTGAAAGGCATTCCCAAGTGAACCCGCTGAGTTTCCGCACCCTGTCCATCCGGCGCAAGCAGGTGCTGATCATCATGCTGACCAGCAGTGTCGCGCTGCTGCTGGCTTGCGGCGCCTTTGTGGCCTATGACACGATCACGTTCCGCGAGCAGCTCGTCATCAGACAATCCACCGTCGCGGGTGTGCTCGGCAAGACGGTCACGGCGGCCATTGATTTCAACGATCCCAAAACCGCGGTGGAGGTCCTCGACGCGTTGCGCGGCGAGCCGAACGTCGTCTGGGCCTGCGTTTACAACAGTGACGGCAGGGTTTTCGCCGGCTACCGGCGTGACGGCGGCACGAAATCCATTGCCTTTCCCCACGTCAAGGCCCCCGGCCATGAATTTCTCGGCAATCAATTGCGCGTGTATCTGGACATTAACCAGAGCGGCGGAAAGGTCGGCACGATTTTGGTTGCCTCGGACTTGGATGAATTGTCCCAGCGGATGCGGCGTTATGCGGGGATCGTGGGATTGGTTTTTGTGACCTCCTTGTTGATCGCCCTCGCCGTCTCCAGCCGGCTGCAGCGGGTGGTTTCCGATCCCATTCTGCAGCTGGCGCAGGTGGCCAGGTCGGTCGCGCTGAAAAAAGACTACGCGGTCCGCGTGACCAGGCAGAGTTCCGACGAACTGGGCCAGTTGATTGACGGCTTCAACGAGATGCTTGATCAAATCCAGCAGCGCGACGCCGCGTTGGAAACGGCGCGCGACCAACTGGAGCGCCGCGTCGAAGAGCGAACCGCCGAGCTGGCCGAATCATTGTCGCTGCTCAATGCCACCCTGGGTTCGACGGCCGAGGGCATCCTGGTGGTCAACAACCATGGGAAAAGAATTCTGCAAAACCAGCAGCTGATAGATTTGTGGAAGATTCCTCGATCCCTCGCCGAAGGATATGACGATGACGCCACGGTCCAGCACGTCATGAACCTGACCCAGGAGCCGGATCGGTTTCGGGAAACGGTCCGGTATTTTTACGCTCATCCAGAAGAGATCGGCCACGATGAAATTGAACTCAAGGATGGGACCATTCTTGAACGGCTGACCGCCCCGGTCCTGGGCAAGTCTGGCCGGAATTATGGTCGGATTTGGACCTTTCGCGACATTACGGAACGCAAGCGGTCCGAGGCGAAAATTGAACAGGCGCACCAGCAAATGCTCGAGACTTCGCGCATGGCCGGCATGGCCGAAGTGGCCACCAGCGTTTTGCATAACGTCGGCAACGTGCTCAATAGCGTCAATATCTCCACCTCGCTGGTGCTCGGATTGGTCAAAAAATCCCGGCTCAAGAACCTCGGCCGGCTCGCCGCCATGATCAGCCAGCACCAGGGCGACCTCGCCGCCTTTTTCACGATCGATTCGCGCGGCAAGCAATTGCCGGATTACTTGACCAAGCTGGCACAGCACCTGGCGGACGAACAGGCGGCACTGGTGGCCGAGATTGAGCTGACGCGGAAGAACATCGATCACATCAAAGAAGTGGTTACCATGCAGCAGAACTATGCCAAGGTTTCCGGCGTGGTCGAACAAGTAAATCTTGCGGACCTGGCCGAGGATGCCCTGAGGATGAATGCCGCGGCGCTGGCCCGCCATAACGTGCAGGTCGTCCGCGAGTATCCCGCGGAAGCCATCGAGTGCCAGGTTGAGCGGCACAAAGTGTTGCAAATCCTTGTGAACTTAATCCGCAACGCCCAATTCGCGTGTGACGACTCCGGCCGCCGGGACAAACGGCTGATTCTGAAGGTGCTGGCCGGCAATGGCCGGGCACAAATCGCCGTGCAGGACAATGGCGTCGGCATCCCTGCCGAAAATATGACGCGCATTTTCAACCACGGCTTCACCACCCGCGAGCAGGGCCACGGCTTTGGCCTGCATAGCGGCGCGCTGGCGGCCAAAGAGCTGGGGGGCTCGCTGGCCGCTCACAGTGACGGGCCGGGCACCGGCGCCACGTTTGTTTTGGACCTGCCCTTGCAAGCCAGCCGATGAAGTTCACGTCCCTGGCATAAGAATAACGTGCGGTTTCGGTTCCAAATCCAATCCCACGGGGGATGGGCACTGGGCGGGGTCTTTCGCATTTATCAGTGGCCTGGGTAGGGTAATACCCCATGGCGGAGGGGATGGCTGGCAGATTATAATCGCCGCTCCATTGAAAATAAACTCCAACCTATGAAAGAAGAGCATCATGAACATTAGACACGCTTATTTTGTTGCGCTAGCGGCCCTGCTGGGTTCCCCGTTGGCCGCCCTGGCTGATTATCTCCCGAATAACTTCTGGCCCAATCCGGGCTTCGAGGTTGGCACCAATCTGGATCAAACCAACGGAATCCCCACCGGCTGGATCGCCAATGGGGACGACCCGACCATCTGTCAGGTCACGACCAATAATTCGGTCAGCCCCACCCATGCGCTGGCGGTGATTGACAACGATTTTTTTTATGGTGAATGGGATTCCGAATATCTAAACCTCGCCGGCCACGCCAACCCGGGTGACACCATCATCGCGCAATGGTATCAAATGTACACCGTCAGCGCCGGCGGCCAGATGCGCGTGGCGATCCTCTTTTTTGACGCGAACACCAACCTCGTCACGGCCAACCAATATGTGGTCAGCGGCGACAGTCCCGGCTGGAACGGCGACATTGCCGCGTCCACTTTCACCGAGACCAATGAGACCATCATTGTGCCGGTGGGCGCCACCCTGATGCAAGTGGGCCTGGTTTCGGGCGGCTCGGAAGCAACCGAGGGCATCATGGTGATTGATGATTTCTCAGTGGCCGAGCAGGCCACGCCGCAGCTGCTGAGCGGCAACTTTTGGCCGAACCCTTCTTTTGAACTTGGCTCCAACCTGGACAATCCCACCAACGGAGTCCCGACCGGCTGGAACTTCTACAACAGCGGCAGCTCCCTCATCTGCCAGGTCACGACTAATAATTACGTCAGCGCCAGCCACGCGCTCGCCGACATTGATAACGACTCCGGTGCTTACGGTTCGTGGTATTCAGACCATGCCCCGCTGCCGGGCAATGCCATTGCGGGCAGCGTGGTGAACCTCCAATGGTTTGAATTGTACAGCATCACCAACGGCGAAATGCGCGTGGTGTTCACCTTCTTTGACAGCGGCGGCAATGGGCTGGGCGACAATAACTTTGTCGTCACCGGCAACAGCCCCGGCTGGCAGGGAGCCATCGCGGGTTCAGGCTTCACCAGGATCAACGCACAGTTGACCGTGCCGGCGAATGCGGTCACGATCGCGGTCCAAATGGTTTCCGGCGGCTCCGCTGCCACCACCGGTTTCATCATGATGGATGACTTGTCCATGGCCACCCCGCCGGCGCCACCGATTTTGGCCGGCAATTTCTGGCCGAACTCAACGTTCGAGGCAGGTTTAAATTTGAATCAAACCAATGGCGTTCCCACCGGTTGGGTGGCCACAGGAAACGACCCCAGCATTTGCCAGGTGACGACCAATGCCTATTCCAGTCCGACTCACGCACTGGCTTTGATTGACAATGACCCCAATGGCTACGGCGAATGGGACTCGGACCTGAAACTGGGAACCAACGCCAGCCCCGGCGACACCCTCGCGGTTCAATGGTCCGAGTTGTATTCCATCACGAACGGTCCGATGCGCGTCACCGTGCTTTTCTTCGATGCCAAGACCAACCAGTTGAGCGAAACCGATGCCAACTCTTCCGGCAACAGCCTCGGCTGGGCGGGCCAGATCACCGGGTCAACCTTTAACCTTCGCAACGAGCAGGTGATGATTCCGCATAATGCGGCCAGGCTGCGGATCTCGCTGGTTTCCGGCGGCCCGCAATCCGCGACCGGCGGCTATGTGATTGATGATTTGTCGGTGGCCAAGGTGGTTTACCCGGCGACCGTCCTGTCCTACAACTTCTTCCCCAATCCCACTTTTGAAAGCGGCGTGCAGCTCGACAACCCTACCGTCGGGCTTCCCGCCGGCGGCTGGCAGCGGGGCGGCAGCAGTGCGACCATCGACCAGGTGCTGACCAATAACTCCACCAGTCCGACGCACTCATTGGCGCTGGTGGACAACGACACTGCCAACTACGGGGAATGGTATATGTTCTTGAGCACCGCTGGTTTGCTGGACAATAATGACGCGGTGGATGTCCAATGGTATCAATTATATAGCGTTACCAATGGCAGCATGCGCCTCTCCTTTGCGTTCCTGGACAGTGGCGGCAACACGCTGTGGTCGCAGGATTTCAACACCGATACATCCACCAACAGCCCGGGCTGGACGGGAGACATCTCCACGTCACCGTTTCAACAAATATTCCAACGGTTTGCCGTGCCGGTTGGCACCGCGCAGTTGCGCGTCAACTTCGCCTCGGGTGGGGCTGCAACGGTCACCGGCATCATGCTGATTGACGATCTGTCGATGAGGTTGAGCCTGCCGGCCATCTCAGGTTTTACGTCCCAAGACGGGAGCAATACCGTGACTTGGAACAGCATGAGCAGCCAGCTGTATTCAGTGCTCCACAGCGGCGCGCTTGGCCCTGGCGCGGTTTGGACTGCGGTCGCCACGAGCCTGCCCGGAACCGGCCTCTCGACCAGTAATCTCGACACCACGGTGTATCCGGGCAGCACAGGATTCTATCGTGTTGAACAGCAGTGACGGGTGGCCTATCATGAGCTGTAAGCGGTAAAAAAGGACGGTTGTCTGGCAAATCCAGACAGCCTTCTTTGTCACCTGGCATAATATACCGGTTTGAAAACAGATTTTCATCAATGCTTGGATTCCAGCTCGCGACCGGTTTCATTGGTTTCCCGTTGGAGGGCGGCAGCCAGGAAGCGGTTTCTTTTCCAGCTGTTGTCCAGCGCCCTTCTGCTTTGCCTGCTTCCCGCTTCGCGGGCCGGTTTGCTGCCCGGCAACCTTTGGCCCAATCCAACCTTGGAAACGGACAGCCATTCCAATGGCATACCGGATTTCTGGAATAAAGGCGGATCGAACCCAAACATTGAGTCGTGGACCACTGCGATGTATGTCAGCCCCACCCATTCCTTCATGTTGGCTGACACCAGTACCACGGACTATGGCGAATGGTATTCCAACTTGCTTCCGATCACGGGCGGCGCCAACTACCTGCTGCGTTACAATCTCATTTATGAAATCCCCGGCAATGGTGTCATGCGCGTCTCGGCGAATTTTTACGATGCCGGCAACAACTTGCTGTCAGGTCTGAGCTTTACCTTCTCCGGAACAAACGATTCATGGGGCGAGACAACACAGCCAGTCGCCGCTCCGGCCAATGCCACCCAGCTCGGGTTGACTTTCACGTCCGGAGGCGGATTGAATGTTACCGGCGTGGCTTATCTGGATGACATCTCACTTGCTCTCCAGACCAACTCGTCGTCGTCTTTGATTCCTTACCTCGAAGGATTCCCGATGCTGCCGACCCCGCTGGTGATTCGCGATTGGAAGCAGACCGCCGCGAACTATCATCAGCTGGCATTCAGCCCTTCGGCGTCCGGCCAGTATCTGCCGTTGCTGTATTCGTATGGCCTGGCCACGCTAGCAGGCTATGCCGGACCGGCCTTTGGATTGCCCAGTTATGTGGGGAACCCGCCCGGCGGCGGGGAGGGGATTACCGCGCTGGGCGCAGTGCTGGGCGGCACCCTGGCCGGCCTGAATATGGGGTCGTTGAACGGCACGGATTATGTCCAGCAGTGTGAGGCGTTTTATTCGGTTGTCAATGGTCACGGCCTGGTCTTGAATAACCTCAATTCGCAGGGCACCGGCTCGGGCTGGTATGACATATTCCCCTCCACCTTGCTTTACCAGATCAGTGCTCGTTACCCCGGCCGTGTTTTGTTCCAAAGTAACCTGGTGGCGATTGCCGAAAGCTGGCGGTCCGCCGTGCCGGTTCTCAGCAACAACTGGCAGCACACGGGATTCAATTTTGAAACCATGACCCCCGCCGATTCGGGACATGTCGAGCCGGACATGGCCATCGGCATCGCCTGGCTTGAGTACCAGGCTTATCTGCAATTTCAAAACACCAACTATCTTGCCGCCGCGGACCTCTGCATGGCGCAGATGAATACCAATGCGCTGGATCCATTCTATGAAGTGCTCGGATTTTACGGCCCGGTTCTGGCCGCCCGCATGGATGCGGAATTGGGCCGCAGTTATTCCGTCTCCAAGCACCTGAATTGGATCTTCGCATCCACCTCCGATGCCCGTCCGGGCTGGGGTTGCGAATGCGGCAACTGGGGCGGTTATGATGCTTATGGACTAATGGGGAGCACCACCGATACAAGCGGTTACACCTTCTCGATGAATACTTACGCCGCGGCCGGTCTGATTACGCCGGTCGTTCGTTATCAGCCGCAGTTCGCCCGCCTGCTGGGCCGCTGGCTATTGCATGTCGCAGCTAATGCCAGCCTGTTTTATCCGGGTACCCTGGCCACCAATATGCAGTCCGGTTCAAGCTGGGTTCAACAAACCGGGGTGACCAATATTTCCTACGAAGGCGTGCGCAATTTGGGATCTACGACGCCCTACTCCACGGGCGATGCGACTGCTCCGGTGCAAAACTTTAATCCCTATGGTGCCTGGGGAAGCGGCTTTCTGGCGGCTCTTTTTCAAACCTCAAATGTTCCAGGCATTTTGCAGATTGACTGCCTGGCAACGGAAACGATGCCTCCTCCCGCCTATCCGACCTTCCTGTTTTATAACCCTTACGGTGTCAAACAGGCAATAACCGTCAACATCGGCCCGGAGGCAACCCACTTGTATGACGCCGCCACCGGGACATTCATCGCAACCAATGTGACGGGGAGCGCCTCTATTTCCATACTGCCGGACCATGCCGTGGTTTTGGTGCAATGTCCCGCTTCCGGCGTTCCCAGCCAGGGGGGCCAAAAGTTGCTTATTTCCGGTGTGGTCGTTGATTATCAATATGCCGGCCTCGATACTGACGAGGATGGATTGCCTGACTGGTGGGAAAGCCTTTACTTTGGCAATCCGACCAACGCCGCGCCTCAAGCCGCCGCCGCCAACGGTTTTAACAATCTCCAGTGTTACGAGCTTGGGCTCAACCCGTTGAACCCCGCCTCCACCTTCGCCGTGCAGGCTGGAGTTCAGCCGGACACAGATTATCCGCGCATTACCTGGAACTCTGTCGGCGGCAAAACCTACGCCGTTCAATACGCCAACCATCTGGGCGGCGGCATCAGTTCCTTTGCCCAGGCGCTGACGGTGACCGAAACCACCGTGGCGGCAGGCGTCGAAACCACCAACTCTTTTGTGGATGATTATTCATTGACCGGCGGTTCCTTCACAAACAGCCGCTTTTATCGGGTCATGCTGGTCTATCCTTAAGGAACAGCCGAAAACCATGAAACTCACACCTTGCACCATGAAGGGCAATTTACAATCTGCGCCCGGCGCGAGGGAATTGCCCGGCCGGCCGCGGAGAAAAGGATTCACCCTGATCGAATTACTGGTGGTCATTGCCATCATTGCCATCCTGGCCGCGATGCTCCTGCCCGTTTTGTCCCGGGCCAAACAAAAAGCTCAAGGCATCACCTGTCTCAATAATACCAAACAATTTGCCCTGGCTTGGACCATGTACGCGAACGACAACAGCGATAATCTGGTCAACAATTATGATGCGGTGGATCTCCAAAATGAGATCAACAATCAAACCTATCGCACGTGGGTGAATAACAACATGGGCTGGACCACTGATCCCCAAAACACCAACGGTTATCTGTTGAAAGTCGGCATCTTCGCCCCCTATGTGGCCAGCAGCATCGGTATTTACAAATGCCCTTCGGACAGCTACCTGAGCACGGCCCAAAAAGCGGCCGGGTTCACACAACGCACACGCAGCTTTTCCATGAATTGTTACATGGGGGCGGACAGCCCTGCGGGACTATGGCAGAGCGGACAAAACGACTTCCATCCTTCCTACCGCCAGTGGATCAAGCTAACGCAGATTGATCAGTCCTCCCAAAGGTTTGTCACC
>JBEKZM010000124.1:0-18155 GCA_049509875.1 Verrucomicrobiota bacterium | reverse complement strand
GGGATCGCCGTCGTCAATCATCATCTGGAGCCGCTTCGCGCGGTGACCGCCCGGGCCGCCGTTTACGACCTGTCCGGCCGCAAAATTCAAGATCGCCAGGCTCGCTTGGATGCCGCGCCCAACGCCTGCACCAATCTTTTTGCGCTGGTCTGGCCGCCAACGGGAGCCTATCTGGCGAAATTGACCCTTGAGGACCATAAGGGACACCTTTTGTCCCAGAACTTCTATTGGCACGCCCGCGATCCGGAACAGCTTCAAAATCTGAACTCGATGGAAAAAGTGGGCCTGGCCGGCCGGATGCGCCCGCCGGCCCGCGGGCGCCAAACCGCGACGGAATGCGAAATCTCAAATTCCAGCCGCTCGCCCGCGCTGGCGATCAAGCTCACGTTGCGAAACGCGGAGACCGGCCAGCGTATTTTGCCGGTTTATTATGATGATAATTACTTCTCGCTGCTGCCCGGTGAATCGCGCGTGATCCAAATTGAATCCGGCTCGACCGCCCGACCGCAGATCACGGTGGAGGGATGGAATGTGATGCCCTTAACCATTCGCCCGACGACGCTCTGAGCTTGTGAAACCACGCCCGCGCTCCATGCTGGGGGAGAGGGCCGGGGCGAGGGCGGGCTTTGTTCAGACGCACCATCTTCCGGGTTCAGGGGCAAAATTCCACCACGGATTTTGCGCATCGATCCGGACAACCAAGGCGATTGAATGATGGGGCATTAGCCGGCGCCGAATTCGGAGCGGGCCATGGTGCCCACTTGTCTTTGCGTCTCCGAGTTGAGGCCCGTAAAGACCAACGAGATATGGTAGCCGGTGTGCCGGTTGCCGGCGCAGCCCACAATCACCCCCTGGCACGAAATCCGCCGGCCGTCCTTCGGCGACAGCAAAGCCACCGTCATTTCGCTCCATTCGTTGAACGGCTTGGGACTGCGGAATTCGATGCCGTTCTTGTGGATAGACACCGTGTCAGTGGATAGTTCCAGCTTCGCATCGCGTCCGCTGACGCTGACCGAAGCCTGAAACGAACTCGTGCCCGTGAATCGTTTTGCGCTCATAAACAGGTAGTTAAGCATACCACGCCTGTGGAATCCGTCAAATTAGTCGCCAGCATTGAAATTATTAGGGCAAGCAAACATCACCACTCGATGACGGCCGCGCCCCAAGTAAGGCCGGCCCCGAAGGCCACGATGAGCACCAGGTCGCCCCGCGCGATCCGTCCCGAGCGAACGGCTTCATCCAGCGCAATCGCCACGGAGGCGGCGGAGGTGTTTCCATATTTGTGCAAATTGATGAAGATCTGTTCCGAGGTGGCGCCCAGCCGTTCGCCGACGGCATCAATGATGCGCCGATTGGCCTGGTGCGGAATAACGCATTTGATCCTGGTGATGTCAATTTCACAGCGGGCCAGGACCTCCTTGGCGGCACTGCACATGGCCTGCACGGCGTTCTTGAAGGTTTCCTTGCCGTCCATGCGCAGAAAATGGAGCCCGTCCTGGACCGACTTGGCCGTGGCCGGACACCGGCTGCCGCCGCCGGGCATGGACAGCAATTCGCACTTGGATCCGTCCGCCCCCAACGCCGTGGTGAGCAGGCCGTGGGACAAGGGACGGCTCTGCAAAATCGCCGCGCCGGCGCCATCGCCGAAGAGCACGCAGGTGTTCCGGTCCTTCCAGTTCGTGATGGCCGACAGCTTTTCGGCGCCGATGACCAGGACGGTTTCAAAAGTGCGGGCCGTGATGAAGCTCTGACCGACTTCCAAGGCGTACAAAAAGCCCGAGCACGCCGCCTCGATGTCGAAGGAGGGGACACGGCGGGCGCCGATCTTCTGTTGCACGAGGCAGGCGGTGTTCGGAAATGGCATGTCCGGCGTGATGCTGGCGACGATGATCAGGTCGATTTGAGCGGCGGTGACGCCGGCCATCTGCATGGCGCGAACGGCGGCCTTGGCGGCCAGATCGGAGGTGAACTCATCGGCGGCCGCCAGGCGCCGTTCCTTGATGCCTGTGCGCGTGGTGATCCATTCATCCGACGTATCCACCATTTTTTCGAGGTCGAAGTTCGTCAGGACCCGCTCGGGCACATAGGAGCCAACGCCGGTGATCGAGCAGGGGCGGCCGACGAAATTGTGCTTGGCGCGCGGATTCTTCATTGGCTGGGGACAGTGCCGCTTTCGAGTTTTTCGAGTTCGAGGATTTTATTCGCCTCCGCGATGTCGCGGGCGATGATTTGGTTGATCTGGTTCTTAACGGCATTGACGGTCATGCGCACGGCGCTGGTCACGGCACGTTCGCGGGCCGAGGCGTGCGCCTTGAACACGACGCCGTTAAAGCCGAGCAGCGGCGCGCCGCCATAGACTTCCGGGTCCATCCGCCGGCGGATGGCCTGAAAGGCCCCCTTGGCCAGGTAGGCGCCGAGCTGGCGCTGAGCGCCGTTCATCAGCTCGCGCTTCAACATCGAAAACATGGCCACCGCCAGGCTCTCGAGCGATTTTAAAACAACGTTGCCAACGAAGCCGTCGCAGACCACGACGTCCACGTGATCCTTGAACAGGTCATGGCCCTCGACATTGCCGATGAAATTCAAATTGAGCTTTTTGCAGAGCCGGCAAGCCTCGCGCGTCAGCTCATTGCCCTTGCCATCTTCGGTCCCGATGCTCAACACGCCAACCCGCGGATTGGAATGCTTGAGGACTACGTGCGAATAGACGCTGCCCATGACGGCAAACTGGGCCAGATGAACCGGCTTGCATTCCACGTTGGCGCCGGCATCCAGCAGCACAAACTCACTCTCCTGGCGCGGCATCACGGTGGCGATGCAGCCGCGGTCCACGCCGGGAATGCGGCCCACCTTGAACGTGCCGGCGGCGAAGATCCCGCCGGTGTTGCCCAGCGAAACCAGGGCGTCGGCCCGTCCGTCGCTCACCAGTTCGGCGGCGCGGGCGATGGAGGAATCAGTTTTCTTGCGGAGCGCGACGACCGGCTTTTCGCACATTTCGACGACCTCGGTGGTGTGGATGACCCGCACCCGATGGTCCCGGAATCCGCGCGGGGGCAGGGCGGCGTGGATTTCATCCTTGTTGCCGACGAGGTAGATGCACGAGATGTCTTTGTTGTCCTCCAAGGCGCGTTTCACACCGGCGATGATGACGCCGCAACCGTGGTCGCCGCCCATGACATCCACTGCGATTCGCATGTCGAAATCCTTTAATTTTTAAGGCGCGGCTTCAAGCCGAAACCGGCCTCGGGCAGCCTGCTGCATTCCTGACGGTGCCGGATGACACCCGCGGTGGACCGCGATGGGGCCGGTTCCAAGCCTCATAGCCACCGCCACCGATGCGCCAGAAGGCAGCCAGCCAGCCGCGCCCCGGCAATGTTTAAGCGCGGGCGGAGCTCCAGGGCAAAATTCCGTTGAAACCAATCAGGCGCCCGCCGTGACGGTGAGCACCTGGCGTCCCTTGTAAAATCCGCACGCGGGACAGACGCGATGCGGCACATACGGCGCATCGCATTGCGGACATTGGTTCATCTGCGGCAGCTTGAGCACGCTGTTATAAGCGCGGCGCTGGCGCTGCCGGCTGGTTGACGGTTTACGTTTTGGAACGCCCATAAATTCTATTTCAGTTTCAGTTTGTCCAGTTTGGCCCACACGTCCGGCGCCGCCGGTTCGACGGCTTTGGCCTTGCGGGCAGTTTTGCTTTTTAATCCCGCACAATCCGGTTTGCACAACGGATGTTGCGGAAAGTCGAGCAGAATATCTTCCCGCACAAACGGAGTCAAGTCCACACAGTCATTGTCCACGGCCACTTTGTCCTCCCCCTCGAGCGGGAGGTGCAGCGCCCAACCGGAGAGTTTTAGCGTGGTGGTGAACTTTTTGAGGCACCGGGCGCACTCGCACTCCAGCGGCAGTTCGAGCGTGCCGGTCACCAGAACCGCGCGGTGGAGCAGCTCCACGGACAGGTCGCACCGCAGCGGCTTTTCGACGCGGATCAGTTCATCGTTTAGGCCCAGGTCCAGTTCGGACACGGGCAGTTCCTCTTGCAAGTGGATTCCATGCTCTTCGAGATGGAGGAGATTGACTTTGAGCATATGAGTAAAACCTAAGCGCTACATTTTAACAGACAGCCGGCGCCGGCCTCCGTTCAACCGCGATCCGGGCGCCGGCCAGCGGATGCGCGCTCGTCCCGATCATCGGCCGGTCGCGGCGCCCGGGACGGCCGCGCGCCCGGGCGGTCTGGCAAACAGGCGCTAGGCCGTTCGCAGCTTCTTGCGCAAGGCCGTCTGCACGTGGGCCGGCACGAAGGCCGTGACGTCGCCGCCCAGGCGCGCAATTTCCTTCACGATTCGCGAGCTCAGAAACGTGTAAGTATCCTTGGGCATCATAAAAATCGTCTCAATGTTCCCGTCCAGTTTGCGGTTCATCAGCGCCAGTTGGAATTCAAATTCAAAGTCCGAGACGGCGCGCAGCCCGCGCACAATCGCCCCGGCCTTGCGCGCCGCGGCGTATTCCACCAGCAGTCCGCCGAATGAATCCGTCACCACATTCGGCAAATGGGCCACCGCCTTCCTGACCAGCGATTGCCGCTCCTCAAGCGTAAACAGCGGATGTTTCGATTCGTTTTTGGCCACGGCCACGATTACACGGTCGAACAGTTTGGCTGCGCGCTGCACCACGTCCAAATGGCCGTTGGTCAGCGGGTCAAAACTGCCGGGATAAATCGCAATGCGCACGCAGTGAGGGTACCGTTCGCAGCTGGCCAGTGACAAGTGATTTACGAATTGCAATTATCGAGCGACCCAGGCTGGGCCCGTGTTCCGGCCCGGTTTTATCGGGCCCCATGGCCGCCGCAGCCCGGAGGCAGCCGGCGGCTTTGGACCCAGGCGAGGAAGGGCCCTACGGCGATTTAACCGTCCGCCACGGGACTTCGTAGATGCGCACCGGATTCAGGAAACCCTTGGGTTTGACCGGAAACAGCTCCACGCACGTGGCCGCCGTCGCCGGGCTGTGACGCAGCAAGTGATTGTACGTGGTGTCGCTGATGATAATCCGGCCGCTGCCGGACTCGCCTTCCAGCCGGCTGGCCAGATTCACTTCGCGGCCGAAGACAGTGTAGTTGAGAATGTGCTGATCCGACCCCATCAACCCGACGGTGACGAGGCCGGTATTGATGCCCGTCCCCAGTTGCAAGGACACGTGCGGCGGCCGGGGCGGCAGCCCCGCGGCCAGCCGGGCGCGATTTTCGATTTCGCGCGCGGGGTTTTGCGCCTGCCGCCGTTCGTTCAGCGACTGAATCGCGCGTTGTGCGTCGATTGCGGCTTCGACGCATTCCAGCGCGTGTTTTTCGTTCGGCGTGGGCGCGTTCCAGAACGCCATCACGCAATCGCCGATGTATTTGTCGAGGGTCCCACCGTGGTTTTTGATCACGTCCGCCACGGCCGCCAGGTAGAGATTGACCATCTCGAGCATCTCGCGCGCGGAGGCCTCAAAATGCCTGTCGGCCGTGAGCAAATCCACGTCGCTATGCCGGATAAATTCGGCGACTTGTTCCTGCGCCTGGTCGGTCAGCGCCGTAAAACCGCGAATGTCGGCGAAAAAGACGGTCACTTCGCGGCGGGCGCCGTTCAGGGCCATGATGTTGGAGCCCAGGAGTTCATTGACCACGTTTGGCGAAACCACCTTGGAGAAGACCGAACGAACGCGGCGCTTCTCCCGCTCTTCAAAGATCATGCGATGCGTGACCAGCGCGACGTGCTGCAGGGCCACCGCGCCGATCAAGGGATAAACGAGCGGCAGCCACCAACGAAATTTCACAAACAACAGGAAGGCCAGCCCGGTGTAGCCCACCAGCAGCAGAACCACCGAGAGACTGGCCGTCAACGCGCGCAGCCGCCAAGTCAGCAGCGTGGTGACCGCCGCCAAAAAGGCCAAAATGACCATTTCCGCCGGCAGCGAAAAGCGATGGATGAATTGTCCGGTGATGACGGCGTTGGCCACATTCCAATGTTTGCACACCAAGAACGTGTCCTTCTCCAGCGGGGTTGCGCCGCGGTCGGTCAAATCGTTGCCCTGCGCCTTGGAGCCGATGACCACCAGGCGGTCGCGAAAGCTGTCGTGCAGGTCGTTGGTCTGGCCCAGGAGCCGCAGTTTGTCCTGCTTGATGACAGCTTCAATCGGCGCGTGGGCCAACCGCGGGTCATCGGCAGTCAAATCCCAGTTGATGTAGAAAAAGCCATTTGCGTCAACTGGCAGGATGCGTTGAGTGCCCGTCGGGCCGGGTAACACGATCCTGCCCGCCGGCAAATCGATTTTGGCGTGGTTCAGGTCCAGCTTTAATTCCTGGGCCGCCATCACGATGCCCAAATCCCATACGCGTGTGAAGGGCTGGTCGAAGCGTTTCCAACCGCGGGGAATCTGGTCGCCCACAAATTCGGCCAGGTCGAAATTGCCCTCCCGGTCCAGTTTCACGGTGAAGTTGGTGTCCGCGATTGGCAGCACAATTCTATCGGACTCAATCCGGGCATGGTCCAGGTCGGCACCGAATTGTTGGGCAGCCGATTTGAATGCCGGGTGCCATTTGAGGTTGAAGCATTTGAGCCGGCGAAGAACGCCGTCGGGGTCCCGCTCCGTTGAGATGTCGCCCAAAGCCAGGGCATTGGTGGCAAAGAGATCCGCCGGCGTGGTTTCCGGGGTGAAGGCCAGAATGACGTTGCCCGCCCGAGACATTTGCAGGGCAAAGAAGTCATCGGATTCGACAATGCCGCCGTCGGCCATTTCAACGGGGGCATGGTCAGGGCGAAGCTCGCCGAAGAGCACATCAAAGGTGATTGTGCGGGCGCCCTGGGCGGCCAGCTCCTCGACGACGCGGCCGTAAACGTGGCGGGGCCAGTAAAGGCCATAGCCGTGGGGTGCGCCCAGCAATTTGCCGCTGCGCATGGCCTTGATGCTGGAATCCTGCATGGCGACGAAGGCCAGGTTGGTCGCGACCGGATAGGAGAATTTCCGGGCGTTACGAACGCGCAGATCGTAGGTCTTGCACTCCAACTCATCCAGGAACCCGGGACTTAGCAGGCGCAGGCTGCAGACCGCCGCGAGCACCGCCAGGCCCAGGAGCACCGGCCCGAGTTTAAGGCGCTTGAATTTCACGCTTTCGGCTTAAAGCAAAAACCAGAGCAACTCAACGCTGCTCTGGTTTTATGCGAAATATTTCTTAAGCTGCTTAGAAGCCGAAATCGGTTGACTCGCGGTATTGGGTGCGGTCGTAGTCGAAACTGGCCTGCTGGTAGTACGGAGTGCGCAAAGCGGCGAAAACCTCCTGCAGGATCCCCCGCAACTGGGGGGTGATCGGCTCCGGATTGGGATTTCCGGGATGCCAAACTTCTCCGTCTTTGATCACGTAGGTCTGGGTGATACCGGAGGCGGAAGTCACCGCCAGCACCAAGCCTTCGTCATGCATCGTCCGATAGACGGCCACGTCCTTGATCGAACCGTCGCTGTTGAGACTAATCGAGAACTGGGTGCCGCGGACGCCGGCAATGCCCGTGGGCGTCTTGACCAAGTATTGGGCCGCCGGAGAGAGCTTTTTCACACTGGCGAAGATGCTCCCTTGCTTCAAATCCAGCTCAGTGTCGCTGACGGTATCAGCGCCGGAGGAGGTGGTGGTTAATTTGTCAATGACCAACGTGCTGCTGCTCAGGACGCGCACGACGTTTTGTTCGGCTGAAGGCCGATAACTGACCAAGCCACGCACGGGGGAGTCCGCGGCCAAAGAAATGCGCTTCGGCACCCAAGTGGCTTGCGGCAGTTCAATGGCCTTGCCCAAGATCACATCCACCACGCCGTCTTCGCCGGTGTAAATGGTTGAGCCGGCCTCGAGGAATTTGCCCGGCAACAACGCAAACTTGTGAGCTCCGCCGTCCAACGAGTAGCTGGCTTCGCCCTTCACGCGGATGATGGTTGCGTAACCGGGAGCGACAGGTTGCGCAGAGGCGGGGAGACCAAGATTTAGAAGCACACCGCCCATGGCGATGGCCAAAAGACTTTGCAGTTTTTTCATATTTGCTTTCTGTTTAAGCTCTAGGCTTGATCAACAATATCCTTTCATCAATCCGGTTGTCAATTATCTTTTCCATGATAATACAATTGCAATGGCAGCCGCCCGGACGCCCGGTCGGCTAGTTTGGGTTCGCAAATGTCCCGGCGGTTGACCCGGGCGGTGTCATTTTCCCAGTTCGAAAGCCGTTCGGCACGCAGAAACCATTGGCGTGCAGCAGCATAATCGCCTATTTGCAAGTAATGCCAGCCGATGTTGGCGACCACCCAGTTGCCGTTGGGATCCAGCATTTCGGCGTCCGAATAGTACTTTTCGGCCTCCGTATGGCGGCCGGTCCAGTCCAGGCACATCCCGGATCGCAATGGACACAGCTCGTCGTAAGGATTAAGTCTGGCGCCCAGCTCATAAAATTTCAGCGCTTTTTCCGCGAGTTCAACATAGTTGTCGCCGCCTTCCCAACTTCGGGTGCGGAAGCATTCCCCGAGGTGATAGGCCGTTAGGAAGTCACTGGGTTCAAAGGCCAGCGCTTTTTCGAGCGCCCCCGCCTGTTCGTCCGAAAACGGCGGCAAGACTTCCGCCCGGTCGGTCCAAACCAATTCGCCAGCCCGCCCCCAGGTCTGCCGGCCGAAAAAGATTATGAATCCGCCCAAAACCACAGTCAGCGCACATTGCAGCGGCAAGCGGGCCCGCACCCAATAACGTTTGGTGGCGAACCGCAGGTTGCTGGCCACCAGACCCAGCACCGCCACGCCCGCCAGCGCATTGGCCGGAATGTGCATATTAAAATCCACCAATGAATGGACGGCCAGAGCGCACAAGCCGCCCACCGCCCCCAGAAAAAACGCGTAGCGGTTGCTCGTGCCGGATCCGAAATCATTTTCTTCACGCCGCACATGCGGCCAGCTCCGCTTCAGGCCAAAGATGAAAATGCCGGCGCCGGCGGCCACGATGACTGCGCCGGCCAGCCCCATTTCGTCCAGCAGTTCAAGATAATCATCGTGAGCGTGTTCCGGGCGCAATTGGAGCGCCGGGGGGCGATATTGGCGGAAACGATAGTCAAATTGCCCGGGCCCGACGCCCCACCAGACATGGTCTTGCCACATGCGCACCGCCCCGCCCCAAGTCTCCAGCCGTGAGGCGGCATCCACGACCGCCGGCCCAGCCTGGTCCGGATCTTTCAGGCGCCGCATAAAGGTGACGCTGTGGGACAAATAAAATTTAGTGAACAAGGCGCCGCCGGCCACCAGGACGGCCAGCACCACGAACGCGCGGAGCCGGTGGTTGCGGTGGCACAGCAGGCAGCCCAGGAGAACGAGCAGGCCCGCCCCGGCCGCCACCCAGCCGCCCCGCGAAAACGTGACCGTCAGCCCCGCCAGAATGGTGAGCGTGGCGTAGCCCAGGATGATGCGCGCAATGATACCCACGCGGCCGGCCAGCAAAAACGCCAGCGGCAGCGGCAGCACCAATTCCAGAAAGCCTGCAAAGTGATCCGGATTGATGTAGGTGCCCGTCCCGCGGCCCGGGTACGGCGCCGTCAGATTCCAGACGTGACTCGAATGACGACAATACTGCGCCACCGCGTAGGAGGAAGCCAGCACCGCCACCGCCGTGAGGGTGTAAGCGACCGTCTCGGCTGCGTCCTGATCATAGAGGTTGCTGAGGACGGCCAGGAGGAGAAACGCATAAAGAAGAATGCGCGTCAGCTCCAACCGCGCAACATATTCAATATCGGACGTAAAATAGCGGACCGCGGCGTAGAGCACGAAGGCGACCACGGCCCACGCCAGGGGAGGCCACAGCAGCTTTGGCTTGTATCCGCCCCACAGCCGCGCCAGCCAGAGCCCGGCCACGCCCAGCGCGAGCATCTGCACCACCAGAAAGGTCCAGGTATAGACGCCGCCAAAGGCCAGCGGCGTGAAGACCAGCGCCGCCAGGACGAGCGTCAGAATGCCGCGCTGGCACCACCAGTCGAAATTCTTCTGCGTGAAAACCATTCCCGGAAAAAATGTACTTCTCCCGCCTGCAAGTAAAGCGCGGACCGGTTTTGCCTTTCGCCCGGCGCATATCCAAAGGGACGCATCGGCCCCGGCCCGCGCGGCTAAATTCCGATTTGCGTTTGAATCACGGCGCAAATCTTCTTCGACCAGGCCTCCAGGGCCCTGGGGTCGCGGCCTTCCACCAGCAGCCGCAGTTTGGGTTCCGTGCCGGAATAGCGCAGCAACAGCCGGCCACCTTGCGCGGCCAGTTCCTTTTCCGCCTCGGCCACCAGCCGGTTCAAGCCATCGAGTTGCTCGAAGGGGAGTTTTTCGCGCACTTTTACGTTGGTGACCTGCTGCGGAAAACGCCTCCAGCAGCGCGCCAGTTGCGACAGCGGCCTGCCCTGGGACTTGATGATTCGCAGCACCTGCAGCGCCGCCACCAAACCATCGCCGGTCGTGCCGTGGTCGCGGAAGATCAGATGGCCGCTCTGTTCGCCGCCAAAGTTGAAACCGCCCCGCAGCATGGCGTCGATGACGTTTTTATCGCCCACCGGCGTCCGCAGCAATTTGCCGCCGGCATTTTTAACCGCCGCTTCCAATCCGGCGTTGCTCATGACCGTCGTCACCAGCGTCCTTTTGGCCAGCGCTTTCTCCGCCAGCATCTCCAAGGCGGCGATCGCCATGATGTCGTCGCCGTCGATTAACCGCCCGGTTTCGTCGCAGAGCAACACGCGGTCGGCGTCGCCGTCATGGGCGATGCCCAGGGCCGCGCCGTGTTCGACCACCTTTCGGCACATTGCCTCCGGGTGCATCGAGCCGCAGTCTTCGTTGATGTTCTTGCCGTCGGGCTGGTTGCCATAGACGATGACTTCGGCGCCCAGTTCCCGCAGAACGCAGGGCGAGGCCTTGTAGGCGGCACCATGGCCGCAATCCAGCACGATTTTTACGCCTTCGAGCGTGAGGCCCTTGGGAAAGGACGACTTGGTAAATTCAATATAGCGGCCCAGTGCGTCGTCGATGCGCACCGCCTTGCCGATGTATTCGGCGCTGGGACGGATTTTTTCCACTTCGCCGGAGAAGACCAGCTCTTCGATGCGATCCTCGACCTTGTCATCCAGCTTGTAGCCATCGGCGCGGAAAAACTTGATGCCGTTGTCGGTATAGGGGTTGTGGGAGGCGGTGATGACAATGCCGGCGTCGGCCCGCAGGCTGCGCGTGACATAGGCCACGCCCGGAGTGGGCAGCGGACCGATGAACAACACGTCCACGCCCATGGAGAGAATACCGGAGGAGAGGGCGTTTTCGAGCATGTAGCCGGACAGCCGGGTGTCCTTGCCGAGAACGATCTTGTGCTTGCCGCGCCCGCGGGCCTGCGATTCCAGATTTTTAAAAACATGCGCCGCCGCACGGCCCAGCTTCAATGCGGTTTCCGCGGTAACCGGCTCCACGTTGGCGGTGCCGCGAACGCCGTCGGTGCCAAAAATTTTGTAGGGCGAACTCATGACACCAATAAATCATGAAGGCGGCCGGTTCCAAAGGCAAATTTCGCCCGGTCCGTGAAAAACTCAGGGATGGACCGGGGGAATCACTCGCAGCATGGCCGGCTCCACGTCGCTCACCGTGACGCCCCAGGGCACGGAAATGTCCACCCGGCGGTAAACGTCCTTGGACTTGCTGTCGAAATCAGACACGTCCACCGCGGCGTGAATCTCGTTGCGCTGCAACACATTTATCACTGCGGGCGGCCCGCTGACCGTCACGGAAACGGTGTTGGAATTGACCTGGAGCGGGGGCTGGCCAGCCGCCATGGTCACAACGGAAACAGGGACCGCGTCATAGCTGACGGAAATACTGGCGGAGGACACCGGGGCGGCCTTGGGTTCTTCGATGATCTTCTGCACGGTGTACCAGATGAACGCCGCCAGCAGCAGCGAAAACAATTTCCAGCCGAAGTCTTTGAACAGGAGATCGCGCATTCAGTCAGTTCGTTTCGCGGACGGTTTGGGCGCCGGGCGCGGTTCGTGTTTGATAATCACTGCCGGACCGGCTGGCCGGTGGCGCTCGCGGAACTGCGCTCGCAGCCACTTGGCGAAGCCGTGCGTTTTTTCCGGGCGCAGTATCAACGAGGTCAGAAAGGCGCGCAATTCCTCCACGGTGACTCCCCGCGTGAGCTGCCCCTTGTAGGCGTAAGAAACCATGCCGGTTTCCTCCGACACCACGATAACGGCCGCGTCCGTCTCCTCGCTCAGGCCAATGGCCGCCCGGTGCCGTGTGCCCAGCGATTTGTTCAAGTCCGTCCGCTGCGTCAGCGGAAAGATGCAGGCGGCATACGCAATGCGGTCGCCTTTCAAGATGACGCCGCCGTCGTGAATCGCATTGTTCGGAAAGAAGATGGTCTCGAGCATTTCCGGCGTGGCGTCACAATCCACCTTGATGCCCGATTCCACCGCTTCCTGGAGCTGAATGGACTGTTCAATGGCAATCAAGGCGCCGATCTTCACATCCGCGAGCCGTTCGCAGGTCTGGATGATCACCTCGATGGCTTCGCGCTGTTCGCTGGCGGTGGCAAAGAGCGGCATGTTCCCCAGTTCGGCCAGCATGCGCCGCAGTTCCGGCTGGAAGATCACCATGGCTCCGACGGCGATGAACACGGAGGCGCTGCCCAGCATCCAGCGCAGCACTTTCAAATCCAAAACCGTCGTCACCAGCGCCAGCGCCAGCAGCACCACGACAAAGCCGATGACGACCGGCCAGCCGCGGGTGCCGCGGACGAACTTGAAAGCAAAATAGATCAGCACCGCCAGGATTAAAATTTCCACGACGGGCTGCCAGCCTTTTTCGAAGTCAGTCCACATTTGATTTCCGCAAGATCGCCTCGGCCACGCGAACGGCCTGCACGGTTTCCGCCACGTCATGCACGCGTACGAGGTTGGCGCCGGATTTCACCGCCAGGGCCGCGCAAGCCAGCGATCCGGGCAGGCGTTCATTTGGTTTTGCGCCGGTCAATTTCCCGATGAATGATTTTCGGGAAACTCCCAGCAGCAGCGGCCGGCGCCATTTTGTAAGACTTCGCAGATTGGCGAGCAACTCCAAATTCTGATCGAGCGACTTGCCAAAACCAATGCCTGGGTCGAGCACGACCTGCTCGGAGGCGATTCCCGCATCGTTCAGCAGCGTGATCAGGCGCTCGGAAAAAAACTCGCCGACCTCGCGGACGATGTCGCCGCCTGCCGGCATCGGCGGCAGCACACCCGGCAGGCCCGGCGCGTGCATGGCCACGTAGCCGGCGCGAAACCCGGCCACAATGCCCCACATTCCCCGGTCGTTGCGGAAGGCGCCGACGTCATTGACCATGCAGGCGCCGGCTTCCAAGGCCGCCCGGGCCACCGCCGGCTTCAGGGTGTCGATCGACAGGGGCGCCTGGGTCTGCGCCGCGAGTCCTTGAATGACCGGAACAACCCGGCGAAGCTCCTCGGCCTCGGGCACCGGCCGCGCGCCCGGCCGCGTCGATTCGCCCCCGACGTCCAGAATGTCGGCGCCCTGGGCCACCTGTTCCAACCCGTGCGCCACGGCCGCCTCCGCGTCAAAAAACCGGCCGCCGTCCGAAAATGAGTCCGGCGTGACGTTCACGATCCCCATGACCAGCATGGGGCGCGGAAAGCGGAATTCAAACTGGCGCGCGTTAAATATCATCCCTCTGAACGTGCACTCCAAGATGCCGCAGACCGATGCCCTCGTAAATGGCAAACCGCGAAGCCACTTCAAGGCTTCACACCTTGGTCCGGAAATACGCAATCGTATCGGTCAACCCGTCCGCCAGCGCCACCGCGGGCTCCCATTTGAGGATCTTCCGCGCTTTGGCGATGTCGGGCTTGCGCTGCTTTGGGTCGTCCTGCGGCAGCGGTTTGAACACAATCTTGCTCCTTGATTTGGTGGCGCGGATGATCTGTTCGGCGAACTGGACCATGGTCAGCTCCGCGGGATTCCCAATGTTCACCGGCAAATCGTAATCGGACATCATCAGACGGTAGATGCCCTCGATCAAGTCCGACACGTAGCAAAAGCTGCGGGTCTGTTTGCCCTCGCCAAAGACCGTGACCGGCTTGTTCTGCAGCGCCTGGCTGATGAATGCGGGCACCACGCGGCCGTCGTTGATGCGCATGCGCGGCCCGTAGGTGTTGAAGATGCGCACAATCCGCGTCTCCACCTTGTGTTCGCGATGATACGCCATCGTGATGGCTTCCGCGAACCGCTTGGATTCGTCGTAACAGCCGCGCGGCCCGATCGTGTTGACGTTGCCCCAGTATTCTTCGGGCTGCGGGTGGATCAGGGGATCCCCATAAATCTCCGAGGTGGAGGCCAGCAGAAAGCGGGCGTGCTTGTGCATGGCCAGGCCCAGCGCCTTGTGCGTGCCCAGCGAACCCACTTTGAGCGTCTGGATGGGCAGTTCGAGATAATCAATCGGGCTGGCGGGCGACGCAAAATGCCACACATAATCCACGGGCGCGTCGAGAAAAATAAATTCCGTCACGTCCTGCTGGATGAACTTGAAATTGGGGTTGCCGCCCAGGTGGGCGATGTTGTCAATGGAACCCGTGACGAAATTGTCGATCCCAATGACCTTGTGTCCGGCCTTGACCAGCAGATCCGTCAAATGGGACCCGAGAAAGCCGGCCGCGCCGGTGACTACGGAGGTGGGTTGTTTCGGTTTGTTCTTCATTTCCGGCGCCAGCGTAGCGAATTGCCCTGTCGTTTCAATGACGAAAGTCAATCTTGTGCACCTATCAGCCGTCTCCGTGGGCCGCCAAAGTTTCCAATTCCCGCGACATTCGTTTCCGGAATTTCCATTGCGACAGCAACAGCAAGGTGAGTTTCAATGATGCCGTTTACGACCAGACACACGATGTTGATCTGCGCCAGCATCAATTTGCCAGCCTGGACATTTCGGGCGGCGCGCCCCGTTCCCAGCCGGCGGACAGTTCGCCGGTCCTCGAGCACGGCGCCCGGGTGCAGACTGGCGGGCGGATTTTTCAACATTTCCGGCGGCGCGGCCGGTCCCGAGGGCGACTTTTATTTTGTGGACTCGCACTGGCAGCGGATCCTTTGCTGGCGTTGCGCCGAGCGGCAACTGGCCACCGTCTGCGACACCCCGCTGGACCCGGTCAATCTGGCCGTGGATCGGGCTGGCGACCTGATCGTGGTTTCCTATGCGGGCAACGGCGTCGTGTACACGCTGACTGCGAACGGAGAGGTTAGGCCCCTCAAGCCGAAGCAGGTCTCGGACTTGGCCGGGCGAGACCTGTACCTGCCCAGCAGCGACTGGCACCTCAATTAGGAATCGCTCGGGCAGCCGGCCGCTGATTTTGTTTACCACAGACCCACCTTCGCCTTGCCACGGCGCGGCAAGTGGACATGGATGGACACGGATGCACGGGGAGGATGGAAGATGGACGGAAGGCTGAGACCACGGACCACGGACCACGGACTACAGATTTTGCGCGGGATGGTTTCTGGTTTTATTGGGCACATGGTCGGGAAAACAGGTTGGCAATATTTTTTAGCTTGATTCACCTTGATTCGCCTTGATTCGCCCCTGCCTGGCGAGAATGCGGGCGCTTGGTTCACCAGACCACGGGCTGGGCCTCAAAATTGGTTCCATGGCCGGATATACCCAGATGTAGCCGGAGGTAGCCGGATCAATCAAATGCGGAGTGCAGATCGCGGAGTGCGGACGATGCTGGTTGCTGGATGCCCGGGCACGCGCCCTGGTTCGCATGGCTCACCATGGCGCCGGCTTGTAGCGCGACCGCAATATGGACTGTGCCACGGCCCCAGGCCGACCCCGCCAGGGTGGCCATGACCGTTCAGTTGTACCGGGAAACGAACCGGAACCATCCATGGATTGCGTAGAGGAGCCCGAATGCGAAGCCTCACAGTGGGCGGAAAACCAAAGAAATCGGCTTGCAAATGAGTTCAGACTATAGTTTGGCCCTTTATCTATGATGGACTCCTTCACTGCGCCAACGGCCAAAGTTTTTCTTTTGGCAATCGGCGCTCAATCACGCTGCTGGATACTTCAAATTTCCGGGAAATCGGTTTTGCCAGATATTGCATGTGCGCCTCGTCTTGAAGCTGGCTACGCGGCATACCGCATTGCTCGGCGATTTTGATGGCGGCTTCCAATTCCTGCCGCAACGCTTCCGGCGGGACCAAGAAACGTCCGGCAAATTCATACGCATGATATTCCAGAAAACTGTATTCCTTTTCCGGCATATCACGCATGAATGCAATCCACTCTTCCAATGTGCCTTGGGGAATCTGGCTGAAAACCGTCTTGTGCAAAACGAAGTGGCCCAACTCGTGCGCGATGCTGTATCGCAATCGGTTGGTGTAGCGGTCGTCCATGTATTGATTCTGGTCAACCACGATGGTTTGCCAGTCGCCTAGCAGTAGCGCGTCAATATCGGCTTCCTCTTTGAGTTTTGAAATTGGCCGAATCTCCAACCCCAGCTCAAATTCAACCACCGACAACATCTATGGGAATGACACTTGACGGCCAAACGTGTGCTCTAAATTCATCCGCCTGTCGCCAAATATCTTGCGGGGCGATGAATGGAGCCTTGAAATTTTGAGGTTCCATTCGCCCTTTTCAGCCTTCCTTGATCTTTTGCAAAACTTTCCGAAGTTCGTCCTCGGTGGGTTTCTGGCCGCGCAACGTGCGAAAGAATGCAGGCAATTTTTTTACCAATTCGGCATCGTCCATCAAATCCTGTGGAATCATGCCACGGTCGGCGGCGGCCAAATCAAATAACTGATACCATTCATCGCTTCCCTCTTTCAACCCAAGCGCCTCCGCATATCTGGTGAGAATCAGGCGGTCTTGCGGTGGAATCATGCCGCCCCGTTCCATCCGGCTGATGTTGCCCGGATCGGCTCCGGCGGCTTCACAGAAGGCCCGAAGCGTCATTCGCTTTTCAGTCCTAAGTGCCTTAAAATAAGAGGCAAATGTTGTTTTTGTTTCTTTCATATTGACTCCTGTTGTAGTTGTTGAACAACAACTACAACAGTTGAGGGTTCGTGTCAACGCAAAAAGGCAAGTAAATGCTCGTTCATTCCCATTCCGGGTTCTTGAATCCGAGCGTTTTCGCGTTCTCTGAGACGGCGCGCTTGGTCTGGTCTTTCGCGCCGTTGGGGAAGGTGGCCTGAATCTCGGCGCTGACTTTTACCTCTGCGTTGGGGTCGGCGACGAGAACGGCGATGATTTCCTCGGCGATTTGCACGAGGCGCATTTTTGCGGTGGCGGCGTTGACAGTGACGTTGCCGTGGAATGACTGCGGCTTGGGCGAGCCGGTGCCTTCCATGCCGGGAAGCTGGCCGGGCGTGCCGGTGGTTGCCTTGACGGGCGGCGTGGCTGTCGGCAATTCCGGCGTGCTGCCGCCGGTGGCGGGCTTGGCCGGTGGCGGCAGGAGGCTGGCCGCGTAGCCGGCGGCTGCCTGCGGCTCGATGAGCAACAGCGTGTCGTCGAGCTGCACGTTCGCGTCACCAAACTTGAAGCCGTCAAACTTGCCTTCGTGTTCGCCGTAGGCGGTGCCGAAAAAGTCGCGCGTGCCTGCACCCTTGACGATGGCTTGCTCCAACACGCCGCGATTTTTCAGGCGCGGCAAATAGAGATAGCGCAACGTGTCTTCCCAAAAAGCCATCGCGGTCGCGGCGGGCTTGTTTTCTTTCCAATAAAGTTCTCTCAGCCGGTCGCGTAACGCAACTGCCGCATTTGAGATGTCATCTGGAATGAATTCACCCGGCTGGCGCTCGTGACGTTGTCTCAGTTTTTGAAAGCAATCGCTGATCGGGTGGAGGAACTGGAGATGTCTCCGGTCGGCCCCAGTGGTTTCGCGGCGGCATTGATTTGGTTGCTGGTAACGCTCCGGCGGCAAGATTTCGCTGACTGGAAGACTTGTTGAACGAGAAGCGGCAAGAACAGGCCTCCAATGAATTTTCGAGAAAGGAAAGGGGTCAACCCATAACATTGTTCGTTTTTTCTCATATCAGATCGACTGGCGTCGTTACCTCAGACGACTTAAACCATTCGTGCAACCGGACATGCGCACTCCGTCAACCACAAAATG
>JBEKZM010000123.1:0-18463 GCA_049509875.1 Verrucomicrobiota bacterium | reverse complement strand
GGACGTGCCGGACGACCAATTGACGCTGGCCGGCAAACAGGATGTGTCCCGGCTGACCTTCACGCTCGGCCGATTTAGTGCCAAGGATATCTTTGACAATAACGCGTATGCCAATGACCCGCGCACGCAATTCATGAACTGGGGCTTGATGGCCAATGAAGCCTGGGATTATCCGGCAGACGCCATCGGCTACACCACCGGGCTGGCCGTGGAATTGAACCAGCCCAAATGGACCGTGCGCTATGGGTTCTTCCAGATGCCGCGATATCAGAATAGTTTGACCGGCGAGGATCGATTTCTTAAATGGCCGTTTGACGGTTCGGCGCAGGATGGACCGTTCTTGGATTCCTGGGGAATGGTGACGGAGTTCGAGCGGCGCTATGCGATTAGTGATCATCCCGGGACGATCCGGTTCCTGGCCTTCCTGAACCGGGCCAACATGGCCGACTACCGGGCGGCCACGGCCATTTTGCTGGCGGACGGACCGGGGGCGGACTTTACTGCGGCGCGCGCCTTCCACTTTAAATATGGTTTTGGCCTGAACTGGGAACAGGAAATCGTCAAGAACATCGGGGTCTTTTCACGCCTGGGCTGGAATGACGATCACGAAGAGGGGTGGGTCTTCAGCGATGTCGGCTACGCGGCATCCGTCGGCCTGAGCGTCAAGGGTGCAGCCTGGGGGCGCCCGGCTGACACTTTTGGCCTGGCCGGGGTGGCGAGTGGAATTTCGGTGGCCGAACGTGATTTTTTTGCCGCCGGCGGCACCGGCATTTTGGCTGGCGACGGCAACTTGAACTACGGCTGGGAGAAAATTCTGGAAACCTATTACGACTTCAGCGTCTGGAAGTCGGTTCGCGTGGCGGTGGACTACCAATTCATCACCAACCCTGCGTTCAACCAGGATCGCGGCCCGGTCTCCGTGTTCGGCGCGCGGGTGCATTGGGAATTTTGACGATGCCGCCTCAATTCGCCTCAGGAGCGCGGGCTTCAGCCCGCATCAACGCCTGTTGGCAAGGCCACGCACCAGCGCCACGAATGGCGCGGTCGGCGAAGCAATGCCTTGCCAGGCTGACCACGGCTTGACCTTGGAGTCAAAACGTCCTAGTGTGGAGCATGTTCGGGGAGCCATCATGATCGCATTGGCGATCAAAGGCTGAGAGTTCCGCAGGAAGGCGGAAGACCCGTTGAACCTGATCCAGGTAATGCTGGCGAAGGGAGGCACGGTTCTCTTTTCCCGCGTTACTCTCAGGTTACCCAAGTTGCATACTATGATTGCCACCAAAGATTCGTTCGAACCGCACAGCAGCGATCAACTGCCCCAGAGCAAACGCGTTTACGTCCCGGGCCAGTTGCACGCGGGGGTCCGCGTGCCCATGCGCGAAATTGCGTTGGCGCCGGCCAAGGGCTTCAACGGTGAATGGGAAGCCAATGCACCCGTCCGCGTCTATGATTGCAGCGGTCCTTGGGGCGATCCGCAATTCACGGGAACGGTCGAGGAGGGCTTGCCGGCGCTGCGTCGAAACTGGATTCTGAAGCGCGGCGATGTGGAGGAATATGCCGGCCGGCCGGCTCAGCCAATCGACGACGGCTATCTGTCTGAACAACACCGCGGACTCGATCGCGCCCAGCGCCAGGATGAAACGACCCTGCGACTGGAGGGGTTGACCGCGCCGCGCCGTAAAGCGCTGCGCGCCAGGCGCGGCCAGATCGTCACGCAGCTCGCTTACGCCCGCGCCGGCATCGTTACTCCGGAAATGGAATTCATCGCCATCCGCGAAAACATGCGGATTGCGGATTGCGGCCTGGAGCTTGGCGATTTGAGCAAAGACATTGTTCGCAATGATCTCAACAAGCAACACGCTGGCAGCGCGCAGCAATCAATCGGCAATCGCCAAGCGGCAAGCGGCAATTCTTTCACTCCCTCCGTCTTTTCCCGCTTTCCCCAGCGCATTCCCAAAGAGATCACGCCGGAATTCGTCCGTTCCGAGGTGGCGGCGGGCCGCGCCATCATTCCGGCGAACATCAACCATCCGGAAGTGGAGCCGATGATCATCGGCCGCAATTTTCTTGTGAAAATTAACGCCAACATCGGCAACAGTGCGGTGGCGTCGAGCATCGAGGAGGAAGTCGAAAAGATGCGCTGGGCCACCAAATGGGGCGCCGACACGGTGATGGACCTTTCCACCGGCAAGAACATCCATGCCACCCGCGAATGGATTCTCCGCAACTCGCCCGTGCCCATCGGCACCGTGCCGATTTATCAGGCCCTCGAAAAGGTCGGGGGCCGGGCGGAGGACCTGACCTGGGAAATTTTCCGCGACACGCTGGTTGAACAGGCGGAGCAGGGGGTGGATTATTTCACCATTCATGCGGGTGTTTTGTTGCGGTTTATCCCGCTCACGGCCTCGCGCATGACCGGCATCGTTTCGCGCGGCGGCAGCATCCTGGCCAAATGGTGCCTGGCGCATCACCGGGAGAATTTCCTCTACACGCACTGGGACGACATCTGCGACATCTTGGGAGCGTATGACGTTTCCTTTTCGATCGGGGATGGATTGCGGCCGGGCTCCGTCGCCGACGCCAACGACCAGGCGCAATTTGGCGAACTCGAAGTGCAGGGCGACCTGACCACCCGCGCCTGGGCCAGGGGCGTGCAAGTGATGAACGAAGGCCCCGGCCACGTGCCGCTGCACCTGATCGAGGAAAACATGGCCAGACAGCTCGAATGGTGCCACGAAGCGCCATTCTACACCCTCGGACCGCTCACCACCGACATCGCGCCCGGCTACGACCACATCACCAGCGGGATCGGCGCCGCCATGATCGGCTGGTTCGGCTGCGCCATGCTCTGCTACGTGACCCCCAAGGAGCACCTCGGCCTGCCGAACAAAAAGGATGTCAAGGACGGTGTCATTGCGTACAAAATTGCGGCCCACGCTGCCGACCTCGCCAAAGGCCATCCCGGGGCGCAATATCGCGACAATGCCCTAAGCAAGGCGCGCTTTGAATTCCGCTGGGAGGATCAATTCAACCTTTCGCTGGATCCCGTGACCGCCCGCGAATTCCATGACGAGACGCTGCCCCAAGACGGCGCCAAGTCCGCCCATTTCTGTTCCATGTGCGGACCGCATTTCTGCTCGATGAAGATCACGGAAGACGTGCGCAAATTTGCCGCCGAACAAGGTGTCAGCGAAGCGGAAGCGCTCAAAAAGGGCATGGAGGAAAAGTCCCGGGAATTCGTGGAAAAGGGGGCGGAGGTTTACACCAAGGCGTGAGTTCGACGGCGGATCAGCCAAATGGAAGTGCCACCACCTGCGCCGCACTTTCCCCCTGCGCCGTCTTCAATACCAGCTGCGTGCCGGGTTGATTGGCCTCGCGGCGGACGTAGCCCAGCGCAATAATCGCCTTCAGCCATGGCGAGTTCGCCGCGCTGGTGACCTGGCCCGCCTCCCGGCCGCCAAGCAGGACCTTGTCGCCGCGTTGCGGCAAGGCTCCCACATCGTCCGCCAGCCGGAATCCGCACAGCTCGCGATTCACATGCCCCACGCTGTGAATGCGATTGATGACCTCCTGCCCGACATAGCAACCCTTGGTATAGGAGATGGCGCGGGCCTCCAGGCCGCATTCCATGGGAATAGTCGTTTCATCCATGTCCGCGCCGTATCGCGGGACGCCGGCCTCAATTCGGGCCGCCTCCCAAGCCTCCCAGCCGCAGGGCCAACCCCCGGCTGATTTCGCCGCCGCAATCAGCTTGTCGGCGACCGCCCCTAGGGAAGCGTTGGGGACAAACAGGTCAAAACCCCAGGGGCCTGTGTCCTGGGCAATGTCCGGCGAAGCCGATGGAGCCCCCTGGCGTTGGCCGCCTCCGCCGGGTGCCAGGCGCCCATGGCTGGCCAGATATATTTCGCCCAGCGTGGCCTCCGAAATCTTCACCGACTCGAACTGCCGCGCGGGAATTTCCGCCGAAAGGCCCAGTGCCCGGACGACCGCTTCGGCCTTGGGCCCCTGCACGCTCAACAGCCCGTAATGCGGAGCGGCGTCAATGATTTGGACGTCATCGGCGACGATGAATCTTTCCAGGCGTTGGGAAATTCTTCCGGCCAGGCCCGGCTCGAGATCCAGCAACAGCTCGTCGGCGAGACAAAAGATGTTAGCGTCGCCTTCCATTTTGCCCTTCGCGTTCGTCACGGCGGCATAACAGCCCTGGCCCGCGCGGAGGCGGTTGACGTCGTTGGTCACCTGTCCGTGCAGGAACCGCGCGCGATCCGCGCCGACCAGGCAGAGGCGCGAGCGAAAGCTCAGGTCCAGCACGCCCGCGGTTTCCCGGAGCGCCGCGTGTTCCGCGAGCCAGTCGCCGTAGTCGTTCACCGCCGGACTGCCGTTTACCTCCGTGAAGCGCCCGCCGAGGCTGGCGTGAAATTCTTGTAACATCAATTGATTCATGACCGGCAAAATAATGTCATCGATTTCGCCGCGCGCAAATGGGAATCGAATTGCGCCGCGCCCCGTTGTTTGTAAAATCAGGGCTTATGAACTTAGACGCGCTTTATTCCGAACTGACACTCAAAACCAAAGCCAAGCTCGCCCTCGTCGTCCTCGACGGTCTCGGCGACATCGCGACGAAGGAACAAAACTACCTGACGCCGCTCGAGGCCGCCGCCACGCCCAATCTTGACCGGCTGGCCAGGGACTCCGCGCAAGGCCGCATGATTCCCGTCGCCCCCGGCATCACGCCCGGTAGCGGCCCTGGCCACCTGGGCCTCTTCGGCTACGATCCGCTGGAATTCCAAGTGGGCCGCGGCGTCATCGAAGCGCTCGGCCTCGGCGTGGAACTGCAGCCCGGCGACGTTTGCGCGCGTGCCAATTTCGCGACCCTCGACGCCAGCGGCATCGTCACCGACCGCCGGGCCGGCCGCATCCCCACCGAATCCTGTGAAAAACTCTGCGCCCTGCTCTCAGCCAAAGTGAAGAAACTCGGCGATGTTCAAGTCATCATCAAAGCCGGCAAGGAGCACCGGTTCGTTGTCATCTTCCGCGGCAAGGGCCTCGAAGGCCCTCTGACCGACGCCGACCCCAACCGCGAGGGTTTCGCCATCCCCGTCGTCAAACCGCGCGATCCCCAAAATTTGAAGCAAAAGAAGATGGCGAAACTCATCGCGGACTTCTACAAGGCCGCGCTGCCCGTCATTGCCAAAGAGAAACCGGCGAACGGTTTTCTCATGCGCGGCATCGCGCACCAGCCGGAGATTCCGCTGTTTGCCGACCGTTACCTGCTCAAGCCCGCCTGCCTGGCAGTGTATCCCATGTACAAGGGGCTGGCGCAACTGGTGGGCATGACCAAGATTGAAGGTCCGCAGACCATCAAGGAGCAGTTCGAGCGCTACCTCGCCGAATATGACAACTACGATTTCTTCTTCATCCATTACAAGTACACCGACAAATACGGTGAAGACGGCAACTTTGCGGCCAAGAAAAAGGCCATCGAAGACTTCGACGCGGCCCTGCCGATTCTGTTGAAGAAAAAGCCGGATGTGCTCGCGGTCACCGGCGATCACTCGACCCCCTGCGCGCTCAAGGGCCATTCGTGGCACCCGCAGCCGGTGATGATCCAGTCGGCCACTTCCGGCTCGGACAAGCTGGACCGCTTCACCGAAACCGGTGCGAACAGCGGCTCCCTGGGCGTTTTTCCCGCCAAATTCCTCATCCGCCTCATGCAGGCCAACGCACGGATGTACGACAAGTTCGGCGCGTAAAAATGGGACGAACGGATAATCGGACCCCTGGATTGCTGGCCAACCCGTCAATCCAGCCGGCCGCCAATGCGTAAATCCCACTGCTGATGAACCTGCCCAACAAACTCACCGTCTCCCGTTTCGGGCTGACGGTGGTTTTTCTCTGGGCGATGTTCTCCAGCTTCAAATATAACTACACGCTGGCGCTGGTCTTTTTCTGTCTGGCGGGCGTGACCGATTTCCTGGACGGCCGCATTGCCCGGGCCCGCGGATTGATCACCAATTTCGGTATCCTCATGGATCCGCTCGCGGACAAAATCATGACCTGTTCCGCGTTTATCGCGTTTGTGGAAAGCACGCACCTCAATCCGCACGCGCCCGTGACGGTGGGCGCGTGGATGGTGGTGGTCATTGTCGCCCGGGAACTGGCCATCACCGGCCTGCGGCTGCTGGCGGCCTCCAAAAACATTGTGCTGGCGGCCGAACGCTGGGGCAAACACAAGACCATTTCGCAAATCGTCACCTTGATCGCACTCCTGGTCGTGGAGGCCTGCGAGGAATGGCCGCCCGTCCTGAAAAACCTCTTCACCCCCTGGACGCCCGCCTTCGCCCAAATCATGCTCTGGGTCACCGTCGTCCTCACCGCCACTTCCGGCGTCATCTATCTGTGGCGCAACCGGAACCTATACCTGGAGGACATGTAACCCCGTCATTTTTTGGGCAGCGGCAACGTGTCGCCGGAATTTCCCGACTGGTAAACCGCCGGCGGCAGGTTCTTGACGGGGTCGCTCTTCTGTTGATGCCGCCACACGCCCACGCCCGCGATGGCCAGGACCATGGCCGCAATGATCGCAATGCCGGCAAACCCGATCTTCCAGTTCAACTTCGCCCAGAGCAAGATCAGCGTATCAACAAACGTCTTTTTGGTCTCCACCAGCGGCGGCGGTTCACTGAACTTCTCCGTCCCCTTTAATTCCGCGTCCAGCGCCGCCAGCAGCTTGGCCTCGTCCAGTTTGAGCAGTTTGGCGTAATTTTTGACCGAGCCGCGGATATATATTGTCGCGGAAAACGTCTCGAATTCCCCGGCTTCCAGCGCGCGCACACGGTCGGTGCGGATCTTCGTCAAATCCGCCACCTGTTCGATGGAGAGCTTCTTCGCTTCGCGCGCGCCGCGAAGTTGTTCAGCGACTGTTGGCATTTTCTTTCATTTAGCGGCTTTTTGGCGCGCTTGGCAATCTTCGAAATTGCCCTTTGACCGGAGCGCCGGGCTGCACCCAAGCACCAGCCCTTGGCAGGGCGTGTTTTCAAATTACGGCCGGAGCGCGGGTCTGCGACCCGTAGCCGCGTCGTCGGTCAGGAAGTCTGCGGATGGCGCGGGATGCCGTAGAGTTCCGAAGTTCCTGCGGCTCCCAGAGCCGCGCTGCGGCCACCCCGGTTGAAATTCGCAATTTGCCTCCAACCCCAACGGCCACCGGGGTCGTGGCGCCTTCACTTGGCCGGACCGGCGGCCGCCTTCCGATAATCGCCGTCCAGTTCGGCAGCCAGATAGGTGAAAACCACGTAGGCGGCGGAGCTTTGATTGATCCGCTCCGGCTTGACTTTGTCGAGCGTGTCATCGGGAGTGTGATGGAGGTCGAAATAGTCGGTGCCGTCCAGGTCCAGCGTCACCGCCGGCACGTGCAGATTCGCCAACGGCCCCACGTCGGATTCGCCGCGCGAATTATTGTCGCCGGGAATTATGCCCAGCGGCCCCAGCGCCGCCCGGATGCGCCGGAGACTCGGCTCGTCGGGATTGGCGACGCCGGTTTGGAAACGATAGACGGGCCCCTGCCCGAAATCCGGTTCGGCCACCACGACGTAATGCTCCAGTTCAGCCTTGTGAGCCTCGGCGTACGCCTTGCCGCCGAACAGGCCGCATTCCTCCGAGCCGAACAACACCACGCGAACCGTACGCCGGGGATGCTGCGGCAGATCGCGGATCATTTTTGCCGCCGCCATCACGATGGCCATCCCCGCGCCGTCGTCAATCGCGCCCGTGCCCAAGTCCCACGAATCCAGATGCGCGCCCAGCAAAACAATTTCATCCGGCTTTTCGCGCCCTCTGATTTCGGCGATGACGTTCTGGCTGGTCACCGGCCCCAGATCGCGCGGTGTCAACAGCAGTCGGAGGCGCACCGGCCCGCCCAACGCCGCCAGCCGATCCAACTGCTCCGCGTCCGGCACGGATAACGCCGCGGCGGGAATGGGCGGCGCGTCTTCGGCATAATGCGTCTCGCCTGTGTGAGCCACGCGATGACTGTCGGTGCCAAGCGAGCGCAGCAGATAGGCGACGGCCCCGCGCCGGGCGGCTTCGGCGGGACCGGACGTGCGCATCCGGTTCAGCGCGCCATAGCCCCCGCCGTCCTGCGCGCGGACCATCGGCTGCGTCACGACGGCGATTTTGCCGGCAAGCGAATTCGTGGGCGCAGCCACCAGTTCATCGTAGGTTTTGAACAGCGCGATTTCGGCTTCAACGCCTTCCGGCGGCGTGGCCACGCTGCCGCCGAGCGCGGTGACCACTAGCGGCTGGGCCGACGGGCTGGTGACTTCGGCCTTCTCCAGGCCGCGCGCCCAGCCATGTGGGAGCGGAAATTCTTCGATCCAGACTTTGTCGAAGCCGGATTCCTCAAAGCAGTGCTTCGCCCAGGCCGCCGCCCGTTTCTCGGCGTCGGAGCCGGCGAGGCGCGGGCCAATTTCCGTCGTGAGGCCGGTGAGGATTTCCATCGCGCCCGAATTCGCCAGCGCCTTTTGCGCCAGGCTGGTGGCGGTCTGCTCCGGCGTGTCGGCGGAGGCGGCAAAATTTGGGCAACCGATTGCGAAGACCATCGCGGCGCACACCCGCGGGAGCCTGTCGAATTTTTTCAACATGCTTGATCTTATTCGTTACCCATCAACCATCCCAACGTTTATTTTCTGGTTGGCACCCTGGGAGCGCAACTCGACACTGTCCTTGGGTTGGCGGTCTCGCTGCGACTACTCCGCCGCCCAGTGCAGCGCAGTTGTTTTCTGATTTGCAAAGCTGCTTTTCATAAAATTATTCACCGAGATTTCGGACCGCCTTTTGACTCATCAGTTTGAGCACGCAAGAACAGTATGCCGGTTGGCTTCTGTCATGAAGGTCGGGTTTGTTGGGTGGCGGAATCCTTTGCGCACCTCAAACATTCGCCAACGCCGACAACTTTCGCCTGCGCACCAGCGTCGTGGAGTGCGCCGGCAGAGCGCAGCGGCGACGGCGCTTTCGCCCGCACAAATCGGCCACGAGTTATGTGAAGAGCTTTGCCCGCACGATAGTGGTGTCGCAAATCCCTCCAAAACTCGCAAAGCACGCGGACGAAAAAGCGATCACAATCAAGCCAAGCCAAGGAGCCAAACCAAAAAATGAACACGAAAATCATCACGGAAACAGCTCGCAAAACCCTCGCGGGCGCCGTGTCATTTCCCGAAGTCGTCCGCCAATTGCTGGCGGCAGGCGTTGAATATCATCAGGTGGATTATGTCGGGATGGAAAAGACCTTTTACAGCGCCGAAGCCGATGCCGTTGTCGCGCCAATCAATTGTCTTCCTGCGAGGCCAGCCTCAAACGGCATGAATGCCGCCTCCGCGAATTAAGGCACTGCCCATGAGAATTTAATTCGAATGAGTGGTTCCTTTTGTCGCCGGAAGGGGGGAGGCGGAACTGAACGAAATAGTCTGCCGGTGAATTCAATCGGTCTCTGGCGTCCACCGATCGCCGTCTTCGTTAAATGGCGTGATCCGGACCCAGTCCACCTCCAGCGACTGGACGTCAAAATTGGGAGCGCCCGTCCAGGTTGGAAACCACAATCCGAGCGTGAATCGACCCCCGATGGTGGGAATATGGGTGTAGTTGGTTTGATAACATCTGCCGTTCATCAAAAAGCGGAGTTGATGCCCCTCCAATTTGCGCCCCTGACGGCCCGCTTGCCACCAGCCACGTTGCGCTGATTAGGAGTGGGAATGAGTTCATCGGTTTGGATTTCCATCGTGTTGAATGATTCCGCTTTCTCGCTTTTGCGCTTTCCGCTTTTCTCCATCGATTTTAATTGGGAATGGCCAGGAAATAGAACCGCTGCGGCTCCTGCGGATTGATGGAGATAAGGTTGGTGGACAATCCATTGGAACCGACCATGTTTGTCGCCAACACCATCCAGTTCGCGGACGGTGGCGCGATGTTGGTGGCGGTCATCAATGTGCAGTTCAGGTTTGTTCCGCCCGCCCAGGTTAAGTTCAAGTTCGATCCCGAGCGCGCCGCGTTAATGAGCTTCGCCGGTGGGGGCGGCGGCAAAAAGGTGAAACCGTTATACACAGCAGTTCTCCCGTCAACATTCGAGACGGTGACCGCGACCTGCCCCGCCACCAGCGACGGGGTCGTCACCATGAGCTGCATCTGGTTGCTTGAGAAGTTGGCCGGAATGGGAATGCCCGTGCCAAACTGCACGGTTGTGCCGGTATAAAAGTTCGTGCCGCTGATGGATACAACCGTGCCACCGTTGGTGCTGCCGGTATTTGGAGAAATGCCTGTGATTGCCGGTGGCGGATTACCGGCCATGCTCGGAGCCCACCACCCGTCATTCGGATATGTTTCCGGCACGAATTGGTCACCGTTTTCATTGAATGGCGTGATCCGGACCCAGTCGACATCCAGTTCCTGGGTGACAAAGTTGGGCGTGCCCGACCAGTCGGAAAACCAATAGCCCACCCAAAATCGGCCGCCGATGGCGGGAACATGTGTATAATTGGTCTGATAGCACACGCCGTCGATATAAAATTCCACACGCTGGGAAAGCACGGTTGGACTGGCTGTATGCCAGTCAAAACGATAAGTATGGAACTGGCCGTCGTTCATGAGCCGGCCCAAATCATCGTCATGCCACTCGTATTCTCCGGCATTTTGCCCCACCCAGGTGTTGAACCGGGCGTGGCCATAGGTGATGCCGTTTGAGCCGTTCAAATCCGTCGGGGTTTCGATATCAATCTCTTCGTTCCGGATATATGCGCCATCCGTTTGATCCAGCGAATCAGCATTGGCCAGCACCACAAAAATCTGCAGGCGCAAGCCAAAATCATTCGATAGCACCAACTGGCTTGGCTCGGTTAGTTCGCGCATCAGGCTGGTCGTGCGGTAAAACCCGTTGGTCGGCGGATTCAAATAGGGCTGCCGCGAGCCATTGGCGCCGGTGAGGTCCCTCAGCAGGCTGTTGGCTTGATCGGTCGCCAGTCCTATCCAGTTCAAATTGCTGATCGTCAGGCCGCCCAGGTTCGCTAGCGCCGTGTAAAGGGCGCCACTGTAAGCTTCCTCGTAATGGAAAGGCCAGATCGCCGACGTGCCGCCAATTTGCGCCGGCAGCTTTAGCTGCACTTCATAGCTTCCCGAAGCATAATAGTTTGTGGTGGCAATCGCCGCCCCCACCTGCTGGCCGGGACTGCCATTGTAACCGGCTATCGGGCCAGTGTAGAGATTGCCATTCCCATACAGATGAAGAACCCCGTTGGAAACCACCACATTATTGTGAACCACGCCGTTGTTGCCGCTCCCCATTGTTTTTCCGCAATAAACCAGCGGCTGTAATCCAATTTCGTGCCATTGAAATCATCGAAGAATTGCGCCGATACGGATATCGTCGCAAATATCCACACCGCGCAAATTTGAGCCGGATGTGCTTTCATGGTTCGCTTTTGTGTTCCCGGACCAGCGCGATTAATTGCTCGAATTGGATAATGGCAATTCCGGCGGCTCGCCAATCGCATCCGCCCGCCTATAAAAGTCATCCACCGTGGCGGAACGAGGCCCGCCCCAGATGCGTTCCGCGAACACTTGCACCGGCCGGTGAGCCCAGTGGTCAAGCCAGACGTCAGATCTATTTTGAGCATTATCAGACCACCGGCAAACCTTAATGTCACGGCGACGGCTTTTGGTGTCCCGGCAGCGAATTGGACAAATATCCAAGTGCCATACGGCGCTGCGATCGATGGTACTAATGTTGTCGGTTTAATGACCATCATCAGTACGGCGGCGGATGCGGAGTGCAGCGGCATAGGTAACACGAATTTTGTTGTGGCCAACTACTATAGCTGGTTCATGCCCGCGGGGGTCCAGCCCGGCAATGACCAGGTCACCTGGGCTTACCTGGACGACAACACTAAAATTCCGGCGCCGGGTTATGACACCCTGACTTATACCATGTGGAACGTGACGCTGTCCGGAATGCACGCCGCTTACCCCAATGGCTATACAATCCAAACCGTTGCTTATCCTTGGATATTTGACCCCACTCAGACTCCCTCTGCGCCGGCCGTGAACGTCAGTGATTTGGCAACGTTTACCAATTCAATGACCTATGCCGATCTGGGGGCGCGGCAGGGGGCCTGGGGTGTTGACATCTCGCACGCGGGGCTCAGTTCAGTCAGCCCGGTAATGACAGCCGATGTCGTCAACATTTATGGCGACCCTCCGTGGGTGCCTGCTGGTGATTATGATGGCTTCAAGAACGCCCAAAGGGTTCATTCCACGCTGTGCGGCTTCGTCATCACCGACGCAGTAGTGTCCGCACCATTGATCCTTTCGGTCGTCGGCGCCAACCTCGTCTGGACCGCCGGCTCGCTTCAAAGTTCCCCCGCGCTCGGACCGGGTGCGGTGTGGACGACGTTGAACAACGCCGTCTCGCCCTATCCCTTCCTGCCGTCAACCGGACCCAGTATGTTCTACCGCCTGAAAAACTGACGGTGGTTTGCTTCCGAGACGCGGCCGGAATTTGATTTCGGCCGCGTTTTTAGTTGAACTGTCATTGCCTTGTCGTGGATCATCTCGGGCATTGAAAATGGTTATGCCCGGCGATTTGGTTCAATTGAGACGCTCGCCACGCGATGTGGCCCTCTGGGACAAAGCGCAGAAGTATTTGCTTGGCGGCCAGCGGAGACTTGCGCTGGACAGCTATCAAAAATTGACGGGACGGTTTCCCGCCGTTCCTGAATTGTGGTATGAACTGGGCAACGCGGCGATGGCCGAATTGGATTTTGGCTTGGCGAATCAAGCCTATCGTCGGGCCATCGACCTCGCCCCAAACAACGCCGATTTGCTCGGCATGCTCGGCCGCCAATATCAGGGACTCCGGCAATTGGAGGACGCTCGAGCCTGTTACGAACGCGCCGTGGCCATCGACCCGGATTCGGTGGACGCGCGCATCAACTTGGCTGTCTGGTTTGAGAAAGAACGACGGCTGGAGGACGCCTGGGAGTGTGTCGAGGCCTGCCTCGCAAAACATCCGCGCGATGACCAGGCCCGTTACTTTCGCGCGCTCCTGCTGCACCGCGGGAAACGGAACTCCGAAGCGGAAACGGCGTTGCGCGACCTGATCAAGGACGGCCCCCAATATCCCTATGTCAAGTACGCGAGCCGGCATCTGCTGGGCGTGGTGCTCGACGAATTGGGCCAGTACGCCGAAGCGATGCGCTGGTTGCTCGAGTCCAAGGCCCTGGTCCGGCAACTCACGGATATCGCGCTGCTGGAGCGGGGATTTGACCAGGCGGACCGCAAACGTCGCGATTTGCTGGCCAGCTTGACTCCGGAATCAATCCGAAGCTGGCGGCGGGACATGCCAGCTTCGGAATTCCCCTTCCAGATGGCCTTCCTGGGCGGACATCCGCGCAGCGGCACTACGCTGCTGGAGCAGATTCTGGACGCACACCCGGACGTGCTCGCGTTCGACGAATCGGTCGCGTTCGATCACGAAGTGATGCGCAACATTCCTCTCCCGCCCGCATCCGGCAACGCTCAGTTGCGCGCCTTGGCCGCCGTCCAGCCCGCCCGCTGCCGGAATTTGAGGCAACGTTATGTCAAAAGTCTGCTGCGCGAAGTGCCAGGCCATTCGGAGGCGCGCCTGTTGCTGGATAAGAATCCGTCACCCACCATGTTGCTTCCTACTTGGCTGCGGGTGTTCCCGGAATTGAAAGTGATCATCGCCTTGCGCGATCCCCGCGATGTGATCGTCAGTTGCTTCTTTCTGAATATCATGCTCAATGAGACCAATGCGAATTTCCTCAGCCTGAATCGTACCGTCAAGCACTATGCCGATCTGATGGATGTCTGGCTGCGGATGAAGGAATTGGGCGGTTTTGACTGGATCGAAAGCCGCTACGAAGACGTCATCGGCAACTTGGAAACGGAAGGACGCAAGGTAACCGAATTTCTCGGTCTTCCCTGGCATCCGGACCAGTCGCGCTACCAGGAAACCGCACGCCGGAAATTTCTGTTTGCACCGACCTATCACGATGTGACGCAACCGGTATATCGCAGGGCCATGGGCCGATGGGAGCACTACGCCGAGGCGCTGGCACCCGTGCTGGGACGGCTGGCTCCCTATTGCCGGGAGTTCGGTTATCCGCTTTGAAACGACTCAATCTCAGCCCGACTGCTTTAACCCCTTCCGACCCGTTTCCGCGTTTCCGACCGTTTCACGTTTCAGCAGGGTCTCGTTATTTCCCAGCCGTGCCAGCCTCCGCGAACCCCGCTCCAATGGACGAAAGTTGCGAGGATGCGAGAAGTTTCTTGAGTCGATCATACAGGCAGCGTGCGATGATGGCATTGCCTTTGTCGCCGAAGTGGTAGCAGTCCAGGAACAACCGGTCGGGTGTTTTGATGCTGTCGAAAACATCCGAGAGGTTCACGTAAAAAAAATTGTCCGTTTTAATCGTGGATAACTGCAAATCAATGAGGCTGTAACATTGGGCGAAATAATTGGAACCGGTTATGGTGTGATCAATAGTGCTGAGGTTGAACAGGTTGTGCTGCTCCGCCGGGTCCAACGGTTTTTTGGTCATCGCCAGCGTGGGTTGCAGGCAGAAAACGTAGCGGACATTGGTAACGCTGAGGGCAAAGGCGCTCATCCTGACATTTCGTTCCAGGCGTTCCGCCACCAATGAAGGCGCAACCGGGTGCGATTCTACTGGCACGACGTCGGTCATGGGTTGCTTCCGGAATTCCTCGTAGGCCCAGTTCAAGACATGCCAGTTGAATTCCTCCTGATAGGTCCTGAACCACAGGACGTTTCTGCCGAGCATGCCCCAATGCACATCGTTGTTGCCGGAAAAAGAGATGACGAGGTCCGGTTGCAAGTCCAACACCCGGTTCTCGATAACTATCCGCTCCTGCGTGGAAGCCCACGACGGCGTGGCCAGCGTGAATACTTCATAGTTGAGCTTGGTCTCGGCAGACAATTCCTTTTCCAAAATGGAACTCAAGTATCCGCTGATCGTTTTGTCCTGGCTAGAAGCGCCCGAGCCAAACGCGGCGGAGCCGCCAATGATGAAGACCCGGAAAGTTCCCGGCGGCTTGGGCAGCGCAATTTCCTTGTCCGACCGGCACTGCAACGAATTAATGTAGGCGTTATGGTGCTGTCCCGGGTCCGGGGTGATTCCCACGAACGGTGCCATGACGGTGGCGACGTTGTAGGAGTAATCATCCATCGCCGTCACGGCGCTTTGGGGATCGTCGTAGGCCTTCGCGAACTGGACTTTTTCCGCCGGTTTGAGCATGGCCAGGCGGGTTTCGCTTTTGGCAACGGCCCGGAAGTCCTCCCGGATTTCCTTGTTGGCAAACCCATAGCCCAGCACCATGCCGAGACAAAGCGGCGCGATGATCAAAACCGTCGGCAACAGCGCCAGGAGTACTCTTTTTTTGGCGGATTTCAAAACAGAGTGTAGATGAACGGCGCGACGCCGGTGCTGGACAGGAAAATAAGCATTGCCAGCAACAGCATGATCAGCACCAGTGGCACGAGCCACCATTTTTTGCTTTCTTTCAAGTAACCGGCCAGGTCCTGGAAAAAGCCGCCGTTTTCCTCTTCGCTCGCCTTTTCAAATTCGTTCTTTTTGTCGTCACTCATAAATTTCACCTCACGATTAATGTTGCCGGAAGTAACGCCGCACCTCCGGGGCGGCGGGTTTTCTCACCCAGTAGCTGGCGCGTCCCGGCGACGCCCTGAGTTCCAGCGCGTCACGCCCGGCCAGCCGGAAAACCAGCGCCAGCGGCGTTAACACCAGATAAAATATCAGACCAAGCATCAGCTCCGAAACAATCCAGTTCAGTGGAAAGGCCACTTTCATCCATCCAACAAAGAGCCAGCGGAGGAGGCTGGGCCGGGCCAACCCGGCGAATCCCATCAACAAGGCAATGGCTGCAAGAGTGATCCCGGTGTGGTGATGTCCAAATCGGTATTGATGGACCGCCACCGCGCCCAGGATGATGAAGCCAACACCGCCAAACTGTCGCAACACCCTGCGATCGGGATTGGAATTGATTTCGGACCATGGCATAGGGTTTGCGGATTAGTCGGCTCCAAATTGCGCCAGATGTTGCTCGCGTTTCGATTCGGAGATCCGCTCGGTCATCTGCTCTTTTTCCAGAACAAAATCTTCCAGCACGAGCGCGTCGAGGTCGGTGGCCAGAAAGCAACGATACGCTTCTTCCGGCGTGCAGACAATGGGTTCACCGCGTACGTTAAAGCTGGTATTGACGATGACGCCGCAGCCGGTGAGTGCTTCAAAGGCCTTCATGAGCCTATAAAAGCGTCCGTGCCGCGGTTCATCCACGGTCTGCACGCGGGCGCTGTAATCCACATGGGTGATGGCCGGCAGGGTGGATCGCACAACGGTAACGCGCTTCATCAGGTCGGGGGATTCGACCATGGTCTTGCGGTCATCCTCGCTGAGGGCCGCGCGATGCTGTTCCCTGACTTGGGCCACCATCAGCATATACGGACTCTCCTGCCCGGGTTTCATTTCAAAGTAATCGGAGACCCGCTCTTGCAACACGCAAGGGGCAAAGGGACGGAAACTTTCGCGGAATTTAATTTTGAGGTTCATGCGGGACTGCATGGTCTCATCGCGGGGATCGCCGATGATGCTGCGGGCACCGAGCGCGCGCGGGCCAAATTCCATCCGGCCAGAAAACCAGCCCACGACCTTGCCTTGCGCCATCAACTGGGCGACGTCTTGCAACAGATCTTCCTCGCGAGCGTGTTTTCGGCTGGGCACCCCGAGCTTGGTGATGAATTCGGCCACGGTTTCGGTTGAAAACTGCGGCCCCAGCAGGCTGCCTTTTTGCAGGTCGTGCCCGCGCACCACTCGCGGCTTGTCCAGCAGTTGGTGCCAGACGAACAACGCCGCGCCCAGCGCTCCGCCGGCATCGCCCGCGGCCGGCTGCACCCAAATGTCATCGAATATGTGCTGGCGCAACAGGACGCCGTTGGCGACGCAGTTGAGGGCCACGCCTCCCGCCAGCACCAGATTGCGTTTACCCGTTTGTTGCCGCGCTTCCTTGGCCATGCGCACCATGATCTCTTCCGTCACCTTCTGGATGCTGGCGGCGATATCCATGTGGCGTTGCTCCAGAACCGATTCGGCTTTGCGCGGCGGCCCGCCAAAAAGGTCGTCGAAACGCCGGCTGGTCATGGTCAACCCCTGGCAGAAGTTGAAGTATTCCATGTTCATCCGAAAACTGCCGTCTGTTTTCAGATCCATGATCTGTTCCATGATTTTATCCCGGTAAACGGGCTTGCCGTAGGGGGCCAGCCCCATGAGCTTGTATTCGCCGCTGTTGACCCTGAAGCCGCAATAATAGGTGAAGGCCGAATAAAGCAGGCCGAGCGAATGCGGGAAACGCATTTCCTGAAGCAGACGCAGGCGGTTGCCTTCCCCCACGCCAATGCTGGCGGTGCCCCATTCGCCCACGCCATCTACCGTCAGCACGGCTGCCTCCTCGTAGGGGCTGGGAAAAAAGGCACTGGCGGCGTGACTCTCGTGGTGTTCCGTGAAAATGAATTTCGCGTTTTTCGCCGCCTTGAGCCGCTCGCGAAGGGTCCGCCGGAGGTGTAATTTGTCCTTCAGCCAAACCGGCATGGCCTGGCGGAAACTCCCAAAGCCAGCCGGGGCAAAAGCCAGATAAGTCTCCAACAGTCGCTCAAATTTGCGCAGGGGCTTGTCGTAGAAGGCAACGTAGCTCAACTGGCTTGATTCCAGCCCAGCCTGTTTCAGGCAATAGTGGACGGAATTTTGTGGAAATTCGGGATCATGTTTGCGACGGGTAAAACGCTCCTCTTGCGCGGCGGCGACGATGTTGCCGTCCACCACCAGCGCGGCCGCGCTATCATGATAGAACGCCGAAATGCCAAGAATCGCAGTCATGCGTTGGCATCTCCGGCCGGCATTTGAGACCGCAACCCGCCGAGGCCCATTTTGAAGCGAACTGACATGAATTTTGAATAGGGCACAAAATAATCAATTAACTTTTCCGTCCCCTAAATCCGATCTTTGTGCAAATAATGCCAAACTGAACAGATTTTCGCTGTAATTCATCAATTATTTGAAATTGAACGAAATTTACGGCGGAAAATCAATCCCAAAGCGTGCCACTCGGGGCAGGCGGGTGCGTTGCAAAATAGTTCAGAGATTTGAATTTCGGGATTTTTTTTGACATTTAATATCTAGCCGTATAGATATTATATATGGAATGCGAACCACGCCGCCCAGAAATTCTCCGCGAGATCAACTCCTTCGCCCGCATGGAACGGGGCAAACTCTGTGTCCAGTCCCAGGGGCCGGACAAACCGCCTTTTTACAAGCTCCAATGCTGGCATAAGGGTAAAAACCAGACGCGCTATGTGCCTGCGGCCGAAGTT
>JBEKZM010000122.1:0-18611 GCA_049509875.1 Verrucomicrobiota bacterium | reverse complement strand
ACTGCGGATAGTTTCCACTACCGGGAAATACCCGCCCGAAAGGAATATTGCCATGACCAGCCATCGGTTGCTGTCAGTCAAACTGTCAGTCAGGATTAACGCCAGCAGTGAAAAATTCTGGCAGGTTAACCCAAATAGTCTTTAATTTTCCCAGCAATTTGCTATTTTCCCTTTATCTGAAGCAAGGCAACAGACTGTGTCCATCTGTGGTAAAAAATTCGTATTGGCCCGTAAGGGTTGGAAAGTTTTTGTCCACCCCCCTCGGCTAGACTCGCGGGTGTGATGGATAGGCTACTTACGTCGAGAAGCTGCTGCGGAAGGCAGGTCATTGAATCATCAAACGGTTCTCATTCGGGTTCATAGGCGGGCGCGCTTCCGTGTGTCATATTGAGGCGAATGCCGCAGACTGTTTGACTTTCTTAACATATTCTCTCGTTGTTTATTTGTAAAGCTTTAATGAAGTGCTAGTTATAATCAAATTATTAAGAATCATAGTTGTCTTATTTAGACTAGACTTTTCTCTGGCTTATGGTAGATTGGCCTCGTGTTGGACGATTACAGTCCGTACAGCGACCGCGTTACAGCGTCGAGCAGCTTGCCGCGCCAGCTTGCCGCGCCGAAGCGCAGCGAAGGCGGGCCTGCCCTCCGTAGCCTTCGCGAAGAATCATGAAAATTACGAAACGAACCCAAAGGCAAAACGGCGAATCTCATTCAAATACAAAGGGTTCGCGCGATTTGGATGGTCCTTGGCCGGGAAAACGAACCCAAAAGACCCAAATCTCCACATTCTGCATTCCGATCTTGCAAACAGCGATCGGATTTCGGGACTCGGATTTCCCCCCGGTTCAGCCTATCAATCCATCCACCCATCCCGACTCCCCGCATTCGGTGTCCCCATTCCACAATCCGCAATCCGCATTCAAATGACCTGCTTTTCAGCCGCACAATCCAAAGTGAACCGCTTCTCGCGTCCCGCAAATGAAATACTTTAGCCAAATCAAACCAAACCAAAACAAATAAAGCCAAATCAAGCCAAAGATCGTTCCCAACCATAATAGGAAAGGGAGAGAACAGCGAAATACGCCAAATGCGCGAAAGAAGTGTTCCTTTTCGCGTGTTTGGCGTATTTAAGAATTACGCCATTTAGGCGAGGGTTTGGGCGCACTCAGACGACTTGCCGCCGTTGGGCGATTCTGTTATCTGGATGGCTCAGGTGCGAGGCTTCCGCCTGGCCCACCTGTGAGAGCGACAGTCCTAAATTTTTTCCAGCTTGGTCGGCTGCTGCTGGCCGCGGGCGTTTTCCTGGCCCGAGCGGCAGCGGCGGCGGCAAATTATCAGGTCGATGTCTGGCAGGCCGACGATGGGCTGCCGCAGGGGACGGTGACTTCCATCGCCCAAACGGAGGACGGGTATCTGTGGCTGGGAACGCAAAACGGGCTGGTGCGCTTCGACGGGATCAATTTTCGCGTATTCAACGAGAACAACACGCCGGCGATCAAAAACAACCGTGTGGTGCAGGTATTCGCGGATCGGCAGGGAACCCTCTGGGTGGGCGCCGAACAGGGCAACCTGATTCGCTGTCAACAGGGCCGGTTCACCTCCCTTGAAATGCCCGGGCGCGGCAGCGCCTTCAACTACGCGCGCGCTTTTTGTGACGACCCGTCGGGCAGCCTGTGGGTGATCTCCTGTGAATGGCAGTTGCTCCATTTGAGCAGGAAGGGGTTCGAGGTGCCCTCCACCAACTGGAACTTGAGCGGCAGCCGGCCGGATGCGGTGGCGTGCGACCGCGGCGGCGCTGTTTGCGTGGGGACCGAAAAGGAGCTGGCGGTGCTTTCCCCCAACGGATTCCAGACGCTTTGGAACCAGACGAACGAGGAGAATTTTGAGGTGGATTTTCTGGCTGCCAGCCGCGAGGCCGGCTGGTGGGTGGCGGGGAACGGACGGTTGCGCCGGTTTGCCAACGGAAAATTTGTGGCCGATCGCGGCGCCTACCGCTGGAAGGATCGCCCGATTTACGGACTTTATGAGGACAGTCGCCACCGGCTGTGGGTGGCGACGATGGGCGCGGGGCTGTTCCGGTACGACCCCGACGGGGCCGTGTTGCATTTGGCCACCAAGGACGGGCTGCCGACGGATTTTGTGCGGTGCGTGATCGAGGACCGCGAGGGGAACATTTGGGCCGGTATGGAAGGCGGAGGATTGTGCCGGCTCAAGCCGCGGATTTTTGAGACGATCGGCGCGCCCCAAGGCTTGTCTTCCGACCAGGTTTTGTCCGGTTGCGAAGCGGGCAATGGCGATTTTTGGATCGGCATGAATGGGAGCGGCATCGATCGATTGCAGCCGGGCGGCGTGGAACACTACGACAGCCGCCGCGGTCTGATGAACGGGCACACCTGGTCCATTTTGGAGGACCGCGCGGGATTCATCTGGGCGGGCACCTGGGGCGGACTGTTCAAACTCGATCACGACCAGTTCGTGAATGTGTCGGACGGCAACCAGATTGGCGGCGTGGTGCTTGCGTTGTTTGAAGATTCCGCGGGCAATCTGTGGGTGGGCCAGCAGGCTTTTGGCGTGCTGGCCTGCATCCACCAGGACGAGCGCACGGCCATCCATATTCCCGGCACCTCTGCCAGCCTGGACGTGCGCACGCTGGCCGAGGATCTCCACGGAGACTTGTGGGTGGGGACCGAAAACGAGGGACTGTACCGGCGGCAGGGCGCGAACTGGTTTCATTTTGGCAAGCGCGAGGGACTGGAAAATGAATCCATTTGGTCGCTTTATGCCGACGGCGGAGCGCTCTGGATCGGTACCTGTGGCGGCGGGCTGAGCTGCTGGCGCGACGGCAAAATGAAGAGCTGGACCACCCGAAACGGACTGGTCAACGATGTGATCTGCCAGATTTTGGACGACGGTCGCGGCAATCTGTGGCTGGGCAGCTACGGCGGAGTGTTTCGGGTGAGCAAAAGCGAATTAGACCATGCGCCGGGTGGCCGGGAAGCAGCGTTGCATTGCGTGAGTTACAAGCGAGCCGACGGGCTGCCGAGCATCGAGTGCCAGGGCGGATTTCAACCCTCGGGTTTCAAGTCGCGTGACGGCCGGCTTTGGTTTCCCACCGGCAAGGGCTTTGCCGTGGTGAACCCCGAACAAATCGCCACGAACCTCGTGCCGCCGATCGTGCTGGCGGAAGATCTTTTGGTGGACAACGTGGCGCAGGTCGCGGAAGGCAGAAACGCCCTGGAGATTCCGGCCGGCCGGAACCGACTGGAATTCCATTACACCGCGACCAGTTTGACCGCCCCGGAAAAAGTCAGGTTCAAATACCGGCTGGAGGGCCTGGACAAAGAGTGGCAGGAGGCGGGTTCGCGGCGCACGGCCACCTACAGCCGGCTGGCGCCGGGAAATTACTCGTTTCACGTGATTGCCTGCAACAACGACGGCATTTGGAACGAACAGGGCGCGAGGCTGGCCATCATCGTGCTGCCGTTGTTCTGGCAGACGGGTTGGTTCCTGATGTTGAGCGCGGTGATTTTGGTCGCCGCGGTTTTCACCGCGGTGCGGTTTGTCGTCACGCGGCGACTGCATTTGAAACTGGCCCGGCTGGAGCGGGAGCAGATGGTTCAGCGGGAGCGGGCGCGGATTGCCAAGGACATTCACGATGATCTGGGGGCGAGCCTCACGGAAATCGCCATCCTGAGCGAGCTGGCGCAAAATCCCGACACCCCCGCCCTGGAGGCCCGCGCCGACTTGCGCAAAATCGCAGCCAAGACCGGAACGCTCACGCAATTGCTGGACGAAATCGTCTGGGCGGTGAATCCTCAGCGGGATACGTTGGAGAATTTTGTGACCTATACCTGCACCTACGCCGAAAATTTCCTGCACGTGGCCCAAATCCAGTGCCGGCTGCAATTGCCGCCGGCGGTGCCGGAGATTTCCCTCCGGACCGATGTCCGGCATGGCCTTTTTTTGGTGGTCAAGGAGGCGCTCAATAACGTGGTGAAGCATGCCGCCGCCTCCGAGGTGCAGCTCCGCATGGACCTGCTGCCGGCGGACTTCACCATCAGCATTCGCGATAATGGCCGGGGATTTTCTGTTCCGCCACCGGCGGCATCCCAGCCGGATGGTGCCGGCGGGACGGTTGCCAACGGCGATGGTCTGGGCAACATGCGACACCGGATTGAAAGCCTCGGCGGGCGGTTCGAGATCTTCAGCCGCCCCGGGGAAGGCACGCAGGTGCGGCTCAATTTACCCATCAACCCCTGAAACTTATGCCGATCACTGTTTCCATCGTGGAGGACGCCCAGGGGGTGCGGGACGGCTTGGTGCGGCTGCTGGACAGCGCGGCGGGTTTCCATTGTGTGGCGTCCTATCCCAATGCCGAAAGCGCCCTGGCCGACATTCCGCAGCGGCCGCCGGACGTCCTGCTGATGGATATTGACCTGCCGGGCATGAACGGCGTGGAATGCGTGCGTAAATTGAAGGTGTTGCTGCCGGAGGTTCGCGTGGTGATGCTCACCGTGTACGAGAACCCGGAGAAAATTTTCGATGCCCTGAGCGCCGGAGCGGTGGGGTATTTGTTGAAAAAGCGGCTCACGGAGGATTTGCTGGAGGCCGTACAAGACGCTTATTCCGGAGGAGCACCCATGAGCAGCCAGATTGCCCGGAAGGTGGTCCAATTCTTTCAGAAGGTTCCCGCATCCACCAGCATGGAGTCACTGTCCACGCGGGAACTCGAAGTGCTGGACCTGCTGGCCAAGGGGTTTCTGGTCAAGGAGATAGCGGACAAGACGGGTTTGGGCTATGGTACCGTGCGCACCTATATCCGGCGCATTTACGAGAAACTCCAAGTGCATTCGCGTTCCCAGGCTGTGGCCAAGTATCTGCAGCCCCGCTCGTCCGGCACGGGGGGCTTGTCTATCCTTTAGCGGACATGACGATTCGCCGGGAGGGGGCCATACTCTCCTTAAGTTTGCAACCCAGTACCAAACAACGTTCGGATCAAAAACCATGAAAATAACCAAACGACTATTGTTCGCCAGCATCCTGGCGTTCGCCGGTGGCTTCAGCGCCCTGGCCCAGGTGAACGTTCCCAGCACCTTCAAGCATATTACCATCGATGGCTTGTTCGACGACTGGACCGGCGTGCCGCTGGCCTATACGGCGCCGGCGGGGCCGACCAACGCCATCCAGTACGAGAACATCTATATTGCGAACGACCAGACCAATCTCTACGTGCGGTTTACCTTGTATTCGCCGCGGCCGGCCGCCTTCCAAAATTCGTTTGACAACGTTTTCATCGACGCCGATGACAATGCCTCGACCGGCTTCAATGTGGCAGGCATCGGTTCAGAGATGCTGATCCAATGGGGGGCCGGCTATCAGGAAACGAACGGAGCCTTTAACTCGGGCGCCGTCACCAACCTCGGCTGGGCTATCGCCGGTTCGCCGGACAGCACGGATTTTGAGTTTTCCATTTCTCTCGGCGCCACGTATGCGTCCGACGGCACCTTGGCATTTACCAACAGCACGATTGCTCTGTTGCTGGAAGGCGACAACACGAGCTACGTTAACACCATATTCGCCCCTCCCTCCGGCGGCTTTGTGTACACGTTTGCCAGCCCGCCGGCGGAACTAACCACCAACCTGCCGTTGGTGACGTTGGAAAACTCCTCCTGGGAGGTGAATGCGTCCGGCACGGATCTCGGCACCAACTGGCTCGACTCGGCTTATGACGACAGCCAGCCGCCGTGGATTTCCGGCGACGGTTTGTTTGGCTATACGCCGACGCCCGGCGTCTATCCAACGATCAACACACCCTTGACGTCCAGCGGCCAGAACACGTTTTACTTCCGCACCCATTTCTCCTGGAATAATTTGCCGGACAATCTCGCTTTCGTGGCGACCAATTACCTCAGCGACGGCGCCGTATATTACATCAACGGGGCGGAGGTCAGCCGCATTCGCATGCCGGCCGGGACCGTCACTTATGCCACCAGCGCCACCGGCACGAATGTACCGCCCGGCCACGCGGACATTTTCGCCGTGCCCGGGGGAGTGCTGCAGATCGGCGACAATATCCTGGAGGTGGAGGCGCATCAGGCGCCCGCCAGCAGTGCGGACATGGTGTTTGGCTTGTCACTGACGGCCGCCGCGCGGTATCCAGTGACAATTTTGGACACCAATCAGCCGGCCAACCGCCTGGTGGTCGCGGGCAATTCCACCACGTTCAGCGCCGATTATACCGGTTCGGGGCCGTTGTCGTTCCAATGGCTGTCCAACAGCGTCGCCATTCCGGACGCGACGAACGACACTTACACGATTCCGGTCGTGCTCAGCGCCGACGCCGCTGCGTATGCCTTGATCATCGGCAATTCGCTCTCCACGAATACGACGCGGGCGGCGGTCCTCACGGTCAGCAATGCCCCCGTGGTTTTCTCCGATCCATCGCAGCCGTCCGACCAGGTGCTGGTGGAGGGACAGTCGGCAACCGTGGCGGCCGTCGTCGCAGGTTCGCCGCCGATCCAATTTCAATGGTACCAGGGCAGCAGCCCGATACCGGGAGCCACGAATGCGAGTTATACAATTCCTTTTCTGACGGCCACCAATGCCGGGGCCTATTATGTGAATGTGAGCAATCCGGTTGGCGCCACCAACAGCCGCACCGCCACGCTGACGGTATTGTCGAGCTCCGTGCCGCCGGTGATAACGCAAATCTCGGCGCTGTCCACCCAGGTCGTGGTGACATTCTCGGAACCGGTGGATCCCACCACGGCGGGCGACTCGGCGTATTACAGCATCGGCGGCGTCAGCGTTACTGCGGCGGCCGTCAATCCAAGCAACGCCGCGCAGGTGGTTTTGACGACCGGCAGTGGCCTGGTTTTTGGCACGGCCTACACCCTGACCGTAAACGGCGTGAAGGACGTGTTTGACAACGTGATCAGGACCGCCGGCACCTTTGCGCGCACGATTACCATCGATGGTTCGTTTGCGGATTGGCAAGGCATGACGCCTCTCTACAGCGGGCCGAGCGGGACCGATGGCGCGGCGGATTTCGAATACATCTATGTCTATGACGACCCGGGCAATTATTACTTCCGGGTCACGCTGTGGCATGACATTCCGCCCACTTCGGGCCAGTTCCCCGCTTATGTGAACATGTTCTTTGACACGGACAATAACATCAACACCGGCTACCTGCCCGGCACCATTGGCTCGGAGCTGTTGATCCAGAGCGGCTACAGCTATCAGGAGAAGAACGGTGGATTCAACGAGGGCTCGATCAACGGCTTGAACTGGCTGAGTCTGCCGGCCGCGCCGGGGACGAATTTCGAATTCAGTTTCTCCAAGGCTGCCACATTCGCCTCGGATGGCACGCCGGTGTTCACGACGAACATCCTGAATTTCGTGTTCCAGGGAATGACGCCCGGTTTTGTGGTTGAAAACGTGGCGCCGGCGAGCGGCGTGATTTCCTATACCAACGCGACGCCCGTTTCGACGGGCCTGCAACTGGGTGGGCTAGCCGTGAGCGGCCTGTCGGGCGGACGGCTGGCCGTGGTATGGAATTCGCCCGGCACACTGCAGATGCGCGCTTCCCTGGTCAGCGGTTCATGGACAAATGTCCCGGCCGCCGGCAGCCCCTATGTGCTGACGAATTCCGGACCGCAGATGTTCTTCCGCCTGGCGCAATAGCTGGGGGACTCGAATCCATCCCGCACCGGTCCTCGGTGAGACCGGCGCGGGACCGTGAAACAGTCGAAATCGAATGAGCGAACGAAATATGCGAAAAACAATTCCAGCGGATGTCCGCTCTTCCGGCCCGGGGAACTGCCCGGGATTTACGCTCATCGAGCTGCTGGTCGTGATTGCGATTATCGCGATCCTCGCGGCGATGCTGCTTCCCGCGCTGGCCCGATCCAAGACCAAGGCCAAGGAGATGCAATGCATCAGCAATCTCCGGCAGTTGGATATTGCCCATGCAATGTACCTTGGCGATTTTAACAAATCGTTTCAATACCCCAACTCGACGCTTACGGGGACGGCGAATGAAAATCTCTGGATGGCGACCTTGATGGCTTATCAAGCGAAGGTCGACGCAATCCGCGTTTGTCCCGTGGCCGGCGCGCCAACGACGCGGACCGTGTATAGCGCGCAATATACCTACGGCGCCGGCGACATGATGTGGAATTGGTCGCCCTACGGAACCGCCTATCAGGGAAGCTATGGCTACAACGGCTGGTTTTATACTGGAACTTACTCTCAGTCAGGGGTGCCGAACCTGGCGTCGTGGGGGTATCCCAGTGAATCCACGGTACAGCAATCCGGCAACACGCCGCTGTTCCAGGATGCGATGTGGGTGGATGGCTGGCCGCAGGAAACAGAAGGTCCGTCCAAGGACCTCTACAACGGCAATGGCGACACGTTCATGGGCCGCGTCACCCTGGCTCGTCACGCGATGAATTCCCCGAAGAATGCCCCCACCAGCATCACCTCGAGCACTTCGCTCCCCGGGGCCATCGATATGGCCTTCGTGGACGGCCATGCCAGCTTGGTGAAATTGGGGAACCTCTGGACCTTGAACTGGCACAACAACTGGGTCCAGCCCGCGACCATTCCCGCTCCCGAATAATGGCGAAGGAGTTCCAATTCTGGCGGAAGTGGTGTCGAACCTGTGTGAAAAATGGCCTAACCCAGAACAGGAGGTCATCACGAAACGCTGAGAGCGGTTCACCCTCTCCGCGTTTTGCGGAGTCGGCGGAGCAAAATGGGGAGAGATTTCCCCGAACAATTCGCACATTGAACCCTTGAACCGACAACGCCACATTTCGCCGAGATGCTGGGAGCGTTCCTCCCTTTCCCTGGGGGAGAGGGCCGGGGTGAGGGCGGGCTTTCTTCACACACACCATCTTCGTGGCTTCATGGGGAGGGGCGGGGGGAGGTGTTTCGTCTCACCATTCTTTCGCTTTAATACCAACCAGACGAACAGGCCGGATTGTTTTTCACACGGACTCCGTTGTGTTTTTCTTTTTATTGTCGCTTTACTCGTCGGCGCTCCGGCGCGGGCCGGCGCTCCGCTGCCCGGATTCAATGCCGAAACGCCGTACTTGATTTATTACGGTTCCTGGACGCCGGCCCAGGTGGATTTCGCCCGGCTCAATTTTCGGCTGGTGATTTTGGATGTGCATCAAATCAAGCCGGCGCAGATTGCCACTATTCAGCGCGGGCCCGACAACATCGCCGGGACAGCCGATGACGTGCCGGTGCTGGGATATGTCTCGCTGGGCGAAGATTCGCGGCCGGGCGCGCCGTTCGTGGGCGACCGGCTGGGACCCCGCGTCGATCCCCGCAGTTCGGACTCGGTGTCGTTGTCCAGCATTACGAACGCGCTGGGGCTGCCGTCGCCCGCCGGCACCAACTACGCTTCTTACTACCTGAACAGCAAAAACAGCCCCACGGGCGTGCCTGACGAGGACGGGGCTTTCGGCACTTACTACGTCAACGCCGGCGCGCCGGCTTGGTGGACCGCGTTGAAGGCGATGACCACCACCACGAATGGCAATGCCGGCTTGGACGAATTGCTCACCACGAATGTCGGCCAGGGCTTCAATTGCAGCGGGCTGTTCATGGACACGATCGACACGTGCGCCCCGGACAGTTTTGGCGCCACGACGTACGAATGGACTTCGCCGGGAATGCAGGGCCTGATTCAACGCATCCGCACCAACTACCCCGGCAAGATCCTGATAGGGAATCGAGGCCTTTTTTTTTACAACTCAAATTACAAGCAATACGCCTACACCCTCCGGCCTTACGTGAACCTGGTGATGTTTGAAAGTTATTTTAATGACAGCAGCACCAATCAAATTTCCACTTCCTTCCTGGACAATAAATACGACTGGGCGCCGAAACTGAACGCCGAGGCCGGCCGGCCGGATGGCTTCAATGTGGTTTCGCTGGACTATGACCATACGCCGCTGCTGCCGCAGTCGATTATCGACCAGAGTTACGAGGAGAGCATGGGGCTGCAAGGCTGGACGCATTATCGCACGAATCCCTCGCTGACAAGCGCGTTCAACACTAACGCCGCCGCGTGGCTGGCGACGAATGCCGACGTATCGGCCCCGGTCTGGAACAGCACGGTGGCGCAAGCCGCCAACGCGCCGGCGCCGCGCGTGGGTATTCAACAGGCGGTGGCGGGCAACCAGAGCGTGACCGTGCGCTGGGACATTGCCGACGACCAGACCCGGCCGGTCCAGTACAATATTTACTACGCGCCGGTGACCAACTTGATGGTCACCTCCGGGCTGGATTTCGCGGCGGCGAACGAATTATCGAACGTCATCCCCGCATTGCCTGCGGCGTACACCAACGGCACCGGCCCGGGCATCTTCCCGTACGAATATACGGTCACGGGGTTGAGCAACGGGCTGTCCTACCAGTTTGCGTTGCGGGCCGAGGACAGCGCCAGTCCGGCGCACGAAGATACCAATACGGTCACGTTGCTGGCAGTTCCGGGCCCGGTCGGTGCGGCGGGAAATTTCCGCAATATCACCATCGATGGCGATTTCTCCGACTGGGTGGGTGTTCCCTGGGCTTACCAGGGCGCGCCGGACGGGAACCCGGTCAATTTCGTCCAGGTGCAGTTCGCGAACGATGCCAGCTATCTCTATTGCCATTTTGTGCTCGCCTCCAATGCCGCGCCCTTCTCCGACTACAACACGCACTTGTTCGTGGATCGCGACGACAATGCGCAGACCGGCTACCCGGCTACCAGCGCCGCCTTTGGCGCCGAATGGATGATCGAAGGCGGCGCGGGTTACGATGAGCGCAACCGGAGTTTCAACGCCGGCACGCTTTCCGGCCTGGGCTGGGCGCTCGCGCCGGCCAGCGGGACGGAATTCGAATTCCGCGTTTCCCTGGCCGCCACGTTCCCTGAGGGCACGCCGGTTTTCACGAACACGGTGTTTCGCCTCCTGTTGCAGGACAACCGCGGCGGCGAAGTAGCCACCGGCAATGGTCTCTCTTACATCCTCGCCCCGTCAGCGCCGTCAACCTACCTCCACATCACGGTGGACGGCAATGTGAGCGACTGGACCGCCATCCCCATTATCGCCACCGCCTCCACCAATGGCGCGGGCGTGGTTTTTGCCAATGCCTCCGCGGCCAACGACAACGATTTTCTCTACCTGCGCTTTGCGCTGCATTCTCCCGGCCTGCCGTTCGCCGATTACAACACGCATCTGTTCGTGGACACCGACACCAATCCGGCGACGGGCTATCATTCGGCGGGCTTTTCGATTGGCTCGGAATTTGTGGTGGAATCCGGCGTGGGCTATGACGAACGAACCGGTGTGTTCGCCGGACCGACCCTCAGCGGCCTGGGTTGGTCGCTCCTGCCATCCGGCTCGGGCACGAATTTTGAAGTGGCCATCTCGCGCCTGGCGCGTTTCGCGGACAATTCGCTCGTCTTTACGAATCCGGCCGTGAGCCTCGTGCTGCAGGATGATCGGGGATCAGTGCTTACGCCGGCGGGCATCACCTACACCTTTGCCTGGGGCGGGCCGTACGAAGACTGGCGCGCATTTTACTTTACGCCCGCCCAACTGGCCAATCCGGCCATCAGCGGCGACGACGCGGACGCCTCCGGAGATGGCATTCCCAACCTCGTCAAATACGCGTTCGATTTGGATCCGCTGGTGGTCAACCATCCGGCGTTGCCAGCGGGGCTCATCGACGGCAGCACCGGCACAAACTATTTTGATTATCAATTTGTGGAGCTCAACCCGCCCGCTGGCGTGCTTTACGTGCCGCAGGTTTCCAGCAATTTGATTTCCTGGAGCAGCGACCCGGCAAATTTCTCACTAGTTAATGCGGCGTCGTGGAGCACCAACGCTTCCGTGGTGACGTTGCGTCTGGCGGGGCCCGTCAGCACTGTTCCAGCGCGCTTCGTGCGGCTGGCCATTGAGAAGCAATGAAACGAACGGCCACCGGCTGCGCCCACCATCCAATTTTTATGAACGGCTTTCTGCTGTGCGTCCTGGTTCCGTGCGCGCTATGGTCCGCCCGCGCGGAGGGTCCCGGCCAATCACTCGAAAACGCCAATCTCGCGTGGCATTGGCGGCTGGCGGATGGGAAAATTCAACCGCTGCGGGTGGAAGACAAGCTCCACGGCGGCAGCCTGACGCTGGACGGCGAATGCTTTGCGGTGCTGCTCGGGGATGGAACCACCGTCAATTCCTCTGACTTCACGCTGGTGGGGCAGCCGGTGACGGAAAACCTGAAGCCCGATTTGGATTCGCCGGTGGCGGGCCGGCATTATGGCGGCCGGCAACTGGTGGCGCGTTACGCCGGCGCCCGGCAGCATCTCACGGCGGAGTGGCGCGTCATTTTGCGGGACGGCGCCACGTACCTGCGGCCGCAGTTGACGCTGCGGGCCGCGGGCGGCGATGTGGTGGTGAAGGAGATTGTTTTGTTCGACCAGCGCGTGCCGGGCGCGCAAGTGGCGGGCACGGTGGACGGCTCGCCGGTTGTCGCGGGCAATTTCTTCATCGGCTACGAACATCCGATGGCGCAAAACACGGTCGCTGCCGGCGCGGTGCGCTGTGCCCTCCGGCGCAACGCGGTGTTGCGGGACGGGGAATCGCTGGTCCAAGGCTGTGTCCTCGGCGTTTCGCCCGCCGGGCAGATGCGGCGCGGCTTTTTGGCGTATCTCGAGCGCGAGCGCGCGCATCCTTACCGTCCGTTCCTGCACTATAATTCGTGGTTTGATATCGCTTGGGACAAGCGGAAATTCAATGAAGCCGAGAGCCTCGATGCCATTAATACCTTTGGCAAGGAACTGGTGCAAAAGCGCGGCGTGCAGATGCAGTCGTTTTTGTTCGACGACGGCTGGGACGACAACCGGACGCTGTGGAACTTTCACAGCGGGTTTCCCAACGGCTTTGACGGTGTCAAGCTGGCGGCGGCGAAGTTGAACGCGTCGGTGGGCGTCTGGCTTTCGCCCTTTGGCGGATACAACGAGGCGCGCGAACTCCGCCTGCAGTATGGCGTCCAGCAAGGCTTTGAGACCAATGCCAGCGGATTCTCCCTGGCCGGGCCCAGGTACTTTCAGCGCTTTCACGACATTTGCCTGAACATGGTGAGCCAGTACGGCGTGAATATGTTCAAGTTCGACGGGTTGGCCGCCGGCGCCCGGGCCAGCGAGACCGGGCAGACCCGCGACGGCGACGCCATGCTGCGCCTGGTGGCCGATCTGCGGGCCGCCAAGCCCGATATTTACATCAACGAGACCACCGGCACCTGGCCCTCGCCGTTCTGGCTGCTGTATGTGGACTCGACCTGGCGGGGCGGGGCCGACCACGATTTCTCAGGCAAGGGTGCGCCGCGCCAGCAATGGATCACCTACCGCGATGCGCAAACGTATGCGAACGTCGTCCGACGCGGGCCGCTGTATCCGCTCAATTCGCTCATGCTGCACGGCATCGTTTTCGCCAAAAACGCCGGGAAGCTGGAGACGGCAGATGACGCGGAATTCGCCGACGAAGTGCAGAGTTTTTTCGCCTCGGGCACGCAGTTGCAGGAGCTGTACCTGACGCCCAAGCTGCTGGATCGTCAAAACTGGGATGACCTTTCGGAGGGCGCCCGTTGGTCGCGCGCGAATGCCGACGTCCTGGTGGACACGCACTGGATTGGCGGGGACCCGGGGAGCGGGCAGGTGTATGGCTGGGCCTCGTGGTCGCCGGCCAAGGCGGTGCTGGCGCTGCGCAACCCCGACGACCAGTTGGCGACGTTTGCGTTGGACGCGCAGACCATCTTTCAACTTCCCGACGGCGTGAACAAATCGATCCGTTTGGTACGGGTGATGGCGAATGGGAAGGCGGCGGCGACGACGCAGTTGCAGCCGGGGAAGACCCGTGTTTTCACACTCCAGCCGTTCGAAGTGTCGGTTTGGGAAAGCGAGCCGGACGCGAATCTGTCGAACGCCTCAGCGGGCGGGGCGGCGATGTTGGAACGGCCCAACTGACCGTCCCCGCGCCATCGCGGCGGGGATGTCGGAATTAGCCCGGCACAACGTGCCGGGAGAGAATTTCCCCAAGGATTTCGCGCATTGAACCTTTGAACCGACAACCCGGATTTGTTCCCTTAAGTTCCGTCCCGCAGGTGAATCAGCGGCCAGTTTGACCGCCAAGAGGGCCGTCTGGATGGGGGAAGCGACGTTGATCCTTGCGCATGGCGCCGCGACACTTGACCGCACCAATCTGAATTTTTGCTGAAAGAAAACGTGATTTGATTACGAGCTATAGGTAAATTAATTGAATCAGCCATGAAAATCAGATTTTACATCCAGTCCTTAAGATCGTCGTTATTTCGCTCGGTCAGTTTGCAGCATGGCATAGCGTTGCTGCTGGCAGTGTCTGCCGCCATATCGATCCAAGGTGCGGATCTGCAAGCGTTGGAAGGACATGTGCCGAAGCTGGCCAAATTGTTGCGGCCGGCTGGCCAGTTGCCGGCTACCAAACGGATAGACCTGGCCATCGCCCTCCCCTTGCGAAACGCGGCCGCGCTTTCCAATCTGTTGCAGCAGATTTACGATCCCCGCAGCCCAGTTTATCATCATTATCTGACCACGGAACAATTCACGGAAAACTTCGGCCCCACAAAGCAGGATTATCAGGCAGTCATCAGCTTCGCCAAGGCAAATCATTTGAAAGTAACAGGAGCCCATCCCAATCGCTTGTTGGTGGACGTCAGCGGTTCGGTAGCGGAGGTGGAACGCGCCTTGCATTTAACGCTGAATTCCTACCCGCATCCGACGGAGCTACGTTCATTTTATGCCCCTGACCGCGAACCGTCCCTGAACTTGAGCGTGCCGATTTTACACATCGGCGGTTTGGACAATTATGCCTTGCCCAAGCCACACTTGCAGGCGGCACGGATTGCGAGCGGACAGAACGCCAGGCCAAACTCCGGCTCTGGACCCAGCGGCACATATATGGGCAAGGACTTCCGCGCGGCCTATGTTCCGGACACCACCCTCAGTGGTTCCGGCCAGGCCGTTGGCCTGCTGGAATTTGACGGTTATACCGCCAGTGACATCACCTACTATGAAAATTCGGCACATCTCCCAAACGCGCCATTGCAAAACGTCTTGCTCGATGGCTTCTCAGGCAATCCCACTGGTGAGGGTGGAGAAGTGGAAGTGTCTTTGGACATGGAAGTGGCCATTTCCATGGCCACTAATTTATCCGCTGTAATTGTTTATGAAGCGGGGCCAGACGGCAATTGGTACGATATCCTCAACCGCATGGCGAACGACAACCTCGCCAAGCAATTGAGTTGCTCGTGGTATATTCCGGGCGGCGGGGCTGACCCGGTGGCCGACCAGATTTTTCAGCAAATGGCGGCTCAAGGGCAGTCTTTTCTCAACGCCTCCGGAGATAGCGATGCCTGCACCGGACTGATAGATTTTCCCGGCGATTCGCCCTACATCACTCAGGTCGGCGGCACCACTCTCACCACCGGCCCTGGCGGCGCCTGGGCGTCGGAAACGGTCTGGAATTGGGGAATCGAATACGGCCGGGATGGTGTGGGCAGCAGTGGCGGCATTAGCACGCAATATCCAATTCCCACCTGGCAAACCAACATCAACATGGCGGCAAATCAAGGTTCCACGACCATGCGTAACACCCCGGACGTGGCCTTGACGGCGGATAATGTTTACGTGCGAGCTGACGGTGAGGATTATAACATCGGCGGCACGAGTTGCGCCGCGCCATTGTGGGCTGGATTCGCAGCGCTGGCCAACCAGCAGGCGATCGGCAGCAGTCAACCGGTGATTGGTTTCCTCAATCCAGCGGTGAATGCCATCGCTTCCGGCGTCAATTACTCCGCCGCCTTCCACGACATCAGCACAGGCAATAATACGTGGAGCGGCAGCCCAAGTAAATTTTATGCGGTTGCCGGCTACGACCTTTGCACCGGGTGGGGGACGCCGGCGGGGCAATACCTAATCAATGAGTTGGCCAATCCCGAAGCGTTGGTCATTTCTCCGACCGCGGGTTTCGTGACCGCTGGCGGCGTGGGCGGGCCGTTCTTCACGGTTGCTTCACAAAGTTATTCGCTAACCAATATCGGCACCAACACCCTGACTTGGACCCTCTCCAACACTTCGGTCTGGCTGACCGCTTCCTCCAGCGGCGGGAGGCTCACACCCGGCGGAGCATCAGCCGCGGTGACGATTAGCCTGAATAGCGTCGCCAGCAACCTGTTGGTTGGAACTTACGGTGCAACTTTGTGGTTCACCAATGTCAATGACAATTCTGGCCAAAGCCGGCAATTCTCCCTGTCCGTCATCAGTCCCCCGGTCATCACGCAAGAGCCCGCCAATCAAGCGGTGTTGGAAGGCGCAGCGGCAAAATTCGGCGTGCAGGCCGGCGGAGGTTTGCCCCTGGCCTATCAATGGCGATTTGAAGGGACGAACCTCGTAGATGGCGGCGAAATCACCGGTTCTTCCACGAGCAGTTTGACGGTCAGTGCGGTTTCCGCAGCCGATGTCGGCAACTACACGGTGGTGGTGACCAACGACGCGGGCACGATCACCAGTTCCAACGCCTCGTTGACTATCGTCCCCTCCGCGCCGGTGATTACGATCCAACCGGCCGACCAGTCGGCCGTGGTGAATGGCACGGCACAATTCGCTGTAGCTGCCATTGGCACGACTCCGTTCACCTATCAATGGAGTTTCAATGGAACCAACCTTGTCAATGCCACGAATGCCACGTTGACACTGGCGAATATCCAGTTCGTCCAAACCGGAAATTACTCAGTCCTCGTGGGCAATATTTATGGGGCGACGAACAGTTCCGGAGCCACGCTGACCGTCTATTCAGGGCCGCTTGTCCTGTTCTTTGACGACTTCACCGGGCCGGCTTTGAATCCAATCTGGCAAGCCAGTTTGCCTGACGCCCGTAACGGGGGCAACGGTGGTTACGACACGCCCGACTACCTCGGCGCGCCAAATTATTATTTTGAAACGTTGGGCACCAATTCCGTTCTGCGCCTGACCAATGTCTATAATTCATTACAGCGACGCGGCTGGAGCACCGTCACCAACTTCCCCGGCACCAACTTCACTTTGGATGTTCGCTACAACACGCTCGTGCAGTCTCCGACCACCAGCATCGATGGCTTTATTGAACTCTGGATCTTCGATGCTGTAAACACCAACCGTTACGATATTATTTCCCCCTTCGGAGGCGACTACTCCCGCGCTCCTTATTTCTTCGCGGGCAGTAGCATTGATGACAACTATACCACGTCCTCATTTCAGTATCAAAACAATACCTGGTATCATTTGGTGCTGCAAAGCGTCCCGGGCGAGAACATGCGGGGCTCGATCTATGATGATAATGGAAACGAATTGATCGGGTACACATTTGACCATGACGCGTCAGCTTATCCCTCCGGTTATCAGATTGCCCTGTCACAATCGGTGGGCAACCCCGGGTCACCGTACCGGGGAGACGTCGCAGTGGACTATGTGAAGCTTACTTCCGGGTTTCCCCCGCAAATTGGAGCCCAGCCAACCAATCAAGTGGTCGGTTTTAATGGAACGGCAGTTTTCGAGGTCACGGCCTATGGCACCCAGCCATTGGCATATCAGTGGAGCTGCAACAAGACGAATCTGGCCGGGGCAACGAATGCCGCTTTGATTCTGACCAACGTACAGTTGAGCCAAATGGGAAGTTATATGGCACAAGTAACGAATCTTTACGGATCCGTCCTCAGTTCCAATGCCTGGTTGCATGTCGGCACGCCGCCAATCATCACCAATCAACCGGCCTCGCAATCGGTTGCCGACGGCGGCACGGCCAGTTTCAGCGTGGGCGTCGAAGGATCGTCTCCCTGGTATGCCCAATGGTTATTCGACGGTTTCAACATTGCCGGCGCCACCAATTGTTCCTTGACGCTGACAGATGTCCAATGGAGCCAATCGGGTAATTACACAGTGGTGGTGACCAATATTTTTGGATCCGTCGCAAGCTCCAACGCGGCCTTGACTATCCTGGGTCCACCAGTAATCACCAGCCAGCCCACCAACCAAAACGTGCCGGTTGGGAGTGTTGTTTCGATTTCAGTCGTTGCGGTTGGGACGCCACCTTTGGATTATCAATGGACGTTCAACACCACCAATCTGCCTGGAGCGACCAATTCGACTTTGACGTTGGTCAACGTTCAGCTAAACCAGGGAGGCGTTTACGCGCTGCTGGTCACCAATGCTTATGGTTCTGTCGCCAGTTCAAATGCCGTGCTCAACGTTTATCCGGTTCCCCCATTTATAACCACACAGCCATCAAGCCTATCAGTTGCCATCGGCGGCACGGCCACTTTCACCGTGGTGGCGGGGGGCACGCCTCCGTTGAGTTATCAATGGAGCGTCGATAACACAAATATTTCCACGGCGACCAATGCCTCCCTGGCACTCGCAAACATTCAGTCCGCTCAAGCTGGAAATTATCAGGTAACGATAGGCAGTCCGTATGGCGTTACCAACAGCGTCGCTGCGGTGTTGACAGTGATTTCAGGGCTGGCGACGTATTTCTTCGATGACTTCAACG
>JBEKZM010000121.1:0-18812 GCA_049509875.1 Verrucomicrobiota bacterium | reverse complement strand
TTCTTGGCGGCGGTCGCAATCACCAGTTGCTTTCCCAGTATGATTTAATCAACTTTTTATTGACAAGGGCGTGCGATTGCTGGAAAAGTGTACTCAGCTAATCTCAGAAAGAAGTTTAACCCATGCTAAAATGGACGGATAAATTCGAGACCGGCAATGCGCTGCTGGATGCGCAACACCGGATGCTCTTCTCCTACATCAACCGTCTGGAATCTTTCACCCGCGTGACGAATCCCAGCCGGGAGGAAATCGACCTGTTCATGCGCGGGGTTGAATTTCTGGAGAACTACGCCCTGACCCACTTCAAGGACGAGGAGGCATGCATGCTCCGTTTCAAATGTCCCGCCTACCGCGACAACAAGCAGGCACATACGGAGTTCTTGGATTTCTTCCGTGGCTTCGGCCGGCGGCTGAGTTTTGAAGGCTGCCGTCCCGAACTCGCCAAGGAACTTCATCAGGCCTGCGTCGTGTGGATTCAACGGCATATTCTTCGCATTGACGTCCAGCTCAAACATTCCATCGAAGCGCCGCCCCTTGGCCGGCCACCTCTCAGCGGGGGTGCTCCCGCCGGCGGAGCGAATTGAAGACGGGGGGACGGAGAAGGCGAATCGGTTCCGGCTGGAAAGCGCTTCGCTTACGTTTGCGGGCTGCTGTCGGTTTCGAGCCGGCGCGCGAACAGCCACAGCAAATCCGACAGCCGGTTTAGAAAAACCAGGATCTCCTGGTTGGAGAGCTCCCCGGCGGCCTGCAAATCAAAGACGCGGCGCTCCGCGCGGCGGCACACCGTGCGCGCCAGGTCCAAGGCGGCGGCTGATGGAGTCGCCCCGGGCGTGGCCCAGCCCTTGAAGGAAATGGGTCGGGCTTCCATTTCTTTAACCAACACATCCAGCCTCGCCGTAAACTCCGCCGTCACCAGCGGATAGCCCTCCTTCGCATAACGGGGCAAATCTGCGGGCAGCACGCCGACCTCGCCCATCACCTCCACCAGGCTCTTCTGAATCTGAAGCAGGTGGGAACCCACCTCCTGGCCGCCGGCCGCCGCCCGCGCCAGTCCCAGCGCCGAATTCAGTTCATCCAGCGTGCCACACGCCTCCACCCGCGGATGGTTCTTGGGCACGCGCCGGCCGTACATCAGGCCCGTCATGCCGTCGTCGCCAGTCTTTGTGACTATGCTCATGCAGTCATTGAATCACGATCAGCCTTGAAAGTCTATTGCCGGGAATGTCTGGCCGGGGTGCCGGGCGTTGCCGACACCATGGCCGGTGTTGGCGTTGACTGGGGCGCGGTCAATTTCTGGTAGTTCAAAATGCCCCGGACGACCGCGGCCGCCATTTGTTTGCGCCAGCCGGCGTCGAAAATCCTGCGGCCCTCGGCCGGATGAGACATATAGCCGCCCTCGATTAAGATCGCCGGCATCGCCGCCGTGCGCAGAACCTCGAACCGCGCCCGTCTTACGCTCCGGTCAGTTGCCCCCAGGCTGCGCACCAGCGAGCGCTGCACTTGGTAGGCCAGCAGCAGGCTCTTGTCCTCGTAGCGGTTGGCCGCACACGGCCCGTGGTCGGCCCCGACGCCCTCCGAATCGTTCGAGGACGCCGCGCCCGCCGGCGTGATGCAATAGGTCTCCGGCCCCTGCACGTTTTCCGGATCCGCCGGCGAAGAATTGAAGTGCAGGCTCACAAACAGATCCGCCCCGCGGCGATTGGCGATATCCGGACGCATGGGCAGAGGCAGTTTCGGATAAACGTCCTTGTCGCGCGTCAGGACCACGTTGAAACCCGCCGCCTGTAACTGGCGCCGCAATTCCAGCGCCAGCGCCAGCGTGTAGGTCTTCTCGTAGCGCGGGAAAAAACGCCCGATGCGGTTGCCCGTATCGTTGCCGCCATGGCCCGGATCCAGGCAGATCGTGGTAACCTTTTTCGCCGCCGGCTTTTGAGGGAAGACCAGCGGGCGCAAAGCCTCGTCCGCATCCAGTTGGGAAATGAAACCGCCTTTGGCCACCGGAAACGAAAGCCGCACGCCGATGTTGTTGACGGTGGCATCCGCCGAATCCTGCCCAAACACCAGGCGCCACGTCTTGTTGGTGAGGATAATTTCGGCGCCCCGGTTCGCGGCATAGCCGGCAAAGCCGTTGGCGCGCGCCCACGTGGCCAGCGGGAGGTAGCTGTGGCCATTGATGAAATCCGCCCGCGCGGCGAGGGAAACACAGGCGAAACCCAGCAACAGCGCGGGCAGGAACGAAAACTTCATCGCGAGGCAAGTTGCCTGTTACCGCCGACCGATTCAATCCAATTCCAACTTCCTACGTACTCCCACGCACCTCTCCCAATTCCCGGAGAGCGCGGGTCTGCGACCCGCAGCAACTTCGCCTGTCACAAATTATTCGAATTGCGCGGGCGGTCTTGAATTTTGGATGCTGCGGCGGCTCATAGAGCCGCGCTCCGGACGAGCGTCGGGCATTGCCCGGCCCGGCGCCAATGCCCCCGCAGTGCCAGTCTCCGAACCGGCTCGCCCCTGTTCAAATCCTAATTTGCCGTGAATCTTCCCGCCCCGGTTATATAATAACGCCATGACCGAGCCGCAACCGCTGCAATTTGACGGGCTCAACACGGTTCGATTGGGCCGGCGCCGCCTTGGCTATTTTTCCGGCTGCGATTATTTCCGGCTCGCGCGGGACCCCCAGGTCGCCCGCGCCGCGATCCGGGCGCTGGACCAGCACGGATTGAACGTGGCTGCCTCGCGGCGCACCACCGGCAACCATGCAATTTACGGTCGGCTGGAAGCCGAATTGGCGAAGTTCTTCGGCGTTGAAGCCGCCCTTCTCTTGCCCGACGGATACTATGCTCCCCTCGCGGCCGCCCAGGCCCTCGCCCCCGAAACGGACCACGTGTTCATTGATCAACTCGCCCATGGCGCACTGCGGGACGCGGCGCGGATGTTCCGCGTCACGCCCAAAGAATTCAGACACCGGGATCCGGCCGATCTGGCCAGGCATCTTGCCCGATGCCAGCCCGGCTCCCATCCAGTCGTGCTGACCGACGGGATGTTCGCGCACGACGGCACTGTCGCGCCATTGCGCCAGTACCTTCAGGTCTTGCCCTCGCGCGGACGGCTGCTCGTGGACGACGCTCACGGCGTGGGTGTTCTCGGCGCCACCGGCAAGGGATCGTTGGAACACGCGGGTGTAAGCCGTCAACGCATTGTCCAATGCGGAACCCTGAGCAAAGCCTTTGGCGTCTATGGAGGTTTCGTCGTGGGCTCGGCTGCGCTGCGGAGAAAAATCATGGACGGCAGCCGCTTGTTCGCCGGCACCACACCGCTGCCGCCCCCGCTGGCCGGCGCCGCCGTGGCCGCGCTGAGAATCCTGCGACGCGACCCCGCCCGTCGCGATCGGCTTTGGAAAAACGTGCACTACCTGCGCCAGGCGCTGCGCGCCCTCGGTTGGCCGGTTGAAGAAACTCCCGGACCCATTGTTCGCCTGCCCGCGCTCGGCAAAATGGCGGCCAGCCGGTTGAAAACACAGTTTCTGGCCGCGGGAATTTACCCGCCATTCTTGAAATACGGCGCAAATTCGCTGGGATTTTTCCGGATTGTCATTTCCAGCGGGCACACCCGCAGGGAACTGGACCAAGTCACAAGTGTGCTCGCCAAGCCGGGGGAAACAAGTACCGGCCACCCGCCGTGAGTCTGGAAATTCCCGGACCGCACCCTTCCCTTTGCCTCGATCCATGAGGCAATTCGAAATGTACTGCGGCGGCTTGCGGCTACTCGTTCAGTCCCCAGTCAGTGCGGCCGTGCGGCTCCATAAGAATGTCCGCCAAAACCGAGCTGACCACTGTCGCCCGCGCTTCGATGTCCTCCATCACGCGCTCCGGATTCTCCGCCATCAACTTGACGTCGCCCTCCGTCAGCAACAGATGAACAACCTCCGCGCCGGCGGCTGAACCGCCGGAAACCTTTGTTGTATTTCTCGCCAGGGTCATGCTGGCACCCTTCATCACCTTCCCGCAGAATGCAAATGAATATTTTAAATACTTGTTAACAAGCGATTTCAACAAATCCAATTCACTCGACGGTTACTTTGGCATCTTCAATGATCACGCTGTATTTGTAACCGGCGCCGAAGTCGCGGTTGGTGGACACATTGCCGGTCACCAGCACGGTGGCGCCGAGCCCCGCCGGCGTGGTCGTCGTCACCGTGAGATCGTTGTCCATTTTTCCGGCGCTGCCGGAACCATCCTGAATGTGCAGCCAGTTCTTGCCCATGATCATGGCGTTATATTTCACCACTTTGCCGCGCACCGAGACGGGCTTGCCGGCCAGCCTGCCTTGGGCGGCATAAATCTCCTGGATGGTGTTCCCGCCCTCGGCCCGTTTGATCCCGGTCAGGTCCACCTTGGGCGCGACAGTGGGAGCGGTCAGCGAGGGATGGCCCGGTGGCAGCCCGGGCATGGCCCCGCCCGTAAGCGGCGGATGCCCCGGCGGCAGCGTGGGCGTTCCGACGGCGCTGCTGCCATCGCCCGCCACCGCGATGCGGCCGGTGAAATAAACCACGTCGAAATCCCGGTTGAGCGTCTTGCTATGGTATCCGGTCATCGGCACGCCCGCGGCGACCGTGACGTGGTCTCCCACCTTGACCGGAAACACCGTGGTCGCCGCCCACAATTTTTTGCCGCCCGTGTCCACCTGCACATACGTATAGCCGGCGGTATTGGTCACTTCGATCACCTTGCCGGAGAACCCGCGCTCGTCGCCTAGCGCGGTTGCGCCGGTTGCCGGCGCCGGCGCCGCCTCCTGGGCCGTGATCAATTGGCAGGGGACCAGCAAACACCCCAACAGCAGCAGACATTTCATTTTCATTTGATTTATGTTCTTGATTCGAAAAGTTTAAGATGTGGGTATGCTCCTGACAAGCACGCGTTAAGGAGTGCGGGCGGCCCCGCCCGCGTGTTTCCAAATTCGAGGCCGGATTCCATCATCGAAACTCGCGGGCGGGCCGCCCGCGCTCCTACCTGCCCTGCCCTTTGGCGCCGCCCAATTTCAAAAACCCGGCCTCGTCTAGAATTTTCACGCCCAGCTGCCGTGCCTTTTCCAATTTCGATCCGGCCTCCGCCCCGGCCACCACAAAATCGGTCTTCCGGCTCACGCTGCCAATCACCTTGCCGCCGGCGGCCTCGATCCTGGCCGTGGCCTCTTCACGCGTCATCGTCGGCAGCGTGCCGGTCAGCACAAAGGTCTTGCCCGCGAAAGCGCCGTCCGCCGCCGCGCCGAGCTTCTCGCTTTGCGGCGAGATGCGCAGATGACGAAGGCGGGTGAGCACTCTTTGCCCGGCCGGCCGGCCAAAATAATCCAGCACGCTCGCAGCGGCCACCGGGCCCACTTCAGGCAGGCGCGCTTTCAAGCCGTCGGCCGCGAGTCGCGATTCGATCTCCGCGATCTCCTGCTTCAGCGTGGCGTCACGCTGCTCGCGGTGGGTGCGTTCGGCATCCGTCTTGGGGGGATTCCTCCGCGAGCGGGGACTAATTTCCGCGCGTTCGCCCTCCTTGGCGCCGAGCTCGCGGATGTCGCGCAACACGGCCGAATCCGTCAAAGACTCCAGCGACTCGTGGGTGGCCGCGAGTTGTTTGGCCGTGGCGTCGCCGACGTCCGCAATCGCCAGCGCAAATATCCACCGCGAAAGCGGCGCGGTCTTGGCGCGCTGGAGCGCCTCAATGATCTTGGTGGCGTTCTTTTCTCCCAATATGCGCGGCTCATCGTCTGTCCCCAGATTCAGTTTGCCGAGCGGCTCCAGCTTCAAATCGAACAAATCCAGCGGCTCTTTCACCAGGCCGCGCTCGACCAGTTTCTCCGCCACGATGCCGCCCAGCGATTCGATGTCCAGCGCCTTGCGCTGCGCAAAATATTCCACGCGCCGCATCCGTTGCGCCGGGCAGCCGGCGATGTTCTGGCAGCGCCAGGCCACTTCATCAGTCTCGCCCCCGGACATCTTCTCCTTGGCAATCGGCCCGCCGCAGGCGGGACATTTGCCGCCCACGTGCGCAAACAAATCGAACTCCCGGGCCCCGTCGGGTCGTTTGGTTTTCACCACCTCGATCACTTCGGGAATCACCATCCCCGCCTTGCGAATCACCACCGTATCGCCGATGCGAATGTCCTTGCGGCGGATTTCATCCTCGTTGTGCAGCGTGGCGCGCGAGATCGTGGAGCCCTGCACAAACACTGGCTCCAGTTCCGCCACCGGCGTCAGCACTCCGGTGCGCCCCACCTGCACCGTGATGGCCTTCAGCAGCGTCTCGGCCGGCGTGATCCAGGGCACCGGCTTGTGCACGATGGCATATCCGGGCGCCCGACTGCGGCCGGGAATGCGCGGCCAATCGGCCAGCGTGTTGACCTTGAGCACGATGCCATCGATTTCATAAGGCAACTGCCGGCGCAGATCCTGGTCTTCCTCGTAATGCGCGACGACCTTTTCCCGGTAAACCCTCAACACCTCGTCGATGCCGTCGCAAACCCACCATAGCTTTTGGATGGGCAGACCGAACCGGGCCAGCGTCTCGAGCATTTCCGAATGGGTTTTAAACTCGATGCCGCTCACGGCGCCCGTCGCGTAAAACACCGCCCGGATCGGGCGTTGCGCCACTAGTTTGGGGTCGAGCTGCTTGAGCGTGCCGGCAGTGGCGTTGCGGGCATTGGGAAACGGCTTTTCGCCGGCGGCCGTCAGTTTGTCGTTGACGGCTTCAAATTCGTCGATCGCCATGTAAGCCTCCCCGCGAACCTCCAGCAGCCCGGGCGGATTTTTTTCATGCAGCCGCAGCGGGATGGCGCGGACCGTCTTCAGGTTGACGGTGATGTCGTCGCCTTCGGCGCCGTCCCCGCGCGTGACGCCGAGCGCAAACTTGCCATCCCGATAATGAACGCCGATGGACACGCCATCCACCTTGGGTTCGAGGATGTACTGGATGTGGTCGCGGCCAAGATGCTTGCGGATGGTTTTGTCGAAAGCGCTCAGCTCTGCCAGCGTGGCTTCGTCGCGAGCCCGGTTGCGCTTGTCATGGTCGGGCTCTTCGGCGCCGGTGGGGTGATCCGCCGCGTCCACCTTGTCGAGCGACAGCATGGGCACGAGGTGCCGGACGCGGGCAAATTTCTCGCTCGGCGCCCCGCCGACCCGCTGCGTCGGCGAATCGGGCGTCACGAGTTCAGGAAAATCATTTTCCAGCTTTTGCAACTCGTCGGAAAGCCGGTCGTATTCGTGGTCGGTGATGAGTTGCCGGCCTTCCACGTAATAGGCGTGATCGTGCCGGTGAATTTCGGCCGAAAGCTCGGCGTGCCGCTGTTTGGGGTCCATGCTTGTCACCTGGGAATGATGGGCGGACGCCGGCAGAAAGGGAATTTTTTTCCAATCGCGGCAGCCAATCCACCGCTTGCCCCGGTTGGACGCATCGCTCGCCGCCAGCCCGGAGCACCGAGCATTGCCTGGCCGGACCCCGGCAGGACATGGGAGCGGTGGTCTCCGGCCCCGCTTGATGCCCTATCCGGCACGTCGAAGCGATGAAAACGCGCGCCCCGGCTAAGTAGATCAATGCCCCATTTCTCCCCCTTTGAGGTTTGGCGCGCATGGCCAAAACTCGCAGGGTCAACGTGAATGAAAAGCCCCTGTCCCACCTCCGGCGATTGGTAACCATTAGATCACACCCCCCGTCAACTCTCAAGTGTTTTTATTCATTTTATTCAATTTCTTAATACACACGGCCGCGACTGCTCGCGATTCCGCCCCCTGCAATCCGCCTCCCGCATTGGTCATTGGCCAGTCATTTCGCTTTTTCAAAGGCGGATATTCGGCCATAATCGCCACGTGGAGAAGGCGATGTTGGCCATACTTCTGTTTGCCGGCGCGAGTTTCTTCTTCGCGCTGGCCGAAACGGCTTTGTTCTCCTTGAGCCGGTGGCAAGTGTCGCACCTGGCCCAGCGGTATCCCCGGCGCGGCAAAATGGTGGCGCTGCTGCTGGAGCGGCCGGAGGATCTGCTGGCCACGCTGGTGCTGGGCAACACGTTCGCCAATGCCGCCCTGCTGGCCGTGGCGCTCCATATGGTCTTCAGCTCGGAGTGGGCGCTGGCGCTCACCATGATCGCCTTGATGGCGCTCATTCTCATTGGCTGCGAGGTGTTTCCCAAAACGCTGGCGGTGCGCGGCGCCGAACGCTGGTCCGTGCGCGTGGTCTGGCTGTTGTTCCTTTTTGAAAATGTTTCCAAGCCGCTGCATCGCCTGGCCCAGTGGCTCAATGCCGCCATTCTGCGAAACGTCGCCAAACCATCCACCGCGGCCGCCAAGCTCACGGACGCGGAATACCAGGAACTGCTCGAGATGGCCCTCCAACAGGGCACGCTCGCGGAGACCGAAAAGGAAATCATCCTCCAGATCATCAGCCTGGACCAGCGCGTCGCCCGCGACGTCATGCGTGCGCGCGCCGGCATGGCCTGCTTGAGCGACGACACGGCGGTGGAGGAAATGATCGCCACGGCAAAAATTTTCAAGCACCGCCGCCTGCCGATCTACGACGAAACCCCGGACACCATTGTCGGCATCTTGAACACGCGCGCCCTGCTCCTGGATCCCAAAATCGAACTGGCCGACGCGATCGAATTCCCGTCCTTCGTGCCCGACACGATGAACCTGCTCCAGCTTTTCCGCGCCCTGCAGAAGCAGCAGCGCGGCATGGCCATTGTGCTGGATGAATTCGGCGGCACGGCGGGCATCGTCACGATGGAGGACATTTTGGGCGAACTCGTGGGCCGGCAGCGCCCGCCCTCCCCGGCCGAAGGCTTTGTGATGACCAAGCTGGCGCCGGGACGCTGGCATCTGAGCGGCACGATGCGCCTGGACGACTTCCGCCGGGAATTTCCGGCGCTGCCCGACGTGCCGGAGGTGGACACCATGGGCGGTCTGCTCACCCACTTGCTGGGCGTGGTGCCCGATGCCAGGGAATCGGCCGTCTTTTCCGGACTAAAACTCACGGCGCAGGCCACCGACGGACGGCGCGTGACCGAATTGCTGGTGCAAAAGGTGAAGTGACCAACACCCATGGACAACGGCATCTTAAACTACCTTTTCCTGGCGCTTTGCTTTGGGGCGTCCTTTCTGCTGTCGGGCATGGAGGCGGGCGTTTTCGCCTTGAACCGCCTGCGCATCCGGCGCCTGGCGCGCAACGGCAAACCTTCCGCCCAAATCCTGAATGGATTTCTGGAGAAGCCAGAGCGGTTTTTGTGGACGATTCTGGTGGGAAACACACTGGCCAATTTCATCATCCTGGGCTGGATTCTGACCCGGCTGCATGAATGGTCGGTGGGTCGGAACGCTTCAGCCGCGGTGCTGGCGCTCTTCGCCGTCATCGTGTTCCTCTTTTATGCATTCTTTGATCTTTTACCCAAAATGCTCTTTCGCGCTTATCCCAATTCTTTGTGCCTTTCCGCGGCGCGCGTCTTTCGCATCATCAACTTCCTGCTCAGCCCGCTGGTGGTGATGGTCGAGGATGTTTCCAAGGTGATCTTGCACTGGAGCGGCGGGCAGGTGTTCAAGGGTCAGTTATTCGGCAACCGCGAGGAAATGCGCGCGGTCATGCGCGAGTCCGGCCAGACCTTGACCGATGACGAACACGCCATGGTCAATCGCATTCTCGACCTGCAAAACTACACGGTCGGCCAGATCGCCAAACCCCTGGCGCAAACGGTGGCCGTCGAGGCTCAGACGCCGTTGCGCGACGCCCTCACGCTGGCGCGCGAAAAAAGCCTGTCCCGGCTGCCGGTCTGGGAAATCCGTGACCGCCAGCGCCGCGTGGCCGGCATGCTCGACGTGGGGCCGTTGCTGTATCGCGACAGCCTGGATGTGGAAAAGCCGGCGGCGGCATATATGATCCCGGCGGTTTTCGTCAATGAAGGCATCCGTTTGGAGGTGGCGCTGCGGTTGATGCAGCGGGCCGGGCAGCGCGTCGCCATCGTGCTCTCTCGCGAACGCAAGGAAGTCGGCATCGTCGCCCTCAAGGACATTTTAAAGGTGATGTTTGGAGAAATGAAGCTGTGACCAAAATCTCACCCCATCTCCTCCTCGTCCCCGTTCGCGTCCTTTTCTTCGGAGGCCTGGCTGCATGAGCGCGGAAGATTTCTTCCTGGTGGCCCTCAAGATTCTGGCCTTGCTGGCCCTGGTGCTGATGAATGCGTTTTTTGTGACTGCAGAGCTGGCCATGGTCCGCATCCGCGATTCGCAACTGGCGGCGTTATCCGGCCGGCGCAATCGCCGCGCCCGTGCGGCGCGCCACATTCTGGCGCACATTGACGCGTACATCGGCGCCACGCAGTTTGGCATCACGCTGGCGAGCCTGGGCCTGGGCATGGCGGTGGAACCGGTGTTCAACGGGTTGTTGAGGCCGCTATTTCATTTGCTGGGCATTACTTCCGAGTCGTTGCAGCACCACATCGCCTTGGGCGTGGGCTTCTTCACCAACTGCTATCTACTCATCGTGGCCGGCGAACTCGTGCCCAAGGCAATCGCCATCCGACGCACCCTCCCTGCCGCCTTGCTGACCGCCGCGCCGCTGATGTGGTTTTACCGGATGTCGTTCCCCTTCATCTGGCTGCTGAACCGTTCTTCGCATTTGATCGTCACCTGGCTGGGCGTCGAATCGGCCGGCTTGCCAGGCGCCCAATCCGAGGAGGAATTGCGCGTGATCCTCGGCGCCGCGCAGGGATCACCGGACCGCCGCAACCTGATTTTGAACGCGCTGGATCTTTGCCATCGAACCGCGCGGGAAGTGATGCGTCCGCGCAACGAAGTCATTGTCTTCGATACCAGCGCCACCATCGCCGAATGCATCGGCATCGCCGAAAAAACCCGCTACTCCCGCTTCCCCATTTGCGACGATGGCGACCCCGATAAAGCCCGTGGCGTGGTCCACATCAAGGACCTCTATGCCTTCCGCGAGCGGGCGAAAACGGCCGCGGATTTGTTACCGCTGGCGCGCCAGTTGATTTGCGTGCCGGAAACCGCCCGCCTCGAGCGGCTCTTGCAACGGTTCCTCGAAAAGAAATCCCATTTCGCCATCGTGGTGGACGAATTCGGCGGCACCCTGGGCATCGTGACGCTGGAAAACGTCATCGAGGCCATCGTCGGGCAAATCCAGGACGAGTTCGACGCGGAGGCCACCCAGTTCATCCGCCGGAGCGACAACGTCTGGGAAGTGTCCGGCACCCTGCCCCTCCACGATTTGGAGGCCATCATCGGGCCCGTTCAGCACGACGACGGAGTGACGACGGCGAGCGGTTGGGTGACTCAGCGCCTCGGCGGTTTCCCCAAAACGGGGGACACGTTTTTGGCAGGCGATTACGAACTCCACGTGGAAGCCATGGACGGACTGCGCGTGGCGCGATTAAAAATCACCCAGCTCAGGTTCCCCGAAGGCACGACTACCATTTCATCCCGCGAACCGCTAAAACTGCAGTAACCGCGCCCAGGGCGGCATCGACTGCCACCGTCCACCATTGTCCAATGGCGGCCGCTCCAACCGCAAATAGCAGCCAGGCTCCCAGCCAGAAGATCAGCGGATAAAGGTTCGGCGTTTTCGGGTTGCCCGGCTGTTTGCGGATGAACAACGGCGAGGCAAACATCATGATCAACAGCGCCACGCACGCCCAGCCGAGAAAATTCAACGGGCTCGTCCCCTGCCAGGTGATGGCGATCCGGGTCGGTTGCCAGAACCAGAAATGCTTCACATGCCATGCGAAGGGCTCCAGCCCCACGTCGAACACCATCGCCAGCACCGCGGTGAGGCCAATGAGCCAGAAGCCGAAGTTTTTGACCTTGCGCCAGGGCCGCAAAATGAGCCGGGCCATCCCCCGCCCGTTGAATATGGCGATCACCCACAGCAGCGGAACCGTCCACGGAACGGTGTCGAAAATCTTGTCGCGACTGAAGACAATGGGGCCAAAAGGGAGAGAGAAATTTGGATTGCTGCTCAAGGCGTGCGTCAGGCCGCCGATGAGGGCGGCAATGAGGGCGGCGGGCAGGACATTTTGGAACGGCAACCGCTGGCTGAGCGCGGCCATGCTGGCGGCGGCGGCCAGGACAATGATGGCCTCATCCCACCCGCTCGAGGATTTGGGCGCGGCCAGCTCCATGATAAAGGCCACGGCTAAAAGCGCATTCAGACCCCGGAATATATATTTAGAACCACTTCCAGACGGAGACATGATTTTCAGACACTATCAGGAAATTGTGGCGCAGGAAAATCGGAAAGTGCCTTCCCGGGAATTATTTTCATATCCTCCCGTGGCCGTCACGATTGGAGAAGACCCTTCCACAAAAAATAGCCGTAGGCACCCACGAAGGCGGCGCCGACCCAGCGCGGCAGGCGGCCGAAGATGGCCACAAGCAAAATGTGAATGGCGGTTGCGCCCAGCAGGATTTCCATGCCGGTGTGGAAAAAGGCCGGCATTGTCATGGGCCGATACAGCGCGTAAACGCCGAGACAAAGGGGAATGGAAACGTGGGCGTCGCCCACTTGGGAAGTATAAACCACTTCCGGCTGCTTTTGCCGGCCGTAGTAAAACGCCAGCACGGCGTTGGGCAGCACCATCAGCCAGCCGCTCAGCCAGCCCAGGTATTTCGAGCTGATGAAGCCGGTCTGGAATTGCGAAACCCAGGCCACCAGCCAGCCGGTGCTGACGTAGATGCCATAAGCGCCGGCGGCGAGCAGCGCCAGGTCCACCGGCAACATCCAGCCGAAGGCGGATTTGCCCTGCCGCTCATTCTGTTTGAGAACTTCCAAAACATGGAAGCATTGCCAGAATAAGAACAGGCCCACGAGCACGAGGCCATCGCTAAAATCCAGATGGCCCTTGCGGCCCATCGCCCAGACCACGCCGGTGAAAAACAGCACGGCCAGCAGCGTCAGCAGCAGCGAGAGCCGGTTCAACTCCTGGGGGCTGCCGCCGGCTTTGGATTTCCTGGCCTCCGGCTTCTGCTTCGGCACGACGTTCATGCCCCAAATGAGCGCGGGCAGGCCGAGGATCAACGTCATGTTGGTCACGTTGTTGACCAGCGAATTAACCATCACGTCGGAACCTTTGCCATTCGTCTGGCCGAGGATGAAGGCAAAGATGAGATTGCCCATGCCAGAGCAGTACGGCATCACGAGGGTCCCCAGCACCGTGCCCTCGAAACCGCGCGCGCTCATGGCCTCCAGGCGCCAGATCATCAAAAACGACGCCGCCAGGAACAGCGCCAGAAACAGCCACGGCGCGAAGACGCCCCGGGCCTCGATCCAGTGAATGAAGGGATTAAAGTACACGCGGCAAAGTTATGCAAAAAGCGGCGGCCCGGCGACACCAAGTTGGACCAGCGCATCACGCCTTCTGGCTGACCGCAAGCGGCGGCGCCGTTTCCGGCTGGTCGCGGAAGGCCCACAGGAAACCGGCGAGTTCCACCACCACCAAGGCGGTCAAACCCCACCAAAAAACAGGCCACGGCGAGGCGAATCGCGCCGCGCAGGCGTCGTGCCACCAGCCGCTCCCAAGATAGCCGATGAGATTCCCGACCCCGCCGCTGAGCAGCGTCAGCAGCGCCTGCGCGCGCGTCCGCCACGCCGGGTCAATCCGGTGGTTGAGATAAATCTGCGCGGTGATGAAGACCAGCACGTAGGACGCACCATGCAGCGTGATTCCCAACAGCAAGGCGGACGGCGTATTCAGCCCGCTCAGCCCAAAGCGAACCACGCCAAAACAAAGGCCCGTCGCGATGATCCATTTCAGCCGCCATTGGTGCAGGAGCCACCCCAGGCTGAACATGGCGATAATCTCCGTGACTTGCGCTAGGCTCATCCACGCGCTGGTATGCCCGAAACCCAGGGCGCGCAAATGCGCGGGCGCATAGGGATAGAAGGCGCAGAGCGGGATGTTAAACAGCATGGCGACCGCAAAAACCACGCGGGTATCCCGGTCCTTTAGCAGTGTCAGCGCGTCCAGCCCCAACCGCTCGTGCCAGGACAGATGCGCGGCGGACGGCGGAATTTCCAGCGCCGGCAGGAAATAAGTAAAGCCCGCCACCACCAGCCACACTGCCGCACCGATGTACACCGTCAGCACCGAACGGTCCAGACTCAGACAGCCGATCAGCAGCGCTCCCGCCATCCAGCCAGCGGTGGCCAGCGACCGGACGGGGCCAAATTCCATTTTCGCATTGGCCAGCCTTGCGAAAACGAGCGCGGTTGAAATGCTGAACATGGGAGCGTAAAAGACCGAGAAAACCTGGATCAGGAGCAATACCAGCCAGGGGTTGGCGCGGTATTGAATGGCAGCCGCGATGGCTGCCATCAGGATCCCCGAAATGGCAGCCAGCCAGCGCAGCACGCGGGCCGGCGGCACCTGGCGGTCGGCCATGGCGCCAAACATCAGCGGGGAGATGAAAGCGGCCACGGCGGAGGCCGCGAAAGCATAAGGTTTGATGACGTGCTGGCCGTTGGCGTCGAGAATCGGTCCCAGCGGCACGAACCAGATGCCCATGCCGGCCGCCTGGATGAAGAACAAGATCATCAACTCGGCGTACTCGGCTTTGCGCAGCGTTCCCAGCATTCCCGCCAAGCATAGCAAGCGGCGCCGAAAATTAAAGCCGGAGCATGAAATCCATATCCTCGCCTATGGAAATTTCTAAGCCGCCAGATCAAAACAGTTTCGTTGAGTCGGAAGCAGAAAGCCAGGCCCGACAACCAGTCGATTCAAACGTCGAGATTGGATTGCGGGTTGAATGTTTGAGCCCCTCATTCTACGCTGGCTGCAGCATGACGTCTTCGCGACTCGAACTGCCGGCCGGGCAGAACTGGAGCTGCCATGGTTGCACTGATTGCTGCCGCAACCAGAGGCTGGTCACCTTGTCCGAGGCGGAGCAGGAGCAAATCGAGCGGCAGGGCTGGACCCTGGCGGACGGCGTGGACCCCTCGCGAATGATTGTCCCGGGGCGGAATCATAGCCGGCTTGGCCATCAAGCGGACGGCGCCTGCATGTTTCTCGATGCCTCCGGGCGTTGCCGCATTCACGCGAAATTTGGCGAGGCCGCCAAGCCGCTGGCCTGCCGGCTCTACCCCTTTTTAATTCATCCAGCCGGCAAAAAAGTCTTCGTCGGATTGCGCTTCAGTTGTCCGTCGGCAGCCGCGAACCGGGGCCGTGGGCTGGCGGACCACGCAACTGAGGTCGCCCGGCTGGTGCCCGATGTCTTGCCGGCGGGCTGCGAGGTGTTGCCGCCGCCCGCGGTGGCCGCCACGCCCGGCCTCGACTGGACGGATTTCCTGCGCTTTGTCCGGTGGCTGGAGGTCAGTTTGCGCGAGGAGAAAGTGCCGGTCGCGCTGAAGCTGCTGCGCGCGTTGCGATGGCTGGAAAGCGCGGAGCGTGGCTATCTGGATCAAATCGAAGGCGAGAGCGCCGACGAAATCCTGGAGGCCCTGGTCCGCCGCTCCCGGGAAAAGGTGCCTGCGCTGCCATCGCCCGCGCAATCACCGAGCCGCTTCGGGCGTCTTTTCCTGCGCCTGCTGGTCCTGGAACATGCGCGCCGCCCCACGGTGGGAGACCAGCAAGTGCGCAGCGCTCATCGCTGGAAAATGCTGGAGGACGCCTTCCGTTTCGTTGTCGCGTCTGCCCGCACGCCCGCCGTGCGCGAAGAATTCAAGCGCGTTGAATTTGCCGAAATCGAAAGGCCCTTCGGCCCCCTCCCGGCGGCCGCCGAGGCGTTGCTGGACCGGTATTTCCAGGTAAAAGTGCAGAGCCTGCAGTTTTGCGGGAAAGGCTTTCACGACTGTTCCTTGATCGAAGGTTTCCGCAATCTGGCATTGATGTATCCCGTCATACTCTGCTTGTCCCGCTGGCTGGCCGCGGGGGACGGCCGCGCCGGCTTGAGCGAGGCCGACGTGCTAAAGGCGGTTTCAATCGCGGATCATCAATACGGCGTTGCACCGTATGTCGCCTGGCGGACGCGTCTTTTGCATCAGCGCGATGATATTACCCGTCTGTGCGCCTGGTACGGTGGAACGGCTGCCGGACAAACACCGCCAAGTGATATGGCCGCGATTCTTTGAATTTTCTTTCCTCCGACTTGGTCACCAACCTGGGCGGCGTCCAGATCGAGGCCGCCGCTCCCCCCGTCTTCTGAAATTGCAAGCGGCATGTCGGTTGAACGCCACAGCGGCCGGGACGGCCGCGCTCCGGCGGTAATCGAATTTTCTTTGAACCCTTTTGCCGTCCGCGGGGATTAACCATTAATACATGGTCATTACGGACGGCCAGCTTGAGCGCTCAGACAGCCGGGAAATTCCAAACTCCACGAAGGGCGGGGACAGGTTGTGCCCACCCATTTCGAAACTGCTTTCCCGCGCCTGTTCGGGGGATTGCGATGCCTACTCGCTCCTCACCGAACCGCTTCAGGCCCGGCTCCTGCGGCAGGCCGCCGCCCTGGCCGGGGATGTAAGCACGGCCGAAGACCTGGTTTCCGAAACGCTGGTGGAAGCCTGGGAAAGCAGCCTGCCGCGCTACAACCAGTCGTGCCGCCTGTCCACCTGGCTTTATGCCATCCTGCTGCATCGCCACCATCACGCCTTGCGCCGGGCCCGCTCGCGGCCCATTTCGCTGGCCGGGCTGCCCTTTTTCGAGGCCCAAGGCCTGGCAGGTCAGCAGATGAATCTGCCCTCGCCGGAGCCTTCGCCGGCGAACGCGGTGGCGCAGAATGAAGCGAGCGCCCGCGTGCGGCAATGGGTTGAACGGCTGCCGGACAAACACCGCCAGGTGATATGGCTGCGATTCTTTGAAGACGCCTTGCTGCCAGACATGGCGGCCGTGCTCGGCTGTTCGGTGGGCACGGTAAAATCACGCCTGCATCACGCCCTCGATAAATTGCGCAAAATGAAAATGAACCTTTCAGAATTGACGGGGGATCAACCTGTATGAAACGGTTCTTCGATTCCTGTCGGCGCCACCGCCGGAGCATCGCTCTGCTGGCCGGCGGCGTCCTGACCGAGGCGGAGAAAGACCGTTTGGCAAGCCACTTCGCCGCGTGCGCGGACTGCCAGAGATACTTCGACGAGTTGAAAGCCGTGACGGCGCCGCTGGCGGAATCCCGGGCGAGCCTGGCGCACCTTGAACCAAGTCAGGCCGCCAAAGAGCTCTGGGCTGGCGCCGTTCGAGCGGCAGCCGTGCCCGGAGAGTTCTCTCCGAATCATTCACTGCCCATGAACCGGCAGTTGGACATGAGCAGGGGGGAAGCCCGCCCTCACTCCGGCCCTCGCCCCCGGGGAGAGGGAGAAACACTCCCAGCATCGTGGCGAAGTCTGGCGTTATTGGTTCCATGGGTCAATGCGCGGATACTTCGAGGAAATCCCTCCCCGGGGGAGAGAGCAAGCGTGGAACGTCCATTCTCCAACGCAGCCGCCACAACCCCGTTGGGGTTGGAGGCAATTTGCGCAGTCCACCCAGGGTAGCTCGTTCCTCGCAACCCTGGGCTTCGAGCCGGAATCCCGTTGGGATTCGGGACGGGAATTCCCGGAAGGCATTACCCTTAAACTATGAACGAAACACCAATAAAAGGCCGGAAATTACAAAGGCTCGCGCTAATCACGCAGGCCGTGGTCTTCACCGCCGTGGCACTTTTCTATTTGGAGGAGGACTGGCGCGGCAAGCGCGCGTGGGACGCCTGCAAACGGGAACTCGAAGCCACAGGCACGGTGGTGGACTGGGAAAAGCTCATGCCGGCGCCGGTGCCGGATGACCAGAATTTTTTCACGGCCAGCACGAATATTTTGATCCGGTTCCGCAAAGCCCAGACTCCGGCACAAATCGACGCGGCGGCGCATTTGCAGTGGCTTCCCCTGTCATGGCCCGATTACCCCGAGTCGCGCGACCCAAGAAAAGTCAAGTCGCTCGTCGTGGCTGAACTGAACTTTCTTCCATCCGCCGCCGCGTCGGGCACATTTGCCGGGGGAAATCAGGCAGCCAATTTTAATGATCCGGCGGCGCGCTTCCGCGTTCTTGAAACTATTGAAAAAGCAGTTGGCCGCAGCCTTCTCGGCGCGACCGGGATTCGCCTCTCCGAATTGCAGTTGAGCAATCTCGCTCCAGTGCAAATCGCTTTGCGCGCGAAAGCCCAACCCGCCATCAGTGACCTGGAAAGCTTCCTTTCCTCCGACTTGGTCACCATTCTGGGCCGCGTCCAGATCGAGGCAGCCGACCGTGGAAAATTGCGAATTTTGCTGACGCAGGTGCAGGTTACGTCGGCGGCGGACTATCTCAAATGGAGCGACCAGTTCATCCCAGCCTTTGACGAAATTCGCGACGCGTTGAAACGCCCTTATGCCATCCTGCCCGGCGAGTATTCGGAGCCATACATGATCCCCATTCCCAACTTTGTGACGATGCGGGCTGTGGCCCAAATACTCGCACAGCGGGCACAATCTCATCTGTTGTTGCGCGATCCCGGGACGGCGTTACAGGAAGTCGCCTTGATACACGACGTCTGCCGTATTCTACAAAAGGCGCCCACCGGCAAACCGGAGACATTGGTGGAAGCCATGATCAATGTGGCCATCGCCGGTTTGTATGTGAATACGATTGCTGACGGCCTGCGGCTGAACGCCTGGCAAAAACCGCATTTCGAGGCGCTTCAAGACCAACTGAAAGAGATCAGCCTGCCTTCGTGGGTGGCGGAAGCGTTTCGCGATGAATTAGCGGCCAACGAGCGAACTTTCGAATCAACACCAGCCTACAAAATCGCGGACCTCTTTTCAGGCACGGAG
>JBEKZM010000120.1:0-19594 GCA_049509875.1 Verrucomicrobiota bacterium | reverse complement strand
GGTCTGATACAAACTGGTTTGCGCATATGCGCTTCGGCGCCGTGGACGCGGGTGTGGTTCAATGGTAGAACGTGGGCTTCCCAAGCCCGAAACGAGGGTTCGATTCCCTTCACCCGCTCCAACGTTCCTATTAGAGACGAAGGCGCCGGGCATTCAACCCGTCAAGTCTGTCGCTCAGCCGGCGACCACCGCTTTGAGGTTGGCCAGGCCGCTTTCAAGGTTGTCTGCCATCATGGTGTCGCAACTGACAAAGACCAGGATAAGCCTGAAATAGAACGGCGCCTTGCCTTTCATGGTCCAGTCCACGATGGTTTGGGAACCTTCCGGCTTCAACACGAACTCGTGGATGTTCGTGCAACAGATCGGTTTGTAAAAATCGATTTGAAAGCGGACAAGATCGTTTGGGCGGCTTTCCGTGATCGTCATCTTGCCCACGCCGACTCTGCCGTTGCCTTCCCAGGAGAGGTTGGCGCCGCTGCCAGACACGGGGCCGTTGTAGGTCAACTTCATGGTGGGATCGAGCTTAGCCCACGGCGACCATTCCAGGAATTTGTGCAGGTCGTCCATGTAAGGGAAGACCTTGGCCGGCGCCCCCGGAACGGCCCCCTGGCGCTGAATGGTCCATTCGTCGGGTTTGGTTGAAGCGATCAAGGCGATGATACCGATGACGGCCACCACCGCGAGCAGAATGTAATAAATCATGATTCTGCGTACCACTCAGCCAATTGCTTGGGATTGTTGGAAAACAAAAACACTTCGCCGATGCCATCAATTAAGTTCATATTATTCCCCCCAGATCGTAACTTTGTTGCCGTCTGGATCATGAAAGCTCGCAAACTGGCCTTGCTGATCTTTTTCGATCTTATCAGGCGAGAAGTCCTTTATTCTTGAGCGTCAACAATCTCCTTTCGAAATTTGCGACGCGAAATACGACGGAAACACTCGCTGAACTTTTCTGGGGAGAATCAGCTTTTTTGGGATGGATACCAAAGATAAAGGGGCCGGCGGCGGTGTCAAATTTGCCGTAATCTCCCCCCTGGACTTCCTTGGTCTCGATTCCAAACCGCGAATACCAATCGGCAAGGATCTTTGCATCCTGGCACGGATTGATCGAGATCGCGCCGACATACAGTATTTTCGCCGGAGGCGATTCGGCAAACGCCAACGCCGAGAGAAAAACAAGCGGGATCACCAGATAGATTTTTCGAATCGCCGTGGTCGGGATCATTATCATAATTTTCATGTTAACTCCTCATCTGTGCCAGTTTCCGAACCGGCAGGCATAGTTCCAATTCAAAATGCGACCAATCCGTTGCATTTTCTTTGTCTAAGAAAATCTCAAGAGCTGGCGCATGCTCGGGCTCGTAGGCACTTTTGATAAGCCAACTTCTGACAAGGTAGTCCCACGCCGTGGGTACCTTACGGATATCGCCGGAAACCTTGGTGGCGGCGTATCGCATGGCTGGCATTTTCAATTTCGACATTCCTTCCATACACTCAAAGGGAAGAGACGACGCAAGACAGACCTCATATCGATAAAGATGCTTGGGGGTCACATCTGGATCGTCCACCGTCATTCCAAAAAGAATTCCTTGCGAAAAAAGATCTTGGGATTTGGCCCATTCGATCATCGTTTTGAAGACGGCAAGTAACCTGTCCAAATCGAAGGCATTGGTAATCCGAATATAGGCAACTTGTCTTTCGGGAACCTCGATCAATCTCACTGCAAAAGCAGCTCTCTTTTCTTCCGCGCTCATAGGGAGAACATATTCCTGTCCCGTGCAGAGTTCTTTGCAAATCTTGCTCTTTTTGATCTCGCCGCTTTTTCGAAACTGACTTGGCGTAGTGTCGTAGCCGGATCGGAAGGCGCGCGAAAAAGTGGCCGATGATGAAAAACCACAATCCAAGGCTATATCGGTCAAACTTCGGTCGGAAAAACGAAGATGGCGGGCGGCCTTTTCAAGACGAAGCCGGTTCGTAAAATTATTCAGGGTTTCACCCGAAACCGCACGAAAGATCCGATGGAAATGAAATTCCGAGAAGCAGGCCACTTTCGCGAGTTCCTCCAGTTTCACCTGGCGATCGAGATTCCCGCGAAGATAGTCGATGACCCGATTAATTCTTTGGGCATATTCGGCGTTGGCCCTGGTCTTTTGACTTGGCACGGATTCTATTGACATTGTGTCGTAGAAATAATCCCCATTGTCCCTATGCCGTCAACTTTCAAATAGAAATCGATGAGCGCATTTTCTGGATTGCCAACCACATGCTCCCAGTCGTCTCCCGCCTTTCGCGTGCCAACGTGTTGCTCTCGTATACTTATAACTTTGGGGAACCGCAAGGGTCGGAATCGTCAAGCAAGGCTCGGTTTTAGGCTACCGACACCCCAACTTTCCTAGGAATTTGCGATAGCCCGGGTATTGCGTCAATAGCCCGAACGATTCGGTCTGCTGGCAATTCGCGCGTCACGGGCAAATTAGACTCGCCTGAAACATCTTCCTTTACGTTGAATGGTCCGATCCCGCCGAACGGGTATTTTTGGAACCGGAGTGAACGAAGCAGGCGGTGGCGCACATTGGCACGGGTAAGCGCAGTGAGTCGGCCAACTATCAAATGAATACGAGCCTTCAGCGGCGGGTAGCAGGCAACACTTGATCGCCCCTCCGGCTATTCCACCGGCTGGAAATCTTTGTGGCCGGCGTGCCAGAGGAGGAAGGTGTATTGGCCGGCGAAATTCCACGCGGCGCGATTGGTTTACTTCGCCCGGAGCAGCAGAACTGGCACGCGAATTTTGTGGCGGACATGTCTGGAGGTGGTGCCAAGAAACAGATCAGCGAAAAACCGGTGTCCGTGGGTACTCATTGCCACCAAGTCGCAGCCCTTTTGCTCCACCCATTTGACGATTTCCTTCGGCGGGTCGCCATAAGCAAGTTCCGCGTCAGCGGGTATGCCTGCGGTTTGAAATTCAGAGCGAATTTGGTTTAGATACGCGGTATCTTCGGTGATCTCGGGGCTGACCGCGTCCGGCCCAAACGTTCGTGCAGCCCAACCGTCGGCCACGTGGAGCAACACCACGCGACCCTGCGTGAGTTTCGCAAGTTGTTTGATGTGCTCGATAATGGCGCGGTCGGTTGGTGTGCCGTCCAATGTCACGAGAATGGTCTTATACATGGGTCAGTTTTAGTTTATCCGCCTTTGATGACCTGCCAAGCCTGTTTCACGGCGTCCGGCAGACCGTAAAAGTCGAAGGCCGTGATCGTCACTGCCGAACCCCACCCGGCGATGAGCAGAAACCAGCCGAGCCGCCATTTTCCCATCCGCTTGCGGGAACTGGCAAGGTGCAGCAGGGGGAACATCGCAAAGGGAAGTTGCAGCGCCAGCACCACCTGGCTCAGGACGATCAGGTCGTTGACGTTTTTGGCCCCACGGATGCCGATAAAGACAGCCGTCGGGAGGATGGCCAACGAGCGGGTGATGAGCCGCCGCAACCAGGGTTTGATTCGCCAGTGCATAAAGCCTTCCATTACCACCTGGCCGGCCATCGTGCCAACAATGGTGGCGCTTTGCCCGCTGGCCAGCAGGGCGATGGCGAAAAGCACGCTCGCGGCTGCCGTGCCCATCAGCGGTGCCAAAGTGAGGTTGGCCGCCTGAATCCAGTCCGTTGAATCATTGAACTGGACCACCTGTCCGCCGGCGGCGGTGACGCTGGTCTTGCCAAAAAAAACAATCGCGGCCAGCACCAGGATGGCGGCGTTGATCAGGAAAGCCACCGACAGGTTGGCGACGACGTCAATCGTGTTGAAGCGGATCGCCGTTCGGATGGACTCGTCGTCTTTCTGGAATTTGCGGCTTTGCACCAATGCCGGGTGCAGATAGAGTACGTGCGGCATAACCGTGGCGCCAATGATCCCGATGGCCACATAAACCATGGCGGGCGAACCCATATGGAACGTAACCATCGCCCGGCCCATTTCAAGGAAGCTCGGCTGCGTCTGCGGTATGATGAAAATTTCAATGAAGTAGCAAGCCCCGATGGTCGCCACCAGCAGCAGCACCACCGCTTCAATCATCCTCATGCCCAGCCCCTGCAAGGAAAGCAGCACCAGCACGTCCAGTCCCGTGATGATGACGCCCCAAAAAATGGGTATGTGGAACAACATGTTCAGCGCCACCGCACCGCCTAAGACTTCGGCCAAATCACAGGCGATGATCGCCAGTTCGGCCATGAGCCAGCTTGGCGCGCGCGTCCACTTGGGATACCAATCATAGCAGCATTGGGCCAGGTCGCGCCCGGTCGCTATGCCAAGCCGCGCGGCGATCACCTGTAGAAAGATCGCCATCAGGCTGGCCAGACCGACCACCCACAGCAATCCGTATTTGAACTGCGCGCCGCCCTGAAGATCGGTTCCCCAGTTACCCGGATCCATATAAGCCACGCTGACCAGGATCGCGGGTCCAAAGAAGGCAATCATTTGCCGCCAAAAGCTGGCTCGACTGTTCGGCACCGTCACGCTGCCATGCATGCCTTCCAGCGACACGGCACCGGAGCGCGGAACCGGAGCACCTTCGGCCGCCGCAGGTTTGTGGAAGCCCGTCGGTGTTTGGTTTTCTTTACTCATAGAGTTTCGTCCGCATATCAAAATTCCCAATGGAGTCTGACGGCAAAGACAGACACCGGCCCGCGAGCCTGGTTGAACGCCGGATCGGCGATGAATTGGTAATCGAACGCGGCATGGATGGATTTCCAAATTTTGACATCATAATACGTTTCCAGAACTTTTTCCGGGCCATAAGTTAATGCGCCGTCGCCGTCAAGCATGTCCGTGCCGCCGGCCTCCAGAAATTTTTGGTTGTCGGACGAAGCGCCGCTGGCAACGCCGGCCAGGCCGAAAGTATCATCGGGCCGCCGCCAGGCTTCGCCTTTAACGCTCACGCCCAGCGACGCCGTCCAGTTTGCATCGGTGAACGTCCACGCTTCTTCGTGGCCGTCATTCCAGCCCAGGCGCGAAAACATGCCGATGTCTTTCACAATTTCCTGTTCCCAGTTTAACCCAAAACCGTATTTGTAGCGAAAGGCGCGCGCCGCTGTGATGTCCGCCGCGACATTGCTGGGATTGGCCAGCAGCAGGGCGGTCGCCTCCGAGTAGGTGGCCATGTCGGCCTTATTAAGCCAGGCCAGAATCCGGATCGCTCCCGGATGAGCCTTCACGCGGTAACGGCGCTCGAGTTCCGCCATTATTGCCCAGTCCTGCAAGAGCGGACCATAGGCTCCGCTGGGGGGCAACATCAGATACTGGTCTTCGCCGGAGAAACCATTCTTGTCCTGCGGCATTTGGAAAACCCCGTAACGCAAAGCCCAATTTGGCTGATTCAATTCCACGGCCAAACCGGTGGCGTAGCCCAGCGTGTCCTGCCCGTAGTCCCACGTGAGGTTGCCCATCATCGCCCAGTTCATAAACTGCGTGTGCGGGTCTTGCGCGTAGGTGTTATGGTCGCAAATATCCAGGGGACTGAACCGGCCGAGGGTGAAGGTCAGCCGTGAAATGTCCTGTCTGCCCGCCAGTGTGAGCTGGTCGTCGGGTACATCCTCCTGTTCACCGCCCAAGCTAATGGTCTGACGGATAAACAAGCGCGCAAACATAAACTCGGGGGTCGCAGTGCCGGCTTTGTAGGCGTCACCGTTGGGAAAGGCCTCGACGCCATGAGTCTGGGCCAGACCGAAGCCCTGCCACAGCAATCCGTCCACGTGCGCCTCGGCGCCGCCCCACAACCGCACGCCGGCAAACAGATCCAGCGTGACGGTTTGCTCGACGTCACCCTGGCTGTCCAGGCTGGCGGGGCCGGAGTATTTGGCGGGAAAACCAAAGTAGCCCTGCACGATGGCCGTATTCTGCACGTGCCAGTTCCAAGTCTGAACATTGGAGCCCGGGCCGGTGCTGTTCGTTGGTCCCAGGCCGGAAGAGAGGACCTGCCTGGCTGGCGGGGAACCACGCACCAAAAAAAAGAGACTGTTTGTCCCCGGGCTTTCGGGCGGGGAAGATTCCTGCGCCCGGACACGGGATTCAACCGAGCAGGAAAACAGCCCGGCAGCAACGATGTTTTTTATCAGGAACAAAATAATGTAGCTTTAGATACATGCGTGAGTCCGGACTGTCAACCAAAATTTGTATCTTTGACTACAAGATAAAACCTCGACTAAAATACTGACGTTTCCTTCATTTTTGCGAAAGGATGACGCGTGCCATCCGTAGGCTGATCGAATTCGTTTTGCAGGTTCAGAAGACCGCGGTGAGCCCGGCATAAAATGCCCGGCGCGGGCCATAGGCCGGGGCGGCAATGCCGAGGCCCGTGCCATTGCGGATTTCATAAACCTGGTCGAAAAGATTGAGGCAGTCAAAGCGCAGCTTTAATTCGCGGATGCCCGCAGCATGCAAATGCCAGACGTGTTCCACACCAACATTGTCGGTCACATAGGCAGGCAGTTTTTCAAGATTCGCAAAACCGGCCCGCAGCCCGTTGCCATAAAGTAAATCCGTATAGACCCGGGTGTCTTTAAGAAACGTATAAGACACGCCGCCCGAACCAGTGAACCGGCCTTGATGATCCAGTTGGATGTTGTTCGCGGACAGGTAAGCCAGTTCGTTGTTCGGAAATTCGTTTTCAACCGAGTCAATATTTTTGGCCCAAGTCTGCACATACGAAAAATTTCCATACGCGGAAAAGGGGCCTTGCTTGTAGGTGCTGCTCAGCTCCGCGCCATAAACCTGGCCGGACGTATAATTAAAATTATTGAGAATGACGGCGGTGCCAAACTGTCCATCGTCGAGGAGATGTCTGGCCAATTTGCAGAAAGAATCCGCAGTGACTTGCCAGGCCGGGGTGATTTGCCGGGAAACACCGGCATCAAAATAATTATCGCGTTCAACCCTGGGCGGACCGTCCAGATCATTGAACGGCGCGTCAGTGGTATATTCAAATGCCCGAACGGTTGACGGGGTGACATATTGCAGCGTAGGCGGCATGAAATAACGCGCATAACCGAGGTGGGCGGAAGTAGCGTCGTCCACTTGCCAGACTAGATTCGCGCGCGGGCTGACCTGGTCTTCGTGATCGAACGAAACATCGTAGCGGTCGTAGCGCGCGCCGAAGTTCAAGGTGAGCCGGTCGTTCAATTGCCACTCATCCTGCAGGTAAATGCCGGAGGTCAACCCGCTGTTTCCGCCGTTGGCAGCGATTGTTTCCGGCGTAGTGGACGATTGCGGTGTTGGTCCGGGCAGGGTGTCGGCGGATGGGCTGGGAGAGAATTGACTGGCGGCAGGAAAAACAGCGGACGTGTTGTCGAGCCGTTCGATGTCATACGTTGCCAGCAGCCCGGCGCGGATGGTGTGGTGATCGCCCAAGGTGTAAGACGCATCCGCTTGCAGTCCGTTTGCGAAATCACTGTTGTCCACCTGTGCGGCGTTGCCATTGAAGAGCAGGTCTTGCTCCGGATCAGGGCTAAACCGGAGGTCGGTATATCGGGTAAAGGCGGAAACTTGGGCTGAAAGATTGCCCGCGGATTTCTGATAGGAAAGCACGGCGTAATAATTTTGTTCGTTCTGATTCTCATTGATGATGGACGAGTCCGCCGTGGGGAAGTTCATCAACTGGTAGTTTGGTGCAAGTCCCGGGGTATTGGGAATTTCAAAATCTGAATAAGAACCGCTCAACAGCAGGGTCAGCCGGCTAGTAGCGTCGAAGCGATGGGAGAAATAACCAAAGATTTTTTCCTGATCGGTAATGTCATGCAATGGGTCGCTGCTGGAAGTGGTGTTGTCAATGCCGAGATTGTTGTGCAAATAGGAGGCGGTGACGAAATAATCCAGATTGCTGGTCGTGCCACCGAATGACCCGGAAGGATGGATGGTATCGTAACTGCCGCCGTAAAGTGAAACTTCATTGCCATTGAGTTGGGAACCCGTCCTGGTTGTAACGTCAATGATGCCGGCCGTGCGGTCGCCATACTGGGCCGGCATGGTTCCGGTGATTAGCGTGACCGAATTGATCAGGTGGGGGTCAATTTCCTGTCCGAAACCATTGAGGCTTTCTGGCAGCGAAACGCCATTGACGCGGTATTGCACGTCGCCGTGATCGCCGCGCACATGCACTTCCCCGAATTCCTCCTCCACCACGCCCGGCGCGTGCAATAGCACTTGCTGAAATGAGGAGTCTTCACCCTGGCTCATGGACTGAATCTGGTTCGCGCCGATTTGGTAGGTCACCGCCCCCAAACTTGGCGCGATTTGCTCGCGCGCAGCATCCAAGTCGGCGGTCACGACGATATTGCCTAGCTGCGTCGGCTGATTCGTTGTGTTTCCAACGGTGTTGGAAGCCTTCGGAGAAGTCGAACCGGCTGGCGGCAGATTGGTGTTCTCACCGAATGCGAGCGGAGAAACCAGCGCGGTGACTGACAACTCCAACAAGGCGACCTTTAGCATAAGCTATAAATTGTCGCACTGATTACAAAATAGGGTGTGTATTGTCAACAAAAATGTAGTTTCAACTACAAATTAAAACCTCGACTAAAAAGCCGCTATTTGCTTCATTCAGGTAAATTATGCCCCGATCCACCCGTAAACCACTGGCTGCCACCCGCCCGGCGGTGCCGCCGGCGGACACTTTCCGCCGGTCGCGCCACGACCGCGCGACGGAAACCGCCCAAGATTACGTTGAAGCCATTGCCGACCTTTTGGCGGCACAGGGCGAGGCGCGGCTGGTTGATTTGGCGAGGCGGCTGGGTGTGACGCATGTCACAGTCAATCGCACGCTGGCGCGGTTGCAAAAAATCGGGCTGGTGAACACGAAGCCTTACCGGGCCATTTTTTTGACGCATGCCGGACAAAAGCTGGCTGAAGAATGCAAGCAACGGCACGAGACCGTGGTTTCTTTTTTGCGCTCACTGGGCATTTCGGAACGGATCGCCGAACTGGACGCCGAGGGCATTGAGCATCATGTCAGTCCGGAAACGCTGACGGCCTTCAAGACCGCGTTGCGGAACACCCACCGCTGACGAGCCGAAGCCTTCCACAGCGCAGGCTCGCCCTCTGTTTGACGCAGATTTTCGCACATTGACAATTGAACGAATTCAGAAGCGCTGATAATTCCGGAATCGCCTCCAGTTCTCGGCGTACTGTAGACAGCGCTGACACGAGACGAATCAATCAAATCATTTCAATTTGAAGAACACACCGAGGGCCATAAGCAAAGCACCCGCGGCGCCCATTAGAGCATGGGTTTGGTTTTAAGCACCTCCTCAAACCGGTTTGCTGGCGATTTTATACAAGTACAAATGACCAATTAGGGCGAGACAAGAGGGACGATTTTTCAAATTATGGAAAAATCCCTCTTTGCCAATTTTTCAACTCGGCATATTCCACTCTTGAACCTCATGCCTTCTTGCCTTCAAGTTTGAAAATCCTCACGTGCAAGCCGGACCAGAATTTCATTCAGGTACACGTCTTCCGGCTGGCTGATCGCAAAGGCAACCGCGCGCGTGGCGACCGGAGTGCTGGCCTGTCACCAGGAACGCGACGGCATTTTCGGGCGACGATATTGGTCTCTTTTGCAAGGCGGTCTTTACTTCATCATGGTGGCGTTTATAGTCAGCCCCGTGGGTGAAGTGACACGATCCCTCGAAGCAATGAATGCCGGCGACGGCCGCGCGGCGGAGGAATTATTGTCACTGGTTTATGCGGAACTGCGACGGATTGCGACTGTGAAAATGGCGGGAGAGGCGAGCGGCCACACGCTCCAGCCGACGGCGCTCGTGCATGAGGCATGGCTCAAGCTGGCGGGGAACCGCGCTCCGGGATTTGCCAATCGTGCGCATTTTTTTTCGTGCGCGGCAGAAGCGATGCGCCGGATATTAATCGAGTCGGCCCGCCGGAAACAAAGCCTCAAGCGCGGCGAACGACCAGAGCGGGTGGAGTTGGAGGAATGGCACGCCATCCTCTCTCCCCCGTCGGACGAGGCGCTGGCTGTGCATGAAGCGCTGGATCATCTCGCCGCCAAAGACCCCGTTTCGGCTGAATTGGTGAAGTTGGTTTATTTTGCGGGATTGACCATGGAGGAAGCGGCCGCGGCGTTGAATGTATCCAAGCGAACGGCAGAAGGCCGGTGGATGTTTGCGCGCGCCTGGCTGCGGCAGGTGATTGCCGAGGGGCGCGATTAAGCGCAAAATAGTTTTTGCGGACTCTGGCGCGGGATTGCGCTTGATAGATGGTAACGCGATGAATGACCAACCGGAAAGCCCCTTCGACCTCGAGCGGGAGATCTTTCTTGAATCACTCCGGTGCGAATCGGCCGAAGCACGCTCTGCTTTTTTAGCTCGCGCTTGTGCGAATAATCCCGCGATTCGCCTGGCTGTGGAGAAGTTGCTGCAGCATCACAAAGAGGACGAATTCATGCAACCGCCCGGCGTGAAGTCGCCGCTGCTCGCGGCGCTGGAAAGACCCGGCGACCGGATTGGCCGCTACAAACTGTTGCAACAGATTGGCGAGGGCGGCTGCGGTGTGGTTTACATGGCCGAGCAGGAGGAACCCGTGCGTCGCCGGGTCGCGCTCAAAGTCATCAAGCTGGGTATGGACACCAGGAACGTCATGGCCCGGTTCGAAGTGGAACGGCAGGCGCTTGCCTTGATGGACCACCCAAATATCGCCAAGGTGTTTGACGCTGGCGCGACGGAAACCGGCCGGCCGTACTTCGTCATGGAACTCGTGCGCGGAAGCAAAATCACGAATTACTGTGACGAGAACAATCTCTCCACCCGAGAACGGCTTGATCTGTTTATTCAAGTTTGCCGGGCTGTCCAACACGCGCACCAGAAAGGCGTCATTCATCGGGATCTAAAGCCGTCGAACATACTGGTGACGATGTGCGACGGCGTGGCGGTGCCCAAAGTGATTGACTTTGGCATCGCCAAGGCGACGCACGGCAGATTGACGGACCAGACCTTGTTCACCGCCTTCGAGCAGTTCATTGGCACGCCTGCTTATATGAGTCCGGAGCAGGCGGAATTAAGCGCGCTGGACATTGACACGCGCAGCGACATCTACTCCCTGGGCGTGTTACTTTACGAACTGCTGACGGGCCAGACGCCGTTCAGCGCCGAAAAACTGTTGCGGGCCGGGCTGGATGAAATCCGCCGGACGATCCGTGAGGAGGAACCAGCGCGGCCTTCGACGCGGCTGAGAACGATGTTCGCGGGGGAATTGACGACTGCAGCACAACGACGCCAGACCGAGGCGCCGAAGCTGATCCATCTAGTGCGGGGCGACCTGGATTGGATCGTGATGAAGGCCTTGGAGAAAAACCGCTCGCGCCGCTACGAGACCGCCAACGGCTTCGCCGCCGATATTCAACGGCATCTGAACAACGAACCGGTGGTGGCCAGCCCGCCGGGCAATCTTTATAGATTTCAGAAACTGGTGCGCCGAAACAAATTGGCATTCATGGCCGCTGGCGCCGTGACCGCCGCACTGGTCTTCGCCTTGGGCGCGTCGGTAATGGTGGCGATTCGCATTCAGCGCGAAAACCGGCAAATCCGGCAGGCGAAGGATGAAGCCACCGAAAAACTATGGGCTTCTTATCTGGCGGAAGCCCGCGCCACGCGTACCAGCACCCATACCGGCCAGCGGTTTGCCAGTCTGGCCACCGTGCAGAAGGCGGCGGCAATCCGTTCCGGTTTGGCCGTGCGCAATGAGGCCATCGCCTGTCTCGCAGTCTCCGACCTGCGGGTGGCCAAACAGATGGTCGTCACGGGACACGCCCGCAATGAACTCGCCCGCATGGACTTAAAGCTGGAACGTTATGCGTATGAGAGCACCAACAGCAATATTACTATTTATTCCTTTTCAAATAATCTTGCGGTGTCTGTTCTGTCCGCCCCAAGTCAGACTCAGGAGGGCGTTGATGGATTCAGCCCCAACAGCAGATATCTGATGGTTAGTTACTGGGACGAGGCCGGGAGGGAAAGCATGTGGGTTTGGGACGTGGAAAATCAAAAGGCCGTGGTGAGGGCTTCACAGCACCCGGACTCCACTAACGAACAGAGTGCTTTCTTTTTGGGGGTATTCAGCGCGGACAGCCAGTTTTTCAGCATCGGGCGCGCGGATGGGACCATTTCGGTTTACGACCTTGCCTCGGGCCAGGATACAGCACCTCTGTCTGGCAAACGCCTTGGCGATTTTCTCTCCTCCCATCCCGAAAATACCCGGATGGTGTTTTTCAGCCAAGACGACCCGGCGGTGGAAATCCGCGACGTCGGGTCAGGCAAAACGGTGCGCAAGTTGATCTGCCCCGCCGGTGTCTGGGCCTTCGCGTGGAGTTTTGACGGCAAGCGGCTGGCAACCGCCTGCAAGGATTTTAACATTTATGTTTGGGATGCGGAGACGGGGCAGCGGCGGGCCGTGCTCGCCGGCCATGTCTCCAGGATCGAATGCCTGGCCTTTAATCATGCCGGGAGCCTGCTCGCCAGCTCCAGCTATGATGGCGTGGTTCGGCTGTGGAACCCGGAGGCTGGCCGCCAGTTGGCCAGCTATCGCGGGAGCGGTTGGCAAATTCAATTCAGTCCGGATGACCGCTATCTGATGGGCTGGAATGATGGAGCCCACTATGGCTGGCTGGAAGTGGCTTCCAGCCAGGAATGTCGCGAGCTTTATATGCCGCGCGACGAGGAGCGCGCACCCGTTCCTGCCTTTAGCTCCGATGGGCGCATCCTGGCCACGGGAACCACAAGCACGATCCGCGTTTGGGATGCCTGCTCCGCTCAAAAAATCGGCTCGTTTCCACTGAAGTGGGTTGAGGATGTGATTTTTCCTCCGGACGGGCGAAGTTTGTTCACGGTGGACCGCTTCGTCGGTGTCCGCCAACGAACATTGGAACAGGTGGGCGCGTCGGCATATCGGCTGGGAAAGGCGCGTCCGTTCTTTGATGCGCCGGGCAGTGAGCAAGGTTCCATGAGTTTGAATGGCCGGTATCTGGCAGTGGCACAGAAAACGAACAACCAATCCTCGGTCTTTGATTTGCAGAAACCGAACTCGAAAGTCGTTCTATCCGGGCATCCTTTAAACACGCGCATCGCCCTCAGTCCAGATGGCCAATGGGCGGCCACCGCTTCGTGGAATAATCCATTGGTGAAAATTTGGGATGCCCGCTCTGGCGATTTGGTGCGCACCATTACTGAGCCGGCCCGAGCCTGGGTCACCTTCAGCCCGGATGGTCGCTGGTTGGCGACCAGTTCGAGCGAGTATCAACTATGGGAGGCCGGGACCTGGCAACCCAAAGGTCCGCCTCAGGCCGGCGACGGAAATACCTTCACCGCCTTCAGTGGGGATGGCCGGATGATGGCTCGGTTGGACCTGCACAAGATTCAACTGTTGGACACCTTCACAGAACAACCGCTGGCAACGTTGGAGGCGCCGGGGACCATCATGTTGGGATTGTGCCAGTTCAGTCCTGATGGCAGCCAGTTGGCCGTCGTGCAAATCGACCAGCAGGTCCAGCTTTGGGACTTGCGTTTGCTCCGCCAGGAGCTGGCCCAAATGCACCTGGACTGGGACGCGCCGCCGTATCCGCCGGTCAACAAAGCGATTGCCGCCGGTCCCGTCACGCTCGAGGTAGAACCGGATGATGCCAGCCCGGCTGCCGCCCAAGCAGAAGCCAACTCAACACCTCATTAGTCTCAATGGGTTTCGGGCCAACAGGGTTTCCGGATGATCATCTCGGGAGAATGCTCGCAATGCATAGTTCCTCATTTCTTTTCGACGAGCGCTTGCACAACTTGGGCGAGGTTGTCCAAACGTTGGGCCAGCGAGTCATTCTGCCGTTTTAAATCGGCGTTCTGTTCTTCCAGTTTTTGATTCAATCCCTGAATGGCGGCCAGTTCCACTCCGTGCAGGTCCGCGTCGTTCAATACTTTGTCATTGTCGTTGAGCGGGAAAAATTGGTGAAAATCTTGGGCCATCGCGCCGATGTGCCGTTGCGGATAGCCCTTGTAGCTCCATTCGACCACCGGCAGTTGGGCGACCTTGTCCAGCACTGAGGCGGCATCCACATTTTCAAAGCGGTCTTTCAAATTGCGGTCGCTGGAAAAACTCCAGCTCGCGCTGCCCGGGGTCCAGGACACCGTCTGGTTGGGGCTCCCGTTGCCACTCGTGAACAACACGCCTCCGGCACAACGAAAACTCACCTGGTCGTTGGCCGTGGAAGCAAAAGGTGCGTTCTGCGAATCCCCCCAGACAAAGGCGCCCTGATGCACCGCCTGCGCCTGTTGTCCGGCGGCAAAACTATATTTGCCGCTGGCCTCGTTGAAAGCGCCGCCGCCCACCGTCGCGTTGGGACCACTGACGTCGTTGTCCGAGCCGCCGCTCACTGTGGAGCTGCCGCCGCTGGCGGTATTGTGATTGCCGCCACCGACCGTCGCATAACTGCCACTGGCGGTGTTGTGGCTGCCACCCGCAATGGTGGCATAAAAATTGGTCGCTTGATTGCCTAATCCACCCGCGACTGCGGAAGCATTACCGCTGGCAGTGTTGCCGGAAAGCACCACTCCGTCGAAACCACCGCCGCCGACAAAAGCGCCGTTGCCAGTGGCGGTGTTGAGAGCACCGCCGCTCACCGCCGCGTAACTGCCGCTGACGACGTTTTCCGAGCCGCCGCTCACCGTCGCGCAACTGCCACCGGCGGTGTTATTGGCGCCACCCGAGACGGTGGCAAGAGAATTGGTTGCTTGATTGAATAATCCACCGGCGACTACGGATTCAAGACCGCTCGCGGTGTTGCCGACAACCCCATATTCATCGCTGCCACCGCCGCCGATGAACGCGCCAAAACCGCTGGCGGTGTTGTATTGCCCGCCGCTCACCGCCGCATTATTGCCGCTGGCGGTATTGCCTATGCCTCCCAGAACGCCGGCATAAGTACTGGTTGCTTGATTGGCCCATCCACCGGCGACAATGGATGCAGCACCACTGGCAGTGTTGCCGGCAAGGCTGGCTCCATCGAAACCACCGCCGCCGACAAACGCGCCTGGACCGCTCGCGATGTTGAAAACGCCGCCGCTCACCGTCGCTATCGGGCCGCTGGCGCCGTTGGCTGAGCCACCGCTCACCGTCGCGCTCGCGCCGCTGGCAGTGTTTTGCACGCCGCCGCTCACCGTCGCGTTATTGCCGCTGGCGGTGTTTTGCTCGCCGCCACTCACCGTTCCAAAATCCGCCGTGACGCTGTTCGAAAAAGCAACGCCAGAATCAAGATAGTTAGTCGCTCCCCCACCCGCGATGGTCGCGCCCACCACGCCGTTGGAAACAAAATTCACCGACGAGCCATCAATCACATTCGGCGCGCCATCGCTGTTTGGTTCAATCGACAAACCGATCAACTCGCCCGCGGTAGTCGCATAAACCGCATACGGCGCGGGCGTGAGAGTCTGCGCCGGACTCAACGCGGCAAAACCATTCGCGCCGTCGTTAAACCAGATGCGCATTTGCAAGCCGGGCTGATTGAACAGCGCGGCAGGGATGGCCGCCATATTCGGCTGCGTCGTGTCGCCTAAAACGATGGTGAACAAGCCGTCGTTCACTGCCACGCTCAGGGCGGCGGATGGTTCGCTGCCATTGACACTCGTTCCATCGTTGCTCCAGTAAGTGTTATAGGAGATGCTCGCCGGGGGCGGCGTGATCGTCACCGTCGGGGCGCTGGTGTAACCGCCATTGCCGGGCTTTGTGACCGTAATGCTGGTGACCGCGCCGCCGCTGATATTGGCCCTGCCGCCCGCATTGGCGCCGCCGCCGCCATAAACCGTGACCAAAGGCGCAGTGACATAACCATTGCCGCCGTTGTCGATTATGTAACCGGTTACATAACCACCGCTGATTTCGGCGGTGGCGGTGGCGGTTTGGTTGGCATTGCTGCTGGTGACCAGCGCAAACTGGAACTGGCCGTTGCCGGTGAAGTTTGTACCGTTGTCTGACACGCGGCCTTGATAAGTAAAGTCCGTGGTTTGAGCCAGTCCGATGGAGAGCGAATAATTTAGGGTCGGGAGCAGCAGTCCTGCGACCGCGCAGTGAAACAATTTATTCATAATAAATGAATTAATGAAGAGCTTAGCAAATTAGCTGTAATCGGATTTTTTCCACTCTGTCACGGAGTGGCGAGCCGGAAGTACACATTCCCCTTGGGAGAAGAGATGGTCGCGCTGTTGTTGACGATTGTCCCGAGATAATTGCCCCAGGCCGGCGTGCCAGGGTTGGCATTGGTTTGCAATGTCCAGCCCGTCACCGACGGCGGCCACGAGACGATGGCTTGATAGCCGGTGTAGGTGATGGTGAGCAATGGTGCGCCGGGCGTTTGCACGGCATATAGCGCCCAGAAGCCTCCAGTCAATGAGTAATTGCCGCCAGTCAGCGCGCCGCTGGCGTCCGGCTGGCCGATGGTGCCGCTGACTTGATAAGTGCCGCCGGTGCTAGTGCCGCCTCCGCCGGCAATGTTATACCAGTTAATTGTGTATGGCTGGGCGTGTACGGCTGGAGCAAGCAGCCCTGTCGCCAAGGTGACGAGACAAATTGTTTTCATGGTACTTAATAATGGAAATGTTTTGGCACGAGTTAATTGCCGACACTGGCGATGCCATTTTGGGCTGTAATTCTCATTGGTTTCGTAATAAACGGTTTTTCAGCACTTGATCCGCCGTTGATGAGAAAAATGGTTCCATAATTGCTGACGGCATTGATTCCCTGAGCCAGGGTATGGAACGGATAATCCCAGGATCCGTTGTTGGTGGTGCCGCCATAGGTGAAGTCCACAAAGACCGGGCCGGAAAGACCAACGAGTGCGTTCATGAGATTGACACCCGCCGGCGTGCCCCAGCCAGTACAAAGATCATAGCCGTTCGTGGCGGAATAGGCATTGGGACTGGCGGATGAAAAAGTATTACCATTGGTGATATCGTGGAAGCAACTGGTGTAATTGAGCGATTGGCCAGTTGAGTAAAGAGCCGGATTGAGAAAACCGACAGGAGGTTTGCCCTGTGCCTTCGCCTGCTCATTTACCAGCGCCGTAAAGGCCGCCCAAAGCGGAGCGGCCGCGCTTGTGCCCCCCACGTCCGTTATCACCTGTCCCGTCTGCCGAGGGCCGTTGGTGGGCTGGAAAGAGGCGACTATCTCGATGCCCGATGCAGCCATGGCTACGTCTGGACAATTCCGGTATTGCGTGGATCCCTGATTGTGGCTCATGTCGACACCCTTTTGGAAGAAAGGAATGGGCACGGCGGTCAAATATCCCCCGGCGCTGCCTCCCCAGGCGGACTCGGATTGCCAAGACGCGCCCGTGCCATTCATGGACAAATCGGTGCCTCCGACGCTTGTCAACCACTCGAAGCCCGGGTAGTTGCCCGTTACGACTGGCCACGCCGCACCATCTCCAGAGGCCCAAAAATAGGACTGCCCTTGCACGGCTAACTCCCTCAAATAATTGGTTGAAGCTGGCGCATTGTCAATCGACCATGATGTGCTGATCTGGTTAGGTCGTGGCTCCCCTTCAGTCGGATAGGCCATTTCCTGATATGTTTCCTCGTCCGTTGCATTGTAATTGCCCCAATACAAAACGATGTTGGATATGCCAGGGGCCATGGCAATGACCATGTCAATATCCAGAGATAATTCATTATCGCCAGCACCGGATTGGGGGGTCGGGTTTGGTCCCAATACGGAGATTAAGGGAATATTCGTTGGTGCGCCGGTCAGACTTTCGTATAGTTGAACGTCGCTTAGAACATAACCTCCTCCTCCAGAAAAACCGTTTCCTCGGCTGAATTCGACTAAACCGACCACTTGCCCTTCACCCTTCAAATTATTAAGACCCGGAACATAGGCGTTTCTGAAGTCGGCGCCCAGCAAGTTACCACTCGTCCCCGATCCTGCTGACCCAATTTCATTTGCGTTCTTGCGTATTCGTCCCGCATGTTTCAGGTTGGAATGAGGCACTTCAAAATTGTTCAGGCCGCTAATGGCTAAGACAGGAACGGCTAGGTCGAGGGAAGGCTCGACATCCGGCGCAAAAAAACGGCGGTTCTCGATCGGATGCTGATATTGGAACATGGTAACATGCAACGCCCGCTCAATATCTTCCACCGAGCCGTCGATGCCCGCAATGGCCCGCCCAGGATGCGGGCGGGAGACTTTCAATCCGTTTGCTACGGCAAAGTTTAGGATGGCTTGATAATCCTCCTTTGACGGCCCAAACCTCTCCGTGAATTGCTCGGGCGTTAGATAACGATGGAAATTGGTGCTGCCTGGGTCATACACCTGCTGGATCAATTTGCTGAGCGATTCATTGTTGCGCAAGGGCAGGTTGATCGCGATATGCAGGCGATCGGTCGCAGGCAGCCGCCCTATTGGCTGCAAGCCGAGCTGTGCCACTGCGGGCGGCACATGGCCGTGCAAGACTTGTCTCTCCGCCGCCGTCGCCGACATAGTCAGGAGGGCGAACAACCCGAGACTCACCGCCATTTGAGAAATTCTATTATTCATAAAACTCCTTTTCTATTGCAACGTGACCAACACCAACACCATGCCTTTGCCTTCGCTCAAGCCCGTCATGGCTTTACCGAGGATCGCGGCGTGCCCGAGGTTGTCAGCAAGTCGCCCGGTTTGATGGCCCCGTTGGAGGTGTCGGCTTGCACATAGACCCGCCCGGAAAGCGCCACATTCCTGCCGCCTTCGAGCACCCCTTCCTGATGCATCTGGATGCCCGGATGGATGCCGTTGGCGCCGCTGACCACGCCCGCCACGTGGGTGTCGTAAGGCTGCTCGGTCAGCTTCAGTTGCCCGGGATTGGCCTCGTCAATGATGACGACTGATCCTTGCGAAATTTCCTGGTCCGAGGCGGAAAAAGTGAACGGCTCGGCCAGATCCGAGCCGCCGGTAATGGTGATGGATCCAACCGTTAAATTGCCGCTGGGCGCCAGGGTCATGACATTCGCGCCATTGACATAGAAATTCATGACCGTCTTCACGGCGATGTCCCACGCGCTATAGGAGGAGGGGGCGAAGCGAAGCCGGGCATAATCATTGGCCTGCTGATCCAACTGCAGTTGCGGGGAGCCCAAGCCGCCGCTGGAGGAAATCTCCAGGGCCGCAGCGGGACCATTGGTGCCGATGCCCACATTTCCATCCTGGAGGATGGTCATCCGGTTGCCAAAATCCGTGTAAAATTCGAGGCCATAGAGGCCGCTAGCCCGGCTGCCACCGGTGCGCTGGGAGGCGATGCCTTCACCGCTGGCAATGCCAAAGCTCAGGCCGTAGCCATTGGTGTTGCCATTGTTGAGAAAGCCGGCATTCAGACTGGCTTGATCCAGATTCATGCCGGCAGACACACTCAATCCTTGTTCGGGACTGGCGGTGTCGATGCCCACGCCGCCTTGCGCACGAATGAGAAACTGGTCGTTGGCGGTGGAGGCAAACGGCGTATTCTGTGAATCCGCCCAGACAAAGGCGCCTTGATGCAGTGCCTGCGCCTGCTGCCCAGCGGCCAGACTATAAACCCCGCCCGCCAAATCGTC
>JBEKZM010000012.1:0-80607 GCA_049509875.1 Verrucomicrobiota bacterium | reverse complement strand
AACCCGCTCGTGCCGGATGTCTCATTGCACATCAGCCCCGCCCACCCATTCCCCGTTTGAGTCGGATTAAACCAAAAGGAAATGGTGAAGGGCCCGCCGGTGGCCGGCAGCACTTGGTTGGCACTGTTGGGAATGGACATCACTTCATGGACGCCATCCGAATACAATGCTCCTCCCCCGTGGTAACCGCCGGCCACTTCCGGAACGTAGAGGGTCGCGTTGTGCCCATAACCGCTGGAGTCCGCCGCCACCGTCGCGTTTGAGCCATCCGCAAATTCCCAATCCCCAACCATTAACGGCGACTGACCAAACACACAGTGTGAGCCGATGGAAAGTGTCGCGCAAAGAACGGCAACCAAGAAGATGAGGCGAACACACGCCGACCGTGGATGTGAAGACGACATCTTAAACTTCATACTGTTCTATAAATTCGAAAGTTTTTTTCACATCATTTCTCACATCGTTTTTCAGGTAAATCGACGCAAAATTGCGCCAAATTCATCTGCTATAGGCAACACTGTCCATCCGATTGAGCTGGGTGGCAGTCCGCAAAAGCGATCGAGACTAAGCGAAATGGATTCAATTTGATGATTGTAGTCAGCAAGCGGGGTGCCAAATTGGCGGCATGCGCTCCGGAGAGACATTTTTTTTCTCAAGTCATGGAATAGGTTCATTCCGAGCAATTTCGCCACTGGGTCCAACGCTACCACGGCAACCAAAGGCTTGGTAACTTCTCTTCCTGTGGTCAGTTTCTGGCCATGTCCTTTGCCCATTTCCACCCCGTTGGGTTTGGTGGTCATCTGCGGACTTACCCGGGGTAGCTCCTTCGTCGCAACCCCAAGCTTTGGGGCGGAAACCCTTTGGGATTCGGACAGGGAATTTCCGAAGGGTGTTTCCCCGTAGTCCCATCCGGCATTCCGCCCTCCGCATTCGGAACTTGGCACTCAAAGGTCCCCCCATGACATTCTTGCCAAAGTTGGGATTTTTTCGTACTCCTGTGGGCGGCAAGGAGAATGCTTTGGGTATGCCTTACAATGCATCGCGATGATTTTCAATCGGGTCAGTCCGGTTACGCGGTGCAATAGCTCCTAAAATCGCCGGAACTGGCGGTTTTTGGATGGTTTGGCAATTCGAAGCGGATTCCTTAAAATGTTGCAAAATGGCCACCAAGATTAAATCGCTGCCTCGGGCCGGGATGCTGAACGGCTACGACCCGGAAATCTTTTTTGACGAAATGCTGGCCGCCGATGGAGAATCGCGGCCGCACTACCATCGTTTCCGCGAATTGTTCCAGAATCTCACCGTGCCCGAATTTGAGCACAAACGCCAGTCGGTGGACCTCGCCTTTTTGCGCCAGGGTATCACCTTCAACGTCTATGGAGATGCCGCGGGCGCCGAGAAAATATTCCCGTTTGACCTTCTCCCGCGCATCATTCCGGCGAAGGAATGGGAATATCTGGAGCGCGGCCTGGTCCAGCGCATCACCGCCCTCAATCTTTTCCTGCACGATCTTTACCATGAGCAGCGGATTCTCAAGGAGGGCGTCATTCCGCCGTTCTACATTCTTTCCGGGAAACATTTCCGGCGCGAATTCGTGGACTTTAACGTGCCCAAGGACATTTACATCCATGTCTGCGGCACGGACCTGATCCGGGATGACAAGGGCAACTACCTGGTGCTGGAAGACAACGGCCGCTGCCCCAGCGGCGTGAGCTATGTGCTGGAAAACCGCCGCGCCATGAAGCGAACCTTCCCCCAGGTGTTCGAAAGCGTCGGCGTGCGGCCCGTGGAGGATTATCCGCGCGAACTCCTGCGCATGCTCCAATACATTGCGCCCCCGGGCGTCGCCTATCCGCGCGTGGTCCTGCTCACGCCCGGCGCTTATAACTCCGCGTATTTCGAACACACCTACCTCGCCCGGCAAATGGGCATCGAAATCGTCGAGGGACGCGATTTGGTTGTGCGCGATTCGCGGGTCTTCATGCGCACCACCAAGGGCTTACAGCCAGTGCATGTGATTTATCGGCGGCTGGACGACGACTTCCTCGATCCCACCGTCTTTCGGCGCGACTCGATGCTGGGGGTGCCGGGACTCGTCAATGCGTATCGCGCCGGCCACGTCTCGCTCGCCAATTCCATCGGCACCGGCATCGCGGACGACAAGGTCATGTATTATTTCGTGCCCCGGATCATCAAGTTTTACCTCGATCAGGAGCCCATCATTCCCAACGTGCCGACCTATCTCGCCAACGAGGAGGCTGACAAAAAATATATCCTGGAGAACATGGAAAAGCTGGTGATCAAGGCCGCCAACGAGTCGGGCGGCTATGGCATGCTGATCGGACCCAAGGCGACCAAGGAGGAGGTCGCCGAATTTCGGAAGAAGGTGGAGGCCGAGCCGCGCAATTACATTGCCCAACCCACCATTTCCCTCTCCCGCCACCCGACGCATGTGACCGACGGTCTCTTCGAGGGCCGGCACATCGATTTGCGCCCGTATATCATTTCCGGCGAGAAGACCGTCATCGTGCCCGGCGGCCTCACGCGCGTCGCCCTGCGCAAAGGTTCGCTCGTCGTCAATTCATCCCAAGGCGGCGGCAGCAAAGACACCTGGGTGCTTTATGGAGACGAATAACCAAATCCGAAGTCCGAAATTTGAACGAATCCCGAAACGGGGTCCTTGGGCGGACGCCCAGGCGCGGAGACCCATTATGGGATTCGGCCTTCGGATTTCCGTGGGATTTCGGAGTTGGGACTTCGGGTTTGGGATTTTAACCTTATGTTAAGCCGCGTAGCCAACTCCCTTTACTGGATGTCCCGGTACATCGAGCGCGCCGAGAACATCGCGCGCATCGTGGATGTCAACCTGCAGCTGCTGCTGGATCTGCGCAACCTCGACGAGGAGCGCCTGGCCAAGCACTGGTTGCCGATCGTGCTGACCACCGGCGATGAAGCCCAGTTTTTTGCCCTCCACAAAAAGGCAAACGCCCATAACGTCACCGAATTCCTCGTCTTTCAGATGGAAAACCCCAATTCCATCATCTCCTCCATCTGCCAGGCGCGCGAAAACGCGCGCATGGTGCGCGACCAGATCACGATTGAGCTGTGGGAGGAATTGAACCGGCTTTACTGGTTCGTCCGGACGCCCGAGGCGCGGCAGGTTTGGAAGGAAAGTCCCAGCGAGTTTTTCCAGCAGATCAAATCCAGCTCGCTGCTGATGATGGGCCTGACGTACGCCACCCTCATTCAAAACGAAGGCTGGTGGTTTACGCAGGCCGGGAAATACCTGGAGCGCGCCGACAAAACCTCACGCATCCTGGATCTGCGGCACGCCACCTTGCCGGCCAAAGGCCTGCCCCAGACCGTGAGCGAGACCGATGCCTTGGAATGGTCCGCCATCTTGCGCTCGTGCAGCGCCTGGGATGCCTACAAGACCAGCCACGCGGCCGAAGTCAGTCCGCGCCTCGTCGCCGAATTCCTCCTGCTCAGCGAGGATTTCCCGCGCTCCTTCCGTTTTTGCATGGATGAGCTGAACCATGCCCTCCGCAAAATCTCCGGTGTTTCCGAGGGCAAATTCTGCAACGACGCGGAAAAGCTGGCGGGCCGGCTCCTCGCGGAACTGCAATTCGCCACCATCGAGGAAATATTCGAGTCCGGCTTCCACGATTACCTGGACGGCTTGCAGAACAAGCTCAACGAAATCGGCAACGCGTTGTTCAACGCCTACATTGTCCAAAATTTCACCAACTTGGAGGAGGAAATCATGGTGCAGCAGGAAGAGCAGCAGCAACAATAACGCAAAATGTAAAAACGCCGCGCCTCAATGGCCGCGGGCCTGGCCACGGCGGCAAAGCGCCCTGAGGGCACGGCGTCCTACTTGGAGAGCATATGAAACGCATTGGCATCCTGACCGCCGGGGGCGACACGCCCGCCTTGAACGCCACCATTCACGGTGCCGTCACCCGCGCGAACCAGCTCAAGGTCGAGATCTTCGGCCTCATCAAGGGATTCAACTGCCTCTTCAATCCCCGGGTGCCGCACGTCCATCTCAATCCGCTCTTCCAGGAAGTGCCTGAACTCGATCCGACCAAGGGCGGCACGCTCATCGGTTCCTCGCGCGACTACGTGGACCCCGAAAAGACCGAGGACCTCGACCTGATCACGTCCCGCCTGAAAAAACTGGGCATCGACGGCCTCATTTGTATCGGCGGGGATGGCACCCTGAACGGGCTGCAGCCGCTCGCCGAGCGTCTGCCCGTGGTGCTCTCGCCCAAGACCATCGACAACGACCTGGGCCTGAATTATCCGAACGAGCCGGATGAGTGGGTGCGCGCCAGCGACGCCGCCGCCAAACACGGCTACCGGTACAAACGCGCCGAATCGCGCGCCGTCTTCGACCTCAATCAAATCGTCAACTACGTCACCCCCGGCTACGCCACGGCCGTCTTTGTTTCGGCCCAGGGCGTAGGCCGCATTCGCACCACGGCCGAAAGCCACCGGCGCATCGCGATCATTGAGGTCATGGGCCGCCACTCCGGCTATATCGCCCTCGGCACCGCCTATGGCCAGCCGGATATTATTCTCGTTCCCGAACAGTCGCTGGATCTGGAGCACCTGGTCGAACGCGTCAAGCACATCTACGATCTGCAGAAGAATGTCGTCATTGTTTGTGGCGAGGGGATTGTGGACGAACAGGGGCGCGAACTGGGCGCGGAGACCAAATCCACCGACCCGAGCGGCAACATCGTCCTGAGCGGGGCCGCGGAAGCCCTGCGCGCCAAGTTGATCCAGATGATCGGCGACCGCTATTTTCAACTTTACCGCCGCGGCGAATCCGCCAAGGAAGCCATCTTCACCCGGAAAGTCGGCCACACCCAGCGGGGCGGGCGCCCCATCCTCTTCGACCGTTTCTACGCGGCGCTGCTCGGTTCCAAGGCCGTTGACCTGCTCGTCGAAGGCCGCAACAATGCGGTTTCGATACTGCAGTACACGGCCACCAAGGGCTTTTTCGTGGAAGGTTATGACGCCAACCGCTTCCGCGACCGCTGGGGTCTCATCCACGCCCGCTCCATGCACCCGGCGTTGTACGACGCGCGGCTGATGAAGCCGTCCAGAACGGGCATCGACTATCTCCTCCCGATATTCAGCGATGCCATCGGCAACGATGACGCCGAGCACATGCGGCAGACGCTGTTCGATCCGGGCAATTTGACGCATCCCTATCACTCCATCAACACGGACGTCCACAAACGCATCCGCTACCTGGAGCCGGCCCCATAAACCAATCGTAAATCGCAAATCCGCCATGTCCATTCACGTCGCGCTCCATCACAAAACGCACTATAAATACGACCGGCTCGTCAATCTTGGGCCGCAGGTGGTCCGGCTGCGGCCCGCGCCGCATTCGCGCACGCGGATTTTGTCCTATTCGCTCAAGATCAAACCCGAAAAGCACTTCATCAATTGGGTGCAGGATCCGCAATCCAACTATGCCGCGCGCCTGGTTTTCGACCAGCCGACCCGCGAATTTTGCGTTGAGGTGGACCTGGTGGCCGAGATGGCGGTGCTGAACCCTTTTGATTTCTTCCTGGAACCACAGGCGGAGAAATTTCCGTTTGCGTACGATCCGTCCCTGGACCATGAACTGGCGCCGTTCCTGCAAAAGTGCTGGATCGAGCCCAGATTCACCGCGTATCTGGCGGCGATCCGCCGGGATATACTCGGGGAAACAAAAGGGCGCACCAAGCAGGAGGGGGTGGAAACTCCCGGGAAAGACCGGCTGCGGACCAACGATTTTCTGGTCGCCGTGAATCAGCGGCTGTGGAAGGATATCAAGTACACCATCCGGCTTGAGCCCGGCGTCCAGACGCCGGAGGAAACGCTTGGAAAATTGAGCGGTTCGTGCCGCGATTCGGCCTGGCTGCTCTGCCAGGTGCTCCGGCATTGCGGCCTGGCCGCGCGTTTTGTCAGCGGCTATTTGATTCAGTTGAAAGCCGATGTGAAGGCCCTCGACGGACCGAGCGGGACGGAAAAGGATTTCACGGATTTGCACGCCTGGACCGAGGTGTATCTGCCCGGTGGCGGCTGGATCGGCCTGGATCCGACTTCCGGCCTGCTCGCGGGCGAAGGGCATATTCCGCTTGCCTGCACGCCCGATCCCTCAAGCGCGGCGCCCATTTCCGGCGCGGTGGACGAATCCAAATGCGAATTCAGCTTCGAAATGGACGTGAAGCGCATCTACGAGTCGCCGCGCGTCACCCTGCCCTACACCGACGCGCAATGGGGCAAAATCGAGTCGCTGGGCCACGCCATCGATGCCGATTTGAAAAAAGGGGACGTGCGCCTGACCATGGGCGGCGAGCCGACCTTCATTTCCATCGACGACCCGGACGGTCCGGAATGGAATTTCACCGCCGTCTCGGCCAAGAAACGCCTTCTGTCCGGCGAGCTTATCAAGCGGCTCCGCAAGAAATTCGCGCCCGGCTCGCTGCTGCACTTCGGCCAGGGCAAATGGTATCCAGGGGAGCCGATCCCGCGCTGGGCGCTGGCCTGCTACTGGCGCAAAGACGGCGTCCCGGTTTGGAAAGACGACAGCCTCATCGCTGACGAATCCCAAAATTATGGGCATGGGGCGAAGGAGGCCAAGGAGCTGCTCACCCGCATTTCCCGGGTGGTGGGAGCGGACCCGAAATATCTTCTGCCGGCCTATGAAGACGCGTTTTATTATATGTGGAAGGAGCGCCGCTTTCCTTCGAATGTCACGCCGGACAAGACCAACCTCAAGGACAAGCTGGAGCGGGAGCGCATTGCCCGGCTATTCCAACAGGGCCTCGACCAGGCCGTGGGCTATGCCCTGCCCATTAAACGCGCGGAGTATGGCAACCAGGCCGGCTGGATATCCGGCTCGTGGTTCTTGCGTGACGATGACACACTATGGCTGCTCCCCGGCGATTCCCCGATGGGCCTGCGCCTGCCCATTGATTCGATTCCCTGGGTCGCGGAAAAAGATTATCCGTGGATCCGGCAGCAGGATCCGTCACAGCCCCAGCTGCCCGAATTGCCCAGGGAATTTCCGTATCGACCCGAAAAACCGGAACACGCGGGCCAGCGATTTCTGCGCGGCGGAGGCGCCCCGGTGCCGGCCGGGCAGGGTCCCGGCCAGCGTGCCCAGCAGCTCGGCGGACCCGGGGAAGCACGGGGCGAGCTGCCGCCGTTGCCACCGGATTTCGACCCCAATCGCCGTCCCGTTCAAGGCCAGAGCGCGCCGTGGATCATCCGCACGGCGCTCTGCGTCGAACCGCGCGACGGGCGCCTGCACATCTTCATGCCGCCCGTGGCGACCACGGAGGATTATCTCGATCTGGTCGCCGGCGTGGAAACCGCCGTTACGGAAATGGGCACGCCGGTCATCATCGAGGGCGAAACCCCGCCGCGCGATCCGCGCTTGAACAAGCTTGCCGTGACGCCCGATCCGGGGGTCATCGAGGTGAATCTGCATCCGAGCAAAACGTGGGATGAACTGGTTGAACGCACGACCGTATTGTATGAGGAGGCGCGGCTGACCCGGCTCGGCACGGAAAAGTTCATGCTCGACGGCCGCCACACCGGCACGGGCGGCGGCAACCACATCCTTATCGGCGGCGAAACGCCGCCGGATTCGCCCGTCCTGCGCCGGCCCGACCTGCTGCGGTCGCTGCTGGCCTATTGGCAGAATCATCCGTCGCTGAGCTGGCTGTTCAGCAGCCTATTCATCGGCCCCACCAGCCAGGCGCCGCGGGTTGACGAAGCGCGCAATGATTCGCTTTACGAGCTTGAGGTCGCCTTCAAGGAACTGGATCGCAACGTCGGGAAGCTCGGCTACACGCCGCCTTGGATTTGCGACCGGCTGTTCCGCAATCTGCTGATTGATGCCAGCGGCAACACCCACCGCTCCGAGTTTTCCATCGACAAGCTCTACGCGCCGGAGAGCAGCGCCGGCCGGCTGGGGCTCGTGGAAATGCGCGCCTTTGAAATGCCGCCGCACTCGCGGATGAGCCTCGCCCAACACCTGCTCCTGCGCGGCCTCGTCGCCCGGTTCTGGAACGAACCCTACCGCAACGACCTCGTGCGCTGGGGCTCTGACATTCATGATCGCTGGATGCTGCCCCATTTCTGCGAAACCGATTTCAAGGACGTGATCGGCGATTTGCGCGAGGCAGGCTATCCATTTGAAGCCGAATGGTTTGCACCACACTTTGAGTTTCGCTTTCCGTTTATCGGCGACTTCGAGCAGCGTGACCTCCAGATCGAACTCCGCACCGCGCTTGAGCCCTGGCACGTCTTGGGGGAAGAGGCCGGCGCCGGCGGCACCGTACGGTACGTTGATAGCTCGCTCGAACGGTTGCAAGTCAAGGCGCGCGGCCTGATAGGCGATCGCTTTGCCGTCACCGTCGGCGGCATCCGCGTGCCGTTGCATCCCACCGGCAGCAATGGGGAGGCGGTCGGCGGCGTGCGCTATCGCGCCTGGCAGCCGCCCGAATGTCTGCAGCCGACCATTGCCCCCCACGCGCCGCTGGTATTTGACGTCGTGGACACGTGGAACCATCGCAGCCTCGGCGGCTGCACCTACCACGTGGCGCATCCAGGCGGACGCCACTACGATACGTTTCCCGTCAATTCGTACGAGGCGGAATCGCGCCGGCTCGCCCGCTTCTTTCGCCTGGGCCACACGCCCGGAAAAATCGCCGTCCTCACGCCCCCGGAGAATCCAGACTTTCCCTTCACGCTGGACCTGCGGAACGTCGTGCGGCCGCAATCGTGACCAAAAAAACCCCGCCCGTTTCCGGGCGGGGGATTTACCAGACGATCGTCGCCTATTTTTTTCCGTAGAACTCCGCGATGGCGTCGCAGACAGTGTCTGCCGCTTCCAGCGGCATTTCGCCGTGAATGGGCAGCGACAGGATTTCTTTCACCGCTTTCTCCGTTTGGGGGAGCTTCGGAATGTAGGGGAACAAGCCGATGACTGCCGGCTGCAGGTGGTTGGGTTTTGGATAATGGATGCCGGTCTCAATGTTCTTTTCCTTGAGGAACTTCTGGAGCTCATCGCGCCGCTCGGCACGCACGACATACATGTGATACACCGGCGTGGCCCACTCGCGGACGGGCGGGGTCTGCACGAGGCCCTTGAGCCGGGCGTCATAGCGCGACGCGATCTGGCGGCGATGCTCATTAAAGCCGTCGAGGTGCTTGAGCATGACGCGACCGATGGCGGCGTTGATTTCGTTGAACCGCACGTTGTAGCCGGTGAATTCGTGGTCGTATTTGCCCTGGCGGCCATGATTCCGCAGCATCCGGAGACGGTCGGCGTAATCGGTCTTGTTCGTGCAAATGCAGCCGCCGTCGCCCAAGACGGTGAGGTTCTTGGAAGGGAAGAAGCTGAAGGCGCCGAAGTCGCCCATGCTGCCGACGGTTTTGCCCTTGTACTTGGCGCCCTGCGCCTGGGCGCAATCCTCGATGATCCAGAGGGCATGCTTCCGGCCGATGGCCAGCAGGCGGTCGTTGTCAATCGGATGGCCGTAGAGATGCACGCCAATGATGCCGACCGTGCGCGGGGTGATGAGCGATTCCACGTGGGCCAAATCAATGACAAACGTATCGTCGATGTCGGCGAACACCGGCTTGGCGCCCAGATGCATCAGCGGCTCCATCGTCGGAAACGCCGTGTGACTGGGCACGATGATTTCATCGCCCGGCCCGACGCCCTGGAGCTGGTGCAGAAGATAGACGATCATGGTCCAAGAGCTGCCGAGGACGCACTGGGCAGTGCCGGCGTGCGCGGCGAGTTCGGCCTCAAACGCCTGCGCTTCCTTGCCGAGGATGTATTGGCCGGAGCGAATCGCCCGCAACGCGGCTTCCTCGACTTCGGCGTTCACGAAACATTTGGATAACGGTATTTTGCTCATAAAACGTTGATCCGCGAATTACGCGGATTCAATTATTCCAATTCCACGGGCCGCCCGGTCTTCACGGACTCCAGCGCGGCATTGAGCACGCGCACGGCATCGTAGCCGGAGGCGGCGTCGGCGCGCGGGGTGGCGCGGGTCTTCATCGAGTCGAGGAACGCGCGCAATTCGGCCAGCAGCGGCTCTTCCGGCGGACACTCAATCTGCTTCACCGGCCCCTCGAGGCCCTTGAAGTCCTGGCCGTCGGCCACGTGCTTGTTCTCGTAGGTCTTGATCTTGTATTGCGCCACGTTGTAATCGCACACGGCGCTCATTTTGTCGCCACAGACGACAACCTCGCGGAATTTGCCGGGAATAAAGTAGTCGTTCTCGACCGTCGCCCAGGTCTTGCCCCGCGGGGTCTCATATTCCAGCGACACGAGGGACACGTCGTCCATGCCGCGGCCCATGAAATCGTGATGAATCGCCGTGACGCTCTTCGGCAGCGCGCCAAGCAGGAAATTGAACAGGTCCACAAAGTGGATGCCGTCGGCGAACATCACGCCGCTGTCGTTGCGCGGGCGTTTGAAGCCGCCGAAATGACCGCGGATCATGTGGACCCTTCCAAATTCACCGTTTTGGATGGCGTCCCGCAGCCAGAGCGTCGCGGGGTCGAAGCGGAGGATGTGGCCCACCTGCAAGATTCGCCCGCGCTGGGCGGCGAGTTCGACGAGTTGTTTGGATTCCTCATTGGAGAGCGTCAGGGGCTTCTCCACGAAAACATCCTTCCCGGCCTCGAGAAATTCCCGGCACAGCGGGAAATGGGATTGCGCGGGGGTGACCACGACCACGCCGTCGATCTGGTTGATGAAATTCTTGTAATTGGTGGTGAGCCGTTCCGCAGGCAGGCCGAGCTTGCGCGCGGGTTCAAGCTGTTTCTCGCCGACTTCGGCGACATACAATTCCACCGGCAAATTGTTGAGATTGCGCAGATGGTTGGCGCCCCAGCGGCCGAGGCCGAGCAAAAGGATTTTTGTCATCAGGTAAATGGCACCGAATGCGTCATTTTTCGCATTGGAGACCGAGGGGTTAATTATACGATTTTGTGAAAGAAACCAAGCTGAAAAATAAGTCGCGCCGAGGCGGTGATGGGAACGGAGGCTCATCCGCGAATATCGCGAATGAACAGGTATTCTCCCGGAAACTGCGCCGCCCATGGCCGCAACGAAGCGTTTTGTGCTGCGGCGGGAAGCGAAGCGCCACGCCGCTTTCGTGCGGAAGATGGTTTTTGCGAATGAACAGCGACTGGCAGCCGTGAGCGCTGGACAACCACCGGTGGCGGGCGTAAAGTCGGCTCCGCAATGGATAGCAAGGCCTTTAAGCAAGCCCGAACTGGGCCAAGTCCAGTGCATAGAAGCATCCGTACGGCCGTGCTCTGGACGGCGGCTTGGGTGGCAATTATTTGGCTGCTTTTCCCCGCCATAGCGTCATGGTATTGGGGCCGTACTTCGATGATCCGCCTCGATCCGCAAATATCCAAAGATTACAACTGCATCTTTGTTGAGGGTCACTCAGCGAAGGGCTTTACGGTTCCTTGGCTCTCACGAAGCACACCCGCCCAATATCTGCGCCTTCGCTACACGCCAAATGACGAACATCAAGCCTATGGCATCATGTTCATTGACCCGCAAGCCCTGGCTTACGAGGCGCATGACTGTTGCGCGGTGGCGCCCGCCCACCTTGCCAGCCAGCTCAGTTCTCCGCAGCCGATCCTCGACTGGATGCGTTCGCAACCGCATTCCGCCCTGGCGTCCTCCCACACGAATGATGCCAATGAGATCTACAAAACTATTTGCGCGCTGAAATCGTCCGATTTGGAACACTTCACCCTCCCGGCAAACTTTCCCCTGAAAAACTTCGTGATCGGTCATCAAAGTCTCGCCCGGCGTGACGGACCGGATTTATTGACCTTCAGTCTATTGGTTATGCTCTTGGCACCAATGATCGCAAAGATCATTGGCGCTCGAAAGTCAAACCTGACGCCGAGAGCAGGCAGGCCGTCCGAAAAACGCCCGGCGACGGCATCCGGTTCAATCCCCGTTGTCTGACGGGTCGGCCGGTAACGGACTCTTACCGCGGCTTGCCCACGCGTTTCCAGATGGGCACGTCGGCCTTGAGCCGGTCGATTAATTCACCCATGAAGGCCAGACCCGCCTGCCGGTGACGCGAACCGATGCGAACGAACAAGGACGCCTCGCCGACGGGCACGAAGCCCAGGCGGTGAACCAATAAAATCTCTTCGCAGGGATGTTTGACGCCCAGCTCCTGGATGATCTGCTCGAGCTGCGCCCGCGCCATGGGTTCGTAGGCCTCGTAATGCAGGCCGGGAACCTGGCCTCCGTTTTCCAGTTCCCGAACCAAGCCGGAAAACTCGAGACCCGCGCCGATTTCCGGCGTGGAGAATCCCGCGGCGGGCGGAACAATGGGCGCGCGGATGAATTCGATGCGCGTTTTCATCAGCCGCCGCTGACCGGAGGAATCAGCGCCAGTTCGGTTGCCTGGCCGACGGGCCGGTCCCAGTCCCCATACTCCTGGTTCACCGCCACGCGAATGGCCTGGCCGGGCTCAAAGCCGGGCGCCAGGCGACGAAGAATCTGCCTTGGCGTTTCGCCCGGATCGCAGTCAAACGACTTTTCGGCGAAACCGAGTTGCGCGCGCGTTTGCGCGAAGGTGAGAACCGTGATTTTCATGTTCAGCCACCAATAGCCGTCATGATCCGTTGCGGCTGATAGTTGTTGCGGAAAAGATGTTCGGATGGCTTTTGCAAAGCGGTGCCGCGGAACAGGTCCTCCAATCTGGCCAGGTCCAGCGCCGGGCGCAGGGCCGGTTTCAAATCGGTCTCCAGATGGTTGCCCAGGCACGGGCGCAGCTTCCCGTCGCAGGTCAGCCGCATCTTGTTGCAGCGCTCGCAGAAGTGCAGGTCGCTCAGGGCCCCGATCAGGCCCACGGTGACGGCGCGCCGTTGCAGGCGGAAATATTTTGCCGGACCAAAGCCCAGCGGCTCGGGGAGCGGCTCAAGGTCGTCCGCGGCCCGGAGCAGCGCAAGCACCTCCTGCACCGGCAGAAAGTTTTCCGCGCTCAACATCTCCGTGAGGCTCACCGGCATCAACTCGATGAAGCGAATGGCCACGTTGTGTTCGGCGGCGAAATTCAGCAACGGCAGAATTTCCTGCTCATTTTTGCCGCGCATCAACACGGTGTTCAACTTGACGGAGGGAAAGCCGATCCGCTGGACGAGCTTGATGCCCTCCAGGACCGGCTGCAGTTCGCCGCCAGTGATGGCGTGGTACCGCCGTTCATCGAGGGCGTCCAGACTGATGTTGATGCGGCGCAGTCCCGCGTCAAACAGCGGTTGCGCCAGCAACGGCAGGCGCGTCCCGTTGGTGGTGAGCTGGACCGATTCGACGCCCGGCAACGCCGCCAAAGCGCCGATAAAATCGACCACGCCGGGACGCACGAGCGGTTCGCCCCCCGTGACGCGAAACTTCCTGAAGCCGACGGACACAGCCGTCCGGACGACGGCCAGCAGTTCCTCGTCTCGGAGCACTTCGGCACGGGGCAGCCAGTTCGAATAATGTTCGGGCAGGCAATAAAGACACCGCTCGTTGCAGCGATCGGTCACTGAAATGCGCAAATAATCCACGCGCCTCCCGCTGGGATCAATTAATTCACTCATGCCATCTCCCGGCAAATTTTCAACGCGCGGGCCGGTTTGTCAACCCGATGATAGGTCCACCGGCCGAGACTTCCGGAATTATGATTCCCTCGTCGGGCGAGAAGCTCGCCTCCTTGCGAACCGCTTCCAACCAACATAATTGACTCCTCGTCTCAGTGGCTCGGCAGGACCATCACCCGATAATATAGCTGCGCTGACGCGCCAACAGATTCGGAGGCACTGGCCACACTCCCGGTGACGGTGATCGGACCCGCGACATTCGTCCAGTTGGGATTGATCAAACTAACCGCCGATTGAACTTGATAGGAAGCATCGGCAATTGAGTTCCAAGAGAAGTTAATCGTGCCGCCGGCCACGGCGGCAGATTGAAAAACCGGCGCGGGCACGCTTTCCACCGTCACGTCATCCAATCCAAACGCCCCGGGGACGTTGTTGAAATCAAATGCGAGCGTTGTGCTCGCGGCCGTGGCGGAAACCACAAATTGCAGATTCGTCCAGCCAAAAGCCGGCAGGTTGGTTTGCGCGTAGAGCGGCGAGCCATTCCATATTGCGGCAAAGTCATTCGGGGTTGTCTCTCCCTCGAAAGGAACGCAAATCAGCCAGAAGGACACCAGGTATGGTTGATTGGCCGTCGTGGCCACGGTCTGCGAGAGTGAACCGACCGCCGGGTCCCCATTCCAAGCCCACTCCCCGAGGTACGCGCCATACAGTCCGGAATGCACGAACAACTCATCCGCTTCGCCGCTCAAGGCGTTGGTTCCAGCCACGTCCACGTCGTCGGCTGCCAAGGCAAAAACGAGGTCGGTGCTGCCGACCAGGGTCCAATCGGTGAGGTCGCCGGTTTCAAATCCGCCATTCCCGATATAGAGATCAAATTCCCGGTTCTGGACCGTGCCGGCCGTCTGGTTGGAAATCAGAACGTTGCCACTGACGTGGCCGATCAAGACATGGTTTGCCGCCGGGTTGAGGCTGATGGAGACCATGGTGCTGGCGCCAGCCGCCATGCTGCCGGAGGTGGAAGAAACGGTGAGCCAACGGGAGGTGTTGACGAGGCTCCAGTGCAAGGGGCTTGAGCCAATGTTTTTCAGCGTGTAAGTCTGGGAGGCCACCGTGAACGGCCCGCCACCAGGACCGAAAGACGTGAAGCCCAGCGGCGGCGTGACGAGCAGGGTTTCGGACGGAGGAGCCAGCAGCGCTGTGATAAGATTGCTCCCGTCCGGCGTGCCCCAGCCAGTGCAGAGGTCATAGCCAGCGGTGGCGCTGAATTTGGTTGGACTGTCGGGACTGAAATTGTTTCCGGTCGTGATATCGTGAAAGCAAGAAAGGTAGTTAGTGCTTTTGCCAATGGCGTAAAGAGCCGGATTGACGAAGCCGATGGGAGGCTGACCATTGCCGGCGGCCTGCTCGTTCGCCAGCGCCACCAAACCTGCCCACAGCGGGGCTGCCAGGCTGGTTCCCCCCTCCGGCCAGTCAGATGAGGAACCAATAAAATCGTTGCCCCAGACGATATCGATGTTGTTGGCCACCGAGGAGACGTCCGGCAAGTTGCGCATGGTGGTGGAGCCTTGGTTGGCGGTCATGCTGATGCCCTGTTGCCAGGTCGGGATGCCATAGGTAAGGCTGATTCCCCCGCCGGAAGCCTCCAGCGGAGTATTTCCGAGAATTGGATCCTCTGTAGCCGGGGTCAGCCATACCGTTTCCGACGCCCATGCTCCTGCCGAAGTGGTCGTCAACGTGGTTCCGCCCACGACCGTGATGTAGGGATCGTCGGCCGGTTCGTCAATGGCCGCCGGATACGCGCCACCATCGCCACTGGCCAGGAAGAAGCTCTGACCTTGCGCGGCGTATTGCTGGAATATTTGCACCGTCGAAAGATTAATATCGAACCCATAGGAGCAACTTAATTGCTGGGCCAGGTCATCGGTGGCCATGCGATTGAGCACATCGTTGATCTGGGCAGTCGTGGACGCGTCTTGAACATAATTTGTCCCCAAGGGCGGCTCATCCAACGGCGTAGGACCTTCATAGACCAGCACGCTGCTCAACCCGGGCGCCATGGCAATCGCCATTTCAATGTCCCCCGTGACCTCAAAGGAATAATCAAGATAACCGGGGTCATCAATCCAATCGACGTCCGAGTCATCACCGCTGGCACCGTCAATCAAAACCGGTTGCACGTTGACATAGGGAGAAATGCCGACTTCGTCCTCATAGTCCTGGATGTCCTGGGAAGAGTAAGCGAAAAGTTCAAACAGCCCGACTGTCTGTCCGCTGCCGTCCAGCGAAACACCGGGGGCATAAGCGTTGCGGAAATCATAGCCCTCGAAGGGGCCGGTGTTGCCGCCACCGCCGCCGCCACCGCCGCCGCCACCGCCGCCACCGCCGCCGCCACCGCCGCCGCCGCCACCGCCCCGGGGCCGGACGCCCGACTGGGAATAGGGGCTCGCCGGGTGTATGTGCGGGCGCGGCTGCACATAATTATCCAACCCGCTGATCGCGAGCACCGGCGTGGCCAGATCCAATGACGGTTCAACATCTGGCGCAAAAAAGGTGCGCGCCTCGACCGGATGTTGATAGACCTGCAGGCGGACATGAAAAGCCTTCTCGATATCCGCAACCGACCCGCTGACGTCCACCAAAGTGCGATTGGGATGCGTGCCTTTGATGAGGAGTCCGTGGGATTTTGCGTAATCGATCACCGCCTGATAATCCTCCGGGGTCGGGCCAAACGAGGCGGCGAATTCAGCGGCGGTCAAAAAGTGACGAAAATTAGAACTGGAGGGCTCGTAAAGTTCTTCCAGCAGGTTGGTTAGTTTCCCGGAGTTTCGCAGGGGCAAACCGATGGTCAGACGCAGTTGGGCGCTGCCGTCAAGCCGGCTGACGGGGACCAGCCGCTTGGTGATTGCCGGCACATGGCCTTTGAGCACTTGAGGTGAAGCGTGCGCCGGCAACGCCAACGCCAGCCAACACGCCGCGGGCAGTACCAGCCAGGCGGCATTTCCGCCTCTTACCGCGCTCCCCGCAATCTCCAGACGAAACACCGACCGAAAGCATCGTAGCACGCTAGAACAAATACAAAGATTGAGGCGCATTCCTGATATACTAACAGATATTGGAAAAACCTCAACCGGATTGCCACCTCACATCACCCCGCTAAACATCCTTGAGGGCACGGTTCATGCGTTCAATAGCCTCGTCGATCTGTTCCTTCTTGGTAAAGCCAATGACGATGGCGTCGATGTCCTTGCAGGCCATGGCGAACCGGATGGATTTTTCGCGGTCCTCGGGATTGACGAAGGCGCCGTTGCCGATGATTTTCATGCCGATGATGCCCCGGCCCTTGGCGTGCAGGCTCTTGATTTCGGCCATCACGGGAGTCACGTCATGCGTGGGATCGCCCGCGGGCCAGACCTCCTCCGCCAGGCCGTCAATCCGCCGGCCCTGGGGATTGACGCGGACGAGATGCACCTCGTTCCAGTCGGAGGCATTGGCCGTTCGCAGCGCGGGCAGGCTATGGCACGAGACGCCCTTGGCGCGAATCCATTTCCTGTCCTTGGCCTCGTTAAAGCCGTCCATGGCCCGTTTCCATTCGTCGGTCCAGTTCGCGTCGATCATGCAATGGACCAGCATGCTGTCCACGTAATCGGTATTGTAAACTTTGCGGTGATAATCAATGGTGCCGAGGGCATCGCCGGGCACCCCCATGATTTTCGACTGGAGAAAGATTTTTTCGCGGGGCAAACCCTTCATGGCATCGGCCACCCAGGGGAAGGTCGCGTAAGCCTGGGCGGCGTCGAAGTAAGTAATGCCCTGGTCGTAGGCATAGTGAATGAGGTCGATAAAGCCGGCCTTGCCGAGGGCGTGCTGAGTACGGCCGCCATCGGTGCCGGTACCGATGCCCAGACGGCAAAGGTGCAGGCCGGTCCGGCCGAGTGGGACCAAGTCCACCGCCGTGCCCGCGGGCGTGGGCGCCGCGGTGTCGGCGAAGGATCTGAGCGCGGGGAGGGAACCCAGGACCGCCGCGCCGGCCACGGCGGAGGTCTGAATAAAGTGGCGGCGGCTGATTTGCTTCCCCGGGCGTTGTGAGTTTTTCATTGGAAGGTCCTTTCTGCCGCCAGGCGTCACACCTCGCGCGCGATGCGCGAGGGATGGTTGCGGCGGCGATGCGGCATGACTTACTGATAGCATGGCGGTGGAAAACTGCAATGACGGAAACGCAAACTGACAAGGAAATGGCTGAACCGGCCAGCGCTGGCAAGCGGATGGTGTTACCGCTCCGGCGGCGGTGGTTGAGTAACGACTTGAGGTGGTAGAATGGGGCCGGGGGAGACTTATTGATTGGCCGAATTTTTAGCTTTCCTTAAGCAACCCGCTTTGGTTTAATAACCCACTATGAGTATTCTAAATCTCACATCGACTCAACTACGCCAAGCCGCTGATCTAAAGGACAAGATCGCCGGACTGGAACAACAACTCGCTCAATTGACAGGGAACAGCGCAAGCGCTGCCCCGGTGCAAGCTGCCCGACCGGCAAAGAAAGGCGGAATGTCTGCGGCCGGAAGGGCTCGCATTGCCGCGGCTCAACGCGCCCGGTGGGCGAAGGCTAAGTCTGCCAAGACTGAAGCCCCCAAGGCCGAAAAGCCGGCCAAACGGAAAATGAGCGCCGCGGGAAGAGCGGCCATTATCGCCGCCCAAAAAGCCAGATGGGCAAAGGTCAAGGCTTCGAAGAAGTCCTGATTCTCAAACCCAAATCGCAAAGGCCACTTTCCATAAAGTGGCCTTTCTTTATCAAGATGCCGTGGAGAAACACCGTGTTCACTGCGCGCAGTAATCCAAAGAGTCACCGAGTGGACCGGTGGCCATTAACATTGATACGAGGCTGAAGGAATAACCGATAACATTTCCATTTCCTCCGAGATTTCCAAATTACGCCTCCGCCCTGTCACCAGTTCATGCGACTGGCGAAATGCGCGGTCACCGTTATCTTTGACAGCCACGCTTGGGGCGCACATGCCACCCAAAGCCGCCCGATTGAAACCCCCCGCCATATCCTCGATCCCCCCCATGAATCCGCCGCATTGGAAGTTCGGACTTCGGACTCCGGGCTTTCGTTCCAGCGGCACCCAGTTAATTCTGGCGGCCTGGGCGTTCGTTCTTTCGCTGCTTTCCGCGAGCGCCTCGACGGGCGCTGCCGTGCCTTGGACCACTTACGAGGCGGAAGACACGACCGTCAGCGGCGGCCTGGTCTTGGGCCCCCAGTACGGACCCAATGTCATCACCTCCGAATCTTCCGGACGCCAATGCGTCGCGCTCATTGGCACCGGCCAATATATCCAGTTCACCGCCCAATCGGCCGCCAATGCCATCGTCGTCCGCTATAGCGTGCCGGACACCGCCAACGGCGCCGGCACCAACTACATCCTCAGCCTTTACACCAACGGCGTCTTCGCCGAAACGCTGCCGCTGACTTCCCAATATTCCTGGCTCTACGGCAACTATCCCTTTACCAACGACCCGACCGCTGCCTCGCCGCGGAATTTCTATGATGAGGTCCGCACCAATGGCCTGGTGATCAATCCCGGCGACTTGGTGCGACTGCAAAAGGACAGCACCGATGTCGCCACGAGTTATACCATTGACCTGGTCGATTTGGAAAACGTCCCCGAGCCGCTGGCCCAGCCCGCCAATTCCCTCTCGATCCTGAGCTATGGCGCGGGCGGCCAAGGCACCACCGACGACACCACGGCTTTGAATACTTGCATCTCCCAGGCCATCAGCCAGGGCAAAAGTGTGTGGCTGCCGGCCGGCAACTACAAGATTACTTCTTCCATCAACTTACCCTCCAACGTGACCGTCCAGGGCGCGGGGATGTGGCACACTCTCTTGACCGGCGATCCCGTCTGGTACACGAATTCCTCCCGCCGCGTGGCCCTGGCCGGCATGGGCAGCAACATCCACCTGGCCGACTTCGCAATCGTGGGAAAATTGAATTACCGCAACGACAGCGAGCCGAATGACGGCTTGGTCGGCTCCTACGGCACCAACTCAACCATCTCCCGCATTTGGGTGGAGCACACCAAAACCGGCGCCTGGCTGGTCAATTCCAGCGGCCTCGTCGTGGACAGTTGCCGGTTCCGCGACACCCTCGCCGATGGCATCAACCTCTGCGTGGGGATGCACAATACCACCGTCACCAACTGCACCACCCGCGGTACCGGCGACGACTGCTTTCCCATCTGGCCCACCGCCTACGCCGCGCAGGCCTATACCCCCGGCGGCAACGTCATCACTCATTGCACCGGCCAGACTCCCTTTCTGGCCAACGGCGGCGCCATTTACGGCGCGGCCGGCAACCGGATCGAAGATTGCCGGTTCCTCGACATCACCTACGGCTGCGGCATTCTCCTCAGCACCACCTTTCCCGTGGGCACCAACATTTTCAGCGGGACCAGCGTCGTCCAGCGCTGCGATCTTATCCGCTGCGGCGGCTATGATCCTGGCTATCAATGGCGCGCCGCCGTGCAGCTTTGCCTGGACTCCTGCACCAACGGAATTACCGGTGTAAACCTCAATCAGTTGAACATCACCAACAGTATTTCCGACGGGCTCAGCGTCATCGGCGGGACCGGCACCCTGAAGAACACTGTGGCCACCGGCGTGAGCATCCCCGACTATGGTCTTGGCGCCAGCGGCCGAAACGCCGTGTGGGCCCGGAGCGACGCCGTCGGCAGCATGACCGTGAGCAACTCCGCCATCACCGAATATCAAAACGAATCGTCCGCATTCGCCTTCAACTTCGTCAATCAGATCCAGTACGACCTCATCCAGGCTTTTGTTCAACCAGCGGCCGGCGGCGGATTGCTGGTCGCCATCACCTATGCGACCACTCCCGATTCCACGTATCACGTCGTCACCGCCACCAACCTCGCGACGTCCGTGTGGACCGCCGTTCCCGGCAGCTCCACCAACACCCAAGGCCTGTCGGTCACCTTCACCGACCCCGCCCCCATCTCAGGCCAACAGCGCTTCTACCGCGTCGTTTCGCCCTAGCGATAACGGCGCGCCCGTCTCCGACCCGGCAAGTTGCAACATCTTACCGCCTCCCGCGCTTGCCGCGCCGTAACGCGGCGAAGACGGGCTTCGCATCACGCCAAAACCACCCCGATAAGATTAAAACCACCCGCCTGCGCGGCGCCATTCAGCGCTGAACATCTTCCCCCAAACCTGCCGCGCTCAAGGCCGTTGGCGGGAGGGGCTGACGATGCTTTGGTTATTTGCGCAAAAGCGCCGCTGCTGAGAGGATGACCAGGAAAATGCCACCATACGGGTCACCCAGCACATCCGCGAGAATCGGCGAGAATAATACGAAATGCATAATTTCTCCTTTCTCCGTTCCCCTATGCAGGGCAAGGAATTTGCCGTTCGCAAGGGAATGCCCATAAATACCTCTGATTCTTAATAAAAGCAAGTCAAATATGCTCAGCCACGCATGGTGGCTCGGCGATCGGAATTTCGCGCAGGGGTTCCGAAAGGAGCATCGCAAGCGCGCGGCCCAAATCGGAAGACCCAGGATTTAAATGGTTTAACGCCCGCCCTCACCATGAACCCCTGAAGATGACGGGCATGAAAGAACCCCACCCTCACCCCGGTCCTCTCCCCCAGCAACGGAGAAACGGTTGCCGCGTCCTGGCAAAATGTGGCGCTGTGGGTTCGAGGGTCCAATCAAAATGATGGCCGGCCGGCCGAAAGGGCATTGATTTCCCCCCGGTTTTTTGCTGTCGTATGCGCCGAGGCTTATGGATGCAATCGCCAACCCTGATCAACTGAAACAGAGAAAGCTGCTGGTCGCCAACCGCAGCGAGATCGCCATCCGCGTGTTCCGCGCCGCCACCGAACTGGGGTTCCGCACCGTGGCGATCTACGCGGCGGAAGACCGGCTGGCCATCCACCGCTTCAAGGCGGACGAGGCCTACGTGGTCGGCGAGGGCAAGGGGCCCGTCGGCGCCTACCTGGACATCCCCGGCATCGTCTCCCTGGCCCGCGAGAAAGGCGTTGATTTCATCCACCCCGGCTACGGTTTTCTGTCCGAAAACGCGGACTTCGCCCAGGCCTGCGAGGAGGCGGGCATCACATTCGTCGGGCCGCGCGTCGAACTCCTGCGCATGATGGGCGACAAAACGGCGGCGCGCGCGCTGGCGCAAAAAGTGGGTGTGCCCGTGTTGCCCGGAACGGAAGCAGCCATCGCGGACCGGACCGAGGCGTTGAAGGCGGCCAAATCGATCGGGTTTCCGCTGATCATCAAGGCCGCTTTCGGCGGCGGCGGCCGGGGCATGCGCGTGGTGACCAAGCCGGGCGATCTGGCGGCGCTGCTGGACGAGGCGCAGGGCGAGGCTGGCCGCGCCTTTGGCAACCCGGCGGTCTTCCTGGAGCGCTACATACCGCGCGCCAAGCACATCGAGGTGCAGATTCTGGGCGACCAGCACGGCCGCGTCGTGCATTTGCACGAGCGCGATTGCTCGGTCCAGCGCCGGCATCAAAAGGTGATCGAGATCGCCCCCAGCGTGAACATCGAGCGGCGCGTTCGCGCCGAGCTGTGCGAGGCGGCCGCGCGCTTGTGCCACGCAATCAAATACGACAACGCCGGCACCGTGGAGTTCCTTTACGACCTCGACACCCAGGAATGGTTCTTCATCGAGATGAACCCGCGCATCCAGGTGGAACACACCGTCACCGAGGTCATTACCGGGCTCGACCTGGTGCGCTCGCAAATTCTGATCGCCGACGGCCAGCCGATGCACGGCCCGGAAGTCGGCATTCCCGAACAGGAAGACATGCCCCGCAACGGCTACGCGGTCCAGTGCCGCATCACCACCGAGGATCCGGAAAATAAATTCCAGCCCGACTACGGCCGCATCCTCACCTACCGCTCGGCCGGCGGCTTCGGCGTGCGGCTGGACGGCGGCATGGGCTACGGCGGCGCGGTGGTCACTCCGTTTTACGATTCCCTGCTGGTGAAGCTGACCGTCTCGGCGCAGACGTTTGAAAGCGCGCTGCAGCGCATGGACCGCGCCCTGCGGGAATTTCGCATTCGCGGCGTCAAGACCAACATCCCCTTCCTTGAGAACGTCATTCACAACGACACGTTCAGGAAAGGCCTCGCCACCACCACGCTGATCGACACCACGCCGGAATTGTTCAAGTTCAAGCCCCGCCGCGACCGCGCCACCAAGCTCCTGAAATATCTGGGCGACATCACCGTGAATGGCCACCCGCTGGTGAAAGGATTCCAGCCCGGGGAAAATTTCACCGCCGCACGCGTGCCCGCCTGCGACCGCAAACAGCCGCCCCCGCCCGGCACGCGCCAGCTGCTGCTGGAATTGGGCCCGAAGAAATTTGCCGATTGGACCCTCCAGCAAAAGCTGCTGCTCATCACCGACACCACCCTGCGCGATGCGCAGCAATCGCTCTTTGCCACGCGGCTGCGCACGTACGACATGCTGGCCGTGGCGGACGCCATCGCGCGCCGCACGCCGAAGCTGTTCAGCCTGGAAATGTGGGGCGGCGCCACCTTTGACACCGCCCTGCGTTTTCTGCACGAGGACCCGTGGCAGCGGCTGCGCCTGCTGCGCGAGCGCATTCCGAACATCTGTTTACAAATGCTCTTCCGCGGCTCGAACGCCGTGGGCTATTCCAATTACCCGGACAACGCCGTGGCCGGATTCGTGAAGCACGCCGCGGCGGCGGGCATGGACATCTTTCGCATCTTCGATTCGCTCAACTATCTCCCCAACCTGACGGTGGCCATGGAGGCCGTCCACCAGACCCACGCCATTTGCGAGGGCGCGCTCTGTTACACCGGCAACATTCTGGACCCCGCGCGCGACAAATATTCGCTGAAGTATTACGTCAAGCTGGCCCGGGAACTGGAAAAGATGGGCGCGCATTTCCTGGCCATCAAGGACATGGCCGGCCTGTGCCAGCCCGCCGCCGCCGCCCTACTGGTCAAGGCGCTGAAAGAGGAAATCGGCATCCCGGTCCACTTCCACACCCACGACACCAGCGGCATCGCGGCCGCCTCGGTGCTGAGCGCGGCGGGGGCGGGCGTGGACGTCGCCGATCTGGCCGTGGCCTCCATGTCCGGGTCCACCAGCCAGCCCAACTTGAATTCCATCGTCGCCGCCCTGCAATTCACGCGGCGCGACACCGGCCTGGATTTGGACGCGCTGAATGAATACGCCGACTACTGGGAACACGTCCGCGGCTTTTATGCGCCATTCGATTCTTCGCCGCGCGCCGGCAGCGCCGAGGTTTACCTGCACGAAATGCCCGGCGGCCAGTTCACCAATCTCAAGGAACAGGCGGCTTCCATGGGCCTGGCTCGCCGCTGGCCGGAAATCGCCCGCACCTACGCCGAGGTCAATCAGTTGTTCGGCGACATCGTCAAGGTGACGCCCAGCAGCAAGGTCGTCGGCGACATGACCATGTTTCTCATCACGCGCGGCATCAAGCCCGCGGACGTCTTGAACCTGGAGCCGGGCAGCACGCCGTTTCCAGAATCGGTCATCGACATGCTGGCCGGCGGTTTGGGACAGCCGCTGGGCGGTTGGCCGAAGAAATTGCAGCACATCGTCCTCGGCCACCGCAAACCGCTGACCGACCGGCCGGGCGCCTCGTTGAAACCGCTGGACTTCAAAAAAATCGCGGAAGAAATCGCGGCCAAACTGAAACCGGACCTCACGCTGGACGATGTCTTCAGCCACATCATGTATCCGGAGGTGTTTGCCGGCTACGCCCGGTTCGCACGGGAAAACGGCGACCTGTCGCCGCTGCCCACGCCGGCATTCTTCTACGGCATGAGGATCGGCGAGGAAATTTCCGTGGAGATCGAGGCCGGCAAAACGCTGTTCATCCGTCTGGTCAACATTGGCGCGGTGGATGCCGAGGGCAAACGGGTCGTGAACTTTGAGTTGAACGGCATGGCGCGGCAAATGGCGATTGTGGACCGCGCCGCGAAGCCCACCGTGAAGCCGCGCGTCAAGGCCGACGCTGCAAAACCTTCGGAGATTGGCGCGCCTATTCCCGGCCTGGTCACCGCGCTGGCGGTCAGCGTCGGCGCCAAGGTGGAAAAAGACGGCAAACTGCTCACCCTCGAAGCCATGAAAATGCAAACCACCCTTTACGCCCCGTTCAATGGCGTGGTGGACGAAATCTTCGTGCAGAAGGGCGATGCCGTGGAAAGCAAGGATCTGGTCCTAAAAATCCGCGAAGCGTAGCTGAAAACCGCTGTCCGGGGAGGCGTGTCGTTACACTCCTGCTTGCGATTTGCCTTCCATTCCCGGGCGGGTTTTGCCTAGATTCAGGCCATGAAAATCTCCACGAAGGAATTCCGCATCCGCGAAGGTGACCGCGTCCGGCTCAAGAAACTGCCCACCAAGGTCAAGCCCTTTTACAAGTCGGACGAGCATTACAAGGAACTGCTGGCCAGCCACATCAAGGACCTGAGCGAACTGCAGGGCACCCTCTACGCCCACAACCGCTATTCGCTATTGTTGATTTTCCAAGCCATGGACGCGGCCGGCAAGGACGGCGCCATCAAACACGTGATGTCCGGCGTGAATCCCGAGGGCTGCCAGGTTTACAGCTTCAAACATCCCAGCTCGCAGGAACTGGCGCATGATTTCCTCTGGCGCACCTCGCGCGTTCTGCCCGAACGCGGGCACATCGGCATCTTCAACCGCTCCTACTATGAGGAAGTGCTCGTCGTGCGGGTGCATCCAGAATTATTGCAGGGCGAGTCGCTGCCGGAGGAACTGGCGGCGGACAAGGCCATCTGGGAGAAGCGCTACCGATCCATCACCGACCTGGAAAAGCACCTCTACCGCAACGGTACGCGCATCCTCAAATTCTTTCTGCACCTCTCCCAGGAGGAACAGCGCACGCGCTTTCTCCGCCGCCTCGAGGACCCGGATCGAAACTGGAAGTTCAGCAAATTTGATGTCGCGGAACGCGGCTTCTGGAAGGAATATCAGGCAGCGTATGAAGATTGTCTGACCGCCACCAGCACGGACCACGCCCCCTGGTTCGCGGTGCCCGCCGACGACAAGCTCAACGCCCGGCTCATCATTTCGCAAGTCGTCCTCAATACGCTAAAAGAGCTGAAAATGGAGTATCCCAAATCAGATGCGGCGCGCTTGAAGGAACTGCAGTCGCTGAAACGGCAACTGGCCAGATGACCGCAGGGGGACCCCGGCGGGCGCATTCGGCCTTCTTCCGTGCGCACCGTTCAGTTGCAACCGACGCCCCGGCGCGCACGGAGTGCCGCGCCCCACCGCCCCGATCTCGTACAGGGGTACAGGCCCTGAGGTTCAAAAGTGAGTGGTCACATTTTTATTCCTGTTGAAGCTTGTAATACTGATAAGCGGCGGTAGCATTGCCATCAACATAAATGTCAGAACCGCTGAAATTGCCCGGCGAGTCGAGCAAGGTCCAATTAATCAAGTCTTGGGAGGAATAAATGTTCACAAGCCGGCCCGGAGCGCTATTAATGGTGAATTGAAATTGACCTGGACCGACAAAACCACCGTTCGAGATCGTGGGCGGCGGGTTAGGTATCAACCGTACATTCGTGACATAACAAGTGGTATACCCAGTACCGACCCACATGCCGATGCCGATATCATGCCCAACGACAGACGGATTTTCAGTGGTGCTAACCGACGTAATAAGATCCCCCCATGAACTGGAAGCCGGCACGCTGCCAGCATCACCATAACCTTTATTCAATTGAACCCAGCCGGTGTAACTATTAGTACCCCCACTGGCATCCCAAATAAACAAATCGTAATACTGTGCGCCAGCATTAGGCCCGATAGACCAAATCATCTCGTAAAGAGTGTTCGGCGCAAACTGGTAGCCGGTGTCCTGGTAAACTGTTTCATAATACAGGATTGAACAACAGGTGCCATAAGTGGAGGTAGGATCAGTAACGGCCGCGGTATAGCCACCCGCCCAGTTCAAAAAGCTGGGAACGCCTGCCTCATCGCCGAAAAACGGGTTCAGCACCATTCCTGGTGTGACTTTCAAGATGAAGGGCGGCGTGTTGGAATAACCGAAACTGTTGGTCGCATATAGTGCGTAATTTCCCGCCTGGGCCATTTGAACATCGGTCAGGGACAAGGTGGCGTTGGTCGCGTTGGGCAAAGCGTTTCCGTTCCACTTCCACTGAAGTCTAATCGGCGGAGATCCGGCCACACCGGGGGTCAGCGTGTATTGGCCATGCACCGGACGCGTGGCACTTGCCGGATAAGAAGTAAACACGGGCGGGACGGCTGGATTCACCGTGAGCGTCACCACCGAACTGGTGATTGAACCAAACGAATTTGAAATCACACACTGGTACATGCCTGAATCCGTAGTGGCGGGGGAAGAAAGATTATAAACCGAATTGGTTGCGGTTGGGTCAGAAATCATCCCATTCCTGAGCCATTGGCACTTCAGCGTAGGCGCGCCGCCCGCAACCACCGCAAATGTCACTGGTGTTCCGGCAAAAACCGTGTTTGCAGGACTCACGGTTGTATCAACCGGCAAAATCGGCTTGGTAAGCTGGAACAAGGTGTAACCAAAGACGCTTGAAATACTGAAATCATAATAGCTGTAATCTGCAAAAAAATCAATCTGAACGGGGTGGTTGCCCGCGGTGAACGCATAGGTGATTGAAGTGAGGTTCGTTTCGCCGTCATAAACATAAAACTCTTGAGCATCGGCACCTGCGTTTGTGCTGGTGCTGAATGAAAACGCGCCATTGTAGTAGCCATTCCAATTGTCGCCAAGGATGACTTGCGCTTCGTAGGACTGCCCCGGAGTGAGGTTGTTCAATTCGATCGTAAGGTTTCCCGTCCAATTCGCCCAAGTTACAAAGTTGGTATATAGAGTCATTGCGTCGGGGTCCGCTCCCGTGTAATAACCGGGCCAACCGGGTGGTGGCTGCTGGGTTTCGTTCGGATCCCATCCATTGGGCGAGGAGGCGAAAGACGCCGTTCCGCCAAGCCAATAACTGGAATTCACCTGGTTGGTTGTGAATGTGATGCCGTTGACAGTCGCTGGCGCGATGAATCCGTTAGTGGTGATGGATAAATAGATGTTGGTCGTCAAGGAGCCGGCTGGCGGCCCGAGATTGACCGCCTCCACCAGGATGCCATTGGTCTGCCAACCGGTTACAGGATCCACTCCATTCGAAATGAGGGTGATTTGCCCCATGGTCTTGCCACCCAACAGCGTCAGACCGGCTAAAATTATGATGGCAATATGCGAGAAGTGGATCGGCACCGCCCGCGTGAATTTGCAGCGGGAGCGCGCGGCGAGAGACGGAGGTTCGCTTTTCGTGTTCATTGATTTGTTTTTAATGCATTTGAATTTGGCGATCACAACGTTGGGATGTACGATTTAGCAAAGATCATGCTTGATCGAATAATAGGGCGGATTACAAACCAGCCATCTGGCTGTGGCACCCTGGCCTTTAATCATCCAGGCATTTTCGGACTGTCTCCATCAGTTGAACCGTTGGACAGGGTTTTTGCACAAAAGCCTCTCCCTGACGCAACTGAAAATCCCGACCGGCAATGTCAACGCTATATCCACTGGCGTAAATAACCTTGAGTTCCGGTTGTCTGGCCACCAACTGCCGGGCGAGTTCCTGGCCACTCACGCCTGCCGGCATCACCAGGTCGGTCAGCAAAAGCGACACCGCTTTGTCGTTTTCTTCCCAGCACTTGAGGGCTTCAATGCCGTTGGGGGCCTCCAGGACTTGATAGCCGTATCGTTCCAGCAGCTTGCGGGTTGATTTGCGCACCGCCTCTTCGTCTTCCACCAGGAGGATGGTTTCCGAGCCCCCGCGCGGTTTGGGCTTCGCCACGGCTTGCGCCGGTTCCATCTCCGTCACCATACTGGCAGGCAGAAAGATTTGGAAGGTCACCCCCTCGCCTGGGCGGTTGTCCACTTTGACCCAACCCTGATGTTGCTTGACGATGCCAAAGACCGTGGCCAGGCCCAGCCCGGTGCCCTTGCCCACTCCTTTGGTGGTGAAAAATGGCTCGAATATCTTTGGCAATACTTCGGGCGGAATGCCACTGCCTGTGTCGCCGACGCTAAAGCCGACGTAACGGCCCGGCGACGCGTCTGGATTGAGCTGCGCGGCGTCCTCGTCCACCATTGTTTCCGTGGTTGCAACTTGCAACTCTCCGCCCCCTGGCATCGCGTCGCGCGCGTTCACGGCTAGATTCATCAGCACCTGTTCGAGCATGCCCGGATCGCCACGCGTCAAGAGCGCTGTAGTGTGGAGGTGCAAGTGCAGGTGCACATCCTCGCGAATGATGCGCTGAAGCATCTTGGCTAAATTGATGACCAGATCGTTCAGATTCAACAAGCGCGGCTGCATCACTTGGCGACGACTGAACAGCAACAGTTGCCGGGTAAGGTCCGCGGCCCGGCGGGTGTCGGCGGCAATCTGCTGCAAACCTTCCCGGACTTCCGCCGGGAGCGGGTCGATCATGCCGATCACATCCGTCTGCATGAGGAGGGAGGAAAGAATGTTGTTGAAGTCGTGGGCCACGCCGCCGGCCAGCGTGCCGATGGCCTCCAGCTTCTGCGATTGACGAAGTTGTTCCTCGATGCTGCGCTGATAGGTGACATCGCGGGAGACCGCCACGAAATTGATGATCTTGCCTTCCTGGCCGTGCACCGGGGTGATGCTGCACTCAGAATCATAGAGGCTGCCGTTCTTGCGACGGTTGGTGAGTTGTCCGCTCCACGCTTTGCCTTCGGTCAACCGCGCCCACATGCTTTTGTACAATTCTGGTCCATGCCGGCCGCTTTTCAACAGCCGCGGGTTCTGCCCCGCTGATTCCGCCCGCGTATACCCAGTGACGCGTTCAAATGCCGGGTTAACATACTGAATCACGGCCTGGGCATCGGTGACCACGATGGCTTCCGCCGACTGCTCGACAGCGGTGGCCAGTCGTGCCCGGGATTGCTCGGCGTGTTTGCGTTCCTCGATTTCCGCGCGCAATTTAGCCGTGTGGTCACGGACTTCTTTGCGCAGCAACCCGATCCAAGCCAGGGCGAGCAAGAGCACAGCTCCCAAGGTTGCCAAGACGTAGCACACATGGCCACGGGTCCACCACGAAGGACGGGTGACGACCCGTACGTCTTTTCCCGATCCAAGCAAGATGTAAAAGGAGGCGGGCGATTTCCCTTTGGCCGGGCGTATCACAAAGATCCCAGTCAGTTCGACGACGGTTTCCGGCGCGAAGTTGGCCACTTGGGCCGGCTCTTTGCCTATCGGCAGGACGGCGTCTGTGATCCATTCACCCACGGCCAGCGTTAGGATTTGTTCCGACGCACGGATGGAATCCCTTAGAACACGACCCCTGAATTGCACCAGGACGCCTTGGAGATTCTCGTTCACCGGGGCTGCAGGGTCGAGTTGAATGGGTTTTGGCAAGCTATTGCTTTTGCTGCTGAGCCAGCCCACTGCGGCGTCTTGCAGCGTGGGCAAACCTCCGGGCAAGGCTGAGAATCCAACGGCATCCACCGTCATTCCGGGCACAAGGGCATTGGAGGAGACTGGCGAAACGCAAATGCCGCCGGTTTCGTCCTGCATGAAAAAGTCCCCGCTGGGCTTGCAGAGCGTAACGGTGCCCTGAACGCGCGAGCGGTTCTGAATGGTGCTGCCTGGATGGACGGCAAAGAGCCCGGCGATTTGTCGCACCGGCAACGACGACAGATCAGCGGAACTGGCCTCTTCCAATTCCACTTGCTTCCACGATGGGACGTTGATTGAGGAGTCCAGCACGCGGTGCTGGTCTGATGCGAGGACGCTGCAAACCCCTTCCACAACAACCAGACAACCCACAAAGTCGCGTGGGGCCGGCTGGTGCTGGGCGTCGGGAAGGATGACTGTGATGGTGGAATCGCCGGTCCCGAGCGACAAGAAATAGTGATCCTCCACCAAAGTCTGGGTGTGGACGATGCCGCTGAGTGAAACCCATTGCGCGTCCTTGCTGCCATTAATCATCATTCCAGGGGTTACGGAATCAGGTTTGGGCATGCTGGCTGGCCCGGTGACACGAATAGACTGGGCCGCGATCACCGGCGAATATCTGCCGGCGCCAGTAAGACCGATGACTTCAACCCGCTCCCCGGCTTGAAGATCCCCTTCTTGCTTGGCGTAACTTAGATCAAGGTAAATGCCACCGGACTCGTCCTGGAGAAAGTAGAGACTGTAAGCAGGATCGTAGAACGTCAAAACGCCGTTGGCGCGAACGGCATGGCGTTGTGCAGCCTCTTGCGGCGTCAAGTCCATCACTTGAGCAACCCGAACAAGGAGCGTCGAAGGTAAGTTCGAGCCCGCAGTAGAAGGTGGCGGCGCTCCTGGGACCAATGTCGGTCGGGCTTCAACCGTGGCGCCTTTTAGCACGACGGTGCCTTCCTCGCGTTCTGGATAACCCAGAATCTCGACCGCATCACCTTCATGAGCCGAAACCGGCTTTTGCGAATGGACCAGCACCTCGCCTGAAGGATCCCGCACCCGCAGCACGTCGAGCAATTCATGACTCGTTACGGTGCCTGCAATGCGGGCGGGTTGAGTTGGTTTAGGGTCCGTTATTTTCTGGAGACTGTCTATCGAAACCACTGGAAGCTGTTGGAGCGGATGGACAAAGTCCAGGGACTGCACCCAGAGCACTGGGTCGCCAGTGGTCTTTCCTCCCGCCGCGCGCGCTGACAGAACCCCCTCGGCTTCGACCAAGGACCCAACCAGGGGGGCTGCCGCGGCGAGGGAAATCTCTCTTGGCAGGATCAGCGTGACCGATTGGGTTGGCTGTACATTGAGGTCGAGGAATAAACTGCGATCCAGCGAAACGCCGCTTAGCCAGCCCTTCGCTTTGGCCCAGCGGCAGTCACCGGTGCCTCCAAAGTTGCGTTCGTCGGTCAAGTCCAGTGCGGCCGGCAACGACGCTGCGGAACCGGCTGTAATCTTTTCAATCCAAATATAAGGGAGATTAAGACCCTGCCTGGTTTGGCCTTCGAAAGTGACCGATTGTCCTGGTTGCAAGTGGGGATTATTGGAGGCAGCTTCCGCCGAGATTTCGGCGTACAGGGCGCTGGCACCGTCCTGCAAAAAGAGCATCTTCAGATTCGGGTCGCAATAGGTAATCGTGGCCGCCGCGTTGACCGGCAGCGCTTGCATGGCCGAGGGACGATCGAGCGCCACGACTTGGCTGACGTTTGTCAAAGCCGCGGGACTGCCAGCTCCAATACCGGGCAAAAGCCACATTCCAAAAACAAGCCTTAAGACCGTGACGGCGGCAGCTTTCGCGGAAACAATCCCTCGTTTTCTTATGAATTCGATCACCGCAAGATTGAAAGAAATAAGCAATAACCGTCTCGCACGCTGCCTAGCTTGCAGGATTATGATGTCTCCCAACTTCGGTTCAATTGGACATGCAAGCAAACCGCGTGCCACTTTACGTCTTGAATGATAGTAACCAATGATTTCTGCAATCGTTGACATCTCTAAACTGAATATCGGCCATGCCGCCAAAACTCTTAGCAATTTTTGCCAATTTCTTGCTTTGCTAAAGCATGGACTAATTTTTATGCAGTTTAGTTTCTGCCGGGTCCATCCGGCACCGGGCCGGCCGGTGGCACAATCAGCGGGATTGGCAGACTGTCCGGCAACGCCGGAACATCGGTTTGCGCGGAAGGAAAGAAGTTGAATATCTTGGGCAAAGTCTTATTGCGGAGGATGCTCTTCCACTCCCCGGCGCTGTTTCGACAGGCCAATCCCCGGTATCCCTCACATTGCACCAGAAAATATTTACCAACGGGATGCAAGGCGTTTTCATTCTCCATATTGTGAGCTTTGGTCATCTAAAAGGATAGCATCAATATGCCACAGCCCCTAAGCTTATCTTGTCCAATGCCAGTCCAGCATACCTTTGGCGGCCATGCGGCTCTGGCTGCCCGGTTCGTCGGTGTATGCGTGCCGTGTTCGTACGGGTTAATCTCGTCGGATTGATCCGCACAGTTCACTTTAAGTGGGATCGCCACATTTATGGGCTTGGATTCCACAGGTAAGCCCGTCAGCAGCTCGACTCCGCTGCTTACACTTTCTGCCCCATGAGCGTGCGGTGGACGATATCGGCGAGAACGCTCGTGGAAACTGGCTTCTCGATCAATTCACCGATGCCGGCTTCGCGCCTAATTTCTGGAGTGAGGGAATCGCTAAAACCAGTGGCGAGCAGGATTGGCAAATCCGGGCAGACGGTATGGATCCGGCGGGCCACTTCCAGACCGTCCATTTCCGGCATGGTATGGTCGGTGATGATCAGGTCGAATTGCGCGGAGTCCTTATCGAATAGCGCGAGGGCCTCGGCGGCGCAATTGCTGCTGGTGACGTGATAATTCAATCGGATCAGGATTTGTTGCAGCGCCTTCGTCAACGCGGGTTCGTCATCCAATATGAGAATCTTCTCACCACGACCGCGCGCAAATTTAGCGAGCGTGGGTTCAGTTGCCAAACTGCCAGCCGCTTGCGCCGGAAAATAGAGGCGAAAAGTCGTTCCCTGGTTGATCTCGCTTTGGACTGTGATGGCACCTTCGTGCGACTGGACGATGCCATGCACGACCGCCAGCCCAAGACCCGTGCCTTTGCCAACCGCTTTGGTGGTAAAAAATGGTTCGAAGACACGTTCCAAGGTTTTGGCGTCCATGCCGTGTCCGGTGTCGCTAAAGGTCAGGCGCGCGTAAAGCTCCCGCCGGAATTCCGAGTGCGTTCGAATAAAACTTTCGTCCGGTCGAAATCCATCGAGACTGATGGTGAGCCGGCCGGGTTTGCCTTCCATTGCGTGCAGCGCATTGGTGGCCAGATTGACGGCCACTTGGTAAATCTGAGTGGAGTCGGCCAGGACGGCGGGCGCGTCGGTGGCAAGATTGATTTCAATATCGATGTTCGCCGGCAGCGAGGCTCGGAGAAACTTCATCGCCTCCTTGATGACTGGGTCGAGGTGGATGACTTGGCGTTTCTGCTCACGTTGTCGGCTAAAGGTCAAAATCTGCTGTACAAGTTCCTTTGCGCGGGTGGCCGCCTTGAGGATTTCCCCAATGCTCTCCTGTGCGGCAGGGTTTCCTTCCGTGTCTTGCTGAAGCAGGAAGCCGAACCCGAACATCGCGGCAAGAATGTTATTGAAGTCATGCGCGATGCCGCCGGCGAGCCTGCCGATGGCCTCCATTTTTTGCACTTGCTGTAATTTGTTTTCGAGTTCCTTGCGGTCGGTGACATCCTGTTTGATGGCCACAAAATGAGCGATCTGACCATCGGCGGCGCGCACCGGCGTGATGGTCATGTCCTCTGTATAAAGCCGGCCATCTTTGCGCTTGTTGACCATTTCCCCGTGCCAGACGTTGCCGGTCCTGACGGTGCTCCATAGCGTGGCGTAAAATGACGGCGGATGCTGGCCGGATTTCAGCAAGCGTGGATTGCCGCCGATGGCCTCCTCGGCGCTGTATCCCGTGAGCCGGGTGAAGGATGGGTTGACCCATTCGATTGCGCCGTTGCGGTCGGTAATGACGATCGCGTTGGCGGCGGCGGTTAGGGCTCCAGACTGCAAATTCATTTGTTCTTCGGCCTGTTTGCGCTCAGTGACATCACCCGCATAACAATGCACGGCCTGAGTTATTGCCACGGGGAAGAATGACCAGGAAATCGTGCGGTCTTTGGCGCGCGTTTCCAAGCGGAGCAGCGGCTTGGACGTGGCGAGGCAATCGCTCACTATTGCCGCAGTATTGGACGGCATTATTTCGGCAGGATGCTTCATGCCAAGGGATCCCGCCATCTGAAGAGCGGCGGCATTGAAATACATAATTTCACCGCTCGGCGACAATTCCAACACGGGATTGGGATTGAAGTGGGCGAACGCCGCCTGCCGCTTGATCTCATGTTCCGCCTGCTTGCGCTCGGTGATGTCGCGCATCTCCACGAGCAACGCAGGCTGGCCTTGGAATCGAAATTGGCACGAAGTGGCCTCCACCTCCACGATCGAACCGTCCATCCGCAGCAGCGTCTGCTCAAGCAACGGCAGCGTTTGTTCCGATTTCATCGCTTTGACTATCCGGTCCCGGATGAGGTCACGGAAATCTTGGTGGATGAAGTCGAACACGTCCCGCCCAAGCAATTCCTCCTGTCGTCGGACGCCGAACAACTTCATGGCACTGGCATTCAACAGCACGAATCGATTGTTCTGCAGGATAAAAATACCGTCAGGTGCCGATTCCATGACCGCGCGATATTGCTCCTCGCGTTCCTGAAGCAAACGTTCCGCCCGTTTGCGTTCTGTGATGTCTTCGAGCACGCCCACAACTTGCGCCTCATCCGCGTTATATCCGGCGACGGAATGAATGTCCACGATGGCACCATCGGTGCGGCGCGCAATTTGGAATTCGATGTCGTAGGGCAAACGGTCAGCAATCAGCTTCTGGACTGCCGCATCCAGCCCGGGGCGATATTCCGGCAGCGGAAATGATTGAATCTGTCGCAGGGTGATGAGTTCGCTGTCAGAGATTCCGTAGATGCGGCGCGATTCTGGCGACGCCCACACTGCGCTGGTTTTCAAGTTGATCGCCCAACCGCCCACCTTGCTGATTTGCTGAGTCTTTAGCAACCATTGGCTCAAGCGTTTCACCTCTTTCGCCGCCTGTTTCTGTTCGGTAATGTCAGAGATGGTGCCAACCATTCGCAACGGGCTTCCATTCGCAGCCCGTGCCACAACTTTGCCGCGTCCCCAAATCCATTTCTCGGTGCCGCCCTTGGTTATAATGCGATATTCAAGGGCACAAAGTGCGGATTTGCCAGCAAAGTGTTCCTTCATCGTCGCCTCAACGTCGGGCCAATCTACCGGATGAACCAATCGCTGGTAGAACTCCCAATTGGCCACCGATTCTTCCGCCGGGTGGCCGATGATTTCCCAATAGCGCGGACTCAGATTGGCAATTCCAGTTGTGAAATTAAAGTCCCACAGCCCGTCCGCGGCAGCTTCCAGCACCAGCCGCAACTGTTCTTCGCTATGATGCAGTCTGTCAACCGACTCCTGGCGTGCGATCTCCGCTTGCTTGCGCTGTTCCGCCTCCGATTCCCATCGCCGAAACACGCGTCGCAATATCAAATAAAGCAAGCAACTCGTCAAAATCGCAAAGCCAGCGTCCTTGATGATGTCTATATCAATGCGCGCGTCCGGGTTCTTGATGAATTCTTCCAGCAGCTTGTCAGAGAAATAATCCCAGCATCCGGCCGCGATGAAATAAATCAACGTGACCGTCAACGCTTGTCGTTTGCCTTGCAACCGCATAAATGAGTTTTGTTACGACCGGTCGGACACCAAGGCTCTTTCCCGTGCTATCACGCCCACGTTGCGGCGCCGGTTGGGAGGTTTGACAGCGCGCGCGGAACTTTAGCCGGTCTCCAGCTTCCATTCTCGTGCCGCTGTCCCGTGGCGTAACTCATGCCGCGTTTCTTAAAACAACCAGAACGCGTTTCATGGCTGGTCACAGCTGCCGGCTCATCTCGCAAGTTCGCGGCCGATCACGCAGGCCGATGAAATAAATCTTCGTCACCCGGATCGTGCCGGAAATGATATCCTTCAAATCCAGCAGTAGCTTGCCATAGTCATAAAGTACCTGAGTTCGGACGTCAAGCCTGGCGCCACGGTCCGCATCGGCAACATGGGTTCGTGATGCCGAAAGCACTTGTTGTACAAAAAGTACATCCAACTCCTTTTCCGCCTCAAGGTGATTCCCAAATCCAAGCCAACCCTGCGCGGCAAGGAGGTGATGGGAGTTGGGCGGCGGAAGCATTTTCACCTGGGCAGTTTCGCGCAGGGAGCGATAGGGCACCAGAGCAAGCGGTGCGTTGCGCCGTCTCCAAACTGGCGCTGATGAAAATTCCGGCGTTGGAAAATCACGAATGTAGGGCAACCACCACCGCGAGCTCAATCGTTTGCCAAAGTGTCCTCAACACCGGAGTGCAAATTCGTTATATTTTGTCGAATGATACTTTCTTAACACCCATTGACTGTTGATGCCTTGGGGTTCAGGATTGACGCATGCCAGTGGTCGGAGGCACATGTCGACGATGTCTTGAATCCGCGGCGGGCTTTTGTTCCCTGACCGCAAGCGTTTCTCTCAATCCAAAGGCCGCCCCCGTTTCGTGGATACTGCCCTTGATGTTATTACTGATGTCGCCGACGGCGATCCAAGCCCAATTCAACTATACGATTACCAACGGCGCGATTATCATCACCGGATACACCGGTTCCGGCGGCACCGTGACTATTCCCGACACCATCAATGGCCTGCCGGTCACCGGCATCGAAGGCTCGTTTTCGGACAACCTGACCGGCATTGGAGGTGGCGCTTTCCCTCTCAACCTCAGCGTGACCGACGTCATGCTCGGCACCAACCTCACCAGCGTCGGGGATGGGGCGTTCGCCCCGTGTGCCCGGTTACGGGCAATCACGGTGGACGATGCCAATCCCTCTTATGCCAGCGTGGCCGGGGTGTTGTTCAACAAGAACCTGACGACGCTGGTGGAATACCCCCCCGGCATCGCCGGCCCTTACGCGGTTCCCGGCAGCGTAACCTCAATCGAAGCCGGCGCCTTCGGGGCTTGCGGCTTGACCAGTGTCACGATCCCAAACAGTGTCACCAACATCGGCGAGGAAGCGTTTTACGGTTGTGGTCTGACCAATGTCACGATCCCCGACAGCGTCACCAGCATCGCGCACGATACTTTTAACGACTGCGGCCTCGTCCACATAACGATTGGCACCAACGTCACCAGCGTTGGGGAGGACGCGTTTTACTCGTGCCTCTCCTTGCTCAGCGTGACGATTCCCGACAGCGTTACCAACATCGGGTGGGGGGCGTTTGAAAACTGCCTCCGCCTGACCAATGTCACGCTCGGCAATCATCTCGCCACAATTAGCGAATTGATGTTTGCCTACGCTGGCCTGACCGCCGTCACAATCCCTGACGGCGTTACTGACATCGGAGATTATGCGTTTTACGAGTCTGGCCTGACCCGCGCCACAATCGCCGACAGCGTCACCAATATCGGATTCAGCGCGTTTTACGGTTCCTACGGCCTGACCAACGTTGTGATGGGAACCAACGTCACCAGTATCGAGGATGAGGCGTTTTACGGTTGCTCGGCGCTCACCGCTGTCACGATCCCCGCGAGTGTCACTAGCATCGGGGACTTCGCGTTTTGCTATTGCTCGGACCTGACCGCCATCACGATTCCCGACAGCATCACAAACCCTGGCTTCGGCGCGTTTGAGTCTTGTGAGCGCCTCACCAGTGTCACGTTCGGCAGTCACGTGGCCAGTATTGGAGTGGGGGAGTTTAACGACTGCGGGAACTTGAGCGGCGTCATTATCCCCGGGAGCGTTACTGACATCGAAGCCGGGGCCTTCTACGGCTGCGGATTGACTCAGGTGACCATCCCCGGCAACGTAACCAATATCGGAGATGAGGCGTTTGGTTTTTGCCCACATTTAAGCGCGATCACAGTGGATGAGGCCAATACCGCTTATGTCAGTGTGGCCGGCGTCCTGCTTGACAAGAACCGGACAACGCTGGTGGAATATCCGGCGGGCCTCGCCGGAAAATATGCGATTCCTGGCGGTAGCCTCAATATCGGCGCCGGGGCTTTTGCGGGATGCGGGCGTTTGACCGGCGTGATCATTCCCGATACTATGACAGGCATAGGGTATGGGGCTTTTGACACATGCAGCAATCTGACCAGCGTCATGATCCCCGACAGCGTCAACAGCATGGGGAGTTATGCCTTCAACAATGCCAGCTCCTTGCAAAGCATCTATTTTCAAGGAAACGCACCGAGTGATGACGGGACTGAATTCAACGGTGTCCGCAACCCGTCCAACATCAACGCCACGGTCTACTACCTGCCGGGGACCCTCGGTTGGGGGAACACCTATGGATATCTTCCGACGGTGCCGTGGTACCTGCCCAATCCTCTCATTTTGGCGCAGGGCCCCGGGTTCGGCGTGAACGCCAGCCAGTTCGGCTTCACCATCTCCTGGGCGACCAATGCGGCGGTGGTGGTGGAAGCTAGCACCAATCTGGCGCAGCCCCTCTGGTCGCCGGTGGCCACTAACACGCTCGCCGCAGGCTCCGCCTATTTCAGCGACACGCAGTGGACCAATTCTCCCGCTCGTTTTTACCGTCTCAGTTCGCCATGACGTCGTCAACAGTCTCGGTCACAACTCTCAGTCCGTGCATCGAGCTCAGTACCGAAATGGAGGGAGACGAGGTCGTCCAGGGACTCCTGCGGAAGGCCCTAAAACATGTCCACTGCGGAGGCGCTTCCGCCTGTCTGGTTTAGACCATTCCTCTTTTTGTTTGACATTTGCCCTCTCACGTCCTGCCATTGAAAGCCGTAACATATTTACATATAATGTATTATAAATTATTTTAAGAAGATTGCTCTTGCGTCACATTTAGACTTTACTTTTCCCGTGCTTGAGGTTAGATTGAGCTGGTGTTGGACCGTTACAGTCCATACGGCGGTCGCGCTACGAGCAAACGCCTTGCCTTGGTGAGCCATGGGGCGTGCCCGGGCGCATACTGCGGATTCCGAAATCCGAAGTCCGCAATCTGCATTCTGCACTTAATTGATCCGGGTATCTCCGGCCAAATCCGGCCATAGAAAATTACGAAGCCCAACCAACAGCCCCAGCCATCCTGCCACCCCCGCTTTGCCGCGCCGATTTGCGGCGCAACCTCCGGGGTGGGGCACGGCTCGTCCCCACTTGCTGGTGCATCCCGTCTCGCACCCATCACCGCGCAGAGCCCAGGCCCCCCATTTGCTTGGTCCGCTAAGATACCTACGAATACAGATGAATACGGATAATTACGGATAAATTCGGCCACGGAAAATGATCAAGCCCGAATTCCGCAATCCAACTCAGAGATCTCCGCACTCAAATGCGACCCGCTTTTCATTCCAATAATTCATGAATCCAGTTTTCCACTCATCCCCAAATCCCTGTGGCCCCATACCACATTCCGAACCGAAACTCGTGAAATGAAATCTGAGCCTCCTGACGTCGGCTGCTGCGTGGACCGCGGGGGAAAGGCAACCCCGCTCCTTCAATCGTCGCAGCCCCGGATCGTGGGTCATTGCGCCGGGCGCGCCACGCTGGCGTTGCGCGCGCGGCCCTCGGCCCAGCCCCGCAGCCGGCCGATCTGCTCATCCATGGTCCGGGCCAGCGGCACCGTCTGCGAAAGCGTGGCCAGCACCGACTCCGTGGTGATGTCGCGCTGCTCGGAAAAGGCGTCATACAGCGCGCTGTTGATGGCCTCTTCGATTTCCGCGCCGCTGCAATCCTGGCTGGCCGCCGCCAGGGCGGGCAGATCGAACTGGTCCGCCGCCCGTTGGCGCCGCGTGATATGAATCCGGAAAATCTCGGCCCGCTCCTCCAGGCTGGGCAAATCCACAAAAAAGATCTCGTCCAGCCGGCCTTTGCGCAACAGCTCCGGGGGCAGTTGCGAGATGTCGTTGGCCGTGGCCACCACAAAGACCGGCGCGGTCTTTTCCGAAAGCCACGTCAGAAATGTGCCGAAGACGCGCGCGGTCGTGCCGCCGTCCGACGCGCCGGAACCCTGCGACCCGGCAAAGGCCTTGTCAATTTCATCCACCCACAAGATTGCCGGGGCCACGGACTCCGCCACCGAGATGGCGCGGCGCACGTTTTCCTCCGAAGAACCCATGAGGCTGCCGAACATGCGGCCCATGTCAAAGCGCAGCAGCGGCAGTTGCCACTGGTTGGACACCGCCTTGGCGCACAGGCTCTTGCCGCAGCCCTGCACTCCCAGCATCAGGATGCCCTTGGGCGCCGGCAGGCCGAAGGCGCGGGCTTCGCTGGTAAAGGCCGCCGATCGCTTGTTCAGCCAGTCCTTCAAGATCCCCAGCCCGCCAATGTTCGCGAAACTTTCGGCGGTGGAATAATATTCCAGCAGCCCGCTTTTGCGGATGATCTGCTGCTTTTCGGCAAACACCTCGTTCACGTCGTCCCCGCTCAAGCGCTCTTCCTTGACGATGATCTTGGCAAAGACATTCTCCGCCTCGCCGAGCGTAAGCCCCAGCGCCGCCTGCAACAGCCGCTCGCGCCCGGCGTCCTCCAGCTCGATTTTCACCTGCTTGAACTGCCGCACGTCCCCGATGATCCGGTCCAGCAACCCGCTCAGGTCCTCCCGCGACGGGAGCGGATAATTCAGCACCGTGATCTCCTTTTCCAGTTCGGTGGGGATTTCGAGCACCGGCGACACCAGCACGATCGTCTTGAAGCTATTCTTGAGGTGCAGGGCGATTTCCTTGAGCTTGCGGATGACGGCGAAATTGTTCCGGGCCAGGAAGGGATGAAAATCCTTGAAGATGAAGATGGCCGGCTCGACCTGCTCGATCACCTGGTCCAGCGCCATGAGCGGGTCCTTGGTCGAGGCGTTGCGATTTTGGTGCGACTGGATGGAAGTGCCCGCCGGCACCACGCCGGTGCTGTAGCTCCACTCAAACACTTTCTTCTGCCGCTTTTTGGCAATTTCCACCACGACGCCCTGCACGCGCATTTCCTCGCTGGAAATGACGTAAAGCAGCGGGTACCGCGCCCGGATCAGCGTTTCGATTTCAGCTGAGAAGTCCATGTCTCAGAATCCCGGCGGTCATTTGCCAAACAGGTTTCTCCACCAGGAGCGGCGCGGGGGCGGCGCGATGGCGCTGATGGATTCCTTGAGCCGCTCCGCGATTTGCGGCGGCACTTCCAGGTGGCCCGCGTCGAAGCGGAGCATCTCCTCGGTGGTGGCAAATTCCCGGCTTTGCTGCCGGGTTTCCTGCGCGGCGGACTGCTGTTCGTTCTGCTGTTGTTCCTGCGAAAGTTTGGACCGGTTTTTCATAGGCTTCAGGCGTTCTGTTCAAAAAGCATGGCAAAACTTTTCCGGGCGCGATGCAGCTTGCCGCGGACGGCGTCGGTGGACTGCCCCACCAGCGCCGCGATCTGCTCGTAGCTCAACTCCTCGTCGGCCACCAAGAGCAGGAGCAGCCGGTATTCGTCCGAAAGGCGGTCCAGCGTCTGCTGGATCCGCTGGCCGAGCTCCTTGGTTTCGAGGACGCGCAGCGGCGAATCCGTTCGCGCAGCCGAGTGCTCCCAAATGACATCGTCGGAATTGGCCGTCACGTGGCGGTTATGCCAGGATTGCTGGAGATTCTGACAATGGTTGATTGTGATGCGGTACAGCCAGGTGCGGGCGGAGGCTTCGCGGCGGAACTGGCCGAGTTTGCGGAAGGCCTTGAGAAAGACATCGTGCGTGGCGTCTTCGGCCTTTTGCGGGTCCGCCAAAAATCGGAGCGCAAGATAATAAATGGCCCGGCTGTGCTCCGCGTAAAGGGCGGCAATTTCGTCCGAAGGCCAGCCGGCGGGTTGGCGCTCCATCAATCTGGGGCCTTCAACGGGGTCATTCATGAATGCTTTCACCGCCGATTAGACAATGTGCCGCGCCAAAAGTCACGCGCAAGCCGCACCCCTTGACTGGCGCGCAGCGTTCACGCCGCTTCAACTCACGTAATCCAGCTCGCGCAAAGTTGTTCAGCGCCTGCGTCGATGCGAACGCTGAGGCGGCCTGAAGCCCGCCCGCCTTTTGACAGGCTTTCAGACCTCCGCCTCGGGAAACCGTTCGCGGATCATCCGGCGCAGTAGCTCTTCGTCGTCGGGCTGATAGCGGCGGCGAGTGATGAGGCGCTGCACGGCGTCCAGCAGTTCCAGCCAGTCTTCCAGCGGCGGGTCTTTCACCGGCCGCCACACGTCGAAGCGCTTTTCGCGCCGGAAAAACCGCCATTCGCGGCCGATGTGCTGGGCGTAAACCTGGAGCTTCTCGCCGTCTTCGGTGCGGCGTTTCCAACTGATTTCAGCTTTGGGCATGATTGAACGGGACGGGTGACGGGTTACGAGTGGCAGGAAGATTTGAAACCTGTGGAGTTTTATCGCGCATGATCCGGGTTTTCAATATTCGGGCAGGTTGATGCTGGCGACGGCCATGGCGGCAATACCTTCCTCACGGCCGATAAAGCCCAGGTGTTCATTGGTCGTGGCTTTTACGCCAATTTGTTTCCCGCCCAGGCCCAGCGCGGCGGCAATCCGCTCTTTCATTTCCGCAATGTGCGGATAAATCTTCGGCTCCTGCGCAATGACCGTGGCGTCCACGTTGACGATTTTCCCGCCGCGTTTTGCGGTCTGCCGGGCGGCTTCCTCGAGGAAGATCCGGCTCGGGGCGCCGCGCCAGCGCGGGTCGGTGTTCGGAAAAAAGTGGCCGATGTCTTCCTCGCCCAGCGCGCCCAGAACCGCGTCGCAGATGGCATGCATCAGCGCGTCGGCATCCGAATGGCCATCCAGCCCTTTCGCATGGGGGATTTCCACTCCGCCGAGGACAAGTTTGCGTCCGGCCACCAGTTGATGAACGTCGTAGCCAATGCCAACGTGGACCATGCGCCGATTGTAGGGGCGCGCGGCAAGGCGACCAAGCTAAAATGAAAATGAGCCGGAGAACGCAGTCCGGCTCGTGGGGTTTTGGCGCTTGAGCAGAAGCGCCGGTAAGATCTTGGTGCGTCAATGCGCGAGGGCCGTCTCTTTGCTCGTGGCTGACTCGTTGCAATGCGTTTGCGCAAGCTGGGTCAGTTTTTCGTCGGCGGTCTTTTCCTCGTCGAGAATCTCACCGATCAAGTCGGCCGCATCATCCCGTTTGAGGCGCCGGGCCCATTCGCGGAGCGAACCGTACGAGGCAATTTCATAGTGCTCGGCTTTTTGCGCGGCATACACGAGCGCGGCATTGATGGTGGGGGATTTTTTGTTCTCCGAAATGATTTCCTCGGCCTCCTTGATGATGCCGACGATGGCCGGGCACTTCTTGCTCCAGGGCTTTTCGCCAAATTGGGAGAAGATTTCCTCCACCTTTTGCACATGGCCCTCCGTCTCAGCCAGATGTTCCTCGAAGGCCTCACGCAAGTCATCGTGCGTGGCGACCTTGGCCATTTTCGGCAGCGCCTTGACCAGTTGCTGCTCGGCGTAATTCATGTCCGCCAGCGAATCCAAAAAAAGATCTTGCAAGGTTTTCATATAACTCCTTTGAAATTATTGTTAAAATCAAACTTTCTTTAGGCATCGCACCTATGAGCAGTGAGCGTGCCACCAGCCCGGCGGGGCGATTCACGCTGTTTGACCAATCCCTGTGCTTAAAACCAAGTGCATTGTGCAAATGGAAACTCCGTGGACACTGCGAATTGCAAAGAAAAAACGCCTCCCGACGAAATTCGTCTCTTTGTTAACCTGCCGCCGGCAGCGTAAAAAAGATCGTGGCCCCCTTGCCCAATTCGCTCCTGGCCCAGACCTCGCCGCCGTGCGCCTGGACAATGTGCTTCACGATGGACAACCCCAGGCCCGTGCCGCCCTGGTCGCGCGAGCGCGCCTTGTCCACCCGGTAAAACCGTTCGAACACCCGATCCAGGGATTCCGGGGGAATGCCCGGGCCGTCGTCCTGCACAAAAATCTCCAACCGGCCGTCGTCCAGCTTGTTGCCGTTGACGGTGACCCTGCCGTTGGGCCGGCCATATTTGATGGCATTGTCCACCAGGTTGGCAAAAACCTGGTCCAGCCGATTCGCATCGGCGCGAACCGCCAGCACCGGCAGGTCGTTGGCCAGAGTCACTTTCTTCTCCTCCGCCTTGGAGTGCAGGTCGCCCAGCACCTTGTCCGCCACCGCGCGCAGGTCAATCGCCTGGAGGTTCAGCTTCATCCGTCCGGATTCAAGCGCGGAGATGGTGAGCAAATCCTGGATGAGGAGGTCAAGGCGGTTGGTGTTGCGCTCGATGATTTTGAGGAAGCGCCGGGCCACCTCGGGATCCGCCCAGGCGCCGTCGAGCAGGGTTTCGATGTAACCCTTGATCAGCGAAAGCGGCGTGCGCAACTCATGGCTCACATTGGCCACGAACTCCTCGCGCGTCCGCTCCAGTTGCTTGAGCCGCGTCAGATCGTGAAAGACCAGGATCATGCCCTCGCGCTCGCCGGCGGAATTGGAGATCACCGAGGCGTTTACGCGCAGCCACCGCTCGGTCAGATCCGGCAATTTTATTTCGTAGTCAAAAACCTGGCCTTCGGCCTGCACGCGTTGGACGAGTTGGTCGAGTTCATGCAGACGCAGCGCTTCGAGAATGGACTTGCCGCGCAGCTCAATTTTCAAGCCGAACAGGTTTTTGAACGCGCGGTTGGCAAGATATATCTTCTGGGCCCGGTCCAGCAGGAGCAATCCCTCGATCATGGAATTAAACAGGACCTGCTGCTGCGCCTTGGCATCCACGCTGGTCTGCTGCTGGCGGCGTTGGGCCAGCCCAATTTCGGCCTGCCGCTGCCGCTCCACGGCGGCGAACTTGCGCCGCCACCGCCAGTGCAGCGCTCCCAGCGCGGCGACGGCACAGATGAACGCTAGGCACCACACAGGACGAGCAAAAAAGCGAGCCGGGAGCCAGCCCACCGGGCCATCCGGGAATGGACGGACGGACGGATGATTGGATCAGGGGGGGCGGAGGCGCGCCGGCCAATCATTCGTTGATCCATCAAGCCACGAATCCATTGGCGCAGGGGCGGGGTATCCATTCCGGAGGGCTATTCAATAAATCGATACCCGACGCCGCGAACGGTGTCGAGGTGGGTGGCCGCGGCGCCGATTTTTTCGCGCAGCCGCCGCATGTGGGTATCCACGGTGCGCGTGTCGATCAAGCTGTCGTACTCCCAGACATCGCGGAGCAACTGGTCGCGCGATTGCACCCGGCCCGCCCGCTGGGCCAGGATGGTCAGGAGTTTGAATTCCGTGGCCGTCAATTCAATCGGCTTGCCCTTCCAACTGGCGACATGCCGCGGCACGTCAATATGCAGATCGCCAAACCGAAGCTGGTCCTTGGTTTTATCCTCTACCTGGCCGCGCGCGAGGATCTTCTTGATGCGCAGCAACAGCTCGCGGGTGCTGAAAGGCTTGGTCAGGTAATCGTCCGCGCCGAGCTCCAGCCCCAGCACGCGGTCAATTTCGGCCGCCTTGGCCGTGAGCATGAGAATGGGCGTCCGCGCCGTGGGGGCTTCGCCCCGCAGCGTCTTGCAAATCTCAAACCCGTCCATTTCCGGCAGCATGACGTCCAGCACAATGAGGTCCGGCGTTTGAGAACGCGCTTTCTTGAGCGCTTCCGCACCGTCCACCGCCGTGCTGACCGCGTATCCGGCCTGCTTCAAATTGAATTCCACCAGCTCAACCGCTTCGGGTTCGTCATCCACAACTAAAATCCGTGGCTTCACGCCCGCCAGCATGTCACGCGCTGATTCGTCACACAATTCCAATCGCGTGACAACCATGTCACGATTAAGTTACAAAGCGCTAAAGTGTCCGGCTGAATCAGCCGATGCGTAAAACGACTAACCCGGCCCGGCATGCCCCGGGCAGTGGTTCACGTGAATTTCTTCCGTCAGCACAAGCTGTTGATCGCGACGGGGCTGGCACTCCTTCGCGGCAGCGCTCTTGCGCAGATCGCCGGGCAACCGAGCCCGGCCCAGCCCGCAAGAATCGTCACGCGCTACGTTTTAACCTCCACTTCCCAGGGCGACGAACACGACCCGACGGCGTGGCGTCTGCTGGCATCGAATGACGGCGGCGGATCCTGGACAATCCTGGACGTTCAAACCAATCAGCAATTCATTGCCCGGTCACAGCCGGTGCTCTATCGCATCGATAACCGCCAGCCCTACGAGACCTATCGGCTTCAAATCGACGCCATCAAGTTGGACTCCGTCACGCTGGACATGAGCGCGCAGTTGTCAGGATTTCGTCTGCTTGGCTCGCTCGTTAATGTGTCGGATGAAAGCCGGCTGCAAATGCGGGTCGTTTCGTCCTGTGCCGACCCCATGAGGGGCCCGCCGGAATTTGCCCTGGATGACGACCCAACGACGGATTGGTGTGACTACGGACTGGGTTCCACGGGCGGGTGCTGGTTGCAAGTCAGTTACGCCACGGAATCAGAGACCGAGGTGACCAATCTAAGTCAGGCTGAAATGCTGGTCCGGCTTCCCCCGACGCGGGTCGGATTGACGGACGGCGGCAGCCGGGTGATCTCCAACCTGGTCGCCCGGGTGGTGGTGCCGCAAACGCTGACGGGCTATGCCTTGACGTCGGCCAACGATGAACCGGAACGAGACCCGCGGACGTGGAAACTCCTCGGGTCTGATGATGGGGCCACTTGGACGCCGGTGGATCAGCGGCTCAACGAAAGCTTCACCGGGCGATTTGAGCGGCGGGTTTTCAATTTGACCCGCCCGGCCGCCTTCCGGGTGTTTCGATTGCAAATTGACGCCTGCCCGGGAACCAACGGCTACGGCTGCCAAATCGCCGACGTGGAGCCGCTGTATGCCGACGGCCAGGCGGAGGTGAAATACTCGCTGGTCGTTTCCTCGAGTTCGGATAATCCACCATTGGAATCGGCCGAGATGGCCTTCGACCACAATTTCAGGACCAAATGGCTCTCTTTCAACGATGCAAGTGTTGCCAACCCGTGCTGGCTGCAATGGCAACTGACCCCGCGCGAGGAAGAGTGGCCCGTGATCAGCCAACGGCAGGTCGATCTCGTGGCCCGGCGGCTCAGAATCAATCAAATCCTGGAGGAAACCAACATTCCCGAGGTGAGCATCCATGGGTATGCGCTGACCTCGGCCAATGATTATCCGGCCCGCGATCCGAGCGATTGGAAGTTGCTCGGATCAAAGGACCAGGGAAAAACGTGGGAGATACTGGATGCCCGTCAACATGAGCAATTTGCCGGCCGGTTTCAACGCCGTTCCTTTTCGCTGGCGCACCCGGTCACCGGGCAGATTTTTCGCCTCCAGATTGAATCGGTCTCCTCCCCGACCAACGGAAACGCCGTGCAATTGGCCGAGGTGGAGCTCTTGTTTGACAACCCTAAAATTGCCTCCTCCCTGACCGTTCTGGTCTCGTCCCAAAACGAAAATTTTCCGCTGGAAACGGCTGACAATTTATTTGACGGCAACGTAAATACCAAATGGCTCGATTCCGCGCTGGCCGGTCCAACCCACGCCAGTTGGATCGAATGGCACTATGCGCAAGGCGCCGACCCGGGCGTCATCGACCTGGACCGGGAGATGGTGACCCAGTCGCTCTCACCAAAACGAATCCAATTGCGGTTGGCGGCCGCCGTTTTGTTCACCGATCCGGCAAAGAGCGTCGCCGGCCTGGGTGACCAGACCGGATTTGAATGGGTTCACCTTGATCCGTGGCCGGCAGGACTTGGACCAGGAGCCCAAATTGAATTCAATGGCGACTTGCAGATCCGAAGCGGGGCGCTTTTTGTCTCGCAAGTCCGGGTCAAGTCACTTGGTCCGCTCCCGACCGCCGGAAATGCCGTTGGGGCGTTGGCGATGAATCAGGACTATTTTTCCGGGAGCGTCACCGGACGCATTTCCAGCATCTTCTCGGGACCGTTCTATTGCGGCGCGACTCTGACACTGACCAACCACTCCTCGGTAATGGTACGGCTGCCCGGGACCCGCTTTCCCCTGCCGCCGGAGATGGCCTGCCCCGTAAAAGTCATCGGCACCATCGAATACCTGATCGCCCCGGACGGCGCCAGGGTTCCCGGTGTCCTCTGGCTGGCCCGCCCCGAAACCATCACCCTGGCACCGCAGACCGAGGACGACTGGAACCAACTGCCGGAGTACTCCCCGTCGGTCCCGCTGCCCGCCGCCGTATGTCTCCATGGTACCTTAAAGCGCGGCGGCCCGGCCGGGGTCAACTGCTTGCAGGTGGACACCAACTGCATCCCGACCGACGTCACCGTTGACCTGCCGGGCGCCGCCAATGCGCCGGTGAAGGCCGCCGGCTGGCTGGATAACGAAACGGGACAGCCTATCCTGGAGCACGCCAGCGTGGCGGCAGCCGGACCGACCCGCCTCGCCAACCTCCCGCAGTTGAAACGAATCTCGGAAGTTCGCCAGTTCATCAACCGGTATAACGACGCACACGCGAGCGCGAACGTTCGGGGAGTGGTAACGTACATCGACCTGGCTCTGGGCGAGTTTTATTTGCAAGACGGCCCGGACGCCATTTTGGTCCGGGGCCAGTTGAACGCGGGGCTGCATCCCAAGCTGTCCGAGGAGGGAAATTATGTGGAACTGCACGGGGTGGTGGAGGACGATGATCTCGATGCAACGGGACCCGTACGCTTGCTGGGCAAGGGCCAGCTCCCGGAACCGGTCCGGCCTTCGTGGGATCATTTGCTCTCCGGGGAAAACGACGCACGCTGGGTCGAAGTTGAGGGAGTCATCACGGAGGCGAAGAGCGATCGTATTGCCTTGAGCGTCGCCGGCGGGCAACTCGTCGCCTGGATCAACGAATTGGACAGCCGGGCCGCCCAATCCCTGCCGGGCAGCCTCGCCCGCATCCGGGGCGTCTGTGCCCCCATCGTCAATACCCGCAATCAACGTCTGGGGATGCGGCTGCTGGTGCCTTCGCTGGAATTCGTGGACCTACTCCGCCAGACGCCTGAAGAACCGTTTGCCCTGCCGTCACTGCCAATTAATGCCGTGATGAGCGCCGATCCCGCCAATCTGGGCGCGCAGCGACGCTACGCCAGGACCCAGGGTGTGGTCACATGCCAGCAGGGACGCCTGCTCTTCTTGCAGGACAAGACGGATGGCCTGCGGGCCATTCTTCGGGATGACGCCGAGGTGGCGCAGGGGGATGCGGTGGAAGTCGTGGGCGTGCCACAACCGGATGGCTTCTCAGCCAAATTCACCCAGGCTGTCGTCCGCAAAACGGGCCGCGGGACGGTGCCGGAGGCAGTGCCGATTGATTTGGCAAAGGTGACGATGGCCGATCTGGCCCAGCAGCGGGACGCGATGCGCGTGACCCTGGAGGCCATTCTAGTCAATGAAAGCACCGACGCCCTCCGGCGGACGCTCAATCTGCGCAGCGAGCAAGCCCGGGAGGTTTTCAGCGCTTACCTTCCCGCGGAGCATTCGCCGGCGGCGCAACCATCCCTTCCCGTGGGCAGCCGGTTGCGACTTCAAGGAGTCCTCAAGGCGATTCAGGACAAGGCACCCGACTTGGGCCAAACCGCCACTTCATTCGAACTGTATCTCAATTCTGCCAGCGATATAGCCGTGCTGGAGCGACCCAGCTGGTGGACCACGCAGCACATGCTGCAACTGTCCGGCGTCTTTGCCGGTTTTCTGGCCGTCGGCCTTGCGTGGATCTGGCTGTTGCGAAATCAAGTGCGTCAGCGGACGCGCGATCTCGCGGCGAAGATCGAGGAACTCAAGCGCTCCGAGCTGTCCCTCGCGGCGGAAGTCGCCGGTCGCAAAAGGCTGCAGGCCGATGCCGACAAGGCTCACAAGCAGTTGCTGGCGGTTGCCCGCCAGGCGGGAATGGCCGAAGTGGCCACCGGGATCCTGCACAACGTTGGCAATGTGCTCAATAGCGTCAATGTATCCAGCACCCTGGTCATGGAACTCCTCCGAAACTCCCACCCCGACGGGTTGGAAAAAGCCGTTGCCATGCTGCGTCAAAACGAAACCGAACTGGGGGCGTTCTTCAAAATCCATGAGAAAGGCCAGAAATTGTTGCCGTATCTGCAACAACTTGCCGGCCATCTCTCGGCCAGCAAGGCCGGCGCCCTGCATGAATTGCAGGATCTGGACAAAAACATCCAGCACATCAAAGAAATTGTGGCCGTGCAGCAGGATTATGCCAAATTCGCCGGTTTGACCGAACAACTGCCGGCCGCGGAACTGGTCGAGGACGCCCTGCTCATGAATGCCAGCTCGCTGGAGCAGCACCAGGTCAAGACGATCCGCCAATTTGATCCGCTGGCACCGCCGGTGGAAGCCGACCGGCATAAAGTCCTCCAAATTCTCGTCAACCTCATTCGCAATGCCAGGCAGGCCTGCGAGGATTCGGGTATGGCGGAACGGCGTATCGGGGTGGTTATCCAACCTGCCGGCCAAGACGTGCAAATTCTCATCACCGATAATGGCGCCGGCATTCCCGCCGGAAATCTGGATCGCATATTTAGTCACGGATTTACGACGCGGAAGGAGGGCCATGGCTTCGGATTGCACAACGCGGCCCTGGCGGCAACAGAAATGGGGGGCTCCTTGCAGGCCGCCAGCCGCGGGACAGGGCAGGGCGCCACCTTCACCCTGACGCTGCCCGCGGCAAATCAACCGCCCCAAAAAGCTGTGGTGTTCCACGACAAACAGCCTTAGGTTTGTGCTAAATCTGCCGATATAGGCGCCGGCAGCCTGGTTGTCCACCGCCGTGGCGGCTGGGTCCCGTTTCACGTGAATCTTTTACGCCACAACCAACTGTTGATTGCAACCGTGTTGCTGCTCTGGCGCTCACCGGCTGGCGGGCAGGTGGCAATCGCGCCCGACCCGGCGCAGCCGGCCCGGGCTGCCCGCCGCTATTCTTTGACGTCCACCACCCAGTCGGAAATCCACGATCCCACCGCTTGGCGTCTGCTAGCGTCCAATAACGGCGGCGCCACTTGGGCGGTCCTGGATGTGAAGACGAACCAACATTTCATCGCCCGTTCGCAGCGGATCACCATCAATATCGGGAATCGCCGGCCATACAGCACCTATCGTCTGCAAATTGACGCCATAAATTCCCCCGATGTCAGCCTGGATATGAGCGTGCAGCTGGCCGGTTTTGATTTGACCGGCCCCATGGTCAATGTGCCAGATGAGAGCAAGTTGCATTCAATTGTTAGCGCGTCGTGCGCCCACCCGATGATCGGGGCGGCGGAATTTGCCTTTGACGATGACCCGACCACCGCATGGTTCGATTATGGACTGGGTACGCCCGGCGGCTGCTGGATCCAAATTCATTATGCCCTGACTTCGAAAGTTCTCGTGACCAATCTGAGCCAGGCGACCTTGTTGACGCACGTTTCGGCGGCGCGGGCCCGGCTGGCCGACGGCGGCGCCCGGGTCCTTTCCAATCTGGCCGCAACCGTGGTCGCCCCACGGCGGCTGACGGGCTATGCGTTGACGTCCGCCAATGACGAACCGGGCCGTGACCCGCGTGATTGGGAACTGCTCGGCTCCAACGATGACGGCAAGACTTGGACCGTTGTGGACAAGCGGGTAAACGAATTGTTTACCGAGAGAATTGACCGGCGCGTGTTTACGCTGACCAATGCACCGTCTTGCCGGCTTTTTCGGTTGCAAATTGACGCCTGCATGGCCACCAACAACTTCTGCCAGATTGCCGAAATTGAGCCGCTTTATGCCGATCCGCAGGCCGACAAGAAATACTCGCTGGTCGTTGGAGCCATGGCCGACAACCCACCGTTGGAATCGACCGAGATGGCCTTCGACGGTGATTTCAGAAGCAAGTGGTTCGCTTTTGTGATTCCAAGCCCGGCGGCGCCGGCCTGGATCCAATGGCAATTGACGCCACGGGAAGAGGACTTGCCGGTGATCAACCAGCGCCAGCTCAACTTGCTGGCCCGTCACCTCATCGTTAATCAATTGCTGAGCGAAACCAATTTAACCAAGCTGCGCCTCACCGGTTATGCCCTCACGTCGGCGGATGACTTCCCGGTGCGGGATCCGCGCGACTGGAAACTGCTGGGATCAAACGACGGCGGCAAGACGTGGGATCTGTTGGATCGTCGTGCAGGCGAGGAATTCGCCACGCGTTTTCAGCGTCGGGTCTTTCCGCTGGCACATCCGGCAGCGTATCAGACCTTTCGGCTCCAAATCGACTCGATACTTTCGCCTACCAACGCTGGTGCCGATTCGGTGCAACTGGCCGAACTGGAGCCGCTGTTTGAAGATCCCAAGATCACCGCGTCGTTGACCCTGCTGGTCTCGTCTCAGGACGAAAATGCCCCGCTGGAGACATTGGATCACCTGTTCGATGGTGATGCCAAAACTAAGTGGCTGGATTACTCGGCTTCGAGTTCAAATCACGCCAGTTGGATTGAGTGGCGGTACGTAAAGGGGCCCACCCGCCTTGCCATCAACATGAACCGTGAACAGGCCACCCAGGCTCTGTCGCCGGATACCTTTGAGCTGCGGTTGCCAGCCACCGTGTTGTTTGTGGATCAAGCCAGAGCGATGGCCGGGCTCGGTGATCAGACCGGCTTCCAATGGGTCCATCTGGAACCGTGGCCCGAAGAGGTGAAACCGGGCATACAGATGATCTTGAACGGCGAACTGAAAATCAAGAGCGGGGCATTGTATGTTTCCAAGGCGCGCGCGGAAATGCCTCAACCTTTGCCAGCCGGCGGCGCTGCTGACGCGACACAATTCTATTCATCGGGCAGTGTTACGGGCCGGATTTCGGGCGTTTTTTCAGGGCCGCCTTATTGCGGCGCGACGCTGACGCTTTCCAGCGGTTCCTCCTTCGAGGCGCGCCTGCCCCGATCCCGGTTTCCGGTGCCCCCGACCTTCGCGTGTCCGGTCAGAATTGACGGCATCATTGAAGATCTTGTGGGCGATCACGGCGCGCGCGTCCCCAGTGTCATCTGGGCTTCAAATTCAGAAGCCCTGGTGCTGGCTCCAGCAACGGAGGAAGATTGGAACAAGCTGCCCGATTATTCGCCTGCGGCGCCACTGCCTGCCCCGGCGCATTTGCGCGGAACGTTGGAACGGGGGGGACCAGAGGAGAGTGTTTTCATCAAAACGGGAACCAACCGGATCGCGCTGGAAATCCGCGGCCCATGGGCCACCGCCACCGGTTCGAACGTGGAAGCCGTCGGCATGCTGTCCAGCGAAGCGGGACAATTGATTCTGCGCAATGCCTGCCTGCGTAAAGCCAGGCCATTAACCGCAGGGGATTCCACTTTGTTGACGCGAATCTCGGAGGTCCAGCAGTTCATTGTTCGCAACCCGTCGGGAAACACTAGGTTCAGGGTTCAAGGTTTCATCACCTATGTGGACCTCAACATGGGTGAATTCTATCTCCAGGACGGCGAAGACGGCCTGCAAGTGTTGGGTCAGATGAACGCCGGCCTGTGTCCCAAGGTGTCCGATGAAGGCAGCTATGTCGAACTGCAAGGCGTGGCCACCTCTGGAAGTGCTTTTGCCACCGCATTCGTCCACGTGCTGGGCAAAGGGCGGCTGCCGGAACCGGCCCGTCCTTCCTGGGATTACCTGCTTTCGGGGGCCATGGACAACCGTTGGGTGGAAATCGAAGGAATTGTGACAGCCACTGACAAGCAACGGATCAGGTTGGACATCGCGGGCGGCGGCCTGGTTGCCTGGGCCAATGAGCTTGACGAAGGCACTGCCAATTCGCTGGCCGGCAGCCTGGTGCGGGTGCTTGGTGTTTGCTTGCCGGTCGTCAACGTGCGAAATCAGAGACTCGGCGTGCGGTTGCTGGTGCCCAACTCAGAATGCATTCACCTGCTCAGCTTCGCGCCGGAAAAGCCCTTTGATCTCCCCCTGCTGCCCATGGCCTCGGTCATGAGCGCCGATCCCTCCGTCTCGGATCCGCAGCAACGTTACGCCCGAACCCGCGGCGTGATCACTTGCAAACAAGGCCGGTTGCTCTTCCTGCAGGACCAGGCGGCAGGCATGCGGGTGACGCTCCGCGACGACTTTGACGCGGAGCCCGGAGACGTGGTGGAAGCGGTTGGCCGGCCGCAACCGGACGGATTTTCGGCCAAGCTGATCCAGGCTGTGATCCGTAAAGTGGGTCGCGCATCCGTCCCGGCCGCCGTGCCCGTGGATTTTGCAAAAGTGAACATGGGCGATTTGGCGGAACAGCAGGACGCCACGCGGGTCGAATTGGAGGGCGTTCTCGTCAACGAAAGCGCCGACGCCACCCGCCGAATATTGAACCTGCGCAACGAGCAAGCCCGCCAGGTCTTCGGCGCCTACCTGCCGGCGGACGATCCGACGGCATCGCCGGCCTTCATTCCGGAGGGAAGCCGCTTGCGAATTCGGGGTATATTCAAAGCCATTCAGGACAAGACACCGGATGTGGACCAGGCCGCCACCTTGTTTGAAGTCTATGTAAATTCGTCGAAGGACATCGCCGTGCAGGAGCGGCCCAGTTGGTGGACGGCGCGGCATACGCTGCGATTGGTGGGCATTTTTGCCGGCATCGTGGCGGTGGGCCTGGCGTGGATCTGGCTCTTGGGCAACCGGGTGCGGCAGCGAACGCACGACCTGGCCTTGAAAGTAGATGAACTCAAGCGCTCGGAAGCGTCTTTGGCCGCCGAAGTCATCCAACGAAAACGATTGCAAGCCGACGCCGAAAAGGCCCACCAAGAGTTGCTGGCGGTCGCGCGGCAAGCGGGAATGGCCGAGGTTGCCACCGGCATCCTGCACAATGTGGGCAACGTGTTGAACAGCGTGAACGTTTCCAACACTGTGGTCATGGATCGTCTCCGCAATTCCCGGATTGAGGGCATTGAAAAGGCGGTTGGCCTCTTGCGCCAAAACGAAGCGGAACTGGAGACCTATTTGAAGACTGAGAAGGGGCGCAATCTTTTGCCCTACTTGGAACAACTGGCCGCCCATCTGGCCAAGAACCAAGCTGGCACCCTGAAAGAGCTGGAAGGCTTGGACAAGAACATCCAGCACATCAAAGACATTGTGGCGGTTCAGCAGGATTATGCCCGCTTTTCCGGACTTACGGAAAAGTTGCAGGTCATTGATTTAATGGAAGATGCGCTGCGAATGACGGCCAATTCGCTGGAACGGCACAAGATTCAAATCGCGCGCGAATTCGACCCGCAGGCGCCGCTGGTGGAAGCGGACCGTCACAAGGTGCTGCAAATCCTCGTCAACATTCTCCACAATGCGCAACAGGCCTGCGACGAGTCCGGCCGCTCGGACAAACGTGTCGTGTTGGGCATTCGCCCGGAAGGCAAAATCCTCAAGGTCCGGGTCACCGACAACGGCGTGGGCATCGCGCCGGAAAACTTGGACCGGGTTTTCAACCACGGTTTCACGACGCGCAAGAACGGCCATGGCTTTGGACTGCACAACGCAGCCCTGGCAGCCAAGGAGATGGGCGGTGCGTTGCACGTGACCAGCCCCGGTGTCGGGCTCGGCGCCAGCTTCACGCTGGAATTGCCAACCAAGCGTTGATTGGTGGGAGGGTTCGCGGGCGGGAGCGATTTCTGATTCCGGGCGGCGTTCGCCGGCCGGGCGCATCTTCGCGCTGCCCGCGGAAGCGCGACTCTGTGAGCCGCAGCAACTGATGAATTCTCACTGTGGCCATCGAGTTCACACGCGTTTCGACTGGCAATAATGCTGTGGGTCGCAGACCCGCGCTCGGTACCGTGGCGCACGGCTCCTTGTTTGAGGGCAGTGTCGAGTTGCGCCTTCGCCGGCCAGACGGTTCGGCCGAACTTGCCAAACACCCGATTTTGGGCTTTCCTTGTGCAGGATGTTTCAAACGTTTAGGTGGTTGCTGTTCACTGCAAGCTTGCTGGCTGCTGGCGCCAGCATGGCCGCGGAGTCGGTCGAGGTAAACCTCGACTACGTGGCCCAGCGTGCGCTGGAACGTGCCCGGCTGCCGTTCCACTCGCCCCGCGCCGATTTGCCGCGCGTATTGCGCCAGGACCACTTGGACTATGACAAATACCGCGAAATCCGCTTCCGCCGCGACCGGGCGCTGTGGTCCGCCGAAAACCTGCCGTTCCGGGTCGAGTTTTTCCATCCGGGCTACCTCTACCAGGAGCCCATCCATATGCACGAGTTCACGTCCACCCATACGCAGCCCATTCGCTTTGTGCAGGACTTCTTCGATTACGGCAATCTGCATATTGCCAGCGAGATTCCCATCAATACCGGGTATGCCGGCTTCCGGGTGTTGTATCCCCTGAACAAGCCCGACCAGCTCGATGAGCTGGGCGCGTTCATCGGGGCCAGCTATTTCCGCCTGCTGGGCAAGAACCTGCGCTACGGCGAATCCGCCCGCGGCCTGGCTCTCGATTCCGGGGAAGGCGACCGGCCCGAGGAATTTCCCATCTTTACCGACTGGTGGCTCGGCAAGCCGCAAAAAGATGACAATCAACTGCATCTGTTCGCCATTTTGGACAGCGTCAGTTGCACCGGCGCCTACGAGTTCTTCATCCGTCCCGGCGACATTACCACCGCCAGCATCCGGGCCGTTTTATATTTCCGCGAGCCGGAGACGATTGCGGCGGTGGATCAGAACCGCAAGCCCATCAAGACGATCGGCCTGGCCCCGCTGACCAGCATGTTCTGGTTCGGCAAAGACACCGAGCGGAAATTTGATGATTATCGGAGCGAAGTCCACGACAGCGACGGCTTGCTCGTCCACATGGGCAATGGCGAGGCCTTTTGGCGGCCGCTGGACAATCCGCCGACTACGCGCCATCAGGTCTTTGCGGCCAACGGCATCAAGGGCTTTGGCCTGCTGCAGCGCGAACGAAACTTCAAGGCCTATGAGGACCTGTTCAATCTCTACAATGAGGTCCCCAGCGTCTGGGTGGAACCGGACGGCGACTGGCGCGACGGCGATTTGCACCTCGTGGAACTGAGCACCTCCTACGAGGGGCTCGACAACATCGTGGCGTTTTGGGACCCCCGCAGGAAACCGGAACCCCTGCAACCCTTCCAATTTGGCTACAACCTGTATTGGGAGAGCGGCGACGCGGACTTCAAACGCTCGGAAAACCGCGTTGTCTCGACCCGGATTGGACCGGACACGCAGTTCCAGGGAGCCCGGCAGTTCGTGATTGACTTTGCCGGTCCCAAGTTTGACGCCATTCCCGAGGACAAGCCGCCGACCGCCATCGCCAATTGCAGCGGCGGAGCGCACATTGCCGATACCCTTGTCATCCGCAACCCATTCATGAGCACCTGGCGGGTCATCGTGAAAATGGTCCCCCCGGCCGACACCAACGCCGCCGTCGATCTGCGCTGCTCGTTGCAGCAGAGCAACGCCGTGGTGGGCGAAACCTGGGTCTATCAATGGAGCCCACACTAGACATTCTGGCGAATGCCTCCGGCACCATCGCCGGGCGTTCACTGGAAGAGTGGAACGCGGCCTATGTGAAAGTGGAGAATTACTTTCATGCGCTTCGTATTCGCAACAAGCCGCTGCTGGGCCAGCTCGTCCTGCGCGTCCTCGAACGCGCCCAGCGCCGGGCGCCCGCGGAAACCGAGAGGACGGCCACCGAAATTGCCGGCGAGGAAATGGACCGGCTGGTCACCCACTGGTTCGCCGAGGTGCTGCAGGCTTCACCCACCGGCACCGATCAAATGCTCTCGACACGCGGTCGGCTGGCGTTGTTGCTGGCGGATATGCCCGGGAAGTGGCAGGACCAGTTTCTGCGACCCGGCCCCTGGCCGCCGGGGTTCGTGGCCGCCATGCGCGAGAGTTACTTTCGCGCCGGACCCGATTTTCAACTGTCGAAAATGACGCCGCGCCCGCTGGACCTGGGACCCATCACCACGCTCACCAATTTCGGCCGGTTGCCGTACGTCCGCATGGCGCTCGTATGGATGGCGTTTGCCCTGCTGCTGGTGGTGGTGTTTTGGCTCACGCACGGCGGTTTGGTGGAGGCCATTGAATGGCTGCGGGGAAATGTGTAAGCCGCTTTCCATGCCAATCAACCAGGACTGCGGCTTCCCGGCGGGGCAAACCCGGCGGCCGGCGGCGCCGGCTCGTGGCGGACTGCCGCGCCCCGCCCCGCGACCGCAGTTTCAAATTGACGCCGGGGTCGTTTCCCAGCGCACGCCGCCGGCCTGGACTTGAGAAAGAACCGCATGCCGGACTCTCCCACCATCACGGCCGTTTCGCCCCCGCGTCTCCGGCGCGGCTGGCGGCTGTTTTTATTTTATTCTTCCGCCGTCTTGCTTACGGGCTGCGTCAGCTTGCTGTTCGCCGACTTGCTCTGGCGAACCGGTTGGAGCACGTCGCGCACCGTGTTGATGGCCTTGTTCGTCATTCTATTTCTCCTGTCGGCGGTCGGCTGCATGCACGGCGTTTACGGTTTCCTCATCCGCACCCTGGGCACGACCCGCCGCATCACTGCCCTGAGAGATTACAAGGACCAGAGCATTGCCGGGGTCAGCACGGCGGTCATCTTTCCGATTTTCAACGAGGACTCAGTGCGAGTGCTCGAAGGCTTGCGAGCCACCTACGAATCAATCGATCGTTGCGGCCAGCTTGAGCGCTTCGACTTTTTCATCCTGAGCGACTCCACCGATCCGGATCGGTGGGTGGAGGAGGAGCGCCGCTGGTCCGAGTTGGTGTGCGACCTCGACGCGCTGGGCAAAATTTACTATCGCCGCCGCCTGTTCAACGAGGAGCGCAAGAGCGGCAACGTCCGGGATTTCCTCAACACCTGGGGCAAGCGCTACCGCTACTTCGTCTGCTGCGACGCCGACAGCGTGATGCGTGGCGAAACGCTCGTGGACCTGGTCAAATTGATGGAAGTCAATCCCAACGTCGGCCTCATCCAAACCGTGCCGGCGCTAGTCAACGCCGAGTCGCTCTTTGGGCGCATCCAGCAGTTCGCCAACCGGCTCTACGCCCCGGTTTTCATCGCCGGCCTTAACTATTGGGCGCTCGATTTCGGCAATTACTGGGGCCACAACGCCATCCTCCGCACGGAGCCGTTCATGCAGTATTGCGACCTGCCCCAGCTCCCCGGACGCAAACCGTTTGGCGGTCAGATCTTGAGCCACGACTTCGTGGAGGCGGCCCTCATGCTCCGGGAAAACTGGCAGGTCTGGCTCGCTTATGATCTGGAAGGCAGTTACGAGGAAGCGCCGCAGTCGCTCATTGACAATGCCCAGCGCGAGCGGCGCTGGTGCCAGGGCAATCTGCAGCACAGCTTGGTGCTCTTTGCCAAGGGCCTGCGCGGCGTCAGCCGCATGCATCTGATCCTGGGCATCTTCGGCTACCTCGCCAGCCCGCTCTGGCTGGCGTTCATGCTCACGTTCAACTGGATTTATTGCTATCAAAAATATACGGGCCTCACGGACATCTCCGTGCAATCCCGGGTCGGCCGCTGGAGCGGCACGGCGGAGGCCTTCTTGATCTTCGTCATCTGCATGGCCGTCCTCATGCTGCCGAAATTATTGTCGCTGATCGACCTGGCGCATGACTGGCCGCGCCGCAAGCAGTTCGGCGGGCTGCTCAACGCCTTTGGCGGGGTCGTGGGCGAAACGCTGTTTTCCACGCTGCATGCGCCGCTCCTCATGCTCTGGCACACCCGCTTTGTGCTCACCAACGTGGCCGGCATCAGCGTCGGCTGGTCCACCCAGCGGCGCGCCGCCGAGGGCACCGACTGGCTTTACGCCAGCCAGCGCCACTGGGGCCACATGCTCATTGGCATCGTCTGGGGCTGGTTCATCTGGCAGTTGGACCCGCGCCTGTTCTGGTGGTTTACTCCGGTCTGGGCCGGCATGGTATTTTCCGTCCCCTTGAGCGTCCTGACCAGCCGGCGCGACGTGGGCGCGCGGGCCAGGAGCACCGGCCTGTTTCTGACCCCGGAGGAAACCCGCCCGCCGCTGGAGCTGGCCTCCTTGCGCTCGCGCATGAAAATTCACGATTTGACCAATGTCGAAGCCCCGCCCATTCGCTCCCACGCCGGCCTGGCCGTCGCCGTGCTCGACCCTTACGTCAATGCGGTCCATGTTACCCTGCTGCGCGAAAAACAGTTGAACCCCGTCTATGCCGAACATTTCAAGCGCCTGGGCGTCGGGACCGAAGCCGCGCGCGATCTGGGCGAGAAACTGCTCGCCGCCGGTCCGGAGAAACTGCAACCCTCCGAGCGCATCGTGGTGCTGGCCGACGAGGCGGTCATGGCCTGGCTTCACCGCCAAGCCTGGCTGCGTCCGGAGGAAAAGCTGGCGCCCTGGTGGAAAGCCATGATCCGCGAATTCAGCCAGCGGGATTGAACCTCCCAAGCCCGCCGGGCAAATCCATGACCGCCCCGTCGCCGTCGGCACCCGTCCTCTTGGCGCTCGCGTGCCGGCTGAGGTGATCCACTTCCGCGCCACGGCTCCAAGCGCCCCTGGGCCCTGTCGCCGGGCGCTCACAGCGGCACGCTGCCGGAAATGTACTGCTCCATTTGCTCGATGTGCGCGCTCTGTGTGGAGATGATCCAGTTGACCAGGTCGCCGATGGAGATGATGCCGACCACGTTGGGGCCTTCCACCACCGGCAGGTGGCGGACGCGCTTCTCGGTCATCAAGCGCATGCAATCCTCCACCGAATCATCCGGCGTGATGGTGATCGTCTCGCGGGGAATGATCTCCCGGACCCGGGTTTCCTTGGAGGTCTTGCCGTGCAACGCCACCTTCCGGGTGTAATCACGCTCGGTAAAGAGCCCCGCCAGCCTGCCCTCGGACATCACCAGCAAGGAGCCGACGTCTTTCTCGGCCATCACCCGGATCGCCTCAAAAACCGTCGCTTCCGGCGCCACGCTCCACAGCGAGGACGTTTTATGCACCAAGACAGAAGATATTGGATAGTTCGTCTTCATTCGGTCTAATACCTTATCGGCCCCGGGCGCGAGGATTTCAAGCTTATAATTCGCATAATTTGCTTTTCCAGCCCCGGCTCCGCTGCGAAACTGCCCGGCTGATTGTTTTTAAATTATGGAAACGCTTGCTTCTGTCATTCTCAAACCGGGCGAGGCCGACCGCATTGTCGCCGGACACCCGTGGATCTACCACGGTGAGATTCTCCGCCTGACGGCGCCGGTCGTCGACGGCGACGTGGTACAGGTCAAGGACCATCGCCAGCGCCTACTGGGAGCCGGCTTTTTCAATTCCAGATCCAAAATCAATGTGCGCGTCCTGGCCCCCGAACGGGTGGTGGTGGACCAGCCCTTCTTCGAAGACCGCATTCGCGCCGCGCTAGCCGTCCGGAGGCGGCATCTCCCGGACGCAACATCCTTTCGGGTGGTCAATGCCGAAAGCGACGGCCTGAGCGGCCTCATCGTGGACCAATACCAGGACGTGCTGGTGGTGCAGATTTCGGCGCTGGGCATGGACCGCCGGAAGGAGCTGATTGTGGCCGCCCTGCAGAAAATTTTTTCGCCTCGGGCGATCCTGGAGCGCAGCGACGTGGCCTCCCGCAAGTTTGAAGGCCTGGCGGAAGCCAATGGCCTCCTGGCCGGCGCGCCGGTCGAGAAGGTGCTGGTCACCCTCAATGGAATACAATTCGAGACCGACCTGGCCGCCGGCCATAAAACCGGAATGTACCTGGACCAGCAGGCGAATTACCAGGCCGTCGCGCAATTTGCCCGGGGCGGTCAGGTCCTGGATTGTTTCAGTTTTCTGGGCGGCTTCGGCCTGCATGCGGCGCGGGCCGGCGCAGCCAGTGTGCGGCTCCTGGATCAGAGCGCCGAGGCCATTGAAGGCGCCCGGCGCAATGCCACCGCCAACGGCCTCGCGGCCAATTGCGCCTTTGAAGTCGCCAACGTATTTGACTGGTTGAAGGCCAATACGGCGGTCAAGCCGCACGAGCGGGTCATCCCCCGCTTCGATCTCATTGTCCTCGATCCACCCTCCTTCACGCGCAACCGCGCCTCGGTGCCGGACGCGTTGCGCGGCTACAAGGAGATCCACTTGCGCGCCCTCAAGCTGCTCAAACCGGGCGGAACCCTGGCGACCTTCTGCTGCTCGCATCACGTCGGCGCGGACTTATTTCTGGATTCCCTGCTGTCGGCCGCCTTCGATACGCGGAGGATTTTGCGCCGCGTCGCCACCTATGCGCAGGCGCTGGACCATCCGGTCATTCCCATGATTCCCGAAACGGAGTATTTGAAAGGATTCGCGTTTGAAATCGTGCGGTGATGCCCGATCACGCCTTGGGCTCCAACAGCTCCCGCTGCCAATTCATCAGTCCAGGCGCGTGTTTGTCCCAGTCGCGAGCCAGATCGCCCAGCACGGATTTGGGTGCGATGATCGTGGGGTCGAGCCCCAGCAGATGCGCCTGGTGGTCGCGGCGCTTTTCAAGCTCCCGGAAGCGGCGGAATTCGGCTTCGGTGGGACGCAATGAACGGTGGTGGATTCTTTCGGGGAACTTCTCCGGCGGAACCGACTGGGCCACGCGGATGGCCGCCAACAGGGTTTCCTTCCGGCGCGGATGCATCCGGAGCGGGAGCAAATGGTCAATCGACTTTTTCTCGGCGACGGCGGCGGAAATCTCCACCACCCGCTCATGCGTGAGGACAAAAAACGGCGGCCGATTCGCCGCCAGCGCCTCGCGCTCGCGCCAGCGCCACAGCTCGCGCAGGACCGCCAGCGCGGCGCGGTCCAGAAACGAACTGCCTTTCACGCGCCAAACCGTGTCGTCATCCACCTCCCCGGGCCGGGAACATTCCACGATCAGGCGGGCACAGCTTTCCTGGTGCCAGGCCAGCCGGCCCTTGGCGCGCAATTCGGCGCTGAGCTTTTCCTCCAGCGGCTTCAGATATCGCGTGTCGTTGCGCGCATAGAGCTCCATCTTCTCGGTTAGCGGACGACGCGCCCAGTCGGCCTTTTGCGAGCCTTTGTCCAGTTTCACGCCGGCATATTTTTCGACCAGGCTGCTCAGGCCAAACTGCCGGTCACCCAGCAGCCGGGCGGCGAGCATCGTGTCGAAAATGAACGACGGCGTGAATTCATGGTGTTTTCGGAGCAGGCGCAAATCGTAGTCGGCGGCGTGAAAAATCAATTCACGTCCGGCCAGCGCCTCCAGCAAGGGGGTGATGTCGATTCCGGCGAGCGGGTCCACCAGGCGGTCGCCCTCCACGGTGCTGATTTGGATAAGACAGACTTTCTCAGGATAGGCATGCAGGCTGTCCGCCTCAGTGTCCAGGGCCAGCCAGGCCGCCGCGTTGACCACCGGCAGAAATGCAGTCAGTTGTTGTTGGGTGCTGATCACCCGATGGATTCTGCCGGAAGTCAATCCATTTGCAAAGGATTCCCGCGCCTGGCACGCCGGGCGGGGCGCATCCTCGCACCGCCCCCGGGAGCGCGACTCCATGCGCCGCAGCAACTAATGAATTCTCACTGTGGCCATCCAGTTCACGCGCGTTTTGACTGACAATAATGCTTATGGGTCGCAGACCCGACGCCCCGATACCGTGGCGCACGCCTTCGGGCATGGGCGGAGTGTCGCGTTGCGCCCCGCCGGGCGGGAAAGATTCAACGGCTTGGCTGCTTGTCAAATCAAAGGGTCTGGTTTATTTTCGGTTAATGTCGTTCAAGCAACATCTAGTTCTGGCCACCCTGATCGGTGGCGGAACCTCGTTTATTTTTGCCGACACGGTCCAGCTCAAGGACGCGTCGGCCATCACCGGCAAGATTCTCGTGGAAAAATCTGATTCGCTGGTGGTGGATGTGGGCTATACCGCCCTGGTGGTTCCCCGCAGCGCCATTACCGGCATCACCCGGGCGGCCGCAGTCGATGGCCTGGGCTCGGCGACCACCGCCGCGGCCGCAGCCGGGGAATTCTACTCGGCGGCGACGAAAATGGCGACCACGCGTGACGTGAGCTCGCTCGTCAAACAAATCGGCGAAGCCGTCGTCCAGGTCCGAACGCCCGGCGGCCTCGGCTCCGGTTTTTTCATCAATGATGACGGCTTTCTGATCACCAATTTTCACGTCATTGAAGGGGAGACGGAAATCTCGGTGGAAGTGTACCATCAGCGCAACGACCAGCTCGGCCGCGAAACTTACAAACAGGTCAAGATCATCGCCATCAACAAATTTCACGATCTGGCGCTGCTCAAGATCGACGACAAGACCGCGCCGAAATTCAAGTCGGTGGTTCTCGGCAGCGCCGACGCGCTGAGCGTGGGCGACGGCGTGTTCGCCATCGGCAGTCCGCTCGGCTTGGAACGCACCGTGACCCAGGGCATTTTGAGCACCAAGACGCGCCAGTTGGAGGGCGAGCTTTATTTGCAAACCAGTACGCAGATCAATCCCGGCAACAGCGGCGGGCCGCTGTTCAACCTGGCCGGCGAAGTCGTGGGTGTCACCAACATGAAAATTACCTTTGGCGAAGGTCTTGGCTTCGCCATCCCGGTCGAACTGGTCAAGAGTTTTCTGGACCATCGCGACGCCTTCGCCTACTCGACGGATAATCCCAATAATCCCTTCCGGTATCTCGAGCCGCCCAGCCGCACCAAGCAGAAGGTGGAGGCAAAATAAACCCTGGCGTCGCCCGCCGCCATCCTGAAAACTTGAAGATGATGATGAAATTGTTGCGCCCTGCCCTGGCAGTGGTGTTCTTGGCGACCGTCCAGCTTTACGCCGCCATCCCGCCGGCGGAAAATCTGCTGCCCTCCGATACGCTCGCTTTTTTTTCCGTGCCCGATTGCGCCGCGGCCCGAACCGCCGCCAAAACCTGGCCCGGCTGGATGTTCTGGGGGGACCCGGCCATGAAGCCATTTCGGGACAAACTGGTGGCCCGGTGGAACGACCAGTTCATCACGCCGCTGGAACGCGATTTGGGTGTAAAAACTTCTGATTTCGCCGACCTGCCGCAGGGCCAGTTTACCTTGGCCGTGTCGGCCAACGGCACCGGCGGCCGCGATGACGCGCCGCCCGGATTACTGCTGCTGTTGGACGCCAAGGGCAAAAGTGACTTGCTGAAAACCAATCTCGCCCTGTTGATCAAGAAGTGGACGGATGCCGGCCGCTTGCTCCGCACCGAACAGATCCACGGGCTCACCTTCACCGTCGTGCCCCTGTCCAGCAACGATCTGGCCGGCATCCTGCCCAAAAAGACGCCGGTCGCCGAGTTGGGCAAGGAACCGCCCAAGCCGGCCAAACCGGGCGAAATCTATTTCGCCCAGTTTCAAACTTTGCTGGTGGCGGGCAATTCGCCCAAGGCGGTCGAGCCGGTGGCCGCGCATTTGACGGGCGGCAGCGAGCCGGCGATCGCCGACAACGCCGCGTTTGCCGCGGACAAGGTCTCGCAATTTCGCGACAGTCCCCAATACTGCGGCTGGTTCAACGGCAAGGGCTTTTTCAACCTGGTGGCGCAGTCGCCCCCCAGCAATGACCAGGAGGATTCGCCGTCGCCGTTGCCCAATATTTCCGTCGTCAAAGCGTTCAGCGCGCTGGGCTTGAACAGCGTCCGCTCCATCAGTTTTGCGTTGCACGACACCCGCGAAGGTTCCGCGTTTACCCTGCATGTGGCCGCGCCCGAGTCGGAGCGCGCGGGCCTTTTGAAGATTCTTGCCCTCCCACCCAAAGATGCCGGTGTGCCGCCGTTTGTGCCCGCCGATGCGGTCAAATTCACGCGCATCCGTCTGGACGGCAAGCAGGCCTGGTCCGAGCTCCAGAAGATGATCGCCAATATTTCGCCCAGCGGCCAGGCCAGTTTGAACGCCGTCATCAACATTGCCAATTCGCTCGGCCAGCAGAAAAATCCCGGCTTCGACATTCGCACCGACCTCTTTGGAAATTTGAATGACGACATCATTACGTATCAGAAGCCGGTGCCTGGCAACAGTCTGGGCGAACTGGCCAATCCGCCGACCCTGTTCCTCTTCGCCGTCTCAAATCCGGATGCCTTCATCAATGCCGTCAGAACGCTTGTCACCATGAGCAATCCGCAGTCAGGCGACTCGGCGCCGCGCGAATTTTTAGGGCGCAAGATCTACAGCATCCCGCTGAAACCCGCCCCCGCCGCCCCGGGCGCCGCGCCGCAACCGCGGGCCTTGTACGCCGCCGCCAGCAGCGGCTATGCCGCATTCAGCACCGACAGCGCCATCGTGGAGGAGTTCCTGAGAAATGCCGATGGAAAGAACCAGCCCCTGCGCGAGAATCCCGGCTTGGTCGGCGCCCTGCAGCATCTGGGCGGAGCCGGCGGCGGACTGTTTAGCTATGAAAACCAGCGCGAGACCATGCGCGTGACCTTCAAGGCGGTCAAAAACACCCTCGACGCCGATTCCACGCTGAAAATGTTCCCGCCTAGCTTCCGCGAGTGGTTCGATTTCAGCCTGCTGCCGGATTATGACTTGGTGTCAAAATACTTTTTTATTTCCACTTTTGCCGGCAGCGCCAATGCGGACGGGCTGACGTTCAGGGTCTTCGCGCCGCGGCCGCCCCAGTTGAATTGAATTTTCGGTTACTCGAGCGGCGTCAGGCGGAGCAAAAGGGAGTTTAGTTCCTGGAGTTGCGGCGGCTTGCCCACCAAGGCATTGACGTCCGGCGTATTTTCGCCGTTTTCTTTCATCATGGCGCCCCAGCCGGTCATCATCACGATCGGTATCCGGGGCATTTCGGCCCGGATGGCGCGCGCCAGTTGGTGCCCGTCCATCTTGGGCATCCCCAAATCGGTGATGACCACTTGGAACGGCTCCCTGCCCTGTCGGGCCGAGCGGAGCAATTTCAACGCCGCTTCGCCATCGGCGGCGGTCGTCACTTTGTGGTTAAACTGGGTCAGACAATCGTTGAGCAGCTGGCGGACCATTTCTTCATCGTCCACGCACAGCACCCGGAGGGAACGCTCGAGCGGCGCTTCCGGTTCCGCGTCCGGCCTGGCGGCTGGCGGCTTTTGGCGGACGGGGAAAGTGAGACGCATGCAGGTGCCCTTGCCGGGGGCGCTGTCCACTTCGATGGAGCCGTCATGCCGCTGCATCATGCCGTAAACCATGGCCAGCCCCAGACCGGTGCCGCCGCGGAGCGATTTCGTGGAAAAGAACGGCTCCAGGCAGTGCTGCCGCGTTTTCTCGTCCATGCCCACGCCGTTATCCCTGACCTCGATCTGGATCTGCCTCGGTTCGGCACCGCCGGCTTTGACCCCGGTTGAACGCGCCACGAAAGTGATGGTGCCGCCCTGCGGCAGGGCGTCCACGGCATTAAATACCAGGTTGATCAAGGCCTCCCGCAGCTCCGCGGAATCGCTCAGCAGGGGTGGCAACCCGGACTCAAGCTCTTGCTGAAATTGAATGGAAATGCCTTCCCTTTGCGAAATGTCGCGCCAGCGCGGACGCGTCAGCTCAATGACGTCGCGGACCGTCTGGTGGATGTCCACCTCCTCCAGGGATTCCGACCCGGAGCGGCGCCGGTAAAATTCCCGCATCCGGGCGACGATTTGACCGATATCCTCGCCGGATTGCTTGATGATCTGGAGATAGCGCCGCGCGGTTTCCGGCAGGTTGGGCTGGGATTCCAGCAACATCTCCGAATAGGCCACCACCGGCGTCAGGGCATTGTTGACGTCGTGGGCCACCCCGCTGGCCATCTGCCCCAGGGCTCGCAGCCTTTCCTGCTGGACGACTGTTTCCTGGGTCTGCCGCAATTCGTCATAGGCTTTTTGCAGCCCGTCGGTTATGCGCACTTTGTCATACAGGCTGCGACATTGTTCCTCGGTGGTCAGGATCTTGACCTGCAGTTCCTCCTTCTCGGAACGGACGGCCGCGACTTCGGCCAGAATCTTCTCGTTGGCGTAGCGAATTTCCTCCAGCACCAGGACAATCATGCTCACGGCGATGAACAATTGCAGCACCGCTCCCATAAAAAAACCGGCACTGTGCAGCGGACCTTGCTGGGACAGCGGATACGAGGCCAAATAGAGCCCCCACAGAAAGAAGCCCGTGGAGAGCATGCCGGCGCCAACGAACGGCATTCTTTTCCGCAGCCGGAAAAAGCAGACAGCGGCAAACACGCTGCTCAAACCAATCAAAATAAACACCGGCAGTTGCGTGTCAAATTTTCGCGAGTCGGCGGTCATGGAGGCCGGCATGACGTACTGGCTGGCAAACGTCCAGACCACGAGGAACAACATAAACAATCCAAAGAGCATCTGCCGGACGGGAAGCTTCAGAAAACGAAGACTGCCCCAGAGCAGAAAAACCGAGGAGACCGCCACGCAACATTGCTGAATCTTGAAGGCATAGTCATCCGGTGTGCTCTTGGGAAAGCCCAATTCGAGCGTCAGCCACAACGAATAGAAGAGCCAGGCGGCCGTCCAGACGGTAAAATAGTCGCGTTTGGTGTAACGATTGAGGTAATAAAAAAGTCCCACCAGCATGTAAACGCTCAGGAGGGAAACCAATTCCGCCGCCTTCAGATATTCATCCGAGACGTTCGGAAGATCCATGCCGAATAGTTTCATTCGCGCCGACAGTCGTGTTTGCCTTGGAACATTCTGACCAATGCCCTGCCACCATCTGAATGAAGTTCAGGGCCAACTATGCCATCTTACCCAAGGCCGCACCCGTGTCAAAACTTCTTGCTGACTTTCCGTGACGGCGGGTAGGGAAAGAAACTCTATTCCTGCGGATACACGAGAATCCGGTCGTGGACGAGAACAATCAGGTCGTTTTTCTTGTCGCCGGTGACATCGGCCACGGCGCATTCGCGCGGCTCGGGTACCGCGTTCTGGGTGCCTCGGAACGTGTGCTGTTCAAAGACCTGCCAGCGGTCGCCCGGCACGAGCTTGCGGTTTTTGTCGAAGAAAACCAGGTCGATGTAATTCCTGGCCGTTTCCATGAAAATAAGTTGCTTTCGGCCGCTGCCGGTGAGATCGCCGGCGATCAGATCGTTGAGGTAACCGTCCCGGATGGGCGTGTCGTATTCGTCGAGCTTCGTGAGATTCCAGACGTCGCCCGAGAGCGGCAGCCACGCAACGGCATTCTGCCCGGTGAACGCCACCGCCGGGCCGCCCAGCTTCACGCTTTTCAGATTGGAAAACCCGGTCGCGGGCAGGTCGATATTCTTGACCACCTGCCAGACGCCGTTGGCATCGCGCTCGCACAAGGTCAGTTGCTTGTGCTCAACGTCGAGCAGAAACAGCGACGGCACGTTGTTCCTGCCATTGGGCACCGCCGCTACGCTCGCGATTCGCGAATCACTGGCGGAGCCGTTGATTTGGTCCTTCACGCGGAAAGCCCAGTCGCTCCCATTGGTTGAACCATCCGCCCGGGCCTGCGGTTCGAGCACCACGGCGCGCACGAAGTTCTTCTGGGGCAGCAGCAGTTCCGGCTTCCCGTCACCGTCCACGTCCGCCGCGGCTAGCCACGGTTGCTCCATGGCGCCGCCCGGCGGGTCCACGTCCAATTCGTCAAACTTGCCGTCCTTCTGTTGGAGCAAAACCTTGATCTTTTCGTACGGTATCAGGACCACAATGTCGGCCAGCCCGTCCTGATTCACGTCCTGAATGGCCAGGGACGTGGGGTTGGATTTGAAGTTGTCGCTTAACTTCTGCGTCGTCGTCTTGCCATCCGCGGTGCGGACCACCAGGGAACGCGCTCCATCCTTGTCCACAATGACGGCCAGCACCGGTTTGCCGCCGTCCTTGAGCGTCCCCGTGGCCATGACCAGCGGCTTGCCATCCAGTGGCAGGGGCGTCGGAAACGGCAGTCGGCCATTCTTGTCAAACTGCGTCACGGCCACCGAATTCTCATCACGGCTCAAAAGAAAAATCGTCGGGTGCCCGTTCTCATTCCAGTCCGACACGGCAATTTGCGATACACCCGCCAGACAGGGAAAGGTTTTGGGCGGCGCCAGCGATCCGTCATGTTGCTGCACGCTCACCGAAACCTGGCCGCTGTCCGGCTCCGCCACGATGAGGTCCGCCCGCCCGTCCCCGTCCACGTCCGCCCACACAACGCCGCGGGCGGGATTGTCGGTTTTCTTCAACGGCAGAATCTGGAACTGGCCATTTTTAAAGGTCCCCGACAGCGCCTCCGCCGGCTTGCGGGTAAACTGCGATACCTCGGCCCGGCCGGTGGCCTGCACGATGGTCACCAGATAATTCGTTCGGTCGCCGGCCAGATTGTCCAGCCAATATGCCCGCACAGGCTGTCCTTGGAAGTAGGTTTCCGGGCCGAGCTGGCCGTCGGCATTTTGCAGTCGCACCCGAACCGGCGCCGCACTGTCGAAATCCACGAAAACCAAGTCGTTGCGCCCGTCCCCGTCCACATCCGCAATTTGGACCGCCTTGGGTGTGCCTGAATACGGAATCTTTATCGGCTCAGCCAGCGTGTGGTCCTTCTGCTGGGCCAGAAAATAGACCGCCCCGTTGTCGCCGAGCAGTGCGATGTCCGTAAGTCCATCGCCGTTCAAATCCCCGGTTGCCAGTGAATTGGCATCCATCCGTCCGTCGTCGAAGTGCCACCGCTTGGGCTCGCTCCAGCCGTTGGTGCCCAGATTATACCGAACCTCCAGGTCTTTCCCGTCGCCGAAATAGACCAGGTCGGGGCGGCCATCCCCGTTCAAATCGGTGACTGCCAGGGCGTCGATGCGTTCGTCCACCGGAATGGAATCGATTCGAAACCTCGAATCGGGCGGAAGCTCATTGATTTCCAGTTTTGGCGCCATTAGCGCATCCGCATGGTTGGTTTTGCCCGTTTGGTTGTAGAGCAGATCGATTTTGGACCGCAAATCGTTGGCCACGATGATGTCATTCAGGCCGTCGCCATCCAGGTCGGCCACATGGAGCAGGCCGATTTGCTGGTCAATGGGAAAAATCTCCGGGCCGGTGAACCCGAAAATGTTGGTTACGGTGGCCGCCGGCGCGGAAAATCCCAGAACCAGCGCCGCCGCCGCGGAGCAACCTTTCGCAAAACGATTCATCCGCGCAACGTGCCATCCGCCAAAGAAAATGGCCAGTTTTTTCGCGGATATCGACGCGAAATCCGAAAGGAGCCCGAAAGCGCCAGCCTGGGCAGTTTTTACCGTCCACGCACCGGCATCAGACCAAAGTGCAACAGCAGCCAGACGGGGACGGCAAACAGCGCGATGGCGGCCAAGCGGTCCCAAGTCCATCCCATGCCCGGCGCATGCGCCTGAATCGGAAAGATCATGATCATAAAATAATTGGCGAACCGCGTGTGCCCGATGAAGCGCAGGTGCTTGGGGAGTTTTTTACGAAGACCGCTGACCAGGGCCACCGCCCCGAGGGCAATCACCAGAAACGTCACGAGCAAGTTGACCGGCAGCATGGCATCCAACGCCAGGTGTCTTCCGTGCGTCCCGCCCGGCACGAAATAAGGCCACAGCCACTGCGCGCCCGCCCAGAGAAAGCTGAATCCCGTCTGGACGGCCGTCCGGAAATTCGCCTTGTCCGAGGTCAATTCATTGAGCAGCAAACCAAAATACAGCGGCACGATGCCCCAGACCAGCGAGACGGTTTTGAAGGGCGTCGCCAGCAATACCGCGAAGGTGACCCAATAGTGATGAACCATTCAAGCCTTCTGATTCTCGATCTGGCGGGTGATTTCAAACGCCAGGTCCAGGGCGCGGCGGGCGGATTCGCCGCTGACCACGGGCGCCTGCTTTTCCCGGACGCAGTTCACGAAGCTCTGCAATTCGAGCTTGAGGGGCTCATCCTTGGCAATGGGCACGGGCTCGCGCACGATCCTTCTGCCGGCGAATTCGCTGACGATGGCCGAGTCCTTGCCCACGCCCAGCTTGGCCACCAGCAGCTTCTTGAGCAAGGGCGTCTCGGGCTCGTCCTCGCGGGCGACCCGGTAAATGAATCCCTCCTGCGCGCGGTAATCGAGCGAAATATAGCAGGGATTCTTTGGCCCGCTGAACACGCGAATTTTCCGCATGCGCTCGGGGCTGATGCGACTGACTGTCAGATTGGCGATGCAGCCGTTGGCGAAGCGCAGCCGGGCGTTGGCGATGTCCGCGCTCTGGCTCAGCACGGGAATGCCGACGCCCTCCACGCTGACGACGGGCGATTTCACGAAGGCCAGGACAACATCCAGATCGTGAATCATCAAATCCAGCACCACTCCGATGTCGGTGGAGCGGGCGGGGAAGGGCGAAAGCCGGTGGCATTCGATGAACTTGGGTTCGGTGGCCACGGTCTCCAGGAAATGGAAAACGGGATTGAACCGCTCCACATGGCCCACCTGCAACACGCACTGCTTTTGCTGCGCGAGTTCACACAGTTCGGCGGCCTGGGCCGAATTGTCGGTCATGGGCTTTTCCACCAGCACATGTTTGCCTTGGGAAAGCAGGGTCTTGGCCAGGTCAAAATGGGTGAAGGTGGGGGTGGCGATGCTGAGCGCGTCGCTGGCCGCGGCCGCTTCGGCGAGCGAGGCGAAGACCTTGAGCTTGTGCTTCTCGGCTACTTTGCGCGCAATTTCGGCGTTGATGTCGAAAATGCCGGCCAGTTCCACCTGGCCGGCGGTGTGGAGTTCGGAATAAATGCGGGCGTGATGCTGGCCGAGCGAACCGGTGCCCAGCACGGCGATTTTGACTTTTGCCATGGGCCGAAGTCTGCCAGCAAAAGGCCGGTCCAAAAAGCCGAAAGCGTGTCGGGCATGGAGCCAGTGATCGGCTACACCCGTTTCGTTTCCACCCGATATTCATGCCCGGCCAGGGTCGGAAACACAATGCATTCGCCATTGCTTTTGCCGGCGATCGAGTCCGGCTGCCCGCCGAGCAGGAGCAGCGTGGCGCCGCTGACGCCGGCGGTTCGCAGCGTTTGCACGGTGCGCCGCATCATGTCTCTTTGGTCTTGCGGGGAATCAAGATTCACTTCATCGGCCAGCAGCGTCGAATACATGGCCGGCTCGCGCTTCCCGCAGTGGCATCTCGCGTTCCCAAGGGAACTTCGAGGCCAGGAGATTGGCCGCCGGTTGGGCCGCCAGACTGGTCAACGCGCCGGGCACGGCCAAACCGACTCCCAATGTGACGGAAGTCTTGATGAAATTTCGTCGTTTCATTTTTTTATCGGGCGGCACTCTTAACGATCAAATCCACAACCGGTTTCGGATCCTGCGGCGCGAGTGGATAATGTCCCTGACCTTCCTTGACGATGACCGTGATCTGGCCGCCCAGTGCCTTATACCGCTGCTCAATGACCCGCGTATTGCCGTCCAAACCGGGATCGAGGTTGCCGCAGACGCTGATGAGCGGCACGCCGGCTTTGGCCAGAATGCCCAAGCGGTCGAGCAGCGGAATTTTTGAAAGGTTGCTGTGCATGATGGGATTCTCACCGTAGATGCATGAGACCTCGTCGGGATTTGCCAGGGCCCAGGCATAGGCCTCGCCCGCTGCCGCTCCGTCGCCCTCCATGACCGGCTTCCGGGAAAACCCGTGGGCGGTCAGATACTTGTAGGTGGCATCCCATTGCGCCGGAACCGGGCCGTCGTCGTAGGGAACCGGGCCGGTCACGATGTGGAAGCCCTGGGCCAGCAGGGCCTGGTCAACCACCTCGTCCCGGCCGACAAAGTCCGCGCGAAACACCCAGGGATTTCCCGGTGCCGGCGTCTTGGGCACGATGACGTTCAGACCCGCCCCGCCGACATTATCAACATTAAATTGATAGCGGTCATAGCCGGGCACGAACAGCGGACCGCGGCACGTGACGTACACCCCTTCCTGCGGGTAGTTTCGATAAAGATTCTCCTCGCTGTAGTACGCGCTTTTGGTGAATTTGCCCGTCACGAAGGCGGGCGGGGCGCTGGTGGTTTCTTGAACGCTCTGAGTGATGAAATCCGCAATGGGGGTGGGGTCGCGGAGGCTGTGCGGATGGTGGGCCGCGCCGTCCTTGACCATCACGGATATCCGGCCGCCGAACTGTTGATAAATGTTCTCAATGGCCGTCGAATACTTTCCCAAAATGGGGTCCAGGCTGCCGCAGACATGCAGGAGCGGCACGTCATATTGCGCCAGTCTCCCGAGCCGCATTAGAATTTCCGGATTGCCACCCGGGTTGTCGGCGTAAATGCAGGACACCTCGTCGGGATGGGTCGTTGCCCACATATAGGAATATTCTCCGCCGCGGCTCATGCCGATAAAGGCCGGTTTCCTGGACAGCCCATGCTGTTCCGTCAAAAAGCCATACCACGCGTCCCATTCCTTGCCCGGTTTCAAGTTGGCGTCCGCCGAGATATAAGCCACGCAAAAACCGCGGTTGAGTAATTCAATTTCGGCCTGCGGCATATGGTTCCAATAGCACCCGCGCCAGGACCACGGATTGCCGGCGGCCATCTGTTTTGGCACCACGATGATGCACCGCCGCTCGTCTTTGGCCGGGGCACCCACTCCATCGCCTTCATTGGGCGGCGCTTTGACCGGCGTGATGGACAGCGTCGCCCCATCCAGCACGAAGTCGTAACGATCAAAGCCATGCCACAGCGTCTTTTCGCCAGTAAAGGCCGGCAGGGTTTCCGCCGCCATGGCCGCCATCGGGCACCAAAGCTTCGCCGCCACGAGGATCGCCGCTAAATTGAAAGCCGCCGACGGACCGGCCGGCCGGCAGTTGGAATGATTCATAAATTATTGGAGATTTATGGCGATTCTGATTCAACCTGAGGTCTTAGGCCATCCCTGAAAACGGGGAGGCGCGGGCAATTGGAATTGATGTGCGCTCTCCCAGCGCTTCGTGACCGCGACGGCGCTTGACCGTCGCGCCAGCGTCATGGACTGCGCTTGCCACCGCAGTCCAAGACGCTGGCGCGACTGGCAAACGCTGCCGCTGGCGCGAGGCATTTGAAGCACGACGCAGGCGCCACCGCTGGTCCGAAAAGTCAACGGAACTGCCGCCGTCTTCTTCTTCTTCCCGTCATCTTCCTCGCATTGGTGAGGGAGGCGTGATTTTTGGGCGCCCAATTCCGGTTCATAAGTGAATGAGATGATTCCAGCCTTATTCCAATTTTTCCAGCGCATGGTTTCGCGTGCGCATGTAATGAAACAGGTATTGCTGCGCGTAGCCGGCGTGAGGACCGAAATGCGTGGCGGCAAATTGCCGAAGACGCTTATCCTTGGCGCGGCGGCGCGGGAAATACAATTCCTGCAGCGCGCGCTCGACCCACACGTCCACCGGGAACGCGCCGTCGAAACCATAGGCGAAGAGCAGCACGCAGTCCGCGATCTTGCCGCCCACGCCGCGCAGCTTCATCAGTTCGGCGCGGGCGCCGGCGTAATCGAGCTGGCGGATCTTCTCGAGGTCAAGTCTGCCGTCGGCGATCTGGCGGGCGGCGGCGCGCAGACTGGGGGCGCGGAAGCCCATCTTGCAGGCGCGCAAGTCCGCTTCGCTGGCGGCGGCGATTCCTTGCGGTGTGGGGAAGGAACAAATTTGGAGCGGCGGCCTTTGACCCGACAGGTTTCCGTCCCGCAATGCCGGCGCGCCGAGTTGGAGACCGGCGCTCCGTGGCGATAGCGGCTGGCCAAAACGTTCGCAGAGATGCCCTACGATCTGCCGGATTTGAACGATCTGCTTGGTCGAGGACAGAATGAACGAGGCCAGACACTCCCAAGGGTCCTGCCGCAACAAGCGCAGGCCCCGGCAGGCGGCGACGGCGCTGCGCATGGGTTCGTCGTCCGGAAACGTCTTGAGCACTACCGCGAGGTCAATGTCGGTTTGCAGGAAGTGCCGGAGCCAGCCCCAATTTTCAACCGGGGCGGCGGTGGCAGCGTGAATGCCGGCGGGCGTCTGCGTCAACGAGACGAAATGCGCGCCCACGACCCCGTGCCAGGAATGGCCGCTGGGGCGCCAGCGGAATACCTGGCCGGAATCGAGCGTGGCCGCCAGATCGTAATCGGCCACGGCCAGGAGGATCTCGTTCACCGGAAGCATTGACTATTTTAGATGATAGCAGCCGAACAACTGGACGCGCTGAAACACCCGGCCGTCGCGCAGTTTGATTTCGCGCACACCGAGATTGGTCACCGAGTCGAATTCATCAGCCACTCGATTGGGCGCGGCGCGCGGCGGCGGGATTTCGCGGTAGCCAACCGGCTCGCCCTGCAACCATTTCCAGAGCCAGCCCGGTTCCAGCTTGTAGGGATCCAGGTGTAGAACAAACAGGGCATTGTCGCCCCGGCGATGCTCGCGATAGTCATATTCGTCCCAATATGGAAATTGGTTGATGGGCCGGTCTGAATCCAGGCAATAAACAAGCGGTTTGGAGGATTCCGCGGCGGCGCGGGCGGGGCCCGAGTAAAAAGAAAAGAGTCCGGTGGCGCCATAATGGTCGGCGATAATGAAGGAGTGCGGATCGAACCTGGCCCGTTCCGATTCGACGAGTTGGGCGGTCTCACGACCGCCGCGCGCGAAGTGCACATGCGATGGGTCCCGGTCGCCCGGCAGCTTGGTGCCGGCCAGCCGGCCGATCAGATCGCTGCTATACATGAAGGCCGAGGCGGCCAGACCGAGCAGCAGACCGGCGGCCAGCCAGGGTTTGAAGCGCAGCTTGCTTTCGCTCCAATAGGCGGCCATGAGGCAAAACATCGGCGGCACGGCGGCCGCGGTCCAGTTTAGCTGTACGGTCGAATGGAAGGCGAAAAGCCAGTGGCCCAGGAACACCGGCGCGCCCAGGCAAAACAGAAAGAACCAAAGCGGCTTGGCCACACGTCGTCTCCAGGCCGCGGCCATCGCCCAAAGCGCGCCGACGAAAAAAATGGGATTCAAGGCGCCAAATTCCCCGCCGGTGAAGTCGATGAAATGCTTCAAACTATTCTCCAAATATTCCATCAGTGTGAAATGGTCATGGGCATGACCGGTCATCCCGGCATCGCCCCACACATGGAAGGCGGTGATCCAACCGTGTTGCGCGTTCCAGATGACCACGGGCAATGTGCAGATGCCAAACACCAGCAAGGCAAGCCAGGGGCCGACTTTCTTCAAATGAGCGCGCGCCGGCGGATGCAGCGCAAAGAACATCGCCCAGCAGATGATTTGCATCATCGCCGTGTATTTGCAGAGGAAGCCCAGGCCCAGCGCGAGGCCGACCAGAAGCCAATCGCGCGTTTTGCCGCCGGGCTGCACGGCGCTCCAGCCCGCCACCACCGCCCCCATCCAGCACAGGACCAGCGGCGAATCAACGGTCATCAAGATGGAGCCCGCCACCAGCAGCGGGGTGGCAAAAGTGACAAGCAGCAGGCAGAACGCTATCCGCGCACCTGTTTCCCGCGCCATGAACCGGAGCACGAGCACGCTTAACGTAGCGGCGAACAGCGGCGAAAAAAAGCGCACGCCAAAATTCGTGTCACCGAACAAAAATGTGCCGGCCCATTGGATGAACGCGATGCCGGGCGCCTTGCTGTAGTACGAAAGCGCCAGGTGCTTTGACCACAGCCACTGGTACGCTTCGTCCTCGGTCAAGCCGATGGTCCCGCTCGCCAGATAAATCCAGCGGCCAATTAGCGCCAGCCCGATCAGCAGATATCCCAAATGCAGCCAGTCGAGTTCGGAGCTAGGAGTTCGGAGCTCGGAATCGATTCCACTCCGGATTTCGGATTTCGGATTTCGGATTTCAATTCCGCGTTCCGCGCTCCGCGTTCCGCCACCCGCATTCAAAAGGATCGGCAACCGGGAATGCCAGGCGGGAAAAATCCGTTTGCCCGCGAAACTCCAAAGCATCTGCGCCAACAAGACGAAGGCGATGGCATAGCCCGCTCCAATCATCGCTCCCGCCGCGACGTCGCTGGGATAATGCACTCCGTTGTACACGCGCGAAAAAGCGACCGCGGCGGCAATGGGAAACATGAACCACGCGCTGCGGCGGTAAAACAGAAAGGCAATGGTGGCCACGGCAAACCAGTTGGCGGCGTGCGCCGAAGGGAAGCTGTGGCGATTGGCTGTGGGCGCCAGGGAACCATCGGCCAGCGGCCGCAGGTAGCCCTTGCCCTGTTCGCCGAACTGCCGGGCGTCCGGAAGGGTCACATAGGGCCGCGGACGCAAAACGGAATCTTTGATGGTCCCCACCACCAACGGATCGCCCAGCGCCACAACGACGACCATCAACAGGGCGCAAAGGCGCAGGCGCGCCGAACCGAACAGCAGGATCACCGGCACCGCCAGCACCACGGCCAGCAACCACGGCAAGCCATTTCCGCTCAAGACAGGCATGAGCCAGTCGAACAAGGGATTGGCCAGCGTGCCATTCACGAAGTGAAACAGCCCGGTATCGAGCGATTGAAGCCAATGCATTTTGGGAAAACTATAACGGGCGTCAGTTGGAAACAAAACCATTTCCCAACGGCCGGCTGCGCACAGCGGCCGCGGAATCCTTCGCATGCCTGGAGCCTGCGCCTACGCCGGCAGCTTCCGCAGCACATGGCGCCACTTTAGGATGGAACCGCCGGTTGTCAAACCTCCCTGCCCGTTTACGATCCCAGACCTGAATCCGGAGAGGAGAAGCTGATCTCGTCGCAGGTGATAAACGCGTCGGGCGGAACACTGTGGGTCAGAAAGACGTTGGCGCCGATGGTGGAATTTGCTCCAATGACGGTCTGGCCGCCGAGAATGGTCGCGTTGGGGTAGATCGTGACGTAATCATGCACCGTGGGATGGCGTTTGGTCCCTTTGACCAGGGCCGTCTCGTGCCGCGCGTAGCTACGGGCGCCCAGCGTGACGCCGTGGTAGAGCTTGACGTGATGGCCCAGGTTGCAGGTTTCGCCAATGACCACGCCGGTGCCGTGGTCAATAAAAAAATGCCGGCCGATGGCCGCGCCCGGATGAATGTCGATGCCGGTCTGCTGATGGGCCCATTCGGTCATCATGCGGGGAACAATCGGCGCGCCGGCCGCATACAGGACGTGCGCGAGCCGCTGGATGGCAATGGCCTCGATGAACGGAAAGCACAGGATGGTCTCCTCACTGTAGGACGCCGCCGGATCGCCCTCGTAGGCGGCCTCAATGTCCGTGCGCAACACTTCGCGGACTTCACCCAGGGAATGAAAAAAGTGGCGGATGATGGGGGGCGTGCGGCCGGTCGGTTTTTTGGGATCGCCAATCCGGACGCTTTTGCGGACCAGATCTTCGAGTTGGAAACCGACGGCGCAAACCCGCTGCCGCGTGACCTCGGCCAGGGCCACCTGGCGGATGGCATCGTCACGGAAACCGGGAAACAACAATTGGAGCAAGCCCTCGCACACACGGCCCACGGCCCGCATGGACGGCAGGCTCCGCGGATCGCGATTGTTCAAGCCGCCGGGCGTGGTGTAGGACTCAAGCAGTTCGGGCACGAACTGATCGTAAAACCCGTCGTCAAAGCCGGGGCGTGCGGATACGTCCGCGCCCGGCTCCGGCGCCGGTTCCGGGGCTGACGCGGGATCTTCCGGATGGTCCAAGGAAGCCGTCAATAGGTCTTGTTTCATGAGTTGGCCCGGCCCGCTCGCACCGCCTGCGAAATGGCTGACCGGGAATACCCGCTCAATCGACTCCGGCGAGGGCCCAGTCGAGATGCCGCAATTGTTCGCGGATTTTACGGCGCTCGTAACGGTGGGTGGAAGTTTTCGCGCCGGCGCGCGCCGGCTGATGTTTGCGTTCGACGATTGCGGACGGTTCTTCCCGTCGGGGGTTGATTTGAATCTTCATATGTCAGATATGCAGGTTCGGACGGGCGGCGAAGGAGATCCGCCGCCCGTCCCGAGTCTCCTTTAGTTTGAAGGGTCCACTTTGGGACCGAGCGGGTCATGGAATTCGTAATTCATATTAATGGTTCAATTTTCATTGGGAACCTCCAGTGGTCCGGTGGGCACTCAATCGCGACTTCTCGCCGCGACTGGAATGACAATATACCAAATAACGATCATTTCAATAGTTATTAATAATAAAATAATATCATTTTTTTAACATAAAAATACACATGTTTGTATATATACCTATCAAATTACTCGTTATTAATATTAAATTTCCAGCGAGACGGCCGCCGCGAAAGAATACTGGCGCCTCGTTCTGTACTGGCATTCCATGAGGCTGGTATCGAGCATGATCACTGCGTGGCCAGGCCCACTTTGGTGATGTCGAGTTGTTGCAGCGTGTCCAGCACCACCACCATCCCCTGATATTCCACCTCGTCGGAGCCCTTGACCACCACCGGCATATCCGGGTTGTCCGCTTTCATCTGTTTGAGATCTG
>JBEKZM010000119.1:0-18975 GCA_049509875.1 Verrucomicrobiota bacterium | reverse complement strand
CCACAACGGTGATGCTCGATGGCTGATTGGTGATGGAGGGCGGAGACAAGACAGTCACCTGAGCTACGGCGCTTGTCGCCACGCCGAATGCGTTGCTAACGGTGGTGAAATAATTGCCGGACTGGTAGAATTGCGCGTTGCCATTTGCAAATAAATTGTTGGTCGCTCCGGCAATGGCAATTTCACCGAGATACCACTGGTAGGCCATAGGGCTAAGGCCACTTGCTGTGATAGACAAATCCAACTCATCTCCGGCGGCCACCACAACATTGGTTTCGGGCTCCTGCAGAATCGCTGGGGCCTTAATCAGCCCCATCGGGACGCTTCCAATGCTGCCGCTTGAAGGGTTAAAGTACCAAAGGTTTTCGTCGAGGCGATCTACCGCCTCCACAGATGAGGAGACCGGCAAATTGTAAATAGCCACGTTCGCGGTCGTATCGAAAGCCTGAACTTGGCTAAACGCAACAGAACCGTTGGTAGAAGAAGCGCAAATCTCCGCTCCGATCACCCCCAAATCGTGCAAATTGGGATCAAACATGACACTCGTCCAAAAAAGCCGGGAACCATCCAAGCTCATCACCAGATTTGGCGAACCAAAGGGATAATGGGACGCGGCATTGGTGACTTCAACAAAAGAATTATGATTAACGCCGAATTTGGTAATGGCCGCGACGTCGGTATCATTATCCACGTGATAATAAAATTGGCCACTGGGATCGCATTGGCCGTCGCCGTCGTTCAACCCGACGGTGGCAAGGGCAGCGCCGTTGGTGGTGTCGATTAGAGTGCCAGCGGTCGACCATTGATCGTTTCCTTCAGTAACAATTTGGCCCAAAATACTGCCACTGAGCCGGTACACATCCATCCCCAGCAGAAGGGGCGGAAGCTCCGTCGCTGTCCTCAAGTCCACCACATGCGTTTGGCTGTGGTTCCAATTTGAAACGTAGAGGCGGTCTTCGAATCGATTAATGCTCAAATCAGTCGGATTGATTCCAATCGGCATCACCTTTTCAACTAGGCCGGTGTCCGTATTCAGGAACAACACAAACGCATCGCCATTGACTCCGCTTCCCGGATGCAAAATGTAAATATAATCACGATTTGGATCTGCCACCATTTTCGAGGCGTTGAGATCATATAATTGCAGGACCAGTGTTAGCTGCAACGAATTCCCATTGGCGGTCAGCAATATTTGATTTGTGTAACTGCCGGCGGCCAGGTTGGTCGAGTTAAAGCTTAGAGTAACCGACGATGGGCTAGTGCCGTTGGTGGCCGAAGCGGCGAGCCAGGATTGTGCGATGGCGATATTCCACGGCGTCGGTGAGGGTGAAGTGAATGGTACAAACTGCGGCAGAACAGGCATTCCGGCGATACCGCTTGAAAATAATTTTTGCTGCGGCACGGTTAGAAGCGACGCTGTGAACGACCAAACCGCACCTGTGTTCGTTACGTTCAGACCGATGCCATCCACCCGCCAATAGTAAATGGCGCCGGCGGACAACGGTTGTGGCAACTGTTCCGAGGGCAACGCGACCCGTCCCACGTATTGTGAAGATGCGGGTCTTGCGTTGGCGACATCGAACTGGTTCGTCCCAAAATAAACATCATAGCTGAGCGCATAAGGTGAAAGAGTCCAAGCGACGTTGGTTAAAGGCAGATCAACCACTCCGCCGTTGGCAGGAGTCGGAATCATGTAAGGTTTGCTTATCGGCACAACCGCGCTCATATCATAAATCAACATGCTGCTCGGACTGCGCTGGTAACGGAACAGCCTGGTTTGGTCTCCGGATAGAACCTGGACAGTGGAGGAGAATGGAAAGTTGGTAAGCGGGCTGCCATTGGCGGTCGCAAAAACCTCCGTCGGGCCAAATGCCAGTGAACCGTCGGCAGTGATGGCATAGATGTCGTCGCTGAATTGAGTCAACAGAATCGACACGTTGCTTGCTGACACCATTTGAATTTTGTTAAAAACCTTTGTTTCCATCGCATCCATCAAAATCGGAGCATTCAAAGGAGCAAACCACTGATATGGCCCCGCCTCCAAACCAACCAGATCATTTGTGGCCGCATTCACGCGTTGTATGAATGAATAAAATTGAGTGCCATCATCTCCGCCGGTGGCCCACCCGTATTGTTGGAATGTATACATGGTTTCGGCGTCGTGGGTAAGCACCATGCCGCCGACCGTTCCGCTATAAATCCCAATATTGGTGCCGCCTTCATAATCAAAAATTGTGACTCGGGGCCCCAGCGCTCCGTCGGTAAAATAGACGAGATTCGAATATCCCGCCGCGACATGGAGCGAGTTGGTGAGACTGGCAGCATAAGGCGTTGAAATAACTTTCTCCGCAGAAACGCTAAACGTGCCAAGATTTACTTTGGAAATTGTCCGACTGCCGGCATTTATGACATAAAGGGCATCATCGCTGGGGCTGATGGCCATGTCGGTTGGGTTGGTCCCCACAGTGATTTCCGCGATTGTTGAACCGTCCGTCGCATTCAGGGCCAAAAGAGTTCCTGCATTGGTGCCCGTGGATTCGTTGAGTGCGTAGACCTGCGGGCGCAGATAATCCGGGAGCAATTTCACCAAAACACGCCCCGGCAGATTGTTCGTTGCCACTTGGGCCGACAATGGGGACGGTGCGCTGAGCATCAGCAACAGCAACGCCAAAGACCACCCAAGCTTGAAATTTTTCATGGCTCTACCTTCGAAAATGCCCGAGATTTACCGACCCCGAGCATATCCGGGGCACGGATTAGGACAAGTCAAAACATCTATGCATGTAGCAAAATATTACAGTTAGAAATACTAATTTAATTCAGAGTATGAAGGGTGCGAAAACCGACAGTGCCCCAATCTCCGGACCACGCTAAATGGCCGCGGTTTTTCCTGATACAAATGAAGATGCAGGGCCGGCCAATCCGCCAGATTATGGCCAGCCTTGTGCGATGACTCCGTCTTTTTGTGGTCTGCGTGGCTGGTTGGTTGAATTGGCAATCAGCAGGACGCCATTGAATACCTGCGGGGGAAAATCCGTGTGCTCAAGGAGCTGGTGGGCAAGAAGCTGCGGTTCAATGACGGCCCGCGCCGACGTTTGGCCGCCAAGGGCAAACCGCTTGGGCGCAAAGCGCCTGAGCAATTCTGGAAATTGATAACGTTCAATACCGCTTTCGGTCCGAAATAATCAGAAATAGCTGGGTTTAGGAACACAGCCTCGCGCAAGGCCACCAGCAGCCCCAAGCTCCGATGCACCTCAGAAACCGTCAGCGCAGCCGTTTTCGTCGTCATGGTGGATGGTTATACGCCTGCGTACCAATAAAATGTGGCCCAACCCAACAGATTCTCATGCTTTGCTTGCTTCGAGAAGCTGGCGAACAAAACCGACGGCATCCGCTTGAACCGCAGCATCCGGACGGCCATACAAAAATTCCGCTATCCGCCTCGGTCCAATGTTCTCGGAATCCTTGAAATCAGCCTGCAAGTATTCCAGCGCATTCACCGCGCTGGCATCCGGGAGCAACGGCCGGAGCTGCGCCGCCACGTCCGAGACGCCGCTTCCGTAATTTCGAAGCAGGTAAAACAGATCGTAAGCGTCTTTGTTTTCACCGCGTATGTGGAGCGCGAGTGCTTTCAGAATCACGAACGCTCCCGCTCCACAGACGCGAACGGTTCGGGTGGCGGTTTCACCGGCAATAGTCTTTCCGGTCAGGGTTACCGCCTGATTGTTCTTGAATGCCAGATGCAAGCCCGGCGCGATGATCGCCGCCCAATCCTTCGTGAGGTCAAACAGCCGCCCCGCCTGCGCCTCGGTGCTCTTCTCCGGCTCAATCAGAAAATCCACGGTGACTGCCGGCTCGCTGATGCGCCAGCGTTGCCGGGTCGGTTTGCCCTCGTCATTTTTATCGGGGCTGAACCTGGCGTTCCGCAGGCGTTGGGCCACTTCCTGATACCGTTCTTCGCCCACCAGCGCAAACGCCAGGCCCAAATCCAAATCCATAGTGCCGACATGGGCGGTTACGTTTTCAGGCAAGTTTTGCTGGTCGATCAACAGCGATGGCACCAGTCCCCCCACGACCACCAGCTCTGGCATCAAATCTCCGAGCTTGGTAGCAAGGTACAGGCAGGTGGCTTTCACCCGGGCGGCTTGATCGGGCGGGTAACCGGCGGCAGTGCTGGGTTTTTTAGGCATGACTTGGTTTTAGAAGTTTTTTCCGCAGCTCCTCCGCGGCTTCAACTGAACGCTCGGGGTGACGCTTTAAATCAAGGTAAATTTGGACCGGATGCGCGCACGCAATTCCCTCCCGCTCACTGCCGCCTTGAAAAACTCCGGCATCATTTGGCCGCACCAGCCAGATATTCTCCCCATTTTCCACCTCATGAAATCCCATGGCCTCGCGGGCTTCCTGACCTGGCAGTTCCGCCACATATACCGCCACCAACCGAAACCCTGCGAAGCCCGAGCAGAGCCACGCACCCGCCAAGCCTGTGACCGCATGCTCCGCCTTGCCGCGCTTCAACTGCGCCGACAACCGGCGCAAAACGTCATCGCTGGACCGTGCTGCGATATGACCGCGCACAACGTGATGTTTGGAGAAATCATAAACTTCCCTCCAGGCATCCAGCAGCGTATCAAAGTCGGATACCTTCACCGCCCCGCCTGAATCGCGCGACACCAATTGTTGTTCTTCCAGCTGCCGTACAATACGGCTGGTAAAGCCTTCGTCCAGACCGCTGACCTTCGCCAGTTCCCGCTGACTAAAGGCGCGGTCAGGCTCGACCAGCAGCCAGCGCGCAATCCGCGCGCTCTTCGGCGCGAACACGCTGCGCGGTCGGCCCGGCCGTATGAACTGGTTCGGCTTGCCTTCAACACTCACCCGCAAGCCCGGTGCAACTAGATGCGCATTGCCGGACAAATCCAGCCAGCAAACCCCCGCTTCCTCACACAGCCGCCGCCCCACCTCGCCCATGAAGGGCACGGCGACCAGGGGAATACTTTTGCGTTTGAAACCATGTGCGAAAGCTTTGGCACGGCGTGCGGCCATTGTGACCGTAGCCGCCTCACCACTCGCTTTCCACTCCACTGCAAACCGGAAATCTCCACTTTCAACGACCATATCCACTTCTGCCAAAGAGCCGTGATCGGCCGCGGGGGAGAGGTGGACCTTGACGGAATTCAACGGCACGGCCAGCAATTCTGCCAGCCGTTTTGGTATTTCCGACTCAAACCGATGGCTCCAGGAGCTATTCATATTGTCTAAATACAATAACTTGACCATAGGGTCAAGTATGACAATTTAAGCAAGTAAATGATGCGGGATACAATCGGGATACAAAACCCGGTTCGCCGGTGCAAAAAGCGCTGGAGAATTCGACAATCTGGACGGATTGGTGAAGCGGCTCATTCACACCTCAAAACTTCACTTTCTTCGCCATTTCCTGGCTGTGCTCGTTTCTCAGGTGACCGTAGGTCTTCAGCGCCAAAGCGCCGCCGTCCTTGTGTCCCAGCCATCTGGCCACGGTGGGAATATCCACTCCGCTCTCAATGCAGATGGTCGCGAACAAATGGCGAAGGTCGTGGTGGGTCAGGCGCTTGATGCCCATCTCTGCGCACACCCGTTTCAAGGCCTCGTTGCAGCGCGCAATTTTAAGAATCGGGCCTTTCGGATCACCGGTCTTGGGGCGCATGCGCTCCAAAAGATTGGCCATGTCTTCGATGATGGGAATTCTCCTAAGCTCATTATTCTTGGTGGAGGTGTCAGGATGGCCGCGCACGATAATCTCCCTGCGCTTCCAGTCCACGTCCTCCCAGTTCACCCAAATGGCTTCGGAGGCGATGCGCATTCCGCTATAGGCGAGGAATTCAACCAGATCCCCTATGCGCGGTCCCCAGCCGCCGCTATCCTTGCGGAGATTGGCCACCATCTCGCGAAACTGGGACCGCTCCGGCAATTGCAGGTCCTTTTGTTTGATCTTGGTCCGTTTCAACTCAATCGCCGGGTTGTCCAGCCTCACCCCGGCCTTTTCCTGGTGGGCTTTGATCCCGATCTGGAGAATCTGCTTCAGCGTGCCAATGGTGTTGTTGTAATAGTGGCAGGCGATGCTCTTTTTCAGTTTGGCGGCCCACTCCTTGCAGGCCACTTCCGTGATTTCATCGAGTGGCATTTCAAGCACCTCCGGCCAGGTCGTTTCGAGCTTTTGAAGGCACCACAGGCGGTATCGTTTGCTCTGGGGCTTGAGCTCGGAGTTGCTGTCCAGATCCTGCTTGAACAGCGCCACGGCCTCTTTGAAGCCCGGCGCCGCAATTCGCTCGCCGTCCTCCTTCTGTTTTTTAAGGAAATCGTGAAGCCGCAGCTTGGCGGTGGTCCAGACGTCGGTTTTGAGACTTTGATGAATCAGCTTGCCGCCGACTTTGATTCTGCCATAATAATTCGAGTTGCTGACGTATTGCAGCAGGTTTGGCACTTTCGGGAACGAACGCCATTTCCCATCGGGGGAAAGGCATTGTTCCCGTTTGCGTTGGCTCGGCTCGGTTTCCGTATTGTCATCGTTCACAAGTTGAAAATACGGGATACAAAGCCGGGATACAAAGCAAAAATCGTTACCTGAGTGAAGTGATAAAACCGTTGCAAACATTGGTTGCCCACGTGGCGGAATTGGCAGACGCGCTAGATTCAGGTTCTAGTGAGTAACATCATACAGGTTCAAGTCCTGTCGTGGGCACCATTCAGATTTCAGTTTCTTCACTTCCACTCCCAGCAGGCAAACATCGTCGGAAAACTCCTGATGGCCCGAGAACCGGCGGGTTTCCTCGATCACTTTGGCCAGCAGCTCCTTGGGCGGCAACCCGCGGTGCAGCGTGATCGCCTCGGCCAGCCGCTCCTGGCTGAAGATTTCGCCGGTCGGACTTTCCTCTTCGATCAGGCCGTCGGTGTAAAATACCAGGAGGTCCTCCGCGCACACCGGCCGCCGGCAGGTGGCGTATTCGGCATTCTGAAACAGGCCCAGGGCAGGTCCCTTCTTGCTGTCGGCGTCGGGTTTCAAAACTTCCACCGGCCCGGCCGGCCGCTTGAGCCGCAATGGATGCGGATGGGCCGCGCTGGCGTGGGACAACTGCCCGGTGGCCACGTCCACCACCATGTAGGCCGCCGTCGCGAACATCGTGGTACCGGCCTGTCTAAAGACCTTGAACAACGCCTGGTTGATTTCCGAGAGCAACTCCCCGGGGGCCGCCGCCGTCAGGCTCAAATCCTCCACCACGGCGTGTATCATGGCGGTGACCAGGGCGGCGCGCACGTCGTGGCCCATCACATCGCAAATGAAAATGCCCACGGCCGTTTCCGACAACTGCAAGACGTGGAAGAAATCGCCGCTGGCCGCGCCGCTCGGCAGATAATAGCTGAAGAATTTCAGCGCCTCCACGCCATCCACGAAAATGGCCGGAAAGTCCTGCGGCAGCATGGCGAGCTGGAGTTCGCAAGCCATTTTCAACTCATCCGCCATCTGCTGGGTCTTCTTGTGAAGCAACCGGGTCTGTTCGGCCAGGGCGATTTCCGCCTCTTTGCGCGCCGTGATGTCCCGCGAAATGCCGAAGGTGCCGACAATCCGGCCGGATTGATTGCGCAGCGGCATCTTGGTGGAGGAGACCCAGGTGATGCTGCCGTCGGGCCACGTTTCGGATTCCTCGAGGCCTTCCATGGGCAGGCCGGTGCGCATGATGGTCTGTTCATCGGCCAAAGCCTGCTCGGCGTGCGGCGCCGTGAAATAATCGGCGTCGCATTTGCCGACCGCCTGCTGCGGGTCCGTCAAATGGTGCTTTTTGGAGAGCGCGCGGCTGATCATCAAGAACCGGCTGCGCGTGTCCTTGAAATAGACCGCGTCCGGAATGCTGTTCATCAATGTCTGCAGCAGAAACCCTTCATGATTGTGGGTCAACTGGCAATAGTGCCGGTCCAGGGTTTTGCGGAGGGTGGCGACCAGACCGTGAGCGGTGAGCTGCTCCTTGATGAGGTAGTCTTGCGCCCCCAACGAGATGGTGCGGGCCGCAATTTCCTCTGCCGATGCCTCCGCCAACACCACCACCGGAGTCTGCGGCGCGGCGGCATGCACCTGGCTGAATGCGTTCAAGCCGGGGCTGTCGGGCAGCGCTAGATCCAACAGGATCAGGTCATGGGAGTGGGGGTTGATCCTTTCCAATCCGGCGGCCAGGGAATCGGCCCGCAGCAGCTCGAACGCGCCGGCGGACAGCATTTCGGCGCAGGCGAAATCCTGTCCGATTAACAGCAATTTGGGCGTGGCTTTGGACATTGCCTCAAGACGTATGGTTGATTTGTTTCACGCTAACGGTTAAGCGCCGCGTTGTCCAGTACGACGAACCTCCGGCGGTGCTCTTATGCCGCTTCGACTCACGCCCTTCAGGGCGGGTGATATCGTTCAACGCCTGCGCCGATGCGGACGTTGAAGCGGGCTGAAGCCCGCGCGCCTGATGCAGATTCCGCGTGAGCCTGGCTTTTTTGGACAAGGACGGGGAGTGCATGTCGGAATTAGCTGGCCGGTTCCGTCTCAGGTGAAGAAAATGACCGGGCCAACCGGGAGTGCCCCGGGGCGGCCTGGCGCTTGAGCCGAGCCCGCGGACTGGTGTCAATTAGAGAAAGAATGAAAAGAGCCATGGGCAAATCAATCGCCGCAGTGATGCTGTCGGCGGCGAGCGCGCTGGCGCAGGGGGAATTCGAATCCATGGATTGGGCGGAGGCCGTCGGGCGCGACGGGACGAACCGAGTGGTGCTGCCGGTCAACCAGGTGATCACTCCCGCGGGCACGCAGGTGGAACTCAAGGGACTCCGCCCCCAGGTGCTGGTACTGAGCCCGGATGGCCAACTGCTCGTTACGTCCGGCAAACGGCGTGAGGTGGTGGTGGTGGACCCCGGCACCGGTGCCATTATGCAGACTGTCGAGCTGCCGGATGACGGGCCGCTGGCGGCTTCGCCGGCGCCGGTTTCATCACATTATTTGAAGCCGGACCACGACGAGCAGGCGAGCTACACCGGGCTGGTTTTTTCGCCGGACGGTTTGCACCTGTATCTTTCCAATGTCAAGGGCAGCGTCAAGGTCTTTGCCGTGGGCGCCGATCACCGGCTCACCGGCGCCGGCTCCTTTTCCCTGCCGGAGGCCAACGCGCCGCGGCGGCGAGAGGAGATCCCGGCCGGGCTGGCGGTTTCCGCCGATGGCAAACGCCTGTATGTGGTGGGGAGCCTTTCCAACCGCCTGTTCGAATACGCGCTGCCCGCGGGGGACTTGCTGAGGACGTTCGACGTGGGCGCGGTTCCTTATGCCGTGGTGCTGGCCGGGCATAAAGCCTACGTCAGCAACTGGGCCGGGCGTCGGCCGGATGCCGGCAGCAAGACTGGTTGGGCCGGGCGTGGCACGGTGGTGCGGGCAGATTCGCGAGGCGTGGCCAGCGAAGGCTCCGTGTCAGTGGTGGACCTGGAGGCCGGCCGTACGGTGACGGAAATCATGACCGGGTTGCATTCCTGCGCGTTGCTGCTCACTCCCAATGGCCGCTTTGTCTGCGTGGCCAATGCGAACAGCGACACGATCAGCGTGATTTCCACCGCTCAAGAAGAGGTGGTCGAGACCATTCCGCTTCGCTGGCAGGCGCAGGATTTGTTTGGCGCGTCGCCCAACGCGCTGGCCATGGATCCCCGGGGCCACACCCTTTACGTCTGTAATGGCACCCAGAATGCCGTGGGCGTCGTTTCTTTCCATCCCGGAAAGGCGTGTTTCTTAGGCGTAGTTCCCTTCGGCAAAACCGGAAACTCAAAACTGGCGGGCTTTATTCCCACCGGCTGGTTTCCCGGCGCCATTGAGTTTGATGGCCCGCGTCGGAGGCTGTACGTGGCCAACATCAAGGGCACCTTGCCGGACCGAGACTACGATCCGCGGCGGCGCGGCTACAATTCGCACCAGCATCTGGGCACTCTCTCCCTCATTTCCCTCCCGGACAAGGCGGCGTTGAAGCGGCAGACGGCGGCGGTTTTGCGGAACTATCGCCGCGCGGTAGCCGAGAACGTGTTCCTGCCGGCACGGGCGGAGGAACCCGCGCGTCCGGTCCCCGAACGCATTGGCGAGCCCTCTGTCATCAAACACGTCATTTATCTGATAAAGGAAAACCGATCGTATGACCAGGTGCTCGGCGACGTCAAGGAAGGCAATGGTGATCCGCAGCTTTGCACGTTCGGCGACCGCGTGAGCCCCAACCAGCACAAGTTTGTGCGCGACTTTGTCCTGCTGGACAATCTGTATTGCTGCGGCATTCTGAGCGCCGACGGCCATGAATGGGCCGACACAGCCCTGGCCACCGATTACATGGAGAAATCATTCGCTGATTTCCCGCGCAGCTATCCGGATTTGCAGGAGCTGGACGATTTTGACGCGGTCGCCTATTCGCCCAGCGGCTTTATTTGGGACGATGCCCTCGCGCATGGCCGGACCTTTCGCGACTACGGCGAAGGCACCGTGGCCGTGAAGGCGTGGACGGACACCGCCAACAAGCGGCCTATTAATTTTCTCGATTCGTATCGCGATTTTGTCAATCACACGGGCTCGATCACATACAGCAATTATCCCGGTCTTGATTCGCTGGCCCCATATATGAAGAAAGATACGGTTGGTTGGGATCTCTCCATTCCGGATGTCTATCGGGCAGCCCAGTTCATCAGCGAACTGCAACAATTCGTTGCCGAGACGAACCTGCCCAACCTGATTGTGATGGATCTTCCCAACGACCACACTTCGGGTACGGATCCCGGCGCGCCCACACCGGCGGCCCAAGTGGCTGACAATGACTGGGCGTTCGGCCAGATAGTCGAGGCGGTCAGTCATAGCCCGTACTGGCGGGATACTTGCATTTTCGCCTGCGAAGACGACCCGCAGTCGGGGTGGGACCATGTCAGCGGTTACCGGACCACCGCCTATGTCATCAGCGCCTACGCCAAACGCCACACGGTGGTCAGCGTGAATTACAACCAAAACAGCATTCTCCGCACAATAGAACTGATGTTGGGCCTGCCGCCCATGAACCAGATGGACGCCACGGCGACGCCCATGACCGCGTGCTTTACCGAAAAGCCCGATTTCACGCCCTTCGATTGCTTGACCAACAATGTGCCGCTGGATCAAATGAACCCGCAACTTTCCGAAATCAAGGACCATCGCCAATGGCGCGACGCGCTCGCATCCTCACATCTTCCGCTGGCCAAGCCCGATCAATGTCCGGAAGCGGTGCTCAATCATATTCTATGGCATGCGCAGATGGGCTTTGACAAACCTTATCCCCAATGGGCAATCACCGCGACGGACGATGACTGACCTGCGCGACCCTACCAAGTGCAGAGTTGATTGACGAAGGCCGCAGAACCATCGCGCAGCCAGCCGTCGAGTTGCGCCTGATCCTTGAGTTGCTGCCCGCGCAGGCGTGGCACCACTGCAAACCTGGTTTTCACCTCGGGCAGAGCCGTCATGTCCACCCACAATTTCTCGAACTGGCTCACCGGGAACACATCTTCCTGGCCATGGCCCCAGCGCTTTTTAACCTCCTTGATGGTCACATAGGTCGGCATGCGGGCGGCCACGCCGCGCACGGCCGCCGCAACCCCTTCCGGGTCGCCCAAGCTGGCCCGGCTGAGGCCGAAAACGGACAGCAGCCGGTCGATGTGGATCCAGCAAGTGTTCGAATTATAATAGCTCAACTGGAACTCGTCCTCCTCCCGGGGCATGGCCAGGCCTTCCACCAGCCGCACCTGTCCGTTCACCCGCGCCAGGCCGCCGCCACGATCCTCGAGCCGCCGGGCAATGACCTCGAATGTCAGGCAGGCGTCCCCGGCAAGGTGCAAGCCAAACATCGCGGGGTCGGCATCGGCCCCCAAGGTGTCAATGTTATGGAGCATGAGATGCTGCAACTGGGGACGTTCCACGAGCAATCGCGCCAGCACGCCGTTGCGCAGGAGGTTCGGCACCTCAAACCAATGGCCGACGGGGTGCAGACACTGCGCCGGCAGATTGTCCGTGTAGTCGCCGCCTTCACCCGCGGCGCGCGCCCAGTTGAGCAGGGCCGCGCGCAGGCTGTCCCGCACTTTCTGTTGCTGTTCGTCCAGCCGCTGTTGCGGCGTTTCCTCCCACAGAAATCGCAGGTCGCGCACCATCGGATTCATTCGCAAGCCGATGGAACGGCCGGGCGATAGGAGCAGGGGCCCGGCGTAATGTCCGTTTTGGCGCCGTTCCAAATATTCCGCGATGGCCGAATGAGTGAGGTAGCTGGTGGTGAAAATATGCGGCACCGGCTGCCCGGTTAGTTGGCTGATCCGGCGGCTCTTCGCGAGGTGGGTTTCGATGAAAGTCCGGTGCGCCCCGTCCAATTTGCTGAAGGGATGCAGCGCCTTGACGACGCCGGCGCCCTGGGTCCAGCGGCTGCCCACGCCGGCGGCGAGCGTCACGACGGCCAGTTCGCCGCGCTCCAGCGCCGCCCGCCCGAGTTCATGGTATCTCTTCTCCAGCGGGACCGTCGCATTCAAAACGTCCGCATCGCTTACGTCCTTGATCTCCGCGCTGACGGGCAGGCGGTTTTGCGCCAAGCCGATGCGCCCGTTTTTCAGGTCGTCGCGAATTTGTTCGTGTTGCACGCGGTCAAAGCCGTTCTGTTCCAGCAATTCGGCCAGACTTTGCTGGGCGGCGCCGTCGGTATTCAGGCGGGGCAGCAACCGGTCAAAGAGTGCTTGCATCATGCCGGAGAAGGCCGGATGCGCATGGCAGGCGGCGCTGAACTTGCCCATCTCGGCCCGCTGTAGCCTGTTCAACGTCTGCGGATCGGCGCGCAGCCAGGCGGGAGCGTGCAGCGTGTAATAGCCGCGCGGCAGCAGTGCCTCGCCGCCGCGGAGCAGCTCGCCCCACGTGCCGTGTTCGTTGATGGCAAAATCATAAACGACCGGCTCCATGGCGAAGGGCAGGGCATGCTGCAGTTCACGCTTGGTTGCGGACATGATTTCCTGCAACCGCCGTTGCGCCCCGGTTTTGCGTTTGGGATCAAAAATAAAGCCCATGCCTCCGCCGGACATGCCCCCCAGCATCCAGAAGCCCCAGAAGTCGTCCTTGAACTCTGCGCGCACCGAGGCGATGACCGATTCGGTGAACGCATTGCTGGCCCAGGGGATAATTGTCTGAAGGGGCTCCTGAAAATTTTTGGTGGTGAGGCGGCCCAGCTCGCGCACATCGCCGGCGCGCAACGCGTGGACAATTTCATCGAGCAGGCCGTTGGCCTGCTGGCGTCCGGCCCACTCGGCCGCCGAGCGCAGTAAATATTTCTCAGTGACCATTTCGAGAATGGGCCCGACGTTTTGCGCCATGCCGCCGTGAACCAGGACGAGGCTGCTCTGCAGGCGTTCGCGGGTTTCCAGGGAGACCATTTGCCCGTCGAGGATTTGGTGGGCGGGCATGAGCCGCCCCCGGCTGAGGCCGAATTCCGGATCGCCGGCCGCCGCTTCCACGCCGCAAATCAGTTTGATGCCGGGCCAGACGCCGCCCGAGTCCTGCCAGCCGCCGCCCGAACCGCCGAGCCACTCGCCCAGCAAGGCGCGCGCCAGCACCAGCCGTCGCTCGTCTTCGTCGAGAGTGCCGGTGAGTGCTCCGGCCTGGCTGGTGGCGCGCATGCAGACGGAAATGAGCGAGGCGAGCAGGTTGGTGGAGACGGCGAGCCGGGAGCCCTTGGGAATGTCGTTGACGTGGCTGACCAGCTCCAAGCCGCGGCCCGGGCCGGCGAGCCGCGCGAGCAGGTCGGCCAGACTCTGCCCGGAGCCTTCAATGCCGGGCGGCACCACGCCGGCGGCAATGACGGCTGCTTTCAGCAAGCCAAGGTAGTCGCGGGCAAAATCAAACACCTCGGCCAGCGTGTCGATGTCGGCGGTCGCCCCGAGGTCCACGCTGGTCAGCCGCAGGATCGGCTCTTCAATCACGCGCAGATACGCTTCAATAGGCGGGCGCACGGACTGGTCGCGGCCGTGAACCCCCAGATCAATCGAAACGTTCAAGACGCGGGCGCCTTCGGGAAAATCCATGCCGAGAAAAAAAATATCGCTCCAGCCGGAATGGCTCAGGTCCATGCGCACAGGCGTGGTTTCCCGCAGAATCGGGTAGGTGCCGTCGCCGGCGCGTTGCAGCAATTCCGGCCGGAGGCGCAATGGGTGGTCCATGGGATGGCCCATGCGAAACATCCACTGATTGCCGCGCACCATCCGCACACTGCGGCGCACTTGGTCGGCGAGCGTTTGAAAACCAATCCGCTGATACACCGCGGCCAGGGCGCTGCAAATGGCGTCGCTCGGGCCGGAATGTTCCTGAACGGCGAGGAATTGTTCGAGGGCTTCCTCGAAGCGGCGCTGAAGCAGATGCTCGAAGCCTCGGAAGGGAATCATGCCCGCCGCGCCGGGCGGGAGTTTCCCGGGCAAATGAAAGCGATGAATGGCGTAGAGAAAAAACAGGGCCCGGACCCGTTCGTAAAGGCTGTCGCTGTGCCGGCGAAACGACTCCAATTCGGCGCAGGCAGCGAGCAGGGCCGCCGCCGAAGCATCCGCGCAGAGGGCGTCGAGCGGCTGGTTGCGGATTTTGGGATCCGGCGAGATGATGATCTGGATCAGCGGGCTGGCCATGGCGGGTGCGGGAGTGGTGCGGCGGGAGCTATTGGTTTTCCTGGGCCAGGAGCTCGACGAGCCCGGCCAAAACCTCGGCCCGGGCCGGGCCGCTCAAGGCCAGCGCCAGTTGCGCGTTCAGCAGACCGTATCTCAGGCCAATGTCGAACCGGCGGCCATGCAATTCGCAGGCGAGGTAACGGCCGCGATTCGCCAGCTGGGAGAGCGTCTGGCTCAAGTTGGCGGGGTGGCCGGCGGCCACCTCCGCGCCCAGCAAATCCATCACCGTCGGCGTGAGCACATGCATCCCAAAAAAACAAAGATAATGTCCCGCGCGCAGCCCGGGAACGGTCAGGCGCTGCTCCGCCACGGTGGGCGTGGGCTTCTCCAAAACTTCGGACACCACGTAGAGACCTTTTCGATTCCCGGCCAGACGCCCGCCCGCCACGCCGTAATAGGGCAGCTTGTTTTCATAGGTGGCCTGCACCGCCGAAACCGCGCACGCCTCCGCGGCGGCCACCTCCACCAGTTGCCGCGCACAACTCCGCTCTTCGCCGCTCAAATAAAGATGATCGCCCACCAGGAGCAAAAAGGGCTGTGAGCCGGTGAACGAGCGGGCGCTCCAAACGGCATGGCCGTAGCCCTGGGGTTTGGTTTGTTCCAGGAAAACCAGCCGCTTGCCATGGGGTCCCGCGGCGGCGCGGTAGGCCTCGGCATCGCCCGGATGCACGACGACGCAAACTTCCTCGGCGCCGGAAGCCAGGGCTTCCTCGACGATGATGGCCAGCCCGGTCTTGGACTTGCCGTCCCGGTCAATCAGTGTTTGCAGGGGCAGAGTTCGCTGGGTCGGCCCGGCGGCGGTTATGACAGCTTTTCGGATTTCCATCTTTTGAGTTTGATTCCCGGACAGTCTGCCAGTTGCGCTGACTTTGGCGAATAAAAATTCTGTTTTGAAAAGGATCGCCGGTCCGCGACCCGCAACGGCTGGATTTGCAATAGGAGCTGCTGCGGTTCACAGAGCCGCGCTCCGCAAATTAAGACATTACTGGGCGGCGCGTGGAGTTGTCAGGCAGTCAAATTTGGGCTAATGTAATGGCGCTATGAAAATGAGTTGTTTGGTCTGTCTGTCGGCACTGTTGCTGACCAGTTGCGCTACAAGAACACACACTTCCGCCACACCGCCTCCCGGCCCGACGTTGGCTGAGGTGCAATCCATGGTGAAGGCTCATGTCGGTGATTCAGTCATTATTGGCCAAATTGAAAATTCCAGCACTCGCTACACACTCACGGCCGACCAGATTATCGGGCTGAAGAATGTCGGGGTGAGTGAAGGGGTGATCAATGCCCTGATCAATACGGCCAGCAAAATGCCACCCCAAACGACTGCCACAACCATGGTGCAAGGGCCGTACGCCTATCCCTATCCCTATCCCTACGCCTATCCCTATCCGAACGTTTATATCAATCCATGGCCGATGGTTTGGTGGGGTTGGGGGCCGGGTTTTCACGGATATTATCGCTGGCGATGAATGGAGCAGCCCTGAATGGCGCTTGGATCCCGGCCGGGCCAAATTAGTCGAGCAAGCATAAATCCGTTGTAAAGGAACGGCTTTCGTGGTAGCAATCCAAGCCGTTGCCCAAGTGTTTCGGCGCTTGGAGGAATTGGCCCTGGCAAAGACACCAAGTCATATGAATGATGCATCCGCCGCGCAAACCACCACCGGAAACCCCGTCGAAAAGCCACGCCGGCTCATGTCACTGGATGCCCTGCGCGGCTTCGACATGTTCTGGATAGTCGGAGCCGACGCGCTGGTCGAGGGACTCCAAAAGTTGAGCAACGGTTTCCTGGTGCAAGGAACGGCGCATCAACTGGAGCATGCGGACTGGAGCGGGTTTCATTTTGAGGACTTGATCTTTCCCATGTTCGTGTTCATGGCCGGGGTTTCGCTGACCTTTTCGCTGACCCGGATGATCGAGCAGGACGGCCGGCCGGCGGCCACGGGCCGGATTGTGCGGCGCGCCGTCCTCATGTATCTGCTTGGAATTTTTTATTACGGCGGGTTCGACGCATCGTTCGAGCACATCCGGCTTTTGGGTGTCCTCCAGCGCATCGCGCTGGCTTACCTGTTTGCCGGGCTGATTTTTTGCTATTGCCAGCGCCGCGGGCAAGTGATTTGGTGCGGCGGCCTGTTGATTGGTTACTGGCTGGTCCTGACCTTTGTGCCGGTGCCGGGCGGCACGGCCGGCAACTTCGCCGAAGGCGCGAACCTGACCAATTGGATCGATGCGCATTGCCTGCCGTTGCGGAAGTGGGATGGGGACCATGATCCCGAAGGACTGCTCAGCACCTTGCCGGCCATTGCGAGTTGCCTGTTGGGCGTGCTGGCCGGACAATTCCTGCGCGAAAGCAAGAGGAGCGATTGGAACAAGGTGGCCCGCCTGGCCCTGGCCGGGGTGATCCTCGCCGCGGTCGGATGGCTGTGGAGCCTGCAATTTCCGGTTATCAAGAAAATCTGGACGTCGTCCTTCGTGTTGGTAGCCGGCGGCTACAGTTGCCTGTTCCTCGCCGCGTTTTATACGGTGATTGAGATTTGGCAGTGGCGTCGGTGGGCCCAGCCGTTCGTCTGGATCGGCATGAACTCGATCACCATTTACCTGATACATGATGTGGTGGATATCGAAAAGATTGCGCAGCGTTTCGCGGGGGGGCAGCTGAACGAGGTCTGGTTCGGCCGTTTTGGACCGCTGGTGCTGGCGCTGTTGAGCCTGGGCATCACGTTTTGGATCTGCCGTTTCTTGTATCGGCGCGGAATTTTCCTGCGTTTATAAACAGTTGATGGAACGTTTCTCATGAAAACCAGGGCCGGCCTGCGTGCCACCTTGAGCTGCGGCCTTTTCTTGGTCATGGTCGGAGGGCTGTCCTTGGGCATCGTGGTGCCGCCTGCGGACGCCAGGGAACCGCGCATCGTCAACATCTATAATTTTGTCCGGAATTCTGATTATCGAATGCCGGATTCCGAGAACATCCTTTATGAAGCAACGCAGCGGCAAATTGAGCTGCTGAAGCAGGCGGGCCTGCCGGCGACGTGGGCATTGCAATATGATGCCCTGATCAACCCGCGCTATCAAAAACTCTTCAAAGAGCAATTGGGATCCAAGGATGAGATCGCGGCTTGGTGGGAAATCCCGCAACCGTTGGCCGAAAAGGCCGGCCTCAAATGGCGAGGCGAGCATGAGTGGGATTCGACCGCCAATGTCGGTTTCGCCCCGGGTTATTCTCCGGAAGATCGACGGAAGCTGGTGGATGTTTATATGGCTGACTTCAAGGCAATCTTTGGCAATTATCCCCGCACGGTCGGCTCGTGGTTCATTGATGAGGTGACCTTGGAATACATGGCCGGACGTTACGGCATTATCGCCTCCTGCAATTGCAAGGATCAAGTCGGCACGGATGGCTACACCCTGTGGGGCGGTTACTGGAACCAGGCGTACTATCCCAGCCGCCTCGATTCTTATATGCCGGCGCAGACCAGGGCGGGACAGATTAATGTGCCTATCTTTCGCATGTTGGGCAGCGACCCCATTTATCAGTATGGCAACTCGCCCGGCATGTTCACCCTCGAACCCGTCTATCCGGACGCCGGCGGTTCGGCGGACTGGGTGGCATGGTTCATGGACAATCTGATCCATGAACCTTCCCTGGCGTTTGGCTACACTCAGGCCGGACAGGAAAATTCGTTTGGCTGGAGAGCGATGAAGACGGGTCTGACCCTCCAGGTGGCGATCCTCGCCAAACAGGCCGGTGCGGGCGAGATAGAAGTGAAGACGCTGGCGCAAGCAGGCCGGTGGTTCCGCGATCACTATGCCGTCACGCCAGCCACCGCCGTGGTTTCCCTCAACGACTGGAAGCACGAGAACCGCAAGACGGTCTGGTATGACAGCCGTTTTTACCGTCTCAATGTGCTTTGGGAAAACGGGGCTTTCTTCATTCGCGATCTCCATCGTTTCGATGAAAAGGTCGTCTCGAAGACGCACGATCGCGCGCTGGCAACCAGGTCGCTGGCTTACGGGACAGAACCCTTGATGGACGGGGCGCTGTGGTCCGGCAGCGAACGCGCCGGCATGTGGCCGGTTTTGCTCGCTCCGGACGGCAAAACTTCGCCCCTGACCCCGGAAGGGTTGGCGGTCGTCAAGGAATTGAACCGGACCGATTTGAGCATCACGCAGCCGCTCCTGGGGGGCGGAACCTTTAACATGATCTGCCGGGAATCGAGTTTTATTTGCACCGGTAGGGACGGACAG
>JBEKZM010000118.1:0-19096 GCA_049509875.1 Verrucomicrobiota bacterium | reverse complement strand
TCGCAAATGGGTGGATTCGGCGACCATCCAATATGCCGCCAGCATGAATATTAATAAATATGCCAACCCACCCACCCCTGCACAAACCCCCAATGACGGCCCTTTTGTGAATTTGGCATTTGCCACCAAGGACTACAACTGACGGATTGCCGTAAAGTGGCTCGAACTGCTCACCCTGCACGCTGCGTGTCAGTGGCGCGGCTCGGCAAGTTCTTGCGTCGCTTGCGTATATCACCGGAATCAGCGGACCGACCGTCGAGCCGTTTTGACCAGGGGTCTCGATCCCGGACGTGGTGCTTTGCCAGTTGTCGCAGATTTTCCGCCCCGGCGCAGGTTTAACCGCGTCAAAGTGACAACCGTGGTCAGCGCCACACACCCCCATCCGAAAAAGTCGCCGTGTTGCCGATAGAATGTGGGACGGGAGACCGGATCGGAACTGGCCAGCGGCACCTCAATGATTTTAAATCCGGCCTGATAGACGTTTTTTGATCCAGGAAAATAAACATTGTGAAGTCGTCCGCGGTTGTCAATCCAGCAGGTGATGCCGTTGTTACAACAGCGGACCAGCGGCAGGTGCAACTCGACCGCGCGAAAAAGTGCGCAGATCATGTGCAGCCATTGCGCGGAACTATTCCCAAACCAACCATCGTTGGTCAGGTTCAGGAGGTAATCTGTTTCGTCATCTTGCCCAGCGCGGACCTCGTTTGGAAATATGTCCTCGTAACAGATCAGTACGGAAAAACGGGCGGGCGGCCCGGCAATTTGAAATAAACCCGGCCCAGTGCCGGAACTGAGGCCCGCGCCGGCGGCACGCAACCGGCTCAGAAACGGAAACCAGCGAGCGCCGGGCATGAATTCGCCGAAGGGCACCAAATGCCGCTTGTGATAACGCGCAACCATTTCCCCGGCCGGGTTGATCAGGAATGCACTGTTGAACCATTCGGTTGCGCTTGGCTTGGCCGCCCCTGGCTGATTTTCGAAATCGGAGGCACCCATAACCATCCAAGCGTGGTAGGGGCGGAGCAGATTGACAACGGCATCCTGGGTGAACTGATCCCGGGTAATCATTTCAGGAAGGGACGCCTCGGGCCAGACCAGCAAATCGGGTTTTTCGGCCAGCGCCAACCGCGAGATTTCCAGCAGTTTCAAGAAGCGGTTGGTTTCTTCGCTGGGATCCCAGATTGCAGGTTGGGGAATCGCCGGTTGCACCAGCGCGATTTTCAACTGCCGGGGGGCATCGCCGGTCTTGGATAATTCATGCCGGCCGTAGGCCAGCACACCCGTCAGTACCAGCAGCGGAGGGAGAATTTGGCGCAGCACCAGAGGAAGCCGTTTTCGAGCCGCAAACCCGGACAGGATAGTGCAATACAACGAGATGGACAACCAGGAAACGATGAACGACACACCATACACGCCGGTGAAGGATGACACTTGAATCAGTGCCAGCCAGCGAAATTGTGAGGCTCCCAGAAACTCTGGAAAACCAGTTAAAATGTGCCCGAGAGCCATTTCGGTGGCCACCCAGGCAATGGCACAGAACAGCGGCCACCCGAGACGAGCCCAAGGAGTCATGGCTAGCCACTGTTGCGGAAGATCTTTAGCGGATGTTTCCGATCTCCGATGCGTTTTGCGTGCCGGCCAAGAATGCCAACAGAGCCAGCACCAGCCGCCCAGGTATGCCGCCCCCACCGCGCTTTGCCCCAGATAAGCGGCCAACCCGTACCACCGGAAGGGGATGAACAGCAACCAATAAACCCCAACCATCCAGGATCCCAGGCCCGAAAGAAAGCCCGAGAGAAATACCCATTTTCCCGAGTCATGATGGGCCAAACAAAGGATGATGCCTGGTGCCAGCCAGGCCAAGCCGGCCAAGCTGAATTCGGGAAAAGCGGCCGCTAACAGGGTGCCGGCCAGAAACGAAAAAATCAGCCGGCGGAGCTTTTTTTGAGCAGACATGTTCCAATGTTCAACAAATTCAAGGTGCCGCAATCGCATCGGCCGCCGCCATGAGTTTCCGCCGGGATTCTATCCGTGATCGCGCTCAACGCAAACCAACAAAGCAAATCCATTATTTTTCAACGGCCACCAGCTGCCTCAATTTTGCTTGCATTCACCATCAAAACCAGTTAAACTCTGTATGAACATTAGGACAATCATTCAAATAGGCCCATTCCTTATGAAAAATCTGCTCTTTTTAATCTTCGGATCGGTATTTGTCTTCCTCTGGACCAGCAAGGCTCACGCGGTCGCCTATTGGAACTGCAGTTCGCCCACCGGCCCCGCCACTGGTACATGGAACCAGACCGGCCTGAACTGGACCACCAGTGGTAGTTATGCCAATGTTTCCCCGTCGGGCGGCCCCACCGATCCCAATCCGGTTTCTTGGAACACGGGCCTGTCAGCAGACGCGGTGGCCTTTTGCAACGGAACCGCAGCGAACGGAATTCCTGGCGCCTATACCGTTACGGTGGATAATAGCCAGGGGCAGATTCAATCGGGGGATTTTCTCGTCTATTGTGGTCCGCTGACACTCGCCGGGGGCACGTTGGATTTCGATGTTATCATAAACAATTCTCCCAGCGCCTCAAGTGATGCTGGACTTGTCCTGACCATTCATACCAACCAAGTCGCCTATGTGAACGTCGTTTTGACGAATTCAGTTGGCCCGTACACCACCACCTTTGGTTCAGGCGATGTCAGGAATGTTTTCGCCAACAAGCAAGATGAAGGAGTGCTCTATTTGGGTGCCACCAACACCTTTATCGGCGATATCGCCGTTAAAAGTGGTGTTTTGGGCATAGCCTGTGACCAGAGCATTCCGAGCGCCAGTTCATTGATTTTGTTAAACGATAGTGATATCGGCGGGGGGGCGGACCAGGTACAGGACATTTTGCCGGTCTTCAACACGGGTGGTCACAACCAGACTTTGAACCAGTTGGTCATGGAGGGTCCCAATTCACTGGTTCCGCGCACCATTGACTTTCAAAACGGGCTTGGCACCCTCTGGTTTGCCGGCGATAGCAGCACGAACCTGTGGAATTCCAGCCCGAGCATCGTCTTTGGTGATTCTAATCCAGGACCACTTACTCTGGTGATAACGAATTATATACTGGGCGTAACGAAGTTGCGTTTTGGCACTGACGCCACCGGTCTCACGACCAATCAGCTCGGACAAATCAACTTCGCCCATTACGGTAATGCTCCAGGTAAGATTGATGCACTGGGATTTGTCACCCCGGCCGTTCCCTACATCACTTCAATAACCAAGAACAGCAATTCCGCGACTCTGGTTTGGCAGTCTATTGTCGGCATGACTTATACAGTGCAGTATAAGAATAATCTTACGGATGCCTCTTGGAATGTGCTGACATCAACGGTTGGCGCAAGTGGCAGTTCAACGTCTTATATTGATACGACGGCTACGGCCAGTAAACGCTTCTATGAAGTTGTCCAGAATCCCTGATCCATGAGCCGCTCGATGGATGGATGGGAAACCGGCACATATGGTACAGTGTGAGTCGCCTCAACCTGCAAAATCGGCGGAAGCACGGCTGGCTCTGGCTGAATCGTGAAGGAACCCCGACAACCCTGACCGATACATCTTGGATACTGAACTCCGTGGCACCCAAGGCAAACCCGTGCACAGCAACTGCGAGTTAACGGTCAAATCGAAAAATTGAATGCGGGTCAGACGCCGACTGAGTGCTTAGTCCCCAAACGCCCTGGCGATGGTTTCGGATTTGGGTGGTTGCGTCAGCAAGCTGACCGCGGGGACGACCAGCAACGGCAGGAACATGGCAATGGCCCCGGCGACGGGAACCAATGGTTTACCCCACAAGAAGAACAACCCCACGGCTGTGCCAACGCCGGAGATCATGCCGGCATACGCGCCGGCCTTGGTCGTCCGCCGCCAAAACAATCCGTACAGATACGGTGCGAGGAAGGCTCCAGCCAGCGCACCCCAGGCAATCACCATCAGATTGACAATCACATCCACCTTGCTCATGGCTATCAACAGCGACAAGACCACAAACGCAGCGCAAAGCACACGCATCAGGATCATGGTGGATTTGGACTTTACATCCCGGTTGCCGAATGCGCCGTAGATATCAATCGCGATGGCGGAGCTGCTTACCAGCACAAGTGAGGACAGGCTGGACATCGAGGCGGAGAAGACCATCAGCAGGATGACGAGCACCAGCCATTGCGGCAAGTAACTGGTGATGAAAAACGGCATCAACAGGTCGAGGTTCGGCTTATGGGTGGTCGCGTCCACGATGGGCGCGAGATCAGTATTTGGGTCGGTGAAGAACAAATGCGTCAACGCGCCACTGTAATACGCGCCAAACGACATGAACAAGGCGAAGACGGTAGCGATGGTCATGGCCCGCTTCACGTCGGCTTTGCTGCGGAGGGAATAAAACTTCTGCACCATCTGCGGCAAGGCCCAGGGACCGAAGCTGGTAACCAGCACGAGCGAGACCAGGGTCACCCATCCGGGGAAGGGCGGACCGGTCGGCGGGGGCGGCGCGTGCAGACCGGGCATGAATCGGGGATCGAGCAGCGCGGAGAACGACGCACCCAGCCCGCCTTTCATGCTCACGAGCAGCAGCACCATGGTCAAAACACCAAAAAACTCTATGAAGCCGCGGATGAAGTCGCTTACGGCCACCGCGAAATAGCCGCCCATGACGAGATAGACGCCGGTCAACGCGGCGAGGAAAAACAGGGCTTCGTTATAGCCCAGCCCCATGGTTTTTTGGAACAGATAGCTGAGACCCATGTAAACCGACGCCGAATACGGTACCAGAAACACGAAAACAATCACCGCGGAGATGACCTGGAGCGGCATGCTGTCGTAGCGAGCCCGGAGAAACTCCGGCATGGTCAGGGCGTTGAGGCGGACCGTCATGTCACGGGTGCGTCCGGCGAGGACGAGCCAGGCGAGCAGCGTACCGACAAACGTGTTGCCGAGGACGATCCACATCGTCTGAATGCCGAAGCCCCAACCGAGCCGTCCGCCGTAGCCGATAAAGAGGACGGAGGAGAAATAGGTGGTCCCATAGGCAAACGCGCTCATCCAAGGGCCGAGCGTGCGGCCGCCCAAGAAGAAATCGCCGACGTTCCTGGTGCGTTGCATGCACCAGTAGCCGACGGCGAGCATGACGAAGACGTAGAGAACCACGAGCGAGATGAAGATGATGGGGTTCACAATGTGTGGATGAACCGGGCGCCCCTACAAGGGTAATTCCTTTTGCGCCAGGACGCGGAAGCCGTGCTTTTGCAGGACATCCCGGGCCGGGGCATGGTCGGAGACTTCAATCACCAGGAAGGCGCGGTTGTTCGCGATGAAGCCGGAGGCATTGTCGAGGTTGATGTTGTGGCTGGCCAGGCAATCGGCGATGGCATGCAATCCGCCGGGCTGGTCGGGAACTTCAATGGCCAGCGCGTCCACCAATTTGGCGATAAGGCCTTCCTGTTTGAAGGCTTGGCAGGCCGATTCTGGATCGTTGACGAGGAACTTCATCACGCCATACGGGCCGGTGCTGGCCACAGCGAGCCAACGAATGTTAATGTTGGCGTTGGCTAGAATTTTGGTGAAGTGGGCGACCTGCCCCGGCTTGTTTTCGGCAAAAGCTGCCACCAGTTTGACATCTTTCATGGGGTTCTCCGTGGTTTTACAGCTTGCGGTTGTCAATCACCCGCTTGGCCTTGCCATCGCTCACCGGCAGCGAGCAGGGCGGCAGGAGTTGGACCCGGGGTTTGACCAGGATTTCCGCGCGCAGTTTCTCGGCCAGACGATTCTGCAATTTCATCAGTTGCTCCACCTTTGCCTCGAAACCGGCTTCCGCCAGTTCCACCTTGATCGTCATCTCATCGAGACCTTCCAGTGCGATCTGATAATTTCTGCCCACGCCCGGCTCCACCATCAGGACGCGCTCGATCTGCTGAGGGTAGATGTTCACCCCGCGCACGATGAGCATGTCGTCCGAACGGCCGGCGATGCGGTTCAGGCGGCGATGCGTTCGCCCGCAGGGGCAGGGCGTGGTGAGGAGGGAGGTGATATCGCGGGTGCGGTAGCGGAGCAGGGGCATCGCCTCGCGGCAGAGCGTCGTCATCACCAGTTCCCCGGCCTCGCCCTCGCGCACCGGTTCGCCAGTTCGCGGGTCAATGATCTCCATGATGAAATGGTCTTCCCACAGATGCATGCCATGCTTTTGCTCGCACTCGAAGGCCACGCCGGGACCGTTCATTTCCGAAAGTCCGTAGGAGTTGTAAACATCAAGTCCTAGGCCTTCCTCAATCTTGCGACGGGTTTCCTCGGTGTACGGTTCGGCGCCCACGAACGCCTTGCGCAACGCCAGATCACGTCGCGGGTCCACCCCGTGTTTTTCCATGAACGTCGCCAGGTAGAGGGCGTAGCTGGGCGTGACGTGAAGAAACGTCGCCCGAAAATCCTGCATCAGCATCAATTGCCGCTCGGAATTGCCCGGGCCGGCGGGAATGACCAGGCAGCCGACTTTCTCGGCGCCATAGTGTGTGACCAGCGCACCGGTGAACATGCCGTAGGTCATCATGTTCTGGAACACGTCCTGCTTCGTAACTCCGGTCATGACAAAAGACCGGGCGCACAACTCGGCGGCATTGTCCACGTCCTGGCGCGAGAAAAACAAAGCCTTGGGCTTGCCGGTGGTGCCGCTCGATGTGTGCAGCCGGAGGGCGTCGTCGTAAGGGACCGCGAGCAGGCCGGTGGGATAGTTGGCGCGCAAGTCGGCGCTGGTGGTGAACGGCAGGCGGCGCAGGTCGGCCAGCGAGCGGATCTGGCCCGGCTTCACGCCCAATTCCGCAAATTTCTGCTGGTAGAACGGCACGTGCGCGGCCACGCGCTGGACGGTTTCCTGCAGGCGTTGAAGCTGCAACCGCTCCAGCGCGACGCGATCAATGGTTTCGATGGCTTGGTCCCAAAACATGGCGGTCTTGCCGGTGCTGTGGACGCGGCGGAGGAACGAACCGCCCACAGGCACCGGATGGTTTTGCAATTTTAGAATATGTAAAAGCTCAGATTGTGTACTTAGCTTCCGCAATAAGGTTCGACTGTTAGGCCCGATCAGCGTCTGACGATTTAATTTTAATCGTGCGGTTCGGCAACGGCTTTCGCAGTTGGCAACGTGCCGCGAGCAATTGCAGGTATCCAGTTCGCAGAATTGAGATAGAATTAGAAACAATTTCAGATCTGTCTAGCCTGAATAATGGCATCTTTGCAGATAGCAGGTGATCCAATGCAAAGAAATACTTGCGCTTAATTCGTGCAAAAGTGTTGTAAAAAGAATGGAAAAATCAAGTTTTGAGTGCCAGACTCCAAGGCGCCTCGATTGCGTAATAACCGTCCTTGTCATGATCGGCCCTTTTTGCTCCATTTGGCGGGAATTTGACCGAGCGCGAAGTATATGCCTTCACCCGAACGACAACTCCTGAGTGGCGACGAAGCCATTGCACTGGCCGCGCTTGATGCCGGCGTGAGCCTCGGCGCCGGTTACCCCGGCACGCCGTCCACCGAAATCCTGGAACGCTTCTCCGAACTGGGCGGACGCGGCCAGTGGTCGCCCAACGAAAAAGTCGCCTTGGAAGTCGCGATCGGCGCGGCTTTTGGCGGCGCCCGCGCTCTGGCGACCATGAAACATGTCGGCCTTAATGTCGCCGCCGATCCGCTATTCACCGTGGCCTACACCGGCGTGAGCGGGGGCTTGGTCATTATTTCCGCGGATGATCCGGGAATGGCCTCCAGCCAGAACGAGCAGGACAACCGCCGTTATGCCGTCGCCGCGGGCCTGCCGATGCTCGAACCGTCCGATTCGCAGGAGGCCTACGATTTTCTGTTGGCCGCGTTTGAAATTTCCGAACGTTGGAACCTGCCGGTTATCTTGCGCGCCACCACGCGGGTCTGCCACAGTTACACCGTCGTCCAGCAGCGCATTCCGAACGGAGCGCCGAAGGCGCCGAACTTCGAGCGCGATATTCGCGGGCGCGTGATGACTCCGGCCAACGCCCGCCCCGCGCACAAACGGCTGCGTCAGAAGCTCGCCGAAATTGCCGAATGGAATGAAACCTGTGCCCTTAATGGCGTTACGCAAGGCGATCATCAACTAGGCATCATCACCTCGGGCATTTGCTTCATGCACGCCCGCGAAGCCGTACCGGAAGCGAGTGTGCTCAAGCTCGGCTTTACCCATCCGCTGCCGATCCAGAAGATCGCAGGGTTTGCAAAAGGCGTAAAACGGTGCCTCGTCCTCGAGGAGGGCGACCCGTACCTCGTGGAGGCCATCCGCGCGGCGGGAATCGAAGTGGATGGCAAGACCGAGATGTACCGGTTTGGCGAACTTAACGTTCCGCGGGTGCGGCGGATTCTCAAAAACGACGTCAGTCCCGAACCGGCGCCGCCACCGGGCAAGCCGCCGCAATTGTGCGACGCGTGCCAGTATCGCCTGGTGTTCGAGACCCTGCGCCAGCGTGATTGTATTGTGGCGGGCGACATCGGTTGCTACACGCTGGGCGTGCTGAAACCCTTTGAGGCCATGGATTCCGTCATTTGCATGGGAGCCAGTCTGGGCGTGGGCCTGGGACTGCGTCACGTGTTGCCGCCGGAACAGGCGCGGCGCGTCGTCAGCGTCATCGGCGACAGCACGTTTGTTCACAGCGGCATCAACGGGCTCGTGGAGATGGTTTACAATCCGCCGGCGGAAGGGCACGTGCTCATCATTCTCGACAATGGCACCACGGCCATGACCGGTCACCAGGAACATCCCGCGACCGGCCGGAAGCTCAACCATCAGCCGACCCACAAACTCGTGCTGGAAGACCTGGCCCGTTCACTGGGGGTGAAGCGGGTGCATGTGGTCGAACCGCGCCTCGGTTCGAATGAATTCGAACGCATTTTGGATGCATGCCTCGCGAGCCGGGAATTGTGCGTCATCATCGCCCGGCGGCCGTGCATTCTCATCCTGAAACGGTTGCGCGAATTGGAACCACGCGAATTGGAACCACGCGAATTGGAACCACGCGAATTGGAACCACGCGAATTGGAACCACGCGAATCGGAACCACGCGAATCGGAACCACGCGAATCGGAACCACGCGAATCGGAACCACGCGAATCGGAACAGTGCGAGTGTGAAACGAAGGCGGCCCTATGAGCGACCAACTGATCAATGTGGTGATTGCCGGTCTCGGCGGCCAGGGTGTGCTCAAAGCATCCGACATTCTGGCCGACGCGGCCTTGCGCACGGGCCAGGATGTGAAGAAGAGCGAGATCAAGGGCATGAGCCAGCGCGGCGGTTCGTTTACCAGTGACGTGCGGTTTGGCCGGATGGTGCTCAGCCCCATGGTGTCCCCCGGCGAGGCGGATTATCTGCTCGTGCTCGAGCCGACACAAGTGGAAGCGAACAAACATTATCTCAAACCCGACGGGAGGTTGATCACGCCTGACGCGGTGGCGGCCGACAAACTGCCGAACAAGAAATCATTGAACGTGGCGCTGCTCGGCGCGTTGAGCCTGCATCTGCCGTTGCCAGAAGCCAAGTGGCTGGAAGCCTTGCGAGAAGGTTTTCCTGCCGGATTATTTGCCGCCAATCGCCAGGCATTCCTGACCGGTCGTGCCGGTGCTATCGCGTAGCGATTCGGAAGACGGGCTCGGCCGGAGAGGTTCACCTGAAGGATATCAAGAAATTTTTCAGTGGTGCACTATCGTTGCAATCGCTTTGGCTGGCCTTGACGTCTAACTGACAACGGACATGAAAAACAAAACCATCGTTTCGACGATCGGAATTCTCGCCGCCATTCTTCTTCAAGCCGCGGACACCAGTGTGGTAAAAGCCGGACCACCCGTCGCCGCGCGGCTTCGCCAGACTCTTTCGCTCAATGGCCAATGGCAGATCGCGGAAGGCAACCTGACGAATATCCCGACGGATTTCGCCCGCCACGTGCCGGTGCCGGGCTTGGTGTCGCTGGTCCTGCCGCCGTTTGTAGAGCCGGGGCCTAAGAAAGCCACCAGTCGTAATACCATTCCGCAGAAGGATCCGAGGCGCGATGCGTTTTGGTATCGCCGCACTTTTACCGTGGAGGGCCCGATCCCCGCTGATGCGGAGCTGAAGATTGCCAAGGCGATGTTCGGCACGCGGGTTTTTCTGAACGGATCATTGCTTGGTGATCATCCGCCGAGTTTCACGCCCGGATATTTCGATGCGAAAAGCGCTTTAAAAGCCGGCGAAAACGAATTGATCGTCCGCGTTGGCGCGGATCGCGAAGCCGTGGGCAGGGCGTATCCCGACGGATTCGATTTCGAAAAGCAGCGCTATATCCCCGGCATCTTTGACACAGTCAATTTAATCCTCTCCGGCACCCCAAACATCGTGAATGTGCAGGTTGCGCCGGATATTACCAACCGGCAGGCCGCCGTGCGCATTTGGCTGAAGACCACAACCGACAGCGAAGTCGCCGTGGAGATTCGCGAGGCAAAGTCCGGCAAAGTGGTCGGCAACAGCTCGGCACGCATGACGGCGGACCAAGATGAAGTGCTTGATCTGGTTGTGCCGATTGCCAAATGTCACCTGTGGTCGCCGGAAGACCCGTTTCTTTACCAGTTGACGGCGCGAACCTCCGGCGATGAATTCACAACGCGGTTTGGGATGCGCGAATTTCGATTCGACCCGGAGACGGGCCGGGCAATGCTCAACGGCAGACCGTATTTCATGCGCGGCAGCAATTTCACGCTTTACCGTTTTTTTGAAGATGCCTCATGTGGAGTCCTGCCATGGAATGAAAAGTGGGTGCGTCGGTTGCACCAGCGGGTGAAGGATATGCACTGGAACTGCCTGCGTTACTGCATCGGGTTCCCGCCGGAGGCCTGGTATGACATCGCTGATGAGGAGGGAATCCTCATTGAGGACGAGTTTCCCATCTGGTTCGACCACGACGTGCCGCCGGAATTCCGGACCGAAGAACTGGCCACAGAATATGGGGAGTGGATGCGCGACCGCTGGAATCATCCGTGCGTCGTCATCTGGGACGCATGCAATGAAACCTCGAGCTTGAAGACCGGGGCGGCTTTCAAACAGGTGCGGGCGCTGGATCTCTCGCATCGTCCCTGGGATAACGGCTACAACCCACCGCAGGACCCAGGCGATATGTTTGAAGCGCATCCCTATCATTTCTGGGACCCCAAATTCAGATTGGCGAACCTTGCCACCGCCAATCCACAGGCCGGCGATGGCCAGCACGCGACCGTCATCAACGAATACGGCTGGCTCTGGCTGAACCGTGACGGAACCCCGACCACCTTGACCGAACAGCTATACGAGAATCTTCTTGGCACGAATTCGACGACGGCCCAGCGCCGTCATCTTTACGCCCTCTATACGGCGGCCGAAACCGAATTTTGGCGCGCCCATCGGAAGGCTGCCGCCGTGATGCAGTTCACCATGCTCGGTTATGCCCGTGCCGGCGGCCAAACCAGCGATAATTGGCTGCCAGACGGCGTCGCCCGACTCAAGTGGGAGCCGGAGTTTTACCAAGATGTCCGCGACGCCTTTGCGCCCGTGGGCATGATGATTGATTTTTGGAACGACCGCGCGCTTTCCGGCGTTGCAATGCGAATTCCGGTGATCCTCATCAACGATCCCGACGCTTCTTGGTCCGGTCCGGTGACCTTGCGCGTGAAATGCGGCGAGCGCGTTTGTGTCCAGAAGAAACAGGATGTCCGCATTGCGGCGTACGGCACGACGAATGTTGCGTTCGACATCATCTGGCCTGAACCGGCCGGGCGATACACCTTGGAAACTGAGCTCCGTGGCACCGACGGCCAACCCGTGCACAGCATCCGCGAGTTAACGGTCAAACCGAAAGATTGAACTCCTGCCTTGATCCACGGTACGCGAACGGCCTTGGCAATCTCCGTCGCCGTGCCGCTTGCAACTTGCGTCACAGAAACTGATGGGTGATCGTTATGCAGTTGAAGGCCAATGCGGGCGAAATAAACCAGCAAAAAATGAGTTCTAAAGAAGACGGATTCGCGACCGCCACGCTTGAATTAATGAATGGTTATCCTGGTTATTTCTATGTGCCAGGGGATGGCAGCTATATTTGTGCGATGGACGATCGCTACGGTTTGCCGATCAGGCTGGCTGGCGATGCGGGCCCCGATATCAACTGGCTTTGCGGGTTCAACCGCGGTCTGTTAAGTTTTATCAATAGTCGCGGACTACCTTGGAACTCGCGCTCGTCGTCGCTCAATATTCTGGCAGATTTGCCGGACTATTTTCACCGCAATGGACGCCAATGCACGCGGCTAGAGCTGGCAAAAAAGGCATATCGAACCGATGAATGGGATTTCTCATTGCGTCTGGAGCAGGGAGAAATCATCAAACTTGAGTCGCAAAGCCTGTTTCATGACCCCGGTACCGTGCCCCAGGCTATGATGCCTTACCGCGCGGGCCCACCGCGTCAGGCAGTGCCTGCAGTTCCAAAAGTTCAAACGCTCAGGCCAGGGACAAAGTCAGTGAGGCTATGGGTATTTAGCGACGCGCAGTGCGTGGAATGCATACCGGCCTTTAGTGGTTCAAACTTGGTCGTGTTTCGATTTTCAGAATTTACACCCAATTCATTCCGACGCCGGGAGGTCAAAGAGTTGTTTGTGGTTTTGGACACTCAGTTAGCTGAGTGGATTCCCGGCACGCTTTCTCAACCCTTCCTGGCAAACCCATTTTGTTAAAGCACATGTTCAAAAATCTTTAAAATCGCCATCCATGGGAATTTCGCTACGGCGCTTGCCGGTCGTAACCAGTTCCGGCTCAGTGTGGGTGTGACCATTGCCATTGCCGTTGCTGCTCACCGCGGCGAGCAGGGGAGTTGCTGCCTTGGTCGTGCGAAGTTCCGTGGGGCGCTGGGGGTAAGCCGCGGGTTTTCGCGTGGCGGATTCGCTCTTGCCACCCACGAGCTGAAGCAGATTGGCGACAGACTGCTTCATGACTTCGGCTTGGGCGTTCAATTCTTCGGCCGCGGCGGCGCTCTCTTCGGCGGTGGCCGCATTGCTCTGCGTCACCTTGTCCATCTGGCCGACGGCCATGTTGATCTGCGCAATACCGTCGGTTTGCTCGCGTGACGCGCCGGCAACTTCCGTCACCAGTTCGTCCACCTGCCGCACTTTGGTGACAATTTCGTTCAGGGCGGCGGCCACCTTGCGGCTGATTTCAACGCCCTGCCCGGTCTTCGCGATCGCCCCTTCGATCTTAGAGGAGGTTTCTTTCGCCGCCTGCGCGCAACGTTGCGCTAGGTTGCGCACCTCATCGGCCACCACAGCGAAGCCCATGCCGGCTTCACCGGCCCGCGCGGCTTCGACGGCGGCATTCAACGCGAGGATGTTCGTTTGAAAAGCGATTTCATCAATCGTCTTGATGATCTTGGCGATGTCATCGCTCGAGACTTTGATGGCGTCCATGGCGGCCGCCATGGTTTGCATGCCGTCCACGCCCCTGTCGGCGGCCGTGCGCGCCTCCTTGGCCAGTTCGTTGGCTTTGCGGGCGTTCTCGGAATTGCGCTTGGTCATGGAGGACATTTCCTCCATCAATGAACCGGTTTCCTCGAGCGACGAAGCCTGCTTACTGGAGCCTTCGGCCAGCGTCTGGCTGGCAGCGGTAACCTGGCTGGCAGCGGAGGACACCTGGCTGGAGCCGTCATTGAGCGAACCGGCCACCCGGTTCAGAACACGGTTTACCCCCTTCACGATGACCATGGAGAATATCAAGCCCAGGGAAATGCCGGTGACGGTCAATGCCACCGTCAAGGTGTTCGCCAGGCCGATCGTCTTTTTGCTCGCGGCGGAAGCGGTCAGGCTGAATTTCGAGTTCTCTTCAAACCATCCGTCCAACTCCTTGATATAGGCCGCATAAAGCGGGCGAAATTTGGACCGAAGGAATTCCGTGGCTTCGGCATCCTTGCCAGCCCGGCTCGGTTCGAGCAAGTGGGTGCGTGCGACGGCATATTCCATGCGCACGGCCATGAGTCGTTCAAACTGCTCCTTATCCTCGGCGCGCGCGATGGTTTTCCGATAGTCGTCATAGATCTTCACTGCTTGGCTGCTATACGTGGCGATGTCGTTATCGAAACCCTCCTTTTCTTCGGGCGTTTTCGCCACGAGGTGTCGCAGGATGCTGAGCTCGTTCTGAGCGACGAGAAACCTGGCCTGCCCAGCCGCAGTGATCCCGGGCAGTGCCTCGTTAATAATGGCTTCCTGCTGCTGCTTGATCTGCCTGAGCAGCAGGGACGAGGTCGCGGCCACGACCGCAAACAACGGGTTCGCCGCCGAGGGCGGCCCTTCGAGCACTTGCAGGAACGAGCCTTCGTGATAAAGCAGCATCCCCGTCACATCCAGTCGCTGATTCTTGATTCGCGCAAGCCGCAACAATTCCCGCAGTTCCGCTGGGTTGAAGAGGTTCTTGGCTGCGCTTACATAAAAGAGCTAAATCAGTTTCATGTTTCAAACGGCAAGTCTATCGGAAATTTGATGCGTTCACGATATTGTGAGTGCGGGAAGTGCAGGAAACCAGCCGATATTTTGGTCAATTCCTCAATGTTTAAAGCCTCTCAGAACCACTTAAAACAACTCCGCTGGTAACGAGGGCTCGATTCCCTTCACCCGCTCCATTTATTCTCAAGGACTTGCGCAAAAGTGCAAGTGAATTGCCCCCTTAAAACCCAGCTCGGGCGTGATTCCGGCTCTTTACCACGAGCGACATCAAGCGAGAATCTTCTCCACCACCTGCCCATGGACGTCGGTAAGCCGGAACTGCCGGCCTTGGTGTGTATAGGTCAGCCGTTCGTGATCGAAACCAAGACAGCGAAGAATGGTGGCCTGGAGATCGTAAATCTGCACTTCGTCCTGAACGACATGGAATCCCATGTCGTCGGTCGCACCATAAGTAATGCCGGATTTCACGCCGCCGCCAGCCAGCCACATGGTGAACGCTGCTGGATGATGATCGCGACCGGGGCTGCGGCCGAGGGATGCGTTGCTCTCAACCATCGGCGTGCGGCCAAACTCCCCGCCCCAGATCACCAGCGTATCGTCGAGTAATCCGCGCTGCTTGAGGTCTTTCACCAAGGCGGTGGAAGCCTGGTCGGTTTCGCCGCAATTTTTTTTCAGATTGCCGATCACGTCCGAGTGCGCGTCCCAGCCTTCGTGATAAATGTTCACGAAACGCACGCCGCGTTCGATCATGCGCCGCGCCAGGAGGCATGCCCGCGCAAAACTCGGTTTATCCGGATCGCAGCCATACATTTCCAGCGTTTCCTTGCTCTCCTTCTTCAAATCCATCAATTCCGGCGCGGAGGTTTGGAGCCTGTAGGCCATTTCGTAAGACGCGATGCGCGACTCGATTTCCGGATCGCCGACAATACCGAGGCGCGCGTGATCCATTTCCGCGATGAGGTCGAGCGAGGCGCGTTGTAGCTTTGCGTCCACACCTTGCGGGCTGCTCACATCGAGAATCGGATCGCCTTGATTCCGAAAGCGCACGCCGGCATAAACGGACGGCATGAAGCCGCTGGACCAATTGGCCGAACCCCCGCTGATGCCCGAACCGGTGGACATGACCACGTAAGCCGGCAAGTTCTGCGACTCGCTGCCCAAACCATAAAGCACCCATGAGCCCAGACTGGGCCGGCCCGGCTGGGCGAAACCGGTGTTCAGGAAAATTTGTCCCGGCGCGTGGTTGAACTGGTCCGTCTTCATGGACTTGATGAAGCAGAGATCGTCCACGACTTCGGCGAGGTGCGGAAGGACTTCGGAAAGCTCCACTCCGGACTGTCCGTGTTTGGCAAATTTGAATTGCGGCCCGAGCACCGCCGCATCCGGCCGGATGAACGCGTAGCGCTGACCGGAAATTACCGATGGCGGCAGCGGTTTGCCTTGCAGCTTCTCAAGTTCTGGTTTGTAATCGAACAAATCCAAATGGCTCGGCGCGCCGGCCATGAAGAGATGAATGACTCGTTTGGCCTTGCCGGGAAAATGCGGCGCGCGTGGTTTGAGCGCCTCCGCCGTCGAAACGTTCGCCGCGAAGCTTTTCGGGACAAACGCGTCCGTGAGCAGCGACGCGAGCGCGAGTTTGCCCAAGCCCAGGCCGCACTCCTTCAAAAACCACCGGCGCGAATTCACGCGCGGGTCGCCCCAGGCGTAGAGATGGTCGTGGCAGTTCATAATTTGCTTCAGCTCTTGTTGATGGTTTCGTCCAGATTCAGCAATAGTCGCGCAACTGTCGTCCACGCGGCCTGTTCATTCAAATGTGTGTCATTCTTGGCGTTCATGATTTCCGTTGCATTCAATTCGCCGTTTGCAAACCGTGCGAGTTGCGCTTGATAAAATTGCACGAGGTTCGCCCGTTCGCCGCTGGTCGGCGGGCGCGTGAGACAGCGGCGAAACATCATTTCGGCGCGGCCGGGGTCGTCGCCGTCGGCTTTGGCGGTGAGCTGGCCCAAGGCGCGGGCGTACTCCATGAAGACTTCATCATTGAGCGAGGTCAGCGCCTGCAACGGCGTGTCCGAGCGATCGCGCCGCGCGAGACAAACTTCGCCGCTCGGGCCGTCGAACGTCGCGCTCATCGCATAAGGAGCGGTGCGTTTGGCGAATGTGTAAAGCCCGCGCCGATAGCGATCGGGGCCTTCGCTGGTTTTCCATTCCAGCGGACCGTAGGCGCCTTCGGACGAAACGCCCGGCGGCTGCGGCGGAAAAACACTCGGTCCGCCGGTTTTTTCCGAGAGCAAGCCGCTCGCGACCAGCCCCGAGTCGCGCACCATTTCCGCGTCCATCCGAAAGCGCGGGCCGCGCGCCAGCAAAATATTTTGCGGATCGCGCTCGCGCAGTTCCGGCGAGACTTCGCTCGACTGCTGATAGGTCGCGCTCATCACGATGAGCTTGAGCATTCTTTTCTGCGACCAGCCTTGTTTCACAAATTCCACCGCGAGCCAGTCCAGCAATTCCTGGTGCGACGGCAATTCGCCTTGAAAACCGAAATCCCCGGGCGTCGCCACGATCCCGCGTCCAAACAAAGCCTCCCATTGGCGATTCATGATCACGCGGCCCGTGAGCGGATTCGCGCCGGACACCAGCCACTTGGCGAGCGCAAGGCGATTCTTCGGCGCGCCCTCCGGCAGCGGCGGCAAAAATGCCGGCACGGCCGGAGTAACGGCTTCCTCGGTGCTGAGAAACTCGCCGCGATGGTGGACGAAGGTCTTCCGTTCCTGGCCCGGCGGCCGTTCCTGCATGATGAGCGTCGTGGAAAAATTGGGCATTGTGGCGCGTAACTTTTCAATTTCGCCGCGCGGTCCGGCGAATTCGGGGGCCAGCAGCGCAAACTGCCGGAGCAAAGTTTCACGATCCGGCGAGTCGTTCGTCCCAGCGAACAGAGATTTGATTTTTTCGTTGTCGCCATATTTGGCGAGCACCGCCACGGCATCGTTCTCCAGTTTGGAAGCCCGCGCATTGTCGTTTGTCGTCACCCAGACTCGAAACCGCCCCAAGCCTGCCGCGTAATATTTTTCGCAAATCAAATCCAACTGCATTTCATTTGTGCACGTGACGCGCTGCGCGAATTGGAACACGGCGTTCTGTGTTTTGCCCACGCCGTCCGTGATGGACCAGCCGGTTTGCGGATCGTCATCCAACGCTTTGGCCGCGGTGTTTTCCTTGTCGGCATAACTTTCGGTGGCGTTTGTAAGCGCAACCTGCTGACCGTCCGCTTTCAAACGGACCGTGGACAGCCAGAAGTTTCCGGGCGTTCCTTCGTAATACACTGATCCCGGCCCCCCGTTTGGCAGTCGGTCGTCCGCCAACATCTCCAGCCGGAGCGCTTTAGCCCCGGCCGGCGGCTTGCGAAACTTCATGGTATAAGTGTCGCTCTTCGTGAAATCGCCGCTGCAAAAAACCGAGTCGTCTTCCTGAATGGTCAAAATCGGCGCCGCGCTGCTGGCGGACACGGGGCGGAGCGGCTGCCAGCTGGCGGCGGCGGGCAATTGATCGGCCAGCCATTGCGCACACCGCTGGTCGCGCGTTTCGCGGCGGCGCTGTTCCTTCGAAGTTTTCTCCGCCAGCTCTTCGCCGAAGCTGATGCGGAAATGACCGAGCGTGTGATGGGAGCCGTGATTCTGTATCAGGCGGATGGTGACCGTCGCCGGAGTATTCAGCTCCACCGGTTCCACGAGAGCAAAAATGGCATGATGATGTTTTGCCGTTCCGCCCGGGCCTTGAATCGCCCAGCCGGTGTCGAGTTTGCCATCAATCGCATTATTTTCGGAAAAGCCTTCCTGCGAAAAATCCGCTTGTGCGCTGGAAAATTTCACCTGGCGCGCGCCGGCTCCGCTGTTCGTCGCCTGCACTTCCATTTCCAATTCGCTCAACACAAAATTGCCATTGTCAGCGCGGCCTGAGCCGCCCTGGCCGAATTTGTCATCCGGAATCGCTTCCACTTGAACGTGCGTGATGCGTTGCGCCGTCATTTCATATTTGAGCGTGTAGGCGTCCGTGTCCGGACTTGCGTCGCCGACGCGAAACGAACCGTCAGACAATAACTCCGCCTCCGTGCCGTTTTTTGAAGAAAATACCGCCGTCGCTGGAATCTGCCAGGCGGCCCGTAGTTCCAGCGGGAATTTTTCCGGCAGGGCCCTTTCCAGCGCGTCAATCTGTTCCTGGACTTTCCGCCGCTGCTCGGCGACGTCAGGCTCCACGACTTTGAAAGTTGGTTCGAGGGCGTTATCGAGGCACGCCATGAAGCGGTAATACTCGGTGTGTTGAATCGGATCGTATTTATGCGTGTGACATTGCGCGCAGGCCATCGTCAATCCGAGCCACGTGGTGGCGGTGACATGCACGCGGTCCACCATTGAATAAAAACGATATTCCAGCGGGTCAATGCCGCCTTCCTCGTTGAGCATCGAATTGCGATTGAACCCGGTGGCGATGATTTGGTCGCGCGTGGCGTTCGGCAGCAAGTCGCCGGCGATTTGTTCGATGGTGAATTCATCGAAGGGCAGGTCGCGATTCAGCGCGGCGATC
>JBEKZM010000117.1:0-19140 GCA_049509875.1 Verrucomicrobiota bacterium | reverse complement strand
CTCGAATGCATCGACCGGATGTATTTGAACGCCTACGTTCCCCAACTAACCACTGAGACGGGCATCGCCGCCTTCTGCCGCGGCTATTTGGGCCACCGCTTTGCCTCCACCAAGCAGGCCATCGCCATGACCGAGACGTTTGTCAAAACCATCCACGCCTTCATCCAACTGGAAGGCTTGGAACTCGTCCACTTTCAAAAGGGCCAGCGCAAGGATGACGTCTTTCAACAAAAATCACGCCACTTCAAAAAAGCCGAAGGGGTGGTGTTCGTCGGCGTGGCCCAGGAAAAGAACCGGCTGCCCCGCACCACCTGCAAGGCCACGCCCAACGGCGGCACCATCCCCTGGATCATGTACTCCACCATCATGGTCAATGTCTATTACTTCTACTGCCTCTACCGCGATTTCGGTCCCTTCTTCCTGAAGTTTTGCTCCTATTTTCCCTATCCGGCCAAGCTGTGTCTCAACGGCCACGAATATTTAAAGTGTCAGCTCACCCAACGCGGCATCGCCTTCCAAGCCTTGGACAATGGCTTGTTGGACTGTGCGGACGTCGCGGCGGCCCAACGCCTTTGCGAGGGCTTCAGCCCGGCCAAGATTGGGACTTTCTTCCGTAAATGGCTGGCCCGCCTGCCGCATCCCTACAGCCCCAAAGACCGCCGCGCCGGTTACCGCTACAACTTGTCCGTGCTCCAATCGGAGTTCTCCCTGACGCAGGTCTGGCAACGTGGCGTGGAGGGTCGCTGCTTCTTCGAGGAGGTCATCCGCGAAAACATTGATTTGGGCCGTCCCGATCACGTGCAGTTGATCTTCGCCCGCACCATGCGAAGAAAAACCGCCAGCGACGGCCGATGTCGGACGCGCATTATTACCGAGGGCGTTGTGCCCTCCCTGCACGTCTATTACAAAAACACCCACCTCAAGCAGTACCATAAGGAAGGTCCGGCGTTGCGAACCGAAACCACGATCAACAACACCTATGACTTCGGGGTGGGCCGACTCCTCAAGAACCTGCCCGCCCCGCGCCAGATTGGCTTCGCCGCCAACCGCCGGGTGTGGCAGGTCGAACAAGTAAAGCCTGATTGCCACATCGGCAGCCAAGCGTTTGCCAAACTCCAAACCCCGGCCGAGGTCGACGGCCAGCCTGTCTCCGCCTTGCCCTTTGGCCAGGCGCGCATACAAGCCCTGCTTTCAGCAGTCGTCTTGTTTTGCCTCCAGCCTGAAGGCTTCCGGAATCGCCAACTGCGGCCATTGCTTGCGCCGTTGCTCGGACAGAACCAAGCCAAAATCAGCCAGCCAGGGGCGCATGAGCTACGACTTGCGCCGTTTGCGTCTGCATGGCTTATTGGAGCGCATTCCCAAGAGCCACCGCTATCGCCTGACCACCTGCGGCCTTAAAACGGCTCTCTTCTATAGCCGCGTTTACCAACCACTGCTCCGTCGGGGGCTTTTCGAACTCCACGATGCCAGCCCATCAAACCCCTCAGCCTTGGCAGGAGCCTTCGCCAAATTCCAAAAAACGCTCGACACCTTCTTCGCAGAAAGGATAACCACTTGAAAGCTTGATCTATCTACACTCAATTTTAAAGTTAAAGGACTCTAGGCGGCAACGTCCTGTCGAGCGCAGACCCGGTAAAAACGTATGCTACCGCACTTGCACCTCTGTTTCCAAAAGTGGATGAACGCACCTGGCGCGAATTGTCCCAACAATTCCAAGGTCAATGAAGCACCTGGCAGGCAGACGTTCAAGTTTTATTTTCTAAGGCCGAACAGCCCGCGTTCGATGACTGTCGACTCGACTGGCTCCTGATCAGAGGCAGGGCCGAGTTCACGAACGAATCAGCGGCCGGAGCGCGTTGATTTGAGGCTTCCTGGGACGGTTCTTGCAGCAGGCATTATCCGAGCAATTTTTCCGACGGACATTTCAGCGCGCGCTTGATGCTCAGCACTGTGGCCACCAGCAGGTTAATTTCGCCTTTCTCGATCTTTTGCGGGCTGCGAAGGTGCAAATCAACCATTTCTGCAAGTTTTTCGCCCCAAGGATCGTTGCCAGCCGGTGTTCAGTTGGAGATAAGGCGAAAGTATTGCTGAGCGCCGGCGACTCGATTTGTGTAAGGGCTGGTCGCCCCGCCGATGGTGGAGAAAGTGCCGGCCAGCGTCGGAGCGGATTGCAGGTTGTAGGTCGGGTCGGGCCAGGAGAGGATTAGTTTGCCGACAGCGATCGTGGCTGTGAGGTTCACGCCTGGGACAAGCGTGAAAATGACTCCTTCATTGAACAACCCCCCGTGGGTTGTGGTGCCGTAGAGGCTGTTGCTCGATTGGATGAGCCCGCCCCCTGGGTAGGCGCCATCGGGCCCTTCGAAGGTGTGGACGATGGTAAAGCCGGTGCCGTTGGTGGTCACGCTGAACACGGTGCCTCCAAATCCGCGGATTCCGGCACTGACCGTGCCGTAGAGGGTATTGCCTGAGAGGAGCAGGGCCCCAACCGGGCTTTCGCCATCCGGGCTGGCGCCGGTGAAATTGTGGAGGTTTTGGAAGTTGGTGCCCCCGGTATCCACGCGGTAGACCGTGCCAGAGTCGTAAAATCCGCCGCCTTGGGCGGTGCCGTAGAGGGTATTGCCCGCGAGCATGAGCGGCGCGCTGGGTGAGCATCCGTCGGTATTGGTGTCTTCAAGGCCCAAGGCAGAGAAGGTGTAGATGACTTTGAAGTTGGATCCGTCGGTATTGAGGGAGAAGATCATGCCGCATCCGTTGGTGCCGCCGGCCTCAGCCACTCCGTAAATCACATTGTTGGTGATCAGGAGAGGCACGTTGGGATAGGGTCCGTCCGGACCGGTGCCTTGGGACCTCGGGATGGTAAAAAAGTTGGTGAAGTTCTGGCCATTGTTGCCCAGGGAGAAAATGGTGCCGACCGGGGCGAAAATTGTCCCAGCCTCTGCGTTGGCTCCGAAGAGGGTCCCGTTGAAGTACGTTGGGCCGGCGAGGTGTGTTCGGTCGACGAGGGTCGGGCTATTGGTATAGTCCCAAATATTGGTATAGCCCGAGCCGTCGGTCTCGATTCTGAAAAGGCATACCCCGGCGGTGCGGTAGACGGGGTATGCCCCCGCGAAGCCGTAAAGGGAGTTGCCGACCAGGATGGGGTAGGGGTCGGGCCCGCTGCTTAGCTGGGGATTGAGGAAGGCGCTGGTATCGGAATTGAAATTGTAGAGGTTGGTGTAGGCCGAACCATTTACATTGAGACGGTAGATCATGCCCCCGCCGTTGTCGCCGCCGCCGGCGACGCCGTAGAGCACGCCGTTGGTCAGTAGCAGATTTCCAGGGGAGCCGCCGTCGCTTCTGTGGAAACTGTAAAAATTGCTGATCGAACCGTTGCTGGTGTCGACGGCGAACAGGCAACCATAGGGGTGGAGGCCCCCGCCATAGTCGGCGCCGTAGAGCGTTTTATTCGATTGGATCATCCCTGAATAGATGTTGTCGCCCAGCGGAAGGGTCTCCAACACACCGAACCCCGCGCCGCTGGTGTTGACGGCAAAAATGGTGCCGTAGCCATTGGTCCCGCCTTGGGAGGATGTGCCATAAAGCGTGTTCCCGATCAGCACTAGTCCGCCTTCGGGTAGGGAACCGTTGAAATTGGTTGGATTGCTGGACGGGCCGAAGGGGGCGGGTGAAAAGTTGTAAAAATTGGTGTAACCAGAGCCGCTGGTCTCGATCGAGAAAACAACGCCGGACCCGTTTGAGCCGCCGAACTCGGTGGTGCCGTAGAGCGTCGAGCCCGCCAGCAGGAACTGGCATCCTGGTTGGGCGCCCTCGGGGCCCGCAAACGTGTGCAGGTTGGTAAAACCGGTCGTGTCTGTGTTGACCCTGAATATGGTCCCGCCGTTGGTGGTGGGGCCTTGGCTGGTGACTCCGTAAATGGTGTCCCTGGCCAAAACAATGCCCTGTGGTTCTGCCCCATTGGTGGGCCCAAAATCTGCGATATCAGCCATGCCCGTGCCGTTGGTGCTGATCTTATAGACGGTGCCACCGGCATCGGCACCGCCGGCTTGGGTGGTGCCGTAGAGCAGACCGCCGGAGAAAATGAGCGAGCCGTTCGGGGCATAGGCACTGGTGCCGAAAGGACCAAACTGGTAGAGGTTGGTAAAGACCATCCCGTTGGTGGTCAGGCCGTAGATGTTGCCGGTTTCATTGGTGCCACCCTCGGTGCTGGTGCCGTAAAGCATGTCCCCGATCAGCAACAAACCGCCATTGAGGACTGCTCCGTCAGCGTTATTGGTGAAGAATTTCAAGACCTGGAAACCCGTTCCGTCGGGGTTGACGCGAAAGATGGTGGCGCCCATGCTCCCCTCGCCCATGGCGGTAGCCCCGTAAAGTGTTCCGTCCGGACCTTGCGTGAGCGGGCCGACGGGGTAAAATCCGGTGGCGTTGGTGAGGATTCCAAAGTTGTGGATGACCGAATAAATGTCGGCCTGAACGGAGGCAACGGCCAAGCATAGCGTCAGCGCGCCAAGGACGAGCAACTGGAAAAAAACCTTCATTCGGAATTTAGTATTAGGTTTCCTGCCCACAACCCGCAACACAAGGGCTGGCTGCGCAATTTTTCTTTTTGCTTCACAGGTTCTCCACTCCTTTCATTCGCCACACGTTTCTTGCCAAAGGGAGCACATCATTGAGATTTGCGGCTTCGTCAATGCTTTTAACACATCTCGGGCTTGGTTTCCAGTATCATTTCGAACCAGCGGTACGCTGGCAGGCTGGCTTGGCCAGCGATTAGATTCGCTGACACATCGCATTACTTGGCTTGACATGCCCGTTTTTTTTGCGCATTATCGGCATAAGCACGGAAAACCAAGGTCGGCGAGAACAAAAATCAAGCCGGAAAATTCCATGAATGCATTAAATTTCGGCCTCCCGGCGTACAAAACGAGCCTCATCGCGCTCTTAACCCTAGTCTACGGGTTGCTCAGCGCACAAACTCCATTGTCCAACGGAATCAACCAAGCCGGCACCCTGGCGGTCAACACCACCAACAGCTACACGCTGAGCGCCAAAGCCGGCGATAGCGTGGTCTTGCGACTGGGAACCACCGGGTTTGACGGCGCGTTGCAGATCTTCGGGCCGGCTGGAAACTTCTTGAAGTCCGCGGCGTCAGAAGACGATGCGGAACTGGACTATACGCCTACAAACAGCGGCACATTCAGCGTCCTGGTCATGAGCTATTACACCGGTCAAGCGGGCACCTATGTGTTGCATCTGGCCCAGTTCCCCGAACCCTTCTCCGTGTCACCAGGCGAGGCAGGAGGTGCCATGACCAACGGCGGCAGTTTCACGGGCACCAACAACCTCGGGGACCTGAACCTGTGGTCCTTCACTGCCAACCCAGGAGACAGCCTCGTCCTGCGCCTGGGAACCACCGGCTACGACGGGAACCTCTCACTTTACGGCCCCAGCGGCAATGTTCTTAAAACTGCCGCCTCCGACGACGATGCCGAAATCGACGTAGTCGCCACCAACAGCGGAACGTTCACGGCCTTGGTGGACAGCTACTACACGGGCCAAACCGGGACTTACGCCTTGCACTTGGCCCAATTTCCAGAACCTTTCATCGTCCCCCCAGGCGCCCAAGGCGGACCCATGACCAATGGCGGTAGGTTCCTGGGGACCAATGGCCTAGGCGACCTGAGCCTATGGTCCCTCACAGCCAAGACCGGCGACAACATCACAGTGCGCCTGGGAACGACCAACTTCCAAGGCGACCTATCACTCTATGGACCGAACGGAAACCTGCTCATGACTGCCGCTTCCCTCGACGACGCCCAAATCACCTATACGGCGACCAACAGCGGGACATTTGCCGCGCTGGTGGACAGCTATTACTCCGGTGGCGTCGGGACCTACGCCTTATATCTAGCCCAATTCCCAGAACCCTTCACGGTGCCAGCAGGAGAACAAGGCGGAATGTTGGTCAATGGTGGAAACAACCCCGGCACGATCGCCTTGGGTGAACTCAACCTCTGGTCGTTCAATGCCAATATGGGTGACAGCGTTGTACTGCGTCTGGGAGCGACCAACTTCGACGGCGACCTCTCGTTGTATGGCCCCAACGGAAACCTGCTAAAAACAAGTGCTTCGGTCAACGACACCGAAATTGATTTCACACCCACCAATAGTGGGACTTTTACCGCGCTGGTGGATAGCTACTACACGGACGGCACTGGAACCTACGTCCTGTACCTGATTCACTTCCCTGAACCCTTCATTATCCCACCAGGGAACCAGGGCGGTAAATTATCGGGCGCCAACCAACAGGGAACAATTACCCTTGGCGAGCTGGATCCCTGGGTGTTCACGGCCTGCACCGGGGACGCCATCCGGATCGAGCTCATGCCCACGAACTTCACCGCAAACCTGGCCATATACGGAACCGCGGGAAATTTGCTGGCAAGCACCACCGCATCGAGCATCAACACCACCGCCACCAACTGCGGTAACTTCTACATCCTGATCGACAGCTATTATCCCGCTGGCACCGGCTCCTATGGCCTGACTGTCAACCACCTCGCCTTTCAAACACGGCTTTGCGTGCCGGAATTCATACAAAACACCAATCTCCTGCTAACCGGTGTCGGAGGCATCACCAATGCCGGCTACACGCTCTATTCAACAACCAATCTGACAGGGCCAGTCATTGGGTGGACGCCCGTAGTCACCAACACCTTCGACCAGTACGGTGTATTGTCCTACACCAACAGCTACAGCACCGAACTACCTAAAGAGGCATTCTTCCGATTCGCCGTCATAACGAACTAAACACAACGTCACAAATTTTTACCCATTCCGTTGTTCGTAAAAGGCTCTCTGACGAGGCGCGAACGACGAGCATATCCGCACGGATCTGTGAGGAGCGAGCAACGAAGCCGGAGAGCCTTTCACGAACAATGCTCCGGGCGGCGGGCCTTTTGCCGCAAGACTTTGTCGCTCGCCGGTCACAGATTTGTGGATATGCCCCCTCCTCGCTTCGGGTCTTGCGCCAAAACTCCTCACCGCGGCATCGGCAAAAATTTATGACGTTGTGTTTAGAGCAGCCTTCCGGGCCACCCGGCCGCAAACAAATATAAGGTAAATGGCTAACGAGGCTAGACAAAACCTGGCATTCGCCCTGAGTCGGCCGCGTCGCCAGGCGCCAGCCTTCCTCTCAAACCGTCAGGTGGTCGTAAGCGGGCGATGGCGAACTCGATGCCTCGGTGAGCTCCAAATCTCCCTTCCGAAGAGCGAATCGCCAAAAGGATAGCCTTCAGGTTCCTGGCAAGTATTCGAGGCGATCCGACCAATCCCAAGCTCGTGCTGCCTTCCAAAATTCAATAACCAACCGGGGTTGCTTCCCGCACTCGCATAGGGCGCATCACCACGAAGATCGGCCTGTACTACTTTCACAAAGCGGGTCTGGGAAAGGCTACCGTTCGGGCGCGTTCACGAGCCCAAGAATCCAAGCTTTGAAATCTGCGGACCGCGGTTTGCGCAGAGGCTGTATCGACCAATAACAAATGACTCAGGGCGAGCGGACGCGGTAATATCGAGTGCCCGGACTCTTGGTGTCCGTAAAGCGATAGGAACTGTCGAGGACGTTGGTGGTGAACACCGCAGTGGTGTTCGTGGACCAAGAATTGGTGTTTACCTGGGGCGTCTCGAGCAGATGGTAAGTGGCATTGCTCAGATTATAAACCGAGAAATTCAGCAACGCCTGATTGTTTGTCAAAACTGGTCGATTCATCACGATCGCCGGACCACTTAGCCCACCACTCGGCGCGTAAACCTTGGCCAGAAATCCAAAGTAAGCATCTCCGTTGGTCTGCAGGCCATAACCTGTGATATCGCCATTGTTGTTGATGCCCGTGGCCCGAGCCAAATAAGCAAAGCCGGCCGCGTGGCCGGGAGCAATGAGATCATTGAGGTCGCTCATCTTGCCGTTCTCATAAATGAAGGCGTGCGGGATCGCAAAACTGACTTCCGAAGCGCCCACGATCTGGCCAACATCATTTAGTCCCAAAGCCACGCTGGATGGAGAGGTTCCGTTTGTCGGCAAGTAACCCAGCGATTGAACACTCCCGGTGGCGCCACCGAGCCAAGCCACCGCCTGGCTACCCGAAACGCCCACCGCCACGCCGGAGGCATTGATGGCATTGGCGTTCCCAGACGTGTCGCCAGGGTTCAACGGCAATTCCGTGATCCCAGTCCCCGTGTCAATAAAGGGAACGTACGGTTCGCCGCTGACGTCGAGTTGGACCTGCCCGACGATAACGCCGCTGTCGTTGATGCCACGGCCGCCGGAATAATCGTAACTCGTGAGGCCCAAATTCTGCATGGTGCCGCCGACCGAGGACAGAAAAGCATTGGCGATCTGGTCGTCGGTGGTGGTGGCGTCGCCCACAATCGCATTTAGATTATTAATCCCGAAAGCAATGCCGCCTTCCACGCCACCCAAGGTACCCATGTCCACCATCCGGGCGCCAGGAACGGCGGTTTGAAGGTAAAAAGGATTATACTCACCGTTGGTGTTTTCGCTTTGTCCCGCGACCACCCCCTGGTCGTTAATTGCATAGCCATAGCTCAATCCATTGGTATTAGCCCACAACGTCCCCAGATCCATCATCACGCCACCGGAGTACAGGAACGCGTGTTGATCCCCGTTGGGGCTGGTGGTCTCGCCAGTGATCTGGTCGTGGATATTGATGGCGTACGCCTGGCTCTCGGCGCTGGGACCAGCATACAGAGCACCAAGATAAGTGATGGTATATTCAGTCGCGCAAGCAGGGGAAATGACAAAAAATGCGCCCAGCAACACAATCACGAACCGCGCAATAACACGACGATAAAGCTGCCTCATTGGAATATTTTTGACGGGACAAATTACCCTGCCTTTGCGCGCTTATGGCGCGCGGATCGGCTTCAAATGTAATTTGAGTCAACCGTCTTGTCAACGGTGGCATCGACTGCTGATGCGTAGCCAGCGACGCAAATCAACAAAAAGCGAATCGGATTCATGGCCACAAAATGGAAAAGCCGCTTTCGATCCGCCAGCGTCCATTGCCATTGCCAAACCCGCTAAAAAGCGCGGCATGCGCCGGCCAAATTCAAATGTCTGGACACTCCGGACACTGCGCAATGCCTCATGCTGCAGGAAGACCTTGGTCATTCGTGTTGAACGTTTGCGCCACGAATTTGCTGCAGAATGCCGTGAGCGAACCATCGGTGTCAAGGAAGACAGTGGCTCCGTCCTGCCAGATTCCGTCGTCTATTTGATGGTCCAGACCGTCGGGGGAATTCGCCGGATCACCCTGGTTCATGTGGACGTTATGCATTCCGCTTTGGGAGCGCACGCCGTCTTGGGTGACTGGTGCGGGGTCGGTGAAAGGCTCGCCAAACACAAACATTTTTTGCGGTTTTGCGTCCAACTGATTCTGCAGTGCGTTGACTGCAATTATGCCGTCACTCAAAATCCAGCCATCGGTTACGGCACCTCCCGAACTGCCCGAGGCGAGGATTGGGCTTCGAATATAATCCAGTGCGCCGCTCGTGGGACCGTTGATCGGACCGATACCCAAGCTGGTGTAGCCATCAGGAAGCGCCATGATGGCGGCAAAAAGGCCCTGAGTTAGATTGTTAAAAATTTTGTATTGAATCAGGTTCTTGGTGGCACTGGAAAAATCGGTCGCGCAGCTCCGCGGAATAGTTGTGCCTGGAACGGTGAGATAAAAGATGCCGTGGAACCAATTGCCTTGCTGGGTCTGCTCTTGCGGTGTAAAGAGATTGCCCTTCAAGACGCCATATTGTGTTAGTGGCATGTCAAAAATTACCTGCTGCCCGGGCGCCGCGCAACGGAATTGTTTTTAATACAAGTCGTGAACGCTCGCTACGGCAGAGAACCAAGATCGTTTGAGACCCAGCCTGACTTCCCCGAAAGCCGAATAAAAAGCCCAATGAAACCGGGGTTTTCCGGATTCCGTGAGCAAACCCATGCAGTGAGCCAACACCAGAGAAAAACCGAGGGGAACCGGTTAAAAAGGGTTGCAAATCCGAGTGGTCGGAAGATCATTATCAAAATGGCAAAATAATGAAGGGTAAGTGAAAAATGAGAACATCTCAGTACAGACCCAAACGTGCCAAAAGGCCGGCCCCGCCGCTGCAATCGCCGGCCGTTACCGCTTTTACGCTGATTGAACTGCTGGTGGTGATTGCCATCATCGCCATTCTTGCGGCGCTCCTGTTGCCGGCGTTGAGCGCGGCCAAGCAGAAAGGCTGGCAGATCCGCTGCAGTAGCAACCTGCGGCAGTTGCTGCTGGGCTGGAGCCTGTACAAGGAAGATAATCAGGGCAAGTTGGTGGTGGATGATCCGTGGGGCGGCACGAATTACCCGAGCTGGGTCTACGGGGAGATGCCGGATGCGAACGACGCCACCAACGCCGTGTTGGTTAAGATGGGGCTGCTCTATCCGTTGTGCCCGAACGTGGGGATATACCGGTGTCCAACCGACGCCACCGTGCATATTCGCAGCTACAGCATGCAATCGCAGTTGGCGTGTTACCGGAATGGCCAGCGTTACGATGCCCAGGCCGCAACCGGGCTGTTGGGCTATCCGCCCGAGTACGTGGACCTGCAACTGACGCGGCCGGCTGCCTCGCAAACCCTGGTGTTTCTGGACGAAAGCAGCGCGACCATCAACGATGGCTATTTCGCGATGGAGGTCCTGGGCGACGCGTGGAACGACATCCCGGCCAGTTGGCATTCCCGGGGTGACAACCTCTCGTTTGCCGACGGGCATGTGGAACATTGGCGCTGGATGGATCCCCGCACGCTCACGGCGGTCTTCGGGGCCACGACGCCCAACGACCCGGATTTGCTCCGCCTGCAGGCTGCCGTGGCCACGCCTTGAGCTTCCGCCGGCCCGTTAGCGATCGGCATGAGCACCCACAAGATCGGCGCGCGCGGCCCGATGCCATTCAGTATCGTCGCTTAATGTCCGGAACACGCCGCAATATGCTGGCCGGTTGCCGACACGCTGGCAGCGGCTTTGCACGCTTTTGATGTGGATAATCCGATTAGGATGTCGCATTCTAAATCCTTCACCGATCCGTCATCGTTGGCTCCGAGCGGCCATTCAACGCCTTGTGGCGGTCTATCGACAACGAGATTCGGCAGATGGTTTTGGATGATAAGGATTGGGAGCCGCTATGGGCGAGGATTGCAGATTTGATTCCGCCGTTGAAACATGGTATCCCGTTAATAATGGAGCACGCAAAATGAATTACGTCAAACTTGGAAACACCGGAATGCGCGTGTCGCGCATTTGTCTGGGCTGCATGTCGTATGGCAAGACCAAGGTCGCTCCTTGGCCGGATATGCTGAATTGGCCGTGGACGTTGACAGAGGAAGACAGCCGTCCTTTCATCAAACTCGCTCTTGAACGGGGGGTGAATTTCTTCGACACGGCCAACGTTTATTCCATCGGTGAAAGCGAGGCGGTTTTGGGGCGGGCGATCCGAGATTTTGCCCGTCGCGACGAGGTGGTGATCGCGACCAAGGTGAACGGTCCAGTTCGGCCGGACGTTAACGGTCGTGGCCTCTCCCGCAAAGCTATCCTCACAGAGGTTGACAACAGCCTGCGACGATTGGGAACGGACTACATCGATCTCTACATCATCCATCGCTTTGATTACGAAACACCCTTGGAGGAGACGCTGGAGACTTTGAACGACATTGTGCGCGCGGGCAAGTCTCGTTACCTGGGGGCCTCGTCGATGTTTGGGTGGCAGTTCATGAAGGCCATCGGGATCCAGCGAGCAAATGGCTGGGCGACCTTCGTCTCCATGCAAAACTATTACAACCTGCTTTATCGTGAGGAAGAACGGGAAATGTTGCGCTTGTGCCAATCCGAGGGAGTGGGCGTGACTCCGTGGTCTCCTTTGGCCCGGGGCCGTTTGGCTCGCCCCTGGTCAGAGGAACCTGCCACCGACCGCGCCAAAACCGACAACTTTGCGCGGACGCTTTACACCAACACCGCAGACATCGACAAGCCAGTGATTGATCGCGTGAATGAGCTGGCGAACAGGCGTGGTTTACCCCCTTCCCAACTCGCGCTGGCTTGGTTGCTGCACAAACCCGTGGTTGCATCTCCGATTGTGGGTGCCACCAGAACTCGTCATTTGGAGGATGCAGTGGCCGCGCTCTCGGTGAAGCTGTCGCAAGAGGAGAATGTCCAGTTGGAAGAACTTTATCAGCCTCATGGGGCTCCGGTGGGATTTGCTTGATCGTCTGCGGTTTCCTCTGACCGAACAAGGGTCAGAATGGTACTCAATCGTTTGAACGGCGGATAACCTGCGCAAGAGCCATGATGACTTGCTCGCATCGTCCAATTCCCATCACGTGTCCCAACCCCGTTTACCTGATGCCTCAACTCTTGCGGACACAAGGGAGGTGGCCAATCAGGGCAAACGCCGCCGCGTGGAAAGATGTGCCGACAAATAATACCCAGGCGATACTGACGCCGAATACCCGCCGTGCCATAAACCGTATGCTATTCATAAAATGCCCTTGGCACGATAGCAGATAACCGCCACTGCCACTCCGCAGTCTGCTCTGGGCAGAAGCTACGGTTGCCGGTCATCGCCCGCATAATTTTACCCCTCCGAAAATTGTAGGTTGCCGTCCCGGAAGTCCTCATGCCCCATCCCTATTCCGTCGCTACGCTTTTCTGCCCGACGCGATGCGCTGCCGGATTTCAGCTAGAAGTTTCCGACCTCGCGCCGGATTGCCCCGTTTCTGCCGCAGCTCAAAACGCGCTTCCGCCTGGCGTTCGGTAATCACATGTGTCACAAAGTTGTCGAACAGCCTTTGCACACTAGTGCCGGTCGAACGCGCCACGCCCAGCAATGCCTTGTGCCGCGAGTTGTCACAACGATACGGTATGGTTTTCATTTTACGATTTTCAGATGTTGTGCCGGCGTCACCACGTGCGGCACGGCAAATTTTGGCTCACCCCGGCCAAAATCGCGTGCGTTATGTGTGACCAGATGTTCCACGCCACCGGCAATGGCCAGTTCCAAAACGTGATCATCATCCGGATCCGGCAGGTTCGGTCGCCAGCGAAAATAGACCGGCTGCCAGGTCGCCGCCGCGCAAAAATCATCCAGCAACGTTTCCCGTTCTGCCGTCGTCACCGGCACGCCGCGCCACAAGCTTGCGCGGTGAATCAATTCCTCGTATTCGGCCAGCAGGTTTGCCCCCATCACGGCCTCGTCTGCCAATGCCAGGCAGCGGTCCAGCACTTCTGCGCTGGCTCCTTCCTGGCTCCGCAATGCAGCGACAAATACGTTGGTGTCCTGGACGATTTCCATGCAGTCTAAGATGACATCACCGGTGATGTCAGTCAAGCGCCAAGGACTGACGTCTTCCACGCCCAAACCGACTATACACACGGGCACGCACATGCAATCGGCGCTTTTGTAAATCGTAAATCATCGTAAATCAAAAATTCTTCATACGCTTCAATCCCAACGCCTTCAAACGGGCAAATGGTCCTGACGCAGGCAGCGCCAGCGTCGTCACCGACGCTGTGGACGTAATCAGTGGCCCTGACGCAGTCAGTTGGGAGATCCAGTTTGCCACCTCTTGGCGCGGCTACCCGCTCCAGTTCTGGCCCCACAAACATTACGGCGATCCCACCGTCGAATCCCCCTTCAGCAACGGCCGTCACGACAGTGGCTGTAACGCAGTTACCGCAGTTACTTTCGCCTGGCGCTTGAACGACAAAATGCGCGGCGTCGAAATCCACTTCACCCGCCGCCCCGACGATGCCACACTCGCGCCCCTGCGCGCCGATCAAGCGTGGAGATACACCGGCAAACCCAAATGCTGGCACGCCCGGCAAATCGATGCCACCGTCGCTTGGGCCAAAGCTTTCTGTGAGAATTCTAACGGTGGCACAGCCACGACGCCCCCGGTCCCACCAGCAATTTTGCCGGCGTTGCCGGAGACGGAACGCGTACCAGCACCGATACCCGTGCTTGCGCCGGTGCCTGCCTGCCGGGCCGGAGCTTTCGAGAGAAGGCCGGTGCCACCGTCCACTTCAAGGTGTACTGCACCACCTGCAACACCGTCCCGCCCCGAACGCAAATTCATCCGCTTAGCCAGCGTCCATTCCCCCGACGCCGCCGAGCGCGAGGTGTTGCAAAGCGAGTACCTCAACAGCCATGGCCTGGCAGACTTTTACGAAGCCAACGATCCCGCCACCGTCCGCCGCATCGGCTGGCAACTCGTCTCCCTGCCCTCTGTAGCTTCAGCGGCAGCCGATCGCAAGTCACCGAGTCTTAGGCAGCCATGCCTCTTCGGTGACAGCGCTGGCAGACGCACAGCACGAGGACCGCATGCTGCATCTCCGACAATGGGTATTTGTGTCCGACGCGGTAAGTCAAAGTTACCCCCGCTTTAGTCTTCGTCGTCTTTCGTGGCTACGCATCAATGGGCCTGTTGCCGGCCACACTGCAAGCCTTGATGTCGAGCGCGGGGTTAACGATTACTCGGGGGGATTCTCAACCATTAACTCACACCCATTCCAAGCCGCAACTGTTTTGTATAAAACCAGCATAATTATTACTAAGAATTATATTAACCACATAAAGATTGTCGGCACTGTCAAATGCAATGCCTTGTGGATAATTTAAGTTATTAGTGATATACGCCCATTCCGCCACGCGCGATTTCTTCGAGAAGTTCATATTTGCCAAAGCTCTTGCTGGCTGGAATCGACGCTTTTGCAACGGCGGCGAGTTCGTCTGCTGAAGCAGGTGCGAAAATAATTTGGCCGACGCACTGCGGACAAAGCCCGTCCAGCGTCGAAGGTGAGAGCACATCGCCGCAACTCGAACAGGTGGGCGACGCATCGGGATTCATCGGGACAGAGCGCTGCGCAGGAATCGCATTTCCTCTTCAATGTCGTCAGACGCGGCGACCGTCTCGGCAATTTCCAGCCGGATCAATTCGCGGTAGCGATGGCGCAGTCGGTGAACCGCGACGGCGACTGCGTTCGCATTCATTTCCAATTCGGCGGCTGCCGCACTGTATTGTCCGGATGCCGTGGAAGTCGACAGAAAGAGTTGCAGTTTTTTGAACAGGATGCTTTTGCCGGCTGCGGTGTATTCTTCGCGCAAACGTTGCAGCCCGCGTTCCAAGAATGTCGTCGCCCACTGCTTTTCAAAATAGTCTTCGGTCGAAAGGGCCGACGCGGGCTCGCGTTGAAATTGCTCCTCCCCCGCTTCGTCGTCGAGCGAGAAAATTTCCTCTCCGCCACCGCGCTTGTGCGCCCTGGCGTGTAGGTGCGCGTTGGCCCGCGTGTAGTTCAACGCCGCCAGGATAAACGAGCGGAACTTACCCTTGGCCGGCGAAACATTCTCCAGCGAATTTCCCTCCAGCAGCCGCGCAAAAAAATCCTGCGTCAAATCCTGGGCGTCATGCGGCGCGTGCCCCCAGCGCCGGAGATAGGCGTAGGCCGGATACCAATATGCGCTGCAAAGTTGTTCCAAGGCCGCCCGTGATTGCGGTGAAACGGTTTTACCTGCCGCCAGGACCACGCTCCAATGAGTCGTGGGAAACCAGTGCCCTTTGCTTCTCTGGCCGGAACCTTTGAATCATAGGAAAACATATTCACCTTTCATTCATTGAAACAAATCAGCGACCCTGTTGCGAGCGTAAAAACAAGGCGCGAAATTCGAGACTGCTTCCCCGCATTCATCTCGTATCGCACCGTGTCAGGTACGTACCTTTTCGGCTGCAGTTCGGTCTGGCCGGATTGACGCCGCTTCTTGGTGAAGGTTTACGCGGTCAATGCCAGCCTGCCGCAATTATCCATTAACCACGCAAATCTGATTGCGGGCGGAACAATGTTCAGCTAATTCTCCCGTCCGAAGCAAACTCCTGCTCGCCCGCATCAACGCCAAACAACGCCGCATACGTCCGCCTTGCCCATCGCCGAAAACCGGAAGGCACGGTCGTCCTTCGTGCCACGTTAATGTTCAATCGTTGCCGCCGCACCTCGTGGAGCATCTGCAACGCCCGCTTCTTTTGGAATGGCCACAGCCCCGTCTCGGTCGATGACCTGGCCACGGTTCTGGTAGCGGGCGTCGGTCACTGGCGATAAGACCCGCGGTTGTCGTTGGACCGAACGCGACTTGCTGAGCTGATCTGGTCCAGATTGTTTTCACGCGTCAGCAGAGGTGGAGCGTACGGTCCCCGGTCAAAATGGATATGGAAGAGTGCGATCAAGATCGCAGCACTAGCTCTCACGACGCCTGCCTCAAAAAGGGCTGAAGCCGCTTCGTGCCGGGAGTAACGTTGCAATTACTGCTTGGTCCAGGTCTTCAGTCACCGCCGCGGGGGTCGGTCCAGCATCGTGTACAGTACCGGCGTGACCGTAAACCGGAAGGGAGCCCAAGAAGCTTTCGACAAAGGTCACTGCAACAAAAACGGGTCTCTTGGCAAAATACGTTCGTAGAATCTTGTTCAGTTTTGCCTCCTTCTGCCGATGACCTACTTTGGCTGGAAGAATTGCCGGACGTGACCCAGATGGTGCCAAAGCGCCGCCAAGCGACATAATTGACCCATCGAAGTGTTCGAAACAACAACAAACATGAAGAATTGGACCATTGGGAAAAGAATCATCTTTGGCTTTACCGTCATGATTCTCATCACCGCGGTGCTAGGCGTGCTGGCCCTGACCAACATGCGCCGTACGGAAACCGAAGCAAAACAACTCGCGGAATTGAAAGTGCCCCAGGTGCGGGTGGCCAACGAGGTGGAAAGAGCGGCGCATCTAACCCTTTATCAAATGCGCGGTTACGGCGATACCGAGCAGACCAATTTTCTGCAAGCCGGTTTGCAGAACCTTGAAGCCACCAAAAAACGCATCGCCGAAGCCAGGGAATTGAGCGCGAAATCGCCTTTGCTGGCGAACCTCAAAACCTCGGCTGAAAATGAAGAAGACAAGGTTCAGCTCTACGACCTATACGTCCAGCAAACCGTGGCGGCGACCGAAGGCATCCAGCAAAGTCGAAAAGAACTGGTCGTCGCCGCGCAATCCTTCATGCAGAACTGCACCGGGTATCTCGATGAAATGAACAGCAAAATGGCGGCGCAAATCAATACGAACGCGCCAATTGATATTTTGCTGAACCGGCATTTGAAGATCACCCTGATCAATGAGGTGATGCAAGCCGGTGAAGCCGTGCGCATTGCCGTCTGGCGCTCCCAGGCAGAACGCGATCCGCGACGATTGATCGACGCCCAAACGAACTTTGCCGTCATCAAAGCCAAACTGGACGAACTGCGTCCAATCACAACCCAGGCCGCCGATCTCACACAGATCGACGGCTGTCAGGCTGCCGCCGATGCCTATAAGAAAGGGATGACGGATTTGCAATCCAACTGGCAGGCGAGAGACGAAGTGGGCAAGGTTCGGTTGGCAACTGGCATGGAACTTCTTTCTGAAGCTCAAAATACGGCAGAGGATGGCCTGACGGACACGACCAGCGCCGCCGGGCGAGCCGCGAATCTCCTCTCTTCCGCTACATTCATTGTCGTTGTCGGTCTGGCGGTCGCCATGATGATCGGAGTGACCATGGGGATTTTCATTACGCGCGGCACCAACCGCGTTCTCAATGGGGTCGCTGCCTCGCTCAGCGACGGTTCAAATCAGGTGGCCAGTGCGGCGGGTCAGGTCTCCGCCTCCAGCCAAACCTTGGCGGAGGGCTCAAGCGAACAGGCCTCGTCGCTGGAGGAAACCAGTTCGTCGCTGGAGGAGATGGCGTCCATGACCAAACGCAATGCTGACAACGCCCGGAAAGCCAACGAACTTGCCAAACAGGCCCGGGAAGCTGCCGATAAGGGCGTGGGCGACATGCAAACCATGTCCTCGGCGATGGCCGCCATAAAAGTTGCCAGCGATGACATTGCCAAAATCATCAAGACCATTGATGGAATAGCCTTCCAAACCAACATCCTCGCACTCAATGCCGCCGTGGAAGCCGCCCGCGCCGGGGAAGCCGGCATGGGCTTTGCAGTAGTGGCCGAGGAAGTGCGCAATTTGGCCCAGCGCTGCGCCCAGGCCGCCAAGGAAACGGCCGGCAAAATTGAGGGCGCCATTGCCAAGACCGAAGAAGGTGTGCAAATTAGCAGTCGAGTGGCACAAACATTGAACGAAATCGTCGCCAAAGTGCGCCAGGTTGACGAACTGGTGTCGGAAGTCGCCGGAGCCTCGCGAGAACAGACCGACGGCATCACACAAATCAACACCGCGGTGGGCCAGATGGACAAGGTGACCCAGAGCAACGCCGCCACCGCCGAGGAAAGCTCCGCTGCCGCCCAGGAATTGAACGCCCAATCCGAAGTCATGAAACAATCCGTGGCTGAACTTTTGCAACTGGTGGGAGGCAATAGCCAATCTAAGGCTATCGCAACGGCAACATCTCACGCCCGGCGTCCTGCGGCAACTCAGCGCACCAAGGTGGCTGGACATCGCCCGGTTCCCGTCATCCATAATGGACACGGAAACGGCCACGCCCCACTACAGACAAAGTCAGCGCAAGCGGGAAAGCTACGGAATGAAATCCCACTCGATGGAGATTTCAAGGACTTTTGAATCACCATTATCGGTTCTATGGAACCGAACTTAAATGCGCCTGTGAAGTAAATTGCTTCGAGAGTGAACCGAGATAAAACTGGGTGTCTGGAGTTATGGGTAAGTTTTAACCCAACCATGCCAAAACGCGTGCCCGCTGGTAAACAACGCGGTCGTCCTGTACCATGCAAACGGCGAGAGTTTGAATTCTTCGTTAAGCATAGAACCGCCTACCATTGATTTGCGAAAAATTACAGAGAAATGGATTTAGGCACGCCCGGATGGGCTTACGGCTGGCCTGGGTCGCTCTCCGCGTGCCGGGGCGGATCGGCAAAACTAGTTTGCACGCCAATAGGGCGCGCCTTTGGGGCCCGGGCCAGGCTATGAGTTGCGATAAAGCATGTAATCAAAAAAATGATTGTGCGCGATCGGCCAACCGTTTATCAATTGGAGAGGATGCGAAACACCCAAAGCTTGGA
>JBEKZM010000116.1:0-33597 GCA_049509875.1 Verrucomicrobiota bacterium | reverse complement strand
CCTCCTGCGATCCGAAACAATGCCGGATGACCACCTGTTTGACGCGAAACGGAAGGTCGGAAACCAGTTGACGCGCACAGCCATCAAGATCCGGCGTTTCAAGATGCAAACGTCCGCCGACCTTAAGCGCCTCGTGCCAGCGGATCAATAACGCGAGCGCGTCCGCGCGTTTGAAGTGTTCGAAGACGTGGTGCAGCCGGATTTCATCCACACTTTGCGGCGGGAACAAAAGTTTTGTAATGTCCGCAAAAACATCCGCACCGATACATGTCTGGCAGGTATGCTCAGAGGGCGGATAATCTATGTTCACATAGCCGTCGAAATGCTGTTCGCCGCAGCCGAGGTGGAGGCGAAGTGGCTGGCTGGCTTGGTAAACGCCAGCAGCCGTAAGCTGTTCCAGCGCATTTTGCCCCGCCGTCAACATCGGACGAGCCGAGGCGGTTGGCGGCATCTTAGCTGGCGGCACCAGCGACTGCCGCATTCCCCGGGCGGGAGCAAAATCAGGAACCGCCGTAACCAAGGCATCGAGTATGTTGCGAGTCAAATTGTAGTCGCCGATTCCTTGGCCGGCCAGGGCCACATACCAGTAGATGCGCCAGTGTTTGAAGCCGAAGCGCTGCATTTCAATAAACTGACGTCTAGCTCCTTGGAAATCGTTTTTGCCGAGCAGCGATTGGCCATACCAAAGGCGGTAATGAAGGCCGAGACCTTGTTTTTCAACGGAGCAGGCAATAGCCGGCAATTCACAAAGAACCTCCCGTTCAATACCCTCCGCGTGGGCAACAAGGCTTTCGGCGGCAATGACTTCTTCAACCGCGAGATTGGTGCCGTCATACAACCGGCTGATGGTCAGCGCCAAGACAAGCGGGGAGACGGATACAGTGAATGTGGTCGGAAAGGCAATGCCCACGTCTCCTAGCACGAACAACTGGTATCCGGGAGCGATCTGCCGCACGGCGGCGTTAATTTCGACCATTGTTGGATAGCCGTGCAGTGAAGACGACTCGTCCGCGTCTGACGGCTTGTGTTCAAACAGACGAATATCGTCAATCAAAATCACCGCGTCCTTGCGTCCGCTGCGAGCAATGGCCGCGATTTCATCGAGAATTGGCGTATTGCCGCGACCGCGGGCAGTCACGCCTTCGCTGTAATGTCCGTCGAGCCAAAAAAGCGCAGGGCCGGAAAGCTTTTCGAGAATATTCGGAAGCAGTTCGGCGGAGTCGCCCTGATGTACTTGGACGTGCGGCGTGGCAGCAAATCGTGCGCGGGCTGCCGCGGTAAGTTCTGGTGAGAGCTCAATTGTGTGGACTTCACAAAAGATGCTGCTGGCCGCTGCCGTGGTGTTCCCGAGGAAAGTCTCAGTTTCCACAAATGTCCATAGATTAAACAAGCTGGCCAAGTCGGCGAGAAATTCCGGCGCCAACGAACCTGCTGGGGATTTGATGCGCTGTAGCGACAGGACGCGGTTCGCCGTGCTTTGGGGCGGGGAATCGCTGTGGGCACCGGACGCGAGCTGGCTCACTGGCACGGCGGGGCTTGGGGAAGGCGAGACGATGTTGCCAGCCATTGCGGGCAGGGATGCGGAGTTTTCTTCCAGCAAGACAGTTTCCACGGGCACGAATGCCACGGGAGATTGCCAGCGCAGGAGGCCGCCAGCCTGGCTCCAGGAGTTTTTCGACTGGAGGAAAAGGCGGGGCTGGGCGGAAACCCGGTCGAGCGTTTGCTGGATGGCCTCGGCCAGGGCGGCGGGCGAAACATCCTTGACGCAATGCGCGCGCTGATGCCGGCAGCGCCAGCCGCAACCGAAACAGTCCAGCGGCAGCGCCACCGCCGAGGTGAGCGGGCTGTAGGGCATGAACCGGCCGAAATGTCCGCCCCCGAGCAGCACCACATTGGGCACACCCAAAGCGCAGGCCATGTGTGCCCCCGCGGATTCCGCACCGACATAGAGACGGCAGCGTCGGAGCAGTGCCGCGGTTTCACGCAGCGTCGAACGACCGCACAAATTCAGGGTGCGACCGGGAAGCTGCTGTTCAAGAGCCTGAGCCAGCGAATCTTCACCGGCAACGCCAAATATAAGGAACCGGTATCCGGCCAGCCCCTTCAAGGCATCTGCGTAACCGGGATATACGCGAATGTCGCGCTGTGCGCCGGGGAAAACGGCAATGGTCCGCGCCGGGTCCAATTTTTGCTGCTGGAAATACGCCTCCGCCAGCGCCTCGTCTTGCGGCCGGGTCCATACCGCCGGTTTCAACTCATCCACCGGGATGCCCAGACCATGCAAGAAACCCGCGTACCGCGCGAGTTCGGACATGGGCGCCCCACCGGTGGGAATGAGCATCTGGTATCGGCCACGGTTCAATTCCCGGTCCGCCGCCGAAATGTTTTCCAGGTCGCCCTCAATGGCAATGTGCCGGGCAGCACCAAACTTGAGCGTCAGTTCGTCGGAAAGGCGATCCCGCGAGCGAGTTGAATTCAGGATGACATCCGGATTATAGGCGGTGATTTCGGCCACAATTTCGGCGCACCCGGCGGCCTGGGCCAATTTTGCCAGTTCATAGCAAATAATGGAGTCCACAAACGGACAGGCCATGAACAGATCGGCAACATGCTGCTGGCACAGGACCGTCAATTTGGCGTGCGGATATTTTTTCTTGATCGGTTCGAGCATGGCCGAGGCCAGCACGAGGTCGCCAATGGAATCCGTGCGAACAAATAGGATGCGCTGAGCACCCTCGAGCGGACTGGGAGTGTTAACGGCAGGCGGAGTTGGATTTAGTCCTGAGAGCGGACTGGTGTCGGAAGCTGGTGACATTGGGTTCCTGTAATGTTGACAGGCTCCAATTTTTGGCGCCTGAAATCGATATCGCGCAAACCAGTTGTTAAAATTTCCGGGCGGGCCCTTGCGGACCCGCCCGGGGAAGGAGCCAGTGGTCTCGCCCTCCGTGGTGAGTGGTTGACGTATATCACTGGACATCGGCTCGCATCGCCCGGTGGCGGCGAATGCAAAAAATCTCAAAGGGCGGCCCGCAGGGGCGGCCCGGACGTGCTCAGCTTGGGTAGTTTTCCCGCCAGCTTGGGCAGCGCCGTGCTTTGCTTGGTCAACGCCTGCTGGTTGCTGCGCTGAATCTCTTCGTAAACTTCTTTGCGGTGCACCGGCACTTCCGACGGCGCCGCGATGCCCAGCTTCACCACTTCGCCTTCCACGCGCATCACGGTCACGTGAATGCGTCCGTCAATCACGATGCTTTCGCCAAGTTTTCGCGAGAGGATGAGCATAAGCTGGTTTAGGCGGCAGCTTCCGTCAGCGGCAGCGGGTGGGTTACCGAATACGCGGAGGCATTGGCAATGATCACCTGTTTGGCCACGCGCGTATGCCGATTGACCACAATGGGCCCTTTCAGGTTCACCGTCGCCCGTTGCGCGTTGTGGATGGTGACTACGGCCAGCAACTGCGCGTCGTTCGCCTGGTTCAGCTTCAAAAATTCCACATCCCCCTGGGGGATGTCCGGCAGATAATCGGGCAGCGCGATAAACGGGTCAATGACCACAAAGGCCAGTGCGGAGCTGTCCTGCACCTTGAGCCAGGCGAAGGGCTGCTCCTCGGGGTTGCTGGTCAGCACGTAATCCTTGATCGCCTCGAAACCGAGCATGCCGTTGGGCATCCGCACCAGGTCGTGGCGTGCGACGGCCGGGGTTTCAATTTCGATCACTTCAGCGCATTTCATTGCAAATCCTTGTTTAGCAACGGCTGTGCCACCGTCGAGTGTTTCCCATTTATATTATCAAAGGGCAAAAAAGCGGCCATATACTGCATCACCGTGGTGTCAGCAGGTCCAGATTGTCCGGCTTGGGCGGGGCCGACCGGCAAAAATGGCACCTGCCCGGTTAAAATTTCCCCACCCAAAACCAGCCAGGATCGGAACTGAAGGGCGGTGTTCATGAAATGTAATTCAGAATCGACATTTGCATGATTTTCGAGCCGCTTTCCAGGGCGGCCTGGTAGGCCGTCTGGGCCGCGTTCAATTGGGTCATCGTTTCCACCAAGTTCGCACTGGAGGAGTTCGAAATCATGGAATCCAGCGTAGTGGAGTTGTTGCTGGCTGAGGTGGCAGCGGCGGACAACTGAGTTTGCACCACGCCGTTATTGGCCACCTGGTAAGTGATGTTGTTCTCGTCCTTTTGCAGATTCGCATCGTCCGTGCCGCTGATGGCCGAGGTGTCACCGGATTGCAAATCGTTGCGCAAGGCAATCAAGTGATTCAATAAATCCGCGCCGGACTGGCTGTCGGTGATCAGGCCGCGCGCGCCGGTGCCGGTGGTGTTGGCGCCCGGAATGTCCACGGAGGCCGTTTGCCCGGCGCCAATCGCCGTCTGGTTCACACTGCTGTTGCCGTTATAAGTCACGGCGGTGACATCGCCATTGGCATCCTTGGTCGTGGTGTATGGGGCCGTCCCGGAGGCGGTGCCCCCAAAGAGGTAATTTCCCGTGGCCGGGTCCTTCGTGTTGGCCGCGCTAACCACTTGATTGATCAGGGAGTTGACCTGGTCGGCGTAATTGGCCAGGTCCGCACTGGAGGTCGTGGCCCCCACCGCCGAGGTGGCGATCTGGCTGGCCTGGCCGGTAATGGTTTGCAACGACGCGAGCACGGAATAAATGCTGTCCGCCCGTGACTGCAAGGTGCTGATGTTAGAGCCGTACTGTGTTTGCGCGGCCTTCTGTGCGACATCGTTGAGCGTCGCGGCCATCGCGGTCGGATTGTCCGAGGGCGCCTGGACGGACAGGCCGGTGGAAACCTGGCTTTGCAACGTGTCTTGCTGGCCCAGTAAATTATTGTACTGGTTCAGCATCGCGTCGGTGTAGGAATTGGTCGCGATCCGCATAAGTCTTAAGTCGTAACCATGCCCAGCAAGTCGCCCAGCATGGTGTTCACTGTGGTGACCACTTCGGCTGAGGCTTGATAGGCCCGCTGGAACGTCATCAGGTTCGTCATTTCCTCGTCCACGTTGACTCCGCTGACAGAGCTGCGCTGGGTGGACAGCATGGTGGCCACCGCCGTCTGGTTGGTCACTTGGTTGTTGGCATTGCCCAGGGCGGTGCCCAGGTCGTCCACGGTGCTGTCATAGGAATCGCCGAAGGTCTGGTTGCTCAGGGCCGACTGGCTGGCGGTGGCCAGTTGCGAGATCTGCAGGGCCAGCGAGGTGTCCGTGCTGTTCGTGGGGCTGCCGGATATCTGAATGAGCGATGGATTGTTGGTCAGCGCGGCGTTGACGCTGATGGTCCCTGCGTCGGTGCCCGTGAAGAAGGAATTGCCGGTGCCGCCGGTGGAATTATAGCCGCTATCCTGAATGCCGTTGACCTGGGTGATCAGGGTGCCGGCCAGCGTGTTGACGCTGTTTTGCATGGTGGCCAGCGTGCCGTCGCGCGCATCGATCGTGCCCTGGATCGACCCGCCCGTCAGCGTCAGGTTGACCCCGCCGGTGGCCGTCTGGACCAGCAGCTGCCCGTTCCCGGCGTCATAGGTCTGCAAAGTGTCGCTCACCGCATCGCCGGACACCAGCGTCTGGCCGCCGATGGTGACATTCACGGCGCCGTTGGTGCCGGTGCTGGTGCTGATGCTGGTCAGGCCGGAGAGATTTTCCAGGTCCTGCTCGCGCTCGTCGAGCAGGTCGTTGGCATTGCCGCCGTCGGTTTGGGCGTTATAAATCTGCTGGTTCAACCCGGCAATGTTCGTCAGCAACTGGTTGGCCGAGCCCACGTCGCTGGTCAGGGAGGTGTTCAGCGAGGAGCGCACGGAGGCAAACTGGCTGTCCAGGCTGTTGAACGACGTGGCCAGGGTCTGCCCGGCGGCGACGGCCGCCTGCTGGTTGCTTTGTGAATCCGAGGAGGCCAGGGCGCTGAACGCGGAGAAAAAGTTGTTCAATTGCCCCGAAAGCCCGGTGCCGGTTGTGCTGGTGGAATCGGAGGTGGAACTGGTGCTGCTGGCGGAGGACCCGCTCAAAAACTCGTCCAAGGCGTCCTGCGCGTTTTGCAGCGCGGTCTGCTGGGAATTCCAGTAGCCGCCGGTGCTGTTTTGCGACTGGATCTGGCTGTTCAGCAAAGAGCTGACCGCCTGCTGGATCGACGTGGCCTGCGCGCCGGTGCCTTCCGGCCCGATGCTCGTCTGGATATCCGGGCTGGCCGCGATCTGCGCGATCTGCCGCGAATAGCCGGGGGTGTTGACGTTGGCCAGGTTTTGCCCAGCGACTTCCACGCCAATCATCTGCGCTTGCATTGACTGCGAGGCCATGTTCAAGGTGCCGAATAGTCCGAGCATAAAATGATTTAGCCGACGGCTTGATAGATGGGTTGCGGGGGAACGGCCGCTACCGGAACGTGCCCGCTGCCGTCATAGGTGGTCGGGCTCACATTGGGGAAAATGGAGTTGATCAGCTGCTGCATCAGCTCCACGCAATGGCTCAGCAGCAGGTGATTCTGGCGCGCCCGTTGCTGCACGAGCACCAGCAATTCGTTGTTCTCGCGCACCAGCGCCTCCACCAGCGGCCGGTAGTCGGCCGGCAGCAGCTGAATCAGGACCGTGAAGCCCGCGGTTTCCGGCAGCTCCAGCAGCCGGGCCAGATGACGCTGCCGCTGTTCGCGCTCCTGGCGGGCCGCGGCGATCACCCCGGCTTGCGCGTTGACGGAGCTGACGTTCTCCGGCAGTTCGGCCATCTGGCGGTGCATGACCATTTGCTGCTGCTGTTCGAGCAGCGCCAGCATCTCGCCGTATTGTTTCAACTCCTCGCGGAGCGCCTCAATCAGATTGGACAACAGTTCGTTCATGGATGGGAAATCTTAGGGGTGCCTCCGGCCGGGCGGCTGTGGGGCACCAGTTGCCGTTCAAAGTCCTTCGCCAGGCCGATGCCACCGCCGCGCGACAGGCTGTCCGCCAACTGGGTCGTGATCATGTCCTGATAAATGCCCGCCGAACTGGAATTGTCGTCGGGTTCCGACGACAGCACCGGCTTCGTTGACTCGGACAAAAACTGGCGCAACAGGATGGCTTCAAACTGGCGGCTGGCTTCGCCAATTTTCTGCTCCTGGCTCAAGGCCTTGTTGCCGGCGAGCGATTCCACCGGCACGTGGCTCGCATCCACTTTTGGCTGGAGGGGGGAAATTTGCATTCAGCGGGTGATGAGTTCGGCCTGCAATGCGCCGGCCTGTTTCATGGCTTCAAAAATGGACATCATGTCGCGGGGCGTCGCCCCCAGCGCATTCAAGGCGGCGGCCACCTTTTCCACCGTGGGCAGCTCCTGCAGCGGCACCAGGCTGGATTTGGATTCCGTGACGGTCGTGCTGGTGCGCGGCGTCACCATGGTGGTGCCGGTGTTGCTGAAGGGCGCCGGCTGCGAGACGTCGAGCGTCTGGGCCACGTTGATGGTGATGTTCCCGCTGGCCACCGCGCAGCTGGAGATGTGAATCGCCGCCGTGGCCACGATCGTTCCCGTCCGCTCGTTGATGATGATCCGCGCCGGCGTGTCCGGCGTCATCTCAATCATGTTCAGCCGGGCAATAAAATCCACCGGCGACGACTCCGCGCCGTCGGGAAGCTGCACTTTGACGCTGGTCGAATCCACGGCGTGGGCCGCGTTGGTGAACACCTCGTTGATGGCCGTGGCCATCGCCGCCGCCGAATTAAAGCTGGGATCGCGCAGCAGCAGTTCCACCGAACGGTCGTGAATGAACTGGGTGGGAATTTCGCGTTCCACCAGCGCGCCGTTGACGATCTGTGCCGTGGTCGGATGGTTCTTCGTGACGGTCGCTCCGCCGGCGCCGCCTTCGCCCGCGGAAAATCCGCCCAGCACCAGGGGCCCTTGCGCCACGGCGTAAACCTTGCCGTCGGCGCCCAGCAGCGGCGTCTGCAGCAGCACCCCGCCCGTGAGCGATTTGGCGTCGCCCATCGACGCCACCGTCACGTCAATCCGCGCGCCGCTTTTCAAAAACGGCGGGATGTCCGCCGTGACCATCACCACCGCCACGTTCTTTTCCGAGAGCGTATTGGCCGAAATATTGACGCCGTACCGCAGCAGGATGTTCGCCACCGCCTGCTTGGTGTACATTTGGTCCTTGTCGCCATCCCCGGCCAGGCCGGCGACCAATCCGTAGCCGACGAGCTGGTTGTCGCGGGCGCCGGAAATCATCACCAAATCGCGCAGGCGCACCCCGCCGGCCAGCAGGCCCCCGGGCAGAACCAGCAGGACGAGCAGTCCCGCCGCCAGGGCCTTCGCGGACAGGCGTTGCTTCCACGCCAGGTAGTTCTGGTCGATGCCCTCACGATACTTGCTCGCGGCGGGCAGGGCTCTCGCGGCGGCCGCCAGGCGGCACCGCGGACGGAGAAATCGGGGAACCAGTGGCATGGTCAAAAGGGGTTTACTTTGTCCAGAATGCGCGTGAACCAGCCCTTGCTCGTGCTGTCGGTCACGGTGCCTTTGCCCACTATCTGAATGGTCGCATCCGCGATGTCGCAACTGGAGATCGTGTTGGTGGACGAGATGTCTTCGGGACGGATAATCCCGTGCAGAACAATGGACTGATGTTCGCCGGCGAAGGACGTTTCGCGCTTGCCTTCGATCACGAGGTTGTGGTTGGGCAGTACATCCATCACTTTCACCGTCACCTGGGCAACGATGGTCTCGGAATTGTTGATGGCGCCGGTGCCGGCGTGCTTGAGGTCGGAATTGTACTGCACGGCCGGCGCGCTGCCTTTGTATTGGAGAAACCCGGGATACAAGAACGACGCGACCGCCGCCGTCCAACTGGAGGTCTTTTCCGTCGTGGTCTGGTTGTTCTTGTTGGCGGAGGAGATTTCCGAAACGACGATCGTCAGAATGTCGCCCACGCCCGAGGCGCGCTTGTCGGCGATCAGCGAACGGGAATCGTCGTGCCAGAGCGACTGTGCCCAAACTGCGCCGTGAAAGCATAGCGGCAGCGCCAGCAGGGCGAGCCAGGGCAGGGCCGAACAGGGAATGGGCAGTCGTTTCAGCGTTTTCATAACGAGATAAGGATGGTCCGGTCATTGAGCACGGTGCCGGTCAATTCGCGATGCGTCACGGAGTTCCGGGCATGGACCGTTTCGCCCGGGGCGCCATCCTCCAAAACATCCACCTGCGTGCGCACCGTCATGGTGCCGTCCTGCACCAGGGCGGAAGCATGCTGGCCGCGATGCACCACCGCCCGCGCCTTGACCATGCGCGCCAGCAGCGGCTGGCCCGCGGACACGGCTTCGCTGATCTCCAGGGCGCCGTCGGTCGCGGCAAAGTCGGCCAGCGGCTCGCGCAGGGCCAGCACATCGCGGCGCTCGCGCGAAAGGGAATCCGAGGAAACCGGGTCGCCGTGTTTGAGCTGCACGCTGGCCACCCACACTTCCCGCCAGACCGAAGCCTTGACGTTTGCCATCCAGTTGCCCAGCGTCTCGTTGGCCGTGCGGAGGGTGAAGCGGACAATGAAGCCGGGGGCGACGCCCGCCGTGGGCAGTTCGGTGATATCCAGCGTCAAGGGTTCATCCGGCAGCACCAGCGGGGTCCACGGCTGGGACAGGCGCAGTTCGAGCTGGCCCTTGTCCTTGATGTAGTCGTGCTGCAGCGCGGCGGTGAGCAGGCCCAGAATGTCGGATTCGCCGAGCGTGCGGGCGCGGCGGGAGATTTTGATGGCGTCGGGACCGGAGAAATTGGTCCCGACGCCCGGCGCGTTCGCGGCCAGAAGGTCGCCAATCTGCGCACGTGTAAGAATCAGACTCTTGCCAAAGGCCGGCGCGTCGCCCAGGCGAATTACCGGCAACGGCTGCGAGGAGGAGAACAACTGGGGCAGAAAAATGCCGTCGCCACTTACCGGCGCGACGGCGAGCAGTTGGGGAGGCGGCGCTTCGCCGGCACGCAGTGTGGAAGTGAAGCCGCCGCCCAGGCAGGTCCACAGCAGCGGCGGGCAGATAAATCGCGCCGGCAATAAATTCATCAGCCGGAACCGGCGCCACTTGAATGAAAATATCAAATTCATCAGCGCTCGAGGTTGTTGCTTTCCTGCATCATCTGGTCCGCCGCCTGCACCGCCTTGGAATTCACCTCATACGCCCGCTGGGCCATGATCAGATTGACCATTTCCGTCACCACGCTGACGTTCGAAAGCTCGAGTGCGCCCTGCTGGAGACCGCCAAAGCCGTTCTGCGACGGCGTGCCCAGTTCCGGATTACCCGACGCGGCGGTTTCCTGGTAAAGATTCTTACCGATGGCGTCGAGTCCGCCCGAATTCATGAATCGGGCGATCTGAATCTGCGACGTCGAAGTGCCGCTGGCGGTCGTATAATTCACCGACCCGCTAGCGGTGATGGTAATGTTGGTGGTGCCGCTCGGCACGGCCTGAAAACCGCCTTGCACCGGATAGCCGTCGCTGGTGACCACGCGTCCCTGCCCGTCCGTCTTGAACGAGCCATCCCGCGTATAGGCCAGGGTGCCGTCCGGCATTTGCACTTCAAAGAATCCCTGCCCTTGGATTGCCAGATCCAAGCTGTTGCCCGTTTGGGTCAAATCGCCCTGTGCAAACGACCGCTCCGTGGCCACCGGCACCGAGCCCTGTCCGATTTGCAGACTGGAGGGCAACATGTTTCCCCCGCCTTGCTGCGAGCCGGCTTCCCGCGTGTTTTCGTAAAGCAAATCCTGGAATTGGAGCCGGGTCGCCTTGTAGCCCGTCGTGTTCGCATTGGCCAGGTTGTTGGAGATCACATCCAGGTTCATCTGCTGGGATTGCATCCCGGCGGCGGCGGAGTAAAGTGCTCGAAGCATGGGTCAGTGTGATTGAAAGTTGGCAGTTGGCGGTTTCATTTCACTAGCTGGTGCCGCTTAGTTCCGTGATGGCCTTGGACATCCGGTCGCTCTGCATGGTCATCACTTTCTGGTTGGACTCAAACATGCGCATGGAGGTCAGCAGGCTGGCCATCGCCAGCGTGGGTGAGGTGTTGGACTCCTCCACAAACCCCTGCCGCACGTTGGTCGTGGCCGCGGCCTTCGGCTGCGCTGCCTCGCTGTCGGCCCGGAAATAACCGCCGTTGCTGGCGGTCAGCGCGTTCGGGTTGCCGAATTCGGTCAGGGTAATTTTGCCTTTGACGTCAGGCCCCTGGCTCACTTGGCCGTCGGCGGACACCGTGATGGGGGCCGTTTTATTGGGATCAAACGTGATAGGACCGGAATCGCTGAGCAGCGGATAGCCCCGTTTGGTGGTCAACTGGCCCTGGCTGTTCAAGCAGAATTCGCCGTCCCGAGTGTACGCCTTGGAGCCGCCAGGCATCTGGACGGTGAAAAATCCCGGGCCTTCCAGCGCCATGTCCAGATTGCCGCCGGTGGTCTTCATTTCGCCTTGTTTGAAATTGGTTGCGCTCCCGGCAAACGGAATGACATATCCGCCGGCGTTTGCGCCGGCGGCGCCGGATGCCGCGCCTGCCTGCACGGCCGAAAAACTAATTTCCTGCTGCCGCGCCCCTGGAATGGACGCCGATGACAAATTGTCCGCCACCAAATCCTGCCAGCGTTCCGTCGCATTCATCGCGGCGGCGGAGGAGTAAAGGCTGACATCCATACACGCGACGGTTAGCAACGACCATGCCATCCGCGTTATGCACTGATTTTGCAGGGGTTTCCTTGAGGAAAGGGAAAATGTTACCGGCGCAGGAATTCCCGGCTAGGCAACTTTGTCGCCCGTGAGGGTGGGCATCCTTGCCGGCCGTGGCGCCGGGCTTCCCAGCCCGGCGGCGGAAGCGCCGCTTAAACCGATTTGAAAAACTTCACCTCGCGGGCAAAACTTGGCTCCGAATCGGACGCATGGACCATGTTAAAGAGAAACTGGTCGTCTCCCGGCTGCTGAAATTTCAGCCGGAACGGGGCATTGGCCTCCGTGGCGCCGGGCCAAAAATCGCCCCGAATCGTTCCCTTTTCCGCCTGCCACGGGCGTGTGGCGCCCACCGCCTGCCGCACTTTCTGAATGGCCTCCGGCCCCCGCAAATGGATCGCCTTCACCGGCCCATGCGCCATATACTTCGAGGTTCCCTCCAGACACGGCGGACGGTTTCCGATGGACGGAAAATAGAATTCCTTCCATCGCTCGACCGGCAGATTCTCACCCCCGGCCAGCTTGCAGGCGGCCACCCATTGCAAGCCCAGGGCCTTCAGCCGCGCCTCCACGTGCGCGTCGAGACCGCGCCAGAAGGAATCCGGTTTAATGATGACCAACGTGTCCTGGTTCGTGTCCGCCATGATTTTTCCTTTTCCGCTGCGCGACCGCCTACCATCGGTCCGGTTGGCCAATCGGCCACAGGACTTTTCTATAATTCCGCCACCGGGTCAAGCCTGCTCTCGGGGGAACATCCGAAGCTGAAATCTGAAAAGCTTAAAGCGGAAAGCGCGGACCCGCCTCCGCTCCACTGTGGCGTGGCAAGCATGTCCCCGCCACGCGCCAGAGTCCTGGAGTGCGTGCGGCCCTCCGCCGCTTTCCCACGACCCCACCGAGACCGTTCGTTGCCAACATGTCACGCCCGATTGCATAAGGCTCGATGCCGCCTGACGACCGTGAGCACGGACCAGAGCGGCGGAGGGCCGCCGCACTCCCCGACGCTGGCGCGACACCTCCGGGCTCCCCGAGGCGCGAAGCACTCTTGGACTGCGGCGGGAAGCGAAGCGCCACGCCGCTTTCGCGCGTGCAAAGTTCGCGGTTGCTCAGGGCGATCTGGCGCGCGCGAAAGCGCCGTCGCCGCTACGCTGGGGTGGCGGAATGGTCGCCGCGAAGGTGTGAAAAAATTGCAGAGAAGTCAGAAACGCCGGAATGCGCTCCCTGGCAGTCAATTCTTTGCGATTCGGTTTTTCGGAACTTCCAATTTTCTCACTCCTTCAGCGCAACGATTGCCACCAAGACCCGCATTGGCCGGCAACTGATTATCTAATAACGAAGTGGGCCACGCCGGACCAACAATGCCCACCGCGAAAGCGGACCAACCAGCGGAAGCGGCGATAATTTCAGACCCTCAAGCCTTGGCCAATGGCTGCGCCGCGGCCAGCGCGGCATCCAAGGCGTCAAGGCAGGCGCCGCCAATGGCCTGGTCTGCGTTGAACGCTTCGATCGCTGTCGTCGCGTCCGTGGCCGCTTTGATTTGCTTCGGGGTGGGAGGAATCACCGCCTTATTGTCCGTGTCGATGAGCAAAAGGGTCAGGGCCCAAGTTGGAAGGAGTTTTTTCATGTCGATTGCCTCGTTCGTCTGCCACCTCTGACCGGTGGCGCAACTTTGCGCCGGGCGGCCGGTCTTTTGGCAAGACAAAAATAAGCGGTTTCACCAAGTGGTGGGAATGCCCCGTGCCTCAACGCGCGGTTGTCCGCCGGTTGAACGCCACGCATTCTGAGTATTTCACGCCACGGCCGCCGAAGAGGTCCAGGGCGGAACCGATGGTGAGATCCACCTTGCCGGCGCCCAGCCGGGTGACGGCTTCGAGGTCGGCCAGCGAATTCGCGCCGCCGGCGTAGGTCAGCGGGATCGGCGTCCATTGGCCCAGCCGCTGCACCAGTTCGCCGTCGATGCCTTGGCACAGGCCTTCGACATCCACGGCGTGAACGAGAAATTCGGCGCAATGGGCGGCGAAATTCCAGAGCGTTTCAGCGGTCACCTCCAGTTCGGTGAATTTTTGCCAGCGGTCGGTGACCACAAAATATTGTTGGCCGCGTTGGCGGCAGCTCAGGTCGAGGACCAGCCGGTTTTTGCCAGTCGCCCGGACCAGTTCGTCCAGCCGCGCCCAATCGACGCGGCCCTCGCGAAAAACCCAACTGGTGACAATGACGTGCGAAGCGCCGGCGTCCAGCCAGCCGCGGGCGTTTTGCGCGGTGACGCCGCCGCCCACTTGCAGGCCGCCCGGATACGCCGCGAGGGCGGCGCGGGCCTCGGCGTCGTTGCCGGCGCCAAGCTGGATGACGTGGCCGCCCGCCAGGCGGTCGCGACGGTACAGTTCGGCGAACCAGGCGGCGGACTTTTCGGAAACGAAATTGGTGTGCAGGCCGGCGTCGCCGAGCGTGCCGCCGACAATTTGTTTCACTTTGCCTTCATGCAGGTCAATGCACGGACGAAACATGGGTGGAATTGTAACCACAGTTGGACACGGATGGACATAGATAAAATCTGCAGGCCTCAGGAAATCCGAATGATCAGTGACGAATGACCCGCGCTTGATTCCGCGTCCAATGGCCATTAAACTCGACCCGATGAATTCGCTGCTTCTCACCGGCGGTCGCGTCGTCGATCCCGCCAATCATTTCGATTCCATAGCCGATGTGTTGCTGTTCGAGGGCAAAGTGTCCGCCGTGGGCCAAAATCTATCGGCGCCGGCAGATGTGGATAGGTTCGATGCCCGCGGAAAGGTCGTTGCTCCTGGCTTGATCGATTTGCACGTGCATTTGCGGGAACCGGGCCAGACGGCCAAGGAGACCATCGCCACCGGCACGGCCGCCGCCGCCCGGGGCGGTTTCACCTCCATTGTGTGCATGCCCAATACGGCGCCGGCCATCGACAACGCGGGCACGGTGGCGCTGATCCGCGAGCGCGCCAAGACTGAGGGCGCGGTGAACGTGTTTGTCACCGGCGCCATTTCCAAAGGGATCGCGGGCGAGGAGCTGGCGCCCATCGGCGGATTGAAAAAGGCCGGCGTCATCGCCATCACCGACGACGGCCATTGCGTGCAAAACCACGATCTCATGCGGCGCGCGTGCGAATACGCCCGGATGCTGGATTTGCCGGTGATGGACCACTGCCAGGATTATTCGCTGGTGACCGACGGGGTGATGCACGAGGGATATTGGAACGTGGCGCTGGGATTGCGCGGCTGGCCGTCGGCAGGCGAGGAGATGATCGTGGCGCGGAACATCCTGCTGGCGGAGCTGACCGGCGCGAGAATTCACTGTCAGCACCTGAGCGCGGCGGGCAGCGTGGCCCTGCTGCGCGAGGCCAGGAAACGCGGCGTGTCGATTTCCGGCGAGGCCTGCCCGCATCATTTTACGCTCACCGACGCCGCCGTGGCGGGCAGTGAAAAATTCTGGGCCGAGGACGGCCAGCAAGTGTTCCGTCCTTCGCGCTCCGCGCTCCGCACTCCGGCCTGGCCCGCCTACGACACGCATTTCAAGATGAATCCGCCGCTGCGTTCGGCCCGGGATCGCGAAGCGATTCTGGCCGGGCTGGCCGATAGCACCATTGAGATTCTGGCGAGCGACCATGCGCCCCATTGCGACTACGAGAAGGAGGTGGAGTTTGATTATGCGCCTTTTGGCATCACCGGGCTGGAAACCGAACTGGCGCTCTCGCTCATGCAACTGGTTCACTCCCGGCGGCTGAGCCTGGCGGACCTGATTTCGAAGTACACGGTGAATCCGGCGCGACTGCTCAATTTGAGCAAAGGCACGCTGGGCGTGGGCGCGGATGCGGACGTGACGGTGATTGATCCCGAACGGGAGTGGGTCTTGCCGCGCGAGGATTCCGCCAGCAAATCACGGAACAGCCCGTTTTTTGGCTGGCCGCTCAAGGGCCGGGCGGTGGCGACGATCGTGGCGGGCCGGCCGGTTTTCATTGAACAGCGGGAGCCGGCGGCGGTCTAAAAGCCGGTGGGTTTTAATTTTTTAAACATGAAAAAATTCTTGATTGCAATCGCTGCGGCGGCGGTCGTGTGGCAGGCACAGGCGGGCGAGTGGCTGACCGATTTGCCGGCGGCGCAGGCGCAGGCGAAGATCCAGAAGAAGATCGTGTTGCTGGATTTCACCGGCTCCGACTGGTGTCCCTGGTGCATCAAATTCCGGAAGGAAGTGCTGGACAGCCAGGAGTTTCAGGACTACGCCGACAAAAATGTGGTGTCGGTGGAACTGGATTATCCCAATAAAAAGCCGCAGAGCGAGGATTTGAAAAAGGCCAACGCGGCGCTCAAGGACAAGTACAACATCAGCGGTTTCCCGACCCTGGTGGTGCTGGACCAGAACGGCAAGGAAATCGGGCGCCAGGAGGGGTACGAAGAGGGCGGCGCCAAGGCGTTCATTGCCAAGCTGGAGAAGTTTAAGACCGGAAAATCCTAGGCCGGTGGCCGGCGCTTTGGTGGGCGCTCGCGAGGGTCGGAGCGCGGCCGTCCCGGCCGCTGAGACGCTGAGCGCGCGGGCCGCTTGAAACTTCAAGGGCGGCAGGGGAAGACGGCCTTTCGTTTTGATGGCCGTCGATTTATCCGGTTTTGTTCGGAATCACGCCGCAGCGCCCGAGACGGGCGCGCTCCGGCGCGGGCGCGACCGCGGGACGCCGGTGAGGCTCGTGACAATATTGATGTGACTGCGGTGAATGCTTTCTTTCCGGCTGGCTTCTTCCTTGAAACGGGCGTGATAAACCATTAAAATGAAGCACTTGATGAAAGCGATTCTGGCCCTTGAAGATGGTTCGGTGTTTCACGGGGAAGGCTTTGGCGCCAAGGCGTCGGCCGGCGGCGAGGTTTGTTTCAATACTTCGATGACCGGCTACCAGGAGATCCTCACTGATCCCTCGTACAAGGGGCAAATTGTCACGATGACCTATCCGCTGATCGGGAATTGCGGGGTGAATCTGCAGGACGTGGAGTCGTGGCGGCCGCATGTTGCGGGCTTTGTCATTCGCGAGCTGTCGCCGGTGGTCAGCAACTGGCGCGCGGATCTTTCGCTGGAAAAATATCTCGAGCAGAACGGCCTCCCGGGCATCCAGGGCGTGGACACGCGGGCGCTCACCAAAAAACTGCGGATGCGCGGCGCGATGAACGGTTTTATTTCCACGGAGAAAATTTCCGCCGCGGAGGCCGTGCGGCGGGCTGGGGAATTTGTCTTCGTGGGCGTGGATTATGTCAAGGAAGTGACGCATAAGAAGGCGTTTCGCTGGGATGAGACCGACGCGCAAAGCGCGGCCTTTGACCTGGTGCGCGGCAACGCCACGGCGGACGCGCGCAATTTTCGCAAGCCGCTGCCGCCGGCCGATATTCCGATTGTCGCGTTCGATTACGGAATGAAATACAACATTTTGCGCCGGTTGCGCCAGCACGGCTTTGCCACGCAGGTGCTCCCCGCCACGGCGAGCGCCGCCGACGCGCTCGAATTCAAGCCGGCGGGAATTTTTCTTTCAAACGGCCCCGGGGATCCGGCGGCGCTGGATTACCTCGTGCGCGAGGTGCGAACGCTGCTGGAGGCGGGCGTGCCCATTTTCGGGATTTGCCTCGGGCACCAGATCTTGGGCCAGGCGTTGGGCGGCAGGACGTTCAAGCTCAAATTTGGCCATCGCGGCGGCAACCAGCCGGTGAAAGATCTCGAATCGGGCCGGGTGGAGATCACCTCGCAGAACCACGGCTTTGCGTTGGACGCCGCGTCGCTCCCGGCGGATGTCGCGGTGCATCGCATCAATTTAAACGACCAGACCGTGGAAGGATTCCGGCACAAAAAGAAGCCGGTTTTTTGCGTGCAATATCATCCCGAGGCATCGCCTGGGCCCCACGACAGCACGCCGCTGTTCGCGGAGTTCCGGGCGATGATTGAAAAGCGCGGCTGACAAAAAACTGGCCATCATGGATTTGCGTTTGACTTGAAGGCCGCCGCGCCCATAATCGGTTGAAACATTCTATGTCCAAACTCGTTATCCTGAACCAGGGCATGACCGGCCGGACGTTCGAACTGAATACCGAGCGAACAACCGTCGGACGCGTGGAGGATAATGCATTTCAAATCACGGATGGCTCCGTATCCAGCCATCACGCCGAGATCATTCTCCGCGGCAGTGACATTGTCATCCGGGACCTGAATTCCACCAACGGCACCTTCATCAACAATGAGATGGTCACGGAAAGGGTCCTCCAGCCGGGCCAGACGCTGAAGTTCGGCCAGGTGGAGCTGAAGATCGACGACGGCAAACCGGTGACCGCGCCGCCGCCTGCGCCGGTGGTTCCAGGGGCTTCGGCCCCGGTGCCGGCTCCCTCGCCGACGCCCGGCAAACGCACCGCCGAAGGCACCTTGGTCATTGCCCGCGGGGTGAGCCTGGAGCAGCTCGAGCAGGGGGGCACGCGGACGACCGGTTTTGACACCAAGGGCACCGGTTTTTCCAAGAAGAGCAACAAGATCAACACGTACTTCATTATCGGCGGCATCGTCGTGTTCGTGATTATCGTGGTGTTGATTCTGCTGGCCGTCAAGTCCGCCGGCGGCCATCAATAAAGCAAACGCGGTTATGAAACCGCGCCTCCTTCCCCGCTCCGAGGCAGCTCTCACGCTGTTTGAGGTGGGGGTCGTCATCGCCATCCTGGTGGTTCTGCCGGCAGTGCTTTTGCCCACACTCGCCGCCACCAAACGAAAGTCTTCCCGAGTATTTTGCACGAATAACCTGAAGCAAATCGGCCTCGCATACCGCATTTGGGCAGGCGACAACAATGATACATATCCCATGGGGGTTCCCGTGACGAATGGTGGTTCGATGGAACTGGTCGCCACAGGCAACGTCGTGCAGACTTTTCAGGTGATGTCGAATGAACTTAGCACCGTGAGAATTTTAATTTGCGATGGAGATTCAGACCATGCCGGCGACGTAAATCGCACCTATGCCACCAATTTCTATGCACTCTCCAATTCCAATGTCAGCTATTTTGTCGGCGTGGGCGTAATCAGCGATGCCAATCCGCCGATGATTCTTTCCGGCGACTCCGATTTTGAAAGCGGCGGCCGACCTCCTAAAACCGGCCTCCTGTCGTTGGGGACCAATGATCCGGTTGCCTGGCAGCCGTTGTGGCATGGCAGAAGCGGCAACCTTGGTTTCAATGACGGGAGTGTCCAGACGGTTAATGCCAGCGGCCTGCATCGTTATTTGGTGAATGGCGGCTTTGCCACGAATCGGCTGGCGATTCCATGAAAATCATAGGTTTCCGTCTTCGGAATAATGTGTCCGCGGCAGCGGCCGAGACGGTCGCGCTCCGGCACCACGGTGCCGTGTTGAGCCGGAGCGCGCCCGTCCCGGGCGCTGAGACGTTCAACTGACGAGCCGCTTGCGATTTCAAAAGACGGGGAACGACGGTCTTTCGTTTAGGGCACCACGGTGCCGTGTTGAGCCGGAGCGCGCCCGTCCCGGGCGCTGAGGCGTCCAACTGACGAGCCACTTGCCATTTCAAAAGACGGGGAACGACGGCCATTCGTTTAGGCGGCCCCCGGCTTGACACGATTTGTTCGGAATCACGCCTCAGCGGCCGAGACGGCCGCGCTCCGGCACCACGGTGCCGTGTTGAGCCGGAGCGCGCCCGTCCCGGGCGCTGAGATATTCAACTTGCGGGCCGCTCGAAATTTCAGAAGAAGGAGAGCAATGGCCTTCCGTGCGCCCTCCGGATTTTGAAAAACTGCCCGGCTACGGTTTGCCCGATTCCTTGGTGAAGGCCGAGATGTCTTTGATGTTGGCCGTCTTGGCGGCATCCATCACCGCCACCAGTCGGCCCCAGGGCGCGTCCTTGTCGGCGCGCACGGCAAGTTTTACCTTCGGATTCTTGGCGGCAATTGCCACAAGCTGCCGCTGCAACTGCTCGACGGTATAGGGCATGTTGTTGGCTCCCAGGAATAGCACTCCGTTCGACGATACCGTGATCACCTCCGGCGGATTATCGCTCACGCCCGGCCGCAGCGCCTGGCGCGACGCCGGCAGCGACAGTTGCAGCGACGGCACCTGCTTGAACGTCGTCGTCACCAGCAGGAAAATCACCAGCACGATCAGCACGTCGATCAGCGCCACGATGATCACGGCCGGGGCGGTGCGGCGTTTGCGAACCAGGAATCTCATGGGTTGTCGTGATTTCTCCCGGCGTATTGCCGGCGGATGAATTCATCGCACATCGTTTCCATTTCCACCGTGAGCACCTCGACTTTTTTGCTGAAGTAGCCCCAGGCGACCAGCGCCGGAATGGCAATCAGCAGCCCGATCAGGGTGGTCTTCAAAATCACGCTGATGCCGTGGGCCAGTTTCGAGGCATTATTGAGGCCGGCGTCGCCGATGTCATTGAAGACGGTCATCATGCCGACGATCGTGCCCACCAGGCCCAGCAGCGGCGCGATGCCGATGATGATCTCCAGCACCACCAGGCCCCGCTCCAGGCGCACCACTTCGCGGCGCGCGGCGGTTTCCAATGAGCTGACGTTTTCCGCCTTTGGCCACTCCAAGTGATTGGCCGCGAAGAGCAGCAGCCGACCCAGCGGCGACGGCCTGCTCTCGCAGACGCTGCGCAATTTGGGCACGTCCTCCGCCGTATGACAGGCGGTGAGCGTCTCGACGATCTGCGGCGGGGCCACTTTGCCCCAGCGCAGCATCCACGTGCGCCATAAAATCACGGCCAGTCCGGCCACTGACGCAACGATCAATAAACAATAAACGGCGGTTTCTTCCATGTCCATAAATGATGATTCAATAATAGTAAAAGGTGAACGTAATATCCCGCGTATTTGTGCCGATCATGCGGGCCATGTCCGGCGGCCATTTGGCGAACGGCGCGGCTTCCTCGATCGCTTCCTGGCACAAATAGCCGAGCAGCTCGCCCACGGTGTTTTCCAGCGTCTGCATTTCAATGATGGATCCGTCCGGCTTCAGTTTAAAGCGCAGGATCACCTTGCCGGTGCGGTCGTCGGCAAACCGCCGGCTGTCGAGTAGATCATACCAGCGCTGGGAAACCGCTTCGACGATCGCGCGATCGTATTCCCCGAACGGCGTGCTTTTCACGTCGAGCGAAGACGACATGGCATGCTGGTGTACGCCGCCATTCTGCCGCATTTGCACGCCCGGGATCTGGTCGCGCTGGGCGAGCGCCTGCCGGATCGTCCGCGGTCGGGTGGGCTGCGCCGCCGCGGCTGTTGGCGTGCTCGGGGGCGCCGGATTGGACAGGATTCGTTTCGGTCGCAATCCGGTTTCCCCCGGAGTCAGTGGAATTTCGGTTGTATCCGGCGCGTCCAACGGGGACAGCGAGGGGGCTGGCATCGACGGTTGGAGCGTGGCCAACCCAGGCACCTTGTCGGCCTTGCGGGTCTCCTTGGACGTTTCTTTGCGGGGCTCGGAGGTGCTCTCGCTGACCGTCTCCGGGGCGGCTGGCTCGGCTGTGGCACTGGCGGCCTTGACCGGCTTGGGCACATCCTCGGTTTTGGGCGCGTCTGTCTGCTTCCCCTCAATCCGGGGAGTGTTCGAGTCCGCCACGTCCGGATTGGCCGCCTTGGAATTCCGGTTGGAATAGTACCGCGTCGCCCGCGGCGCATCTGCATCGGCGTGGGATACATCCACGAAAATGGTCGGGTCTTCGTTTTGGGCCGCTTGCGGCTGCAAGGGATGTTCCCGCACGGCCTTGAGATGCATCCAGGGCGGCATGTGCCATTTCTGCCACCAGCCCCGCTTGTCGCCGGCATGAAATCCGCCGATGATGATCAAATGCAGCAGCACCGACAATAGCAACGCCACCACCAGCCGCGCCAGTTCCGCGCGGCTGAGGCGCAATGAACTGTTCTCATTTAGGGCGCGAGCCATGACCGGCTATTTTGCCGCACCGTGACACACTGGGCAATGTTAAGATTTTCCTCTTTTGAGTGGATTTTGTTTGGCGGCCGCCCGAATTCCGCCCCATAATTCGCCACGCCCCATGCCGATTGCTTCTCTTGCCGCCCTGGTCCGCTATGCCGACCGCGTGTTGCGCACGCAGGAAATCGGCGATTACGACGGCGCGGTCAATGGTTTGCAGGTGGAAAACTCCGGCACCGTCACCCGCATCGCCGCCACGGTGGATGCCAGCCTGGCCACCGTCAAGCTGGCCGTCGCGGCCGGGGCCGACCTGCTGCTGGTCCATCACGGCCTGTTCTGGACAAAATCGCATCCGTGGACCGGGAGGAAATACGAACTCCTCCGTCTCCTCGTCGAAAACGACCTGGCGGTTTACAGCTCGCACCTGCCGCTGGATGCCCATCCCATACTGGGCAACAACGCCCGGCTCGCCGCCGCCCTGGGGCTGAAAGATCTCAAACCGTTCTTTGCCAGCCATGGCCAGACCATCGGCTGTCAGGCGCGGGCAAACATTGCGCGGGACGAACTCGCCAAAAGGCTGGAACGCGCCGTTGGCGCGCGCCCGATGCTGGTTCCTGGCGGACCGGAATTTTGCCGCCGCATCGGGTTGGTCACCGGCGGCGCGGGCGGCGATCTGGAAATCGCGGCCGCCGGAGGCGTGGACACGTTTATCACTGGCGAGGGCCCCCACTGGACGTTCGCGCTGGCCGAGGAACTGGGGCTGAACGTGCTCTACGGCGGCCATTACGCCACCGAAACGTTTGGCGTAAAAGCGCTGGCCGCCGCGCTGTCGAAAAGGTTTCGCGTGCCGTGGCAATTTCTGGATCACCCGACCGGCCTGTAAGGCTTTGATGACCGATGACAGACAGGCGCACGCGCGGAATCCGGGGGTCCATTTCCAATCCACGCTGGAAGCGACCTGAAGGGCGCGCGCCAGCGCGCGGCGGCATGGCTGTTCAAATTCCCCGGTACGTCGAATAGCTCCACGGCGAGCAGAGCAGGGGAACGTGATAGCTGGCCCCGGGGTCGGCAATGCCGAACCGCACGGGCACCTTGTCGAGAAATCGCGTCTTCGGAAGCGTTGGCGATTTGGCGGCGAAGTAGTCTCCCACGAAAAAAATGATTTCGTAGTGGCCGGCTTTCATTTCGTCGGCGGCCAGCAGCGGCGTTTCGGTGCGGCCATCACCGTTGGTCTTCGCGGTCGTCACCAAGGTGGGCCCGCCGTCGTCGAGCGACCAGAGTTCAACCTTCATGCCGCTGGCTGGGCAGCCGTGGGCCGTGTCCAGGACGTGTGTGCTTAGTTTGGCAGGCATACGCAAAGTGTGCTCAAGGCCGGCCATTGAACTTCGGCGATATTCCGCATTTCTTCAAGTAGTCTTTTCGTGCAAACCTGCGTTCTCGGGCGTACCTCCGCGGTTGTCATGGTCCCTTTCCCGCTTTATCGTGAGGCGGTAATGTTGGACAATTACAAAGGATAATTATGGACCCATACCTGCAAGCCGCGGTGGACGAAGCCAAAAAGGGTCTGGCCGCGGGCGGCATTCCCATCGGCTCGGTGCTGGTCTGCGACGGCCAGGTCATTGGCCGCGGACACAACCAGCGGGTGCAGCGCGGCAGCGTGATTCATCACGGCGAGATGAACGCCCTCGAAAATGCCGGCCGCCAGCCCGCGAACGTCTATGCGCGATGCACGCTCTACACCACCCTGTCGCCGTGCCCCATGTGCTCGGGGGCGATCAGGCTTTATAAAATTCCGCGCGTGGTGGTGGGCGAGAACGTCACGTTCCTGGGCGACGAGGAGCATTTGCGGGAATGCGGCGTGCAGGTGGACGTGCTGCAAAACGAGGAGTGCATTCGCCTCATGCGCGAGTTCATTGCCGCCCAACCTGGATTGTGGAACGAGGACATCGGCGTATGAAATCCGAAATTCCGAGAGCGGATGCGGAAAGAAATAATCTTCAGCGCTCCACCCTCAACCAGCCACCTTCGAGTGCCGCCCAAGGCCGGTCATTTCCATTTCGACTGGCGGCTTGAACTCGGGCAAGCTGGGGCGCATGGAACTGCGTCATCTCCGCTATTTCGTGGCCGTGGCCGGGGAGCAAAATGTCTCGCGCGCCGCGCTCAAGCTGCATGTCTCGCAGCCGGGCGTGAGCCGGCAGATCCGCGACCTCGAGGAGGAAATCGGTTTCCAGTTGTTTGAGCGTGGCGCGAAATCCCTGCGTCTGACGAGGGCCGGCGGCGTTTTTCTCGCCGAAGCTCGCGCCGTGCTCCGGCGGGTGGAGGAGGCAGTGGCCCGGGCCCGCGCCGCCTCCGGCGCCACCGCCGGCGAAATTAACATCGGGTACGCGCCTTCGCTGACCGTGCAGATCCTGCCGCCGGCCCTGAGAAAATTTCACGAACAATTTCCCAAGGTGCGCGCCGTGCTGCACGACTTGTCCACCGAGGAAATGTTGTTGCGTCTCGGCGCCGGCAAGCTCGACGTGGCCCTCACCGTGCGCCCGTCCGCGAAGCTGCTGCGCGGCTTTCATTTCGACGAGCTGGCGCGCTATGCCATGCGCGTCGCCCTGCCGCCAGGACATGATCTGGCGTCGTCCGGGTCGATCACCTTCGAACAAGTCGTCCGCGAACCGCTCATCGCCTACAGCCGGCAGGATTACCCGGAATATCATGCGATGATCGAGAAGTTGTTTGCACCGGTCGGACGCAAACCGCGGATTGCCGGCGAACACGACAGCGTGACCAGCCTGATTGCCGCCGTCGAATCCGGACACGGCTGGGCGCTGGTCCCGGAATGCCTGGCATGCATGGTCGGCGCGCGTTTAAAACTGGTTCCCTTGCTCCCTTCCCCAACGCCGCTCGCGGTGGGAGCCATTTGGCGGGCCAACGACCGCGCGGCCCTGACAAAATCGTTCATAGCGTTGGCCAAGGCCGGTTGCGCCTCGGCCGGCCCGACGCTCTTGGCCGCGTAAGATTCCACAAATAGGTATTGCGCGCTCTGGTATAAGCCGTTTGTCACACAGGCTTTAGTCGCTGCCGCCTTCAGCGCACGGGCTGCCTCATCTTTGGGCAGATTGCATGCGATTTAGACTTTAAGTGACTTTCAGGCCCTGTTCTTGGCTCTTTTTATCCAGTGATTCGCGCGTAAATCAGGCTTTTCCGCCTTCGTGCTGTTGCTGGCATTAGGATTGCTAAAAAAAGCTGTGGAGTGTTGTGGTTAAAAATCAGATGCGGGCTCAATCAGAATGAAAACCAACGTGAAAACCAACGAAGTTCCAACGGTTTCTGTCGGCACGGCTGGATCGAACCGTGCCCCGTTCGACTTGAATTATTTGGCGGCTCGGCTTTCCGCCCGGGATGAGCACAGGCAATTGCTGTCACTGCTTACCGGCAAGGAATCAGACGAGGAATTGCGCGCGATGGCACTGCAATTTGTGGAAGCGTGCCCGGTAAGCTGCCGCCAAAACCGGTGCCCGTTTCGCATTTTGGGCAATCTTTACCATGTTTCTTCCAAGGCCCTGATCAACAGCATGGGCCGGAGCGGGCTCGTCAGCCTGTTCGAGGCGGATGTGGATTCGCGGCAATGCGCAATAAGGTCGCCGGACGCGCTGACCGATCCCTGATCCAGGAAACGCTGAAAAACTGAATCAGGCGAAGAGGCGCACGAGCGCGCCCGTCCCGGGCGCTGAGGTGTACAACCTGCGATCCGCTTTCAATTTCAAAAAAGACAGGAAATGACGGCCATTCGTTTAGGCCGGCCCATCGCCCCTACACGTTGTGTTCGGAACCCCGCGCAGCGGTCGATATAACCGCGCTCCGGCAAAGGGCGCAACGCTCGTCGTGCCTTACAAATCGGGATGGGGGCTGTTATTGCAACGGCGTGCGCGCGTCCCGGAGGTACTGCACGTGGCCGTCGAGGAAGGCGCGGCAGCGGCCGCCACCGTGGATCGTGCGGCCCTTGAGCGCGGGATCCACGGTTGTGGCGCCCGTGGGCGTGTTGGGAAAATACGGATCCACGACCAATTCCACGTCGGCCGGGCCATGGATCGGTCCCACGGTGGGGTCATTGGCGGTTTGCAGGTCAGCGATGGCTTGGGTCGCCGATTTGGTCCAAAAATCCTCGAGCATGGTGGCGGCGCCCAGGTCGTCGATGCGGTCGAAGCGCCAGGCCCAGTAGCGGCAGATCGCGGCGTTGGTGGCGGCGGAGGTGGCCTGGGCTGATTGAATGGCGTTGCCGGTGTTCGAATTCACCGCGGCGGGACAGGACCAAAGGCCGAAATTCGGTAGAACACTCTGAAAGGTCGTGGCGGCCCAGCCGGCCCGAGGATCTGACGGCGGCCAGCTCGTCCACGGATGATATCCCCCGGGCAGGCTGGATTTCAAGGGACGCTCGTCAAAGAAATGATCATTGTTATCGTTGAGATACATCCCAAAAGCGATGCCGATCTGGCTGAGGTTGGAGAGGCAGACGGATTGCTGGCCCTTTTGTTTGGCGAGGGCAAGAGCGGGCAGCAACAAAGCCGCCAGAATCGCAATGATCGCAATCACGATCAGCAATTCGACCAGCGTGAAAGCGGCGTGGGGAGGGTCCGCTGGCGCCCGTTTCATCCGGCGATCATGCACCGGGTTTGCGGGATTGTAAATCAAATGCATGAAGCAGGTAAGCGGACGTTTTAAGCCGATTTTGGCGCCGCGGTTCCAGGCCGCCTGCCCGCGGTGGCGCCAGGGTGGCCGCCAGGGCGGCGGACGGCCTCCGGCCGCCAATCACGTCCCGACCTTCGCCCGCAGTTCCGCCACTTGCTTTTCCAGCTCGCGCAGGCGGTGAATCATGTCTGGCAATTGCTGCACGGCGATGATCTGCCGCTTGGCTTGCTTGTCCGGGAAGGCCGGGATGCCCAGAACCCGTCCGCCGTCGGGTATGTCGCGCATCACGCCGGATTTGGCTCCCACCACGGCCTGGGCGCCCAGTTTCAAATGCCCCGATATGCCCGACTGTGACGCAATGACGCAGTAGTCGCCCAGGTGAGTGCTGCCGGCGAAACCCACCTGGCCCATGATGAGGCAGTGCCGGCCCATGACCACGTTGTGCGCGACATGGACGAGATTATCAATTTTGGTGCCCTGGCCGATGACCGTGGAACCGAGCGCCGCGCGGTCAATGGCCGCGTTGGCGCCGATCTCCACGTCGTCGCCAATGACGACGTTGCCCACCTGGAGCACCTTGCGATGGCGGCCCTCGTCCAAGACGTAGCCATAGCCGTCCGAGCCGATGACCGTGCCGGCGTGGATGCTGACGCGATTCCCGATTTGCGTGCGCGGATAAAGGACGACATTGGGAAACAGGCAGCCGTCATCGCCAATTTGGCAGTCGCGGCCGACCTGATTGCCGCCCATGAGGACGGAACGCGCGCCCAGCCGCACGCGCGGACCCACCACGCAGTTCGGCCCGATGTGCGCCGTGGGATCAATCTGCGCCGAGGCGTCAACGAGCGCGCTGGGATGAATGCCCGACGGCGGTTGCTCCGGCGGGAAAAAGAGCGGCAGCACCCGGGCCATGGCCACCCGGGCGTCCCGCACGCGGATGAGGACTTTCTGCGATGGCGCAGCCACCGCTGCCACGAGGATGGCGGCGGCCTGGCTCTGTTCGGCGGCGGCGAAGTGGACATCCTTCTCGGCAAAAGTCAGGTCACCGGCGCGGGCGCAGTCAGCCGGCGCAAAGCCGGTGAGCCGGACCGAACCGTCACCGACGACTTCGCCCTTGAGTTGTTCCGCAATTTCAGCAGCAGTAAATGGCATGGCGCAATGAAGTTAATGGTTGACCGGCCTCATTGGGAAAGCTTATCGCGCCATGGAGCAGTGGCAAGCGGGAATCAGCTCTTGGTCGGAATCGGGCGCCGGTGGTTCTATTTCACCCGTTCGAAGTAGCAGAGGTCGTCGTAGGTCACGGCAATGGAGGTGGTTGACGGTCCCTCGTAAAGTTTTCCATCGGCGCCCTTCCATGTCCCGGTGGGAAAAATGACTTCTCTCTGGTTGGCATTTTTTTCCAGTACGGGCGCCACGAGCAAGCGGTCCCCCAACAGGAATTGGTCTTTGACGCGCTCATATCCTTGATGCGGAAATACGTATTCCATTGAACGCACAATGGGTTCCCCGGTTGAGGCCGCGTGCTTGGCGAGAATTAAAATAGCCTCCCGGTGTTGGTCCCGTGTTTTCACCGCCTGGAGGACGGCATTCAAGTGTGGCTGGTCGAGCACTCGCCAGGGAGCCACGGAGAATTGCATCATGGGCATCAGGGCCTGGCATTGTGCCGAACGCACAATCAGTTCCTGGTCAATGGTCTGGCCGGAGAGGAAGGAGGTAAACTCGCCCCCGCCGATCATGTCCGGACATGAAAATGGATAGCCGGCCAGTCCCTCCAGGATCATATCCGGGACCAATTTCTTGAGATCCGTCCACGAATGCGCCTTGTCACATAATCGTTCCCCGAGCGGCTGGCCGCCCATCTTCCACATGGCGCGATATTCATTCAACGGATAGTGAAGTCCGATTTCTCCATACAATTCAGTTTGGGCATTCGGGGACTCCGGTTTCGAGGCTATGATCCCGCGATAAAACGAACTGTCGCCGCCGTCGAATTTGAAACCATCGACGTGATAGGTGGATTGCAAATAATCCAAACGAGACCGAAACCACGCCACCGCTTTCGGATCGGTAAAATCCAGGAGCGCACTGGCCCCATTCCACCAACGGACGATGGCTGCCTGGCCGGAGGGGTCCTTGATCAGCAGCCCCTGCCGCTCCAGGTCCCGATACACATCGGAATCGGGACTGATGAACGGACAGACCCAGAGCATTACTTTGAAACCGGCCGCATGCAAGGCCTTGATCATGGCTTTGGGATCAGAAAACCGCCCCTTGTTGAAGTCCCATTTCCCATAGTCCTCCTGCCAGTTGTCATCAATCATCAGGACGCCGGCTGGGAAACCATGCTTCTTAATGCCTTCGGCGTAGCCCAAAATGCCTTCCTGATTTTGATTATACATCAGTTCTATCCAAGTGTTGTATTGGGGATTTTCAAACAGGGATTCATCCGGCAGCTTTCCGGAAGGCGGGAAATATTTCTTGCTGGCGAATAAAAAGGCGTCCCGCAGCGAATCTCCCGCCTGGTCGTGGAATACCCGGGGGTTCCTCGGGTCAATCAGCAATTGGTCTCGTTTTTGAAACTGAAGTCTGAAGGGATCTTCCGACCAGATGACGTCGCCCCGGCTGGACAAGACCACGGGTTGCACCTGGTTCTGGTGATTGTCTCCGCGCACATCCGCTTGATAGCCGTCGGCCATGGGCATTTGAAAACCGTCTTGGACAATGCCCGCCCACCAACTGATTTCTTTCGGTGTGACGATGGAAATCGTGTTGTCGTCCCTGTCCGGCGGCTCAGCAGCCCGGCCCCAATTTGGCCAGACGGCCAGCACCACCAGAAAACAGAAGCAATATTTCATGGCTAAGATTGGATGAGCAGGCAATGGAACCGGATGACCCGGCGGGGTGCCGATCATCCGGCACCCCGCCTGCCCCGGTCAGGGATGGAACAGTTCAAAGAAGCAGTTTTTCGGGGCATATCCAAACGCCGCGTCCAGGATTGACTGGTCGATCACCGTCAGGCGGGTATTGCCGCCGACGCTAATCCAACTGGTGGCGGCAGGGGGTAGAACCAGCCATGGCGAAGCGGCAGCCGAATTGGTGAGGTTGTCCGTGACGAAAATATTGGTGAATCCCGTATCCGGCAACGGCCAGCTTATCCAAAACTTCGCGTCCGGAGCGGTGATGAAAACGCCGTTTGGATCGGCGGCATACTGGGTCCAAGTATTCGTGTTCAACGTCGCAAAATTGTCGTTGATCTGATCCACCGGTCCGGAAACTTGAACGCTGCTGAAGGTGCCGGATTGTCCGATGTTCGCGTTGTTGTTGGGCTGCGTGCCCACATAGACAAACAGCGGATCCTGGAAATAGGCGGCGTTGCCGTTGGGAATGGTGAAATTGGTGCTGGTTTGGTCCGGCGCGGTAAGCGTGACATTGGTGTTATTTTGGAAAGTCAGGCTCCATTTGCCCAACGGGCCGGATGCGCAGGACTTTTGCACCATCAAGGCCGTATTCCAGCTGGTCGGCGCGTTGATCTTATACTGAAAAGTCGCCGTCGCTGTTTGATCCGGGTTCTCGCCGATGATCAGGGCGACCACATTCGTCGAATCCCAGTCAATATTATCGTCAAATGGCGTGGCGACCATGCCTGCCTGCGGAACCAGGAACAATTCCGCACTGAACCCGGAATATTCAGCTCCCGGAAAACTGGCCACCTTCATGGAATAGGTCGTGGTGTTGGACGGGGCCGTGGCCGTGTTCCACGAATAATGGTCGTTGACGGTCGCCACCATCTGGCGTTGATAGGTGCCGCCCGGCTTGCTGGCAATGCAGGTCAGCCCCGGCGACTGCACTTTCGCCAGGCTCAAGGTCGGGCGATTGGTGTTAACGGTCGGCGGGGCCGTGAAGATGATGTTGTCAATCCAATAAGAAACCGTGTTCGTCAGGCTGTCGCCGCTATTGGAAATGAACCCGATCACCGCTTCGCTGTTGGTTTCATCCGGGAGGCCGGAAAACGAGCCGCTGAAATGCTGCCAGCCATTGGTTACCGCCAGGGTCGCCCAGCCCACCACCGTCGTCCAGGGATTGTTCACAATCAGCTCGATCGCCCCGTAGGAAGTCCCGTCAATGGCCGGGGATGAATTCGTCACGTCCACTTTGATGTCCACGTCAAAGTTGATGTAAGCCGTGGGATTGAACGGCGGGGTATAAAAGGCGAACTGGATATCATTCCAATTCTCGTTCCACGTTGGATCGGAGTGGAGTGGCCATTGTGCGGTCACATACATTGAACCGCTGTTCGGGTTACCTTGGGAGTCTTGGGTGGCGTCAAATGTATAAGTGACGCCGTAGGCATACGTCCTGAAATTGGACCAATCGAGGCCGAAAGTGCCGCCGTCGTCATTATCGAACGTGTTGACGATCAGGTCCTGGGCCTGCGTTAGCAGGACCGAACCCATCATTGCGATTATACCGAAACCGGCTGCTGCCAGCCGTCGGCATTGAAGTTTATTTGTTTTCATGGTGCTTTGTTTGTTTTGCTGGTTAGGTGCGTTGGTTTTTTGTTCATTCGTTGTTGCGGCCGGCTGGCGCTGCGGCGTCGCCGTCCTCTAAGGCTGGCTCACTACACGATAGAAGCGGGCGGGCAAAAGCGGCTCATCCGTGTAATTCCATTGGCTGGTGGTGGTGTTGGTTGTGAAAAGAGAAAACCAGGTCAGAAAATTGGACGTCCCTTCCACCGTCCATGTCCCGGTCGCGGCGCGGTTGATTTTGAGGGCAAAGCCGGGTGGAAAGCGGGTCCCGCTCAAAATTGGCTGCCCGGCGCCTGGCGCAACGGAAAACTGTCCCAAGGTAAGCCAGCCCGCCAGGTTCTGATCCTGGGTCTGGTTGGCAAACCGGAGGGGCAGGCCGTTGGTCATTGGATTTAAGGCGCTGATCAAGAGCGTATATTGGCCCGCGGACAAGCCGGGATTGGTCTGGGTACAGGTCAAAAGGGCGTTCGTCCCGGGTACCAGCGCGGAAAGTTTCCAAACCGTCGTCCAGCTCCGGACCAGCAGGTTGTTGCTGTTGGCCACGCCGAGTTGGACCGGCCAGTCATAGTAAAAAGGCGCAACGCCCGTGTTTAGGATTTGCACCGTGATCGTCAAAGGCTGTGAACCGGCGCCGCCAGCAAGCGTGGCGTTGGTGAGGTAGAGTTCATAACCCAGTTGCCGCGCGCCCGCCAGCGCCAGGTCCTGTTGTGCCCCGGTAAAGCCGGGGTCAAAAACTCCCTGGTTCAGCATCCACGAGGCGTGCGTGAGCGCGACGCAGTTGGTGAAGCCCTGTCCCGCCGGCACGCAATTGGTCTGGCTCGTGTCCCACATGCACGACTGTACTTCCGGACGCACTTCGCCTCCAATGGGCTGGGTTCGCCATTTGTTGGTTTCGCCGGCCGCTTTCAGCAGGCCAAGAAAATTATATTCCGGCGGGTCGATGGTCTCATAGGCAAACGAATCGTCATGGTAGCCGATTGGCAACGTGGAATAGCCCAAGCTGCCGGACGGCCAGCGGACGAGCAATTTCGTTTTATGAAAGGCATTGGTATAGGCCGCCAGAACCTCGTTTTGGACGGGAACGGAGGCGAACCAGTTGGTTTCCGGATAAGTGTGCCATTCGCCCCAGTAACCCAGCAATCCAAGTTCGACAAAGGCGATCCGCGGATCGCCATCGTAGCGGGCGCCAAGCGCCGCAATGAAATTGGTCAGCGCCTGGTCCAGCAAGGGATTCTCATAGTCTGGGCAAAGGCTCACGCCGTCGTTGTCATAGTCGTCGTAAGTGTAGGTCGCCAGGCCGGCGTTCAACAGATATTGTGGTATGCCGGTCGGCAGCGTGGGATAATCCAGATAAACGCGAAAAACAGTTTGATGTTCCCGGCTCGCGGAGCTGGCGAGCAAGGCCTCCAGGCTGGACCAGTCGAAGTTGGTCGGGCCATTCATGAGGGATCGCAAAGGCAAATAGCTCCACTCCATGCTGTAAGGAAATGTCGTGTAGCTTCCGGCATAGGGCATAAAACCCTTGAGCGGATTGGCTGGCGGAGCAGGAACATAGGTTAGTGAGAAGACGTTTGTGGTCGCGTATCCCGACAGGGCGCAAAGAAAAACAAAAATTGAACAAACCTTGAATTTCATTTCAGGGTGATGGCGCCGGAATGGCGCCTGGATTGACCCATCCTTGATGCCAGTTTAGCGTCCACAAAGCGTTTAATCGGGTAAAACCGGCATGCTCGTCGTAAAAGGAAATATTAATCCCGCCCGGCAGGCTTGAGCTGGACGTTATGTTTCTAGGGGCAGTTGACGGCGTGTTGCCGCCGTGCCTCGCGATGGTAAAGCGGCCGATGTAGTTGTATTCGCTGCCGTTGTATAAATCCTGCGCCGGTCCCTCGGTCTCTTTGGGCCAGGCGTCCACCCATACCGAATCATTGAACAAAGGCGTGGTCGATGCCTGATAAACGCTCGAGGGGGTATATTTCCAGGAAACCGGCACGATGAGAGTGGCGGAATAGTCGCCGGAATAGAGCCAGCCGTTGTAAGCGTAACTTCCGTAATAATTGGTGCCATAGGGGGCCCATTTCCAGGTTTGGTCGGCGGTTCCGAAGGTGTAAAGAGCGCTGATGTAGTTTCGGGTCGAGGCGGCGGTCGCCAGCGGGCAGTCTCGGATGGCGACCACGTTGCCCTGGTAAAGCAGCAGCATCGCCATCCAAAGATTGTCCACATCGGTTTTGATGAATTCATGGCTGAAATCGTCCGTGTAGAGGGCATGCGCGATGCCCAACTGCTTCAAATTGCTCAGGCATTGGGCATCCTTGGCTTTAAGCTTGGCGCGGGAGAGCACGGGCAGGAGCATCGCCGCAAGTATGGCGATTATCGCGATCACCACCAGCAATTCAATCAAGGTGAAGGCGCGCCGTCGGCGACTTCGGGTGCAGGGAACGTGTTTCTCATTCATGTTTCCTTAGGTGTCCGTCTCGGATTATCTGCCTTTATTGCAGCTCTGTCTTGTCGGCTAAATGAGTGACGCGGCGCAGAGTTCGGAGCTGCTGCGACCGGCGAGGGGGCTTCAGCCCGCTTCAATGTCCATTTGCAAAGTCATGCTGAATCCGCATGAGTGCCGGCTCGCCGAATTCAGGCCCCGGGCTTGCAACCGGGGCGTGGGTCTTGGAACACTCCGGTTTGGTCTCGCGCAAGAATGATCTGCGGTCCAACCGGTCCTGCTCCAGTTTCAAGCGGGCGGCGCCGAGGTCGCCCCGCCGCACCGCGACCACATCATGCAAAAATTGACGCAGGGTTTTCAAATCCGGCTCCCCCCCCAGCGTTTTTAT
>JBEKZM010000115.1:0-20767 GCA_049509875.1 Verrucomicrobiota bacterium | reverse complement strand
CCTTGGCATTCTGGCGGCAACCATCATCCCGCAATTCATGGGCACAACCCAGGATGCGAAAATCAGCGCCGCCAAGTCACAGGTGGCCGAACTCGAATCCGCAGTGGAGCGCTTTTACGTTCACATGGACCGGTATCCCACCGCGGACGAAGCCCTGAAGGTCCTGGTCGATCCGCCCGCCAGCGACGACGACAAGAAATGGCGCGGGCCGTACATTAAACAGCTTCGTGATGATCCCTGGGGGCATCCTTATCAATACGCTTATCCCGGCACTCATCATCCGACGAGTTTCGACCTGTGGTCAGCCGGAGCGAATGGCCAGGCGGACATCGGCAACTGGTAATCATGAAGCGCGGCTTTACCCTGATTGAGCTGATGGTGGTGATCACCATCATCGGCATCATGACGGCGATGATGATCCCGGAAATGAAGGGGTCGTTTCAAGATGCGCTGCTGCGCTCGACCAGCCGTGAATTGATCAACGTGTTCGATCTGGCTTACAGCCGCGCGGTGAGCCTAAACCAGGTGCGCCGCGTGCGACTGGACGAAACCACGGGCCGCTATCTGGTTGAAAAACAGGTGCAGGAAAATGGAGAGGAGAGTTTCGTGCCGGCCGACGATGTGCCGGGGAGCAAGGGCCAGTTGGATTCCCGCATCACGGTGGAATTCCATCGGCCGGACGAGCTTTCTCCGGAACAAGCTTGGTCAGCCGGAGCATCCGTTGTGGAGACGGGGTCAGGACAGGCGGCGATCATGTTTTATCCCGACGGCACGGCGGATGCGGGAACCTTCATGCTTAGGGACCGGCAGGGTTTTCGGCTGCTGTTGCAAATCAACCCGGTGACGGCCCGCGTTCACGCTGTGGAAATGGAGCGCGAAGGACCTTCATGAACGAGCGCGCCGGTTTTTCGCTGGTGGAGGTGATGGGGGCCATTGTCATTCTGGCCATCGCGCTGACCGGTCTTACCCAGGGCCTCACCACTGCGCTCGGCAGCAGCAAGGAATCGGAGCAGCAAACCACCGCGGCCCTGTTTGCCGCCGGCCAAATCGAATTGCTGCGCGCCCAGACCGATTGGACCGATGGCTCCGACCAGGGCGATTGCGGCGCGGCCCTGCCGCTCTATCGCTGGCGGCAAACGATCAGCCCAGCGGAGATTGACGGGCTGCATGAGGTGGCTGTGGTGGTGGAAAACGCGCAAACCGGCGCGGCGATCTATGAGCTGAAAACCATGCTGTTCCAAATCCCCGAGGATTCCTCCGGCAGGACCAAGCCGGGCAAGCCAAAAAATAATCGGCCGTGAAAATGCGATTGTCCATCGGCGGCAAGCGAGACCCCGCCTTCACCTTGATCGAAGTGATGATCAGTTCGGCCCTGATGGCGTTGATTTTGGTAAGCGCCTACCTGTGTCTGGGGGCGGGATTTTCCGCGCAGAAAATGATTGAGCCGCGCGCGGAAATCATCCAGAACGCCCGCGTCGCACTGGCTTTGATGTCGGCGGACCTGCGCGCCGCCTGTCCCTTGTCAAAGACCGATGATTTTCTCGGCATGGCTCGCACCCTGGGCAATGTGGAAGCGGATAACCTTGATTTTGCAACCCATAACTACACGCCGCACCGCCTCCGCGAAGGCGATTTCTGCCAGGAGAGCTTTTACCTTGACCAGAATCCGGTAACGGGAGAGTTCAGCCTTTGGCGCCGGCGCAATCCAGTCCTGGCACTGGATGCACTCGCCGGTGGCAGCCGGGAGGAAATTGCGCAAGGGGTCGTTGGTTTAAAGCTGGAATATTTCGATGGCACGGACTGGTATGCCACGTGGGGCGATGTGGACTCGAAAAAGAAGGGGCAAACTTCCGCGCGCGAACAAGGCAATTTGACGGGTCTGCCGGAGGCCGTCCGTATCACCCTGCTGATGGATTCCAATCCGAACAAAAAAAAGCCCGGCGTGACCGCCAACGAAGTCCAGCTTGAACCGCCATTCGTGTTTTCCACGGTGGTGCGGTTGAATCTGGCCGGAGTCACGCGCAGCGTCGAAGACAATTCAAGCTCTTCCGCCAGCAATTCATCGTCCAGCCCGACGCCGGATAATGGGGGAAATCAATGACGGAAATTTCCCAAGCATTGGATGCCTATCGGAGGCCTGAACCGGCGCGAATACAGTCGTGTCGCAACGCTGCGGCGCGGGAACAATTTCTCCCTCTCCCCGGGGGAGAGGGCCGGGGTGAGGGTGATCGTGAAGTGTTCTCTTTTCGCCAGAGCCATCTCTTGCGTGCCAAGCCTTCAGTTCATGGAACGGCCGGTCTGCCCGCCCTGAACACGCCGGGACAGGCAGGCGAAACCGGTTCCATACTCGTGGGCTTGTTGTGGTGCCTGGCGCTGTTGTCGGTGATCGTCATTGCCGTGCTGCACACGGCCCGGATGGATTTGGTGGTGACAAAAAACTACGGCGACCGCATTCAGGCGCACTACCTGGCGCTGGCGGGCCTCGAAAAAGCCCGCGCCCTGCTTTATCGCGATGCGCACGATCGCAGCCGCAGCCAGAAGAACCACACCGGCAATCTATATGACGACCCGCAAAACTTCCGTGATGTGCCATTTGGACGCGGCACGTTCCGAGTGATCCGCCGGGGCCGCCCGGACGAGGGCGGCGGTATCATTTTCGGAGTGGGCGACGAGGAAAGCCGCCTCAACGTGAACACCGCCACCGCCGATGAACTGGCACAGTTGCGGAACATGACGCCGGACGTGGCCGCCGCCATCGTAAACTGGCGCGGCGGCGACAACACGACGGCCGCGGCGGAGACCCAGTATTACGCCGCCCTCCAGCCGCCCTATCAGCCGCGGTTGGGTCCCTATCAAACGGTGCGCGAATTGCTGATGGTTCGGGGGGTTACGCCCGGCGATCTGCTGGGCCGGGACGCTCACCAGAATGGATTGCTCGCGGCGGCCGAGGGGAGCGATTTTGCGGTCCCCGGATCCGTGGACAGCGAAGAATTGGGGTGGGCTGGTATTCTGACGGTGGATTCAACGGTGCAGAATTTGAACGCCGCCGGTGAAGAACGCCTCAACATCCAGACCGCCGATGAAAGCTCGCTGACCAGCGTCCGTGGCATCACACCGCAAATCGCCCGAGCGGTAGTCGCGTATCGCGGCCAGCATCGTTTTCAGAGCATTGCCGATTTGCTGGATGTAACACCCCCGCAAAACCAGCCGGGAGCCGGCGGCTCAGACGACCAATCCGGAAATCCGGTGGTCAACGAAGACCTGTTCCTGGACATTGCCGACAACGTAACGACGGACGATCCGGAAAACTTGTCTGGCGCCATCAACGTGAACACCGCCGGCCTGGAGGTGCTGGCCTGTCTGCCGGGCGTTAATCGTGAACTGGCGCAATCCATCATTTCGCACCGTGAATCTGGCGGCTATTTCGCCAATGTCGGCGAGTTGTTGAAGCTGCCGGAAATGACCCGCGACATTTTCAAGCAAATTGCCCCGCTCGTCACCGCCCGCTCGGAGACGTATCGCATTCTCTGTGAAGGCAGGGTCAATTCAACGGGTGCACGGCAACGGATCCAAGCCATTGTGCACATCGGATTAAACAGCCAGCAAATATTATCCTGGCGGGAGGATGACTTGTGAAAATACCCGCACTGCTGAATGCGCCGCCCTTGTTTGTCGAAATCGGGCCGGACTGGCTCAAGGTCAAACGCAATCAGGAGGCCCTCGAACTGCCACTTGAACGCGGTTCGGACGGGCATCTGAGCGCACCGGCAAAGGAGAAGACCATTGTCGCACTGAGAACCTTCCTGAAGGCCAAAAGTTGGATGCCGCGCGCCCGGGTGTGGTGCGCCATCAGTGCGCGTGGAGTCTCCCTGCGCCGGCTGTCGCTGCCCGGCGGGACACGGGAGGAATTTCACCAGCGGCTGCTGTTGCAAATCGAAAGCGAATTTCCCCTGCCGCCGGACGAACTGGCGTGGGGCTGCCAGCCGCTGGGCGAGCCGCAGCCGGCCAACGGAACGATGGCACGGCAGGACCTGCTGGTTGCCGCGGTGAAAAAGGAACGGTTGGTGGATTATCAGGAAATTTTTCGCGCCTGCGGAACCGAGCCGGTTTTCACACTTGCGGCCCTCGCGCGTTGGAATTTTTGCGGCCGGCCGGCGGATTCCTTTGCCCTGCTGGACGTCAGCCTCCAGCAAGCGGAATTGACGATTTTTGATCATGGTATTCCAGTGGGTTCGCGAATCCTTTTCTGGGACGGCACGAAACCCGCGGGCGCCAGCGGCGCCGAGGCGGAGGCGCTCGCCCAAAACATCCAGGGCGGCCTGGGCGGCCGGAGGTTATTGGTTTCCGGCAACAGCATTTCGAACGAGTTTACCGAACGTCTGGCGCGGTCGTTGGGCGCCGGCTGCAAATGCGAGCGAATGGAAACCACGCCGGCGGGCGGCAGTTCAGCCGCCATCGCCGGGCTCGAGCAAATGGCCGATGATGGCGGCGCTCCATCGCTACTGATACGGTGGGAACCGGTGGCCAGCGTGTCCAAGGTGCCCGCAAACCTGGATTGGAAAATCTGGGGTGCGCGCATCGGCGCGCTGGCGGCGTTGTTGTTGCTGCTGCCGTACGCCGAAGCGCTGCTGCTCAGCCCTCATTTGGAAAGGCGGGTTGCTGCGTTCAAAGCCGAGGCGGAACGGCTGACGGTCATCGACCGCGAAAGGGATTTTCTGGGCGATTTAAAACTGAGCCAGCCGCCCTACCTTGACCTGTTGTACTTGTTCTCCAAGTCCGTGCCGCCGGGAACGCGGTTTGATTCGGTGTCGATGAACAGCCACGGCGAAGTTTCCCTCCGTGGCTCATTTCAGGACGGGCAGCAGATCGCGGACTTCCGCAACAAGCTCATTGCTTCGGGCTTTTTCACCAATGTCGTGGTGGAGGAACAGTCGCCCGTGCCCGGCCAGCCAAAGGTAAACGTGCGAATGAGCGCGCTGGAACGGTCCGCGGCCCAAATGCAAGCCGCGTCCGCCCGCTTGACGGTGGACGACGCCAACCAAGGACGGGTTCCCGCGGCTCCCGGCACGCCGTCCGCCCCGCCGTCCACCGCGCCGGGCATGAAAAAGGAGCCAAAATGAACAGGCTGGGGTCCATGACTGATCGCGAAAAACGCACCGTCCGCCTGGCTGGGATCGGCATTGCCATTTATCTGGTGCTGTTTGGCGGGTTTGAAACCTGGAAGTTTCTTGACCAAAAACGCTCGGATTACCGGCAACTCGTCCACGCCGCTCATGACCTGCGGGACCACGCCCAGCCCTACCGGGACAAGGTGCTGGTGGTGAAGAAACTGATGGAGGATTTCCACCTCGACCCGGCCCGTCTGAAGAAAGAAAGCGTGCTGTCCGATGCGAGCGCTGCCATTCAGAAAGCAGCCAAGGCGGGCGGATTCGGAATCGGCTCCCTTCGCGAAACGGCGGCGCACGGATCCGGCAAGACGCTGGCCACCGTGCAGCTTGAAGGCTTCGGGCCGGTCCCGGCGGCGCTTTCGTTTCTCGCCGGCCTCAACACGATTGGGTTCCCGTTGGTGGTGGATTCGGTCCAGTTCAGCGGGTTCAATCGCCCGGGCATGGTCAAAATGAATCTGACGATCATCATTCTGGATTTCGACCACCAGACGGAGACCAAGGAGGCGCCCCATGCGTGAATTGCGTGATCGGGCCGGGCAAATCGTGAGAATAATCTGCCTCGTTCTCGCGGTGCTGGTCGTCTATGAACTGGCCGGCATGGTCGCTCGGTGGAATCCGTTTCGCGGGGTGACGGTGCCGGAGTTGCCGGGACTGACGGGGGCGACCAACGGTCCCCCCGGTACGGGGCACGACACCAACCCGGTTGCGGGTGCCATCAAGGGAACAAATCGGCCGCAGCCGCCAATGGGCTCATCGCCGGTTGCTGCCGGCAATACCAATTTGCCACCGCACAAGTCGGCAGGGCAGCAGACCAATTCGATGGTGTGCGCAGGATCGACACTTCCGAATACCAATCTTGCCGATATAACCGGCCCTAGCGTGGCAACCAATATCGCCATGGCTTCGAAGTTGGACTCAGGGGGCGGTTCAAATTCCAGTCCGCCTATGCTCTCGGCCAACGGCGGAACCAATGCTCTGACTGCCGCCGTCTCGACCGGCACCAATGCTCCGGCCGCTTCGAAGCCGAAAAAGAGCCCGGCGGGTGTCGGGCCAAATCCGGGAGTGGCGGGCATGAATTCGAACCTGATGCAACCACCGGGAAAACCCGGCGCGGATTTGCCGCCGGCCATTCAAGCGCGGATCGCCCGGATCACTGAAAGCGAAATCCTGGCTCCGGTCATGCACCCGCAGCCAATGGCCCTGCTGGGCATCGCCGGCGAGTTTGCGTTTTTGCGTGCCGCCAGCGGGCAGACCGGACTGGTCAAGGAGGGCGATTCGCTCGATGACCTCAAACTGCTTCGGATCGGCATCAACCGCGTGCTGATCGAGCAGGATGGACAAAAAAAAGAACTCATGATCTTCGCCGGCTATGGCGGCGACAGCCTCATGCCAAAGGATTCCTCCAATGAAACCAACCACCCCTGAAAACGCCCGCCTTTCCCGCGCGATAACGCTGTTCTCCGCCCTCGCGGTTTTGGCCGCCCTGTGCCTCTTGCCCTCTCGGGCGCTGTCGCAAAGGCCGCCGGATCTGCCTGGCGGCGCTGACAACTCCCCCAAGTCCGATGCGGGAGGCAAGGACACCGGTCCGTGGATCCCTTCCGCGCCGCTGTCGAGCGGCAGTTCCACCAACCAGGCTGGAGGGACCAATTCCGCCGATCAAATCCAATTGAGTTTTCAGGGCGCGAACATTGACATGGTGGTGCAATGGCTCTCCCAGACCACCGGCAAGAGCGTCTTGAAACATCCGCAGGTGCAGTGCCAGTTGACCATCACTAGTTCCCGGAAAGTCACGCCGCGCGAGGCGGTGAATCTCGTTTATCGGGGGCTGGCCCTCGAGGGATATTCGGCCATTGAATTCAGCGACTCCATCCTCATCGTTCCGCAGGACAAGGAGCCCCGCATGAGTCCGGAACTCTTGGGCGGATCGCAAACCAATGTGCCCGAGGGCCGGCAGCGGCTGGTCAAGGTGTTTGATTTGAAACATGTCAAGGCTTCCGATGTGAAAGACCGCATTGGCACCGCCCTCTCGGACAAGGCGGGCGTGTTTGTGGACGAGCAGGCCAATGAGATTATCCTCACGGATTACAACGACAACATCCGCGCCGCCGGTGAATTGATTGCCGCGCTGGACACCGACAAGCCGGAGGATGTGACCGTCCGCGTCATTCCGTTGAAGAATGTGTCCGCCGCCGATTTGATGAAGGAAATCGGCCCGCTTTACGAAAAAAAGAACGGCAAGGCTCTGAAGGATACGGTCGAGGTGACGGCCGATGAACAGTCCAACACGTTGCTGATCCTGTCGAGCGAGGCCAATTTCCGTGTCATCCAGCAATTTGTCAGCTCGCTGGACACCGAGGAGGCGCAGGAGAAGGTCATGCGCACGTTCACGCTCAAAAACGCCGACGCCCAGGACGTGGCGAAACAATTGCAGGATCTCAACCAGCAGCAAGCTGTCAGCGCGAGGTATATCTTCAACTATTCATCTTCCGGCGACAGAAATTCAAAGAAAATGACCGTCGTGGCCGACCGCCGGCGGAACGCGGTTGTGGTCCAGGCGCCGCCGTCGCAAATGGATTCCATTGAGCGGATGATTGCTGAACTGGACGCGCCCGTGAGCGACGACAGCCTGGCGCCGCGGATTTATCCAATGAAATATGCCAGCGCGACCGATATTGAAGACGTGCTGAACGAGCTGTTTTTGAAAAAGCAGCCGCAGCGGTCGTATTGGGATTTCTTTGGCGACGACAGCGATAATTCCACGCCCGACCGGGATGTTGGCCGGCTTTACGGCAAGGTTCGCATCACGAGCGAGCCGAATTCAAACGCGCTGATCGTCACGGCGAATTCGAAGGAGAATTTGGAAGCGGTCGAGCAGGTCATCAGCCAGTTGGACCGGCCGCCCGAGGCGCCGGAAAGCACGCTGCACATCGGTTTGAGATTTGCCAAGGCCGCGGACGTGGCCAACGGCATCAATATTCTGTTTGCCAAGAACGGCTCGCCGCCGTTGCGGGCCACGGCCCAGCAAAATCAGCAGAACAATCCCGGCGCACAATCACCACCGCAGCAGCAGCAGCAGCAGTCGTCCTCATCGCAAAGCGGTTTTGACCTAGAGACGGCGTCTAAGATCGAAGGTTACTACCCCTGGCTGGGCGGGCAGCCCGACACCACGCGTTCGGGCGACACTCATGCCGTTCAGCCGGTCAGCGATCTTATTGGACGGGTCCGCGCCGTCGCGGATGAGCGTAGCAATGCTCTGCTGATTTCTGCCAACGTCCATTTCTTCCCGCAGGTGTTGAAATTGATTGATGCCCTGGATGCTCCCACCGATCAGGTGCTGATTGATGCCCGCCTGGTGGAGGTTTCGAGCGATTATCTGGACGCGCTGGGCGTCCGCTGGTCCCCGGATGGCAGCCAGACGTTCACGGCCGATGATTATGACAATTCGTTCCTGGCCAGCGCCACAGCGCAATATCAACGCGGCCTCGGCCAGAACACGACCGTGAATACGCCGTCGGCCTCCACGGTGGCCCAGTCGCTGGCCTCGCTGCGTTCCGGCGTTCTGGCCGGGTCGCTGAGCATGGATTTCCTGGTGCAATTTCTGAAACGCACGACCGATGCGACCGTGCTGGCCGAACCGCAAATCAATATTCGGGACAACGAGACCGGCAAGCTGTTCGTGGGCCAGGAGGTGCCCGTGCCGAACAACACCCAGATTTCCTCCGTTGGTTCGCAAAACACCACCATCACCTACAAGGATGTCGGCGTGGTCCTCGAGGTCACACCGCACATTAACGCCTCCGGCGAAGTGGAGTTGAAAATTCATACCGAGTCCTCCACCGTGGTCTCCGGCCAGACCGTGTTGGGCGGCGACGTTTTCAATACCATCAATTTCCGAAGCGACCTGACGGCGACAAATGGCCAGACGCTGATCGTGGGCGGAATCATTCAAAAGAATATTTCCAACACGCTGCGGAAGACGCCGCTGTTGGGTAGTGTTCCCGGCGTCAAATGGGCCTTCAACAAGGAGAACCGGACCACGGACGATGTCGAGCTGATGGTTTTCCTGCGGCCCAGGATAATCCGCAGCCCGCAAGACGCCGCCGCGGCGCTCGCCGAAGTGGACTCGCAGGCGCCCAAGGTCAAAAAATGGCAGGCCGAAGTGCTGCCTCCGGCCAATGATCACAAAAAGTCCGGACCGCCGGACGCCGGACAATGAGTTGGCAGGCTCATTTGTTTGACAACTCGATTTCGCTGATGGTCGGACCTTCGGTGGCCCCAAGGATGTTTAAGCGAAATTCACGCGCCGTTACCGGTGCAAAGGACTGCTCGAAATTGTCGCCCAGGGTTGTGCCCGTGAAAAGTGTCTGCCAGCCGCTGCCGGCACGGCACTGAAATTCAAACCGCTGCACGCGGTTGGGATACGCCTCGCGGATGCGGACCTCGCTGACTAACCGCGGCGTTTTGTACTTCACGGCGATCCAGGCCTGCTTGGTTCCGTTATCTGTCGCCCATCGTGTCTGGTTGTCCTGGTCAAACGCGAAAGCCGGACCGTACCCGGCTTGGTCGTCTTGAAAGACGTTGGAAGCCGTGGCCTCGAACTCCGCCGGCAGTGCCACGGCCGCCAGCTTCATCGCCGAACCCGCGAGTTTCAATTTCACCACCGTGTCGCGCGCATCGCGTTCGCCGATGGCCGTGCTGAAGGTCCAAGTGCCGCCACGCTCGGCAATCTGTACCGGACTGCCGTCCAATAGCGAAGCGGACCTTACCGTCTGCGCCAGCCCCGGCAACTCAATCGAGTCGCCATCCCAGCGGAGAACATGAAGATAAACGATGTTTCCTTTGCGGGTGCTGGCGACGGATCGGGTCGGCATCCAGGGACCGCCGCGAGTTCCGTAGATGCTTTCGCCATTGTGTTTCAGCCAGACGCCCACTTGTTGCAAAACTTCCACCTGCCGGGGTTCGATGCGGCCGTCTGGCATCGGGCCAACATCGAGCAACAGGTTGCCGTCGCCGCCGGCGCACTGCGCCAGAATGCGAACGACCTCGGACGCGGATTTGAGCTGGTCATCCGGCTTCCAGGCCCACTGCGTGCCGATGGTCATGCACGTTTCCCACGGCGTTGTGTCGTCATAGGCGCCGATTCGTTGCTCCGGCGTATAGAAATCTTCATTCGGCAGCAACTGTCCCTGGCGCCGCCATTGATCGAAGGAGCCCATCTGAAGCCGGTTGTTGACGATGATTTCCGGTTGCAGTCCGCGCACCAATGCATAGGTCCCTGCTGGATCCCACATGTCCGGTCGGCCATCGGTGTCAAACCAGAGCACGGCAATCCTGCCATAGTTCGAGAGCAGTTCCCGCAATTCCGCCTGGAATTTCTTGTTGAAGCGATTATTGTTGGCCGAACGACAATCAGGATCCCGCCAGTCCATCTCCGAGAAATACCAGCCGATGGGCTCGTTTTGGCGGTGGGCCGCCCTCGCCATTTCGGCGCAGACATCCCGGCGAAACGGCGTCGCGCCGATGTTGTATTCATCGACTTTCGATTTCCAGAGCAAAAACCCGTCACCATGCTTGGCGGTGAGGACCAGATACTTCATTCCGGTCGCCCTGGCGGTGCGGACCCACTCGCCGGCGTTGAAATTCGTGGGGTCAAATTGCTGGTAAAGGTGATCGTAAACGTCCGCCGGAATGGGGCCGTTATTGGGGCAATTTGAATTCGAATTGGCTCGTGACCAGCTAATTTCCTGGCCGGTCAGGCTGACCGGTCCCCAGTGAATAAACATGCCAAACCGGGCCTCGCGCCACCAGGCAAGGCGGGCGTTGTGCTCGTCGGAGGTTTCAGCCCCCGCGGCAACGGCACTTGCACAAATCGCGAACAGGATTATTTTTTTCCAGTACATTTCAATTTTGGGTTTCATCCAGACCGGCCGGCCGTGTTCGGCTCGGAGTGCCTATTGGTTTGACCCAGCCAATACTTTTCCACGCGTTTTCGCAAGCATTTCCAGGGATCGCCCAGCCGGTTCCTCGCGCGATGACCGCCCATTATTGTTGAAAAGCACTGCTTTTTACCCAGTCTGTCAAAAAGGCGACAGCTGGTTTCCGTTTTCAACACGTGCATTGAATGGCTGCTAATGCCCGGCTGTGTCAGATGCAACTCGCGCGCCATCTGGTCGTAGCTGACCTTGCGGGCCATTATGCGGAACGCGCGCAACCGTCCTCTGCCGAGTAGATGGTTCATTTATGAAACTCCTCCGTGCTTTCCTTTCGCGCCAAGAGAAACAGTCATCTGGCCAATTCTTATGTATGGCACAAGTGTAGCTACACGGGTCCGCTAACCGCCCCAATTTAATCGCGAATGATCAAAAAGCTCCAGTTGGTCGCCGGCATGAATTCCGCAAGCCAGAGGCTCCGGCTTGGCTTCATGCCGGTTGCCGACTGTGCGCCGCTGATCGTGGCCAGGGAACTCGGCTTGTTCACAAAGTACAGCTTGAGCGTCGAATTGAGCCGCGAGCTTGGCTGGGCCAACATCCGCGACAAGCTCATCCATGGCGAGCTCGAAGCCGCCCATGCTCTGGGTGCCATGCCCGTTGCCGCCACGCTCGGTCTGGGATCCGTTGCCTGCCATTGCCTCGCGGCGCTGGTCCTCAACCTCAACGGCAACGCCATTACACTTTCCAATGACCTGTGGGATCGCGGCGTCCGGGACGGCAAGTCCTTGCGCGAAGAAATCAGGCGCGGGCGCCGTGAGCGAATCTTGACCTTGGGCGTGGCGTTTCCGTTCTCCTCCCACCGCCATTTGCTGCGGCGATGGTTGGCGGCGTTCGGGATTGACCCCGAGCGTGATGTTCGCATCGTCATCGTGCCACTGGCGCAAATGGCAGCCAACCTGAAGGCCGGCCATCTGGACGGCTTCTGTGCCGAAGAACCGTGGAATTCGGCCGCCGTGCATTCACACGCGGGCTGGATTGCCGCCTCCAGTGCGCAGCTTGACCCGTTGCATCCGGAGAAAGTGCTCATGGTCCGCGCTGATTTTGCGGCCGGCCGCGCCGCCGAACACATTGCGCTGGTGGCCGCCCTCCTCGAAGCCTGTGAATTTTGCGATCAACCCCGCAATCATGATCAGGTCATTCAATGGCTCGCCCGGCCGGAATATGTCGGCGTGGCTGAATCCCTGTTGCGCCACGGCATCGCCGGCACATTGGATTTGGGGCACGGACTTGAGCGCGTTCAGCAGGATTTCTGCGTCTTTTACCGCAAGGACGCCAACGTCCCGTCCGGTGACAAAGCGGCCTGGGTGCTCGACTTGGTTCGCGCCAGCGGTTTCTGCCCTGATCCCTCCGCCATCAATTTTGCTTTTGCCAGGGAGGTTTTTCGTCCCGACATTTTTAAATCAGCCGTTGAGCTCCGCGGTGAGACCGGGGCCACTGCCCGCGCCGAGTTGAGCCGGGGATTGGAACCGGCAACCCTCTGAGGGAGTGGCCGTCATCGTCCTTGTCGGAGTCGATTTTTTGACAATGCGGCCAGAATGCACCACTCCATGGCTGGCGTTGGCCTTCCTCCGCTCCTTGAAATAGTGCCGCCACCACCTGCATTTCGCCTGCAAACAAGTGGTTTTTATTCAGGCTGGCGGGAATGGCAGGAGGCAAATCAAAAATTGGCATTGGGATAGCTTCCATCTTACTTTTATGGAGCAACGTATTCCCATCGATTTTTCGGAGCCATTGGCTGATTCGGCGGCGGACGGGCGGGCGCACAACGCGCCGGGTTCGGTGCGCGTTTGGCTGGTGGACGACAACGAACAGTTGCGGACCACGCTTGCCGAGCTGTTGGACCGGATTGGCGGCATTGAATGTTCGCGGCATTTCTCGTCCCCGGACGCCCTGCTCAGCACGCTGGCCAGCCAGCGCGGGCCCGACGTCATTCTGCTGGACGTGCAGATGGGCAGGCATAACGGTCTCGACGCCGTGCGGCCCATCAAGTCACTCACTCGCTCGACACGCGTGCTCATGTTCACCTCGTGTTTCAATCAGGAGTTTCGTGAACGGGCGCTTGGCGACGGTGCATCGGATTATCTTCTGAAGTCTCAAACCCTGGACTATATCGCGGCTCGCATTCGCAATCCCGCCGGTGACCCCGAGCCCCGGCCGATGTGCCGCCGTCGCGCCAGCTGTCGGTCGGAAGCAGCCCCGCAAAAAGAGCCCGCTTCCCTCACCCGGAGAGTGTCCCGCCTGGTTCGGCGCACCCTCTGCGCATTTCGTCTCCTTTAAAATCCGCACCAGGTGTGCCACGGCTGGCGGGCAGGGTTAAGAAATCCATCTGAGAAGGTTGCCCAGACTAAAAAGACGCTGACCAAAAAGACGCTGGTTAATTGCCGCCAATTATAGTTTGCTCTGGCTGTGCATCCGTTGAGTTTAGCCCTAGCCGGCCTTGCCACGCTGAGTTGTTTCCTCATGGTGTGGCAATGGCTGGCTGCGCGAGGATTTCGCCTGCATGAGGAACCGGACGCGGGCAGCTTTGCGCCGGCCGTTTCCGTTTTGAAGTCCCTTAAGGGTTGCGACGACACCACCAAGGCGTCGCTCCAATCCTGGTTCAGCCAAGGTTATCCCGGGGCCATTGAGATTCTCTTTGGCGTGGCGGACGGCAGGGATCCGGTTTGCGAGATCGTTCGCGGACTCATCTCGGAGAATCCGCGCGTGCCGGCCCAACTGATCGTTTGCGGAAACCTCGCCGGCGCCAACGCCAAAGTGGCCAAGCTCGCCGAACTGCAAAAGCTCGCCGCGCACGAGTTGATCCTGATCAGCGACGCCGATGTGCGGGTGCCGCCGGATTTCGTGCGCAGTTTCGTGGCGCCGTTGCGCGATAAGGAGACCGCGCTGGTCAATTGCTTTTACCGTTTGGCCAATCCCTCCACCACGGCGATGAAATGGGAAGCGGTGGCCATCAATGCTGATTTTTGGAGCCAGGTTTTGCAGTCAACGACATTAAAGCCGATGGATTTCGCGCTGGGGGCGGCGATTCTTATCCGGCGCCAGGCGCTCGCTGAAATCGGCGGATTTGCAGCGCTGGCCGACAGCCTGGCTGACGATTACCAGCTTGGGAAGCGCATTGCCCGCAACGGCCACCGCATTGCGCTCTGCCCGGTGGTGGTGGAGTGCTGGGATGCGCCGCACGATTGGCGCCAGGTGTGGAAACATCAGCTTCGTTGGGCGCGGACCATCCGCGTTTGCCAGCCGGCGCCTTATTTTTTTAGCATTCTCTCGAACGGCACCCTGTGGCCGGCAATTTGGCTGGGCGCCGCCCTCGGCTTCGGCAATTCCCTGGCCCCGGTTTTTACGGCCAGCTTCTTCATCCTGCTGCGAATCCTGCTGGCGCACGATTTGCAGCGGCGGTTCACGCCGGATCGGCCATTGATTTCGCCTTCATGGCTGGTGCCGGCCAAGGACATTGCGCATGCCATTTTGTGGCTGGTCGCATTCTTGGGCGGGACCATCGAATGGCGGGGGCGAAGGATGAAAGTCCGCCGCGATGGGACGCTGGTTGAGGTTCAGTGACACGCCCGTGGCGATCTCGACCGGCACCGTTCTGCCATCGATTGCGATATGCAATCATCCTCCGTGCACCGGCGCCCATTTTTGAGACGCCAGTCTCATATGGGGACACGATTTTGAGCCCCTTCCTGAAAATGCCGAAAAGGGGCTCATTAAAAATGGGCCAAAGTGCATTCCCATAGGACAGCAGAACATTGGCGCGGCTCATGCTAATTAATGGAGTGAAATGACCAACACGCAATTCATCTTGCGCGAGAAAAGTGCCGGGGAGAACCCCCTGCTGGAGGCCACGCGAATGCGGCTCCGTTTGATGGACGGGGCGATAATCCTGGCGTTTTTGGGCGCCTTCGTCGGCCTGCTACTGATTCTGTCAAAATAAATAAACGACTTCGGGCAACACATAAACCGCCGCCGCAGGCAAATTCATTTTGCCTTCGTCGGCGGTGGGTTTTTTAGGGCTGGCTGGTTGGTCTCCCGTCCCCGGTGTTTAAACGCCGACCGGAGGAGCCAGTGGCGCTTAAGCCCCTGGATGAAATCGTCAGAGTCCATCACCGTTTTCGAGATTCCCCAAAGCAGATTGGAATTGGCTTGGACCTGCACGTTGAGATTGCTGGTGAGGTTGGCGACGTTGTCCAGCGAGAGGCCGACTTGGTCAGTGAGCTGGTTCAAGTTCGTATCCACTTTCGCCAGCAGGGAATTGACGTTGGTCAGCGCGCTGCCCAATTGGAATGACCCGTTGGTGCCCAGCACCCAGGCGCCGAGCGCGCCTGGCCCACGCAGGTCGCCGCCGAGGGCGGCAAAATTATCGACCAGGGGACGCGCCGCGGCGATGGTGAGATTCAGGTTCGACGTGGCGTCGGTTGCATGACTCAGCACCGCGGTGAGCTGGTTGGTCAAAGCCAGAACGATTGGCAGGGCCTGCTGCACCTGCACGACCATGGCCTGCAACTGGTCGGAGATGGACGGCGGGTCGTCGGCCGCGAGTTCGTAGGCGTTGGTTTCGCTTGCGTTTCGGTAATCGAAAGGCTGGTATCGCTGCAACCCTTCATTCCAGACGGCGACAATGTGCCGGTGCCGGTTCGACACGTGAAACGCCACGATCGACCCGGGTTCCACTTGGGCGATCAGCGTCAGATTGGATTCCACCAGTGAGCTCCAGGCGCGAACGAGCAAATTGGACTTCTCGTCAAATATATTCTGGCCCAAACGCCAGTTTTCCGGATCGTGCAAATGTCGCGCCTCGGCCAGCGCGAGGATTTGCGGTTCGTACGTCGCGTAAATATTGTAGCCGCTGGTGCCGCGCGTGATCTCCAAGCCACGGGTGCCCAGGAAATCTGTGGAATTCAGCTTTACCTTCGAGCCCTCATTCCAAACGTAGCTGTAGTACGGCACCGTTGTTGCCCCGCTGTGGTAGATCTGGTTGACCACGAAATCGACTCGCACATTACGTCCCGAACGCGGGGGCATGGGCTTGATGTCCGTGATCTGACCAACGGTGAAGCCCATCAAAACGACCGGGTCGCCGATTTTCAAGCCGTCGCCTTTTTTGATATAGGTGCAGAACCTGGCGGGCACCAAAAACCAGCCCTTGCGCTGGGCGGTGTTGTACAGGTAATAACAAAAACCGAAGATCAGCAGAACCGTGGCCAGGAAAATGAACCAGCCGACAGATCGTTCCACCCGGGTGAGACGAGTTCGGAGTTGGGGAGTCAGATCTTGCAGTGGCATAAATTCTTTCTTTGGTTCATGAACGTGCTTCGATCCCCGTTGGCGCGGCCAGCAGTTCTTGTATGGCCTGATGACGCGCAAAGTCGGCTCCGCCCCAGGCCCCGAGCACGGAAAAACCGCCCTCATGCAAGGCGGCAAACATGCGCCGGGGATGCTGCCAGACGTGCAAATCATCGGCCGTCACGACGATCGTGGCCGGGCGTTGGTCAAAAAAGGCATGGCCGCGCCAGAGCTGATCCAGAAAATTCACCAGCCAGTTGCGATGGCGCGCCGTCGATCCGCCGTTGGGATTGTCCAGCAGCAACAGTTCCGGTTTCAAGGCCAGGGCGCGCCCGAGCGCGGCGCGTTGTCGCCAGGCCGCCGCCACGTTGCCCGGCGTCAGGTTGGCGTACGGCGTCAGTTCGAGCAATTCCAGCAGCGCGGCCACCGCCCTGGCCGTTTCGGCTTCCGGCGGGTTCCGGTGGTATCGCAACGGGAGCGCGATATTCTCCGCGATGGTCAGCTGATTGAACAATTTGCCGTCAGCAAACACGAAGCCCAGGCGCAAGCGCTCCGCCAGGTGGGCTTCGCCAAATTCGACCGTGTCGCAGCCAAAGACCCGGCAGACGCCCTCCGCTGGCGTCATCAAACCGGCGGCGTGCAGGAGCAGGTCGCTCTTGCCGGAATGCTGTGGACCGGCGACCACCCAGAACTCGCCCGGCCGCACGAGCCAGTTGACGTTTTCGAGGACGACGAGCGACGGGTCGCGCAAGGCCACAACCTGCATGCCGTTCATTTCCACGATGGGTTGCTGGGAAGCCGCCTCGCTCATGTCAAAGATAAATCAGTATAAACAAGGCGTCGATCAGCACGCAAACAATGATGCCCTGGGTGATCGCCCGCACGGCGACACACGAGACCTCTTCCAGCCGCAGCGGTTGGGCCAGGCCATGATAACAGGTCACGATCGCGATGAAGAATCCGAACGCCATGGTCTTCAACGCCAGCAACACGAAATCCATCCAGCCAAGGGCGTCCAGGATCTGTGTGAAATAATCGCCCGGCCGGAGCGGCACATCGGCCAAAAACGCAAACAGGTAACCGCTGGCCAGGGCGCCGAGGATCAAATAGACCGTGAGCGCAAAAACGCCGAGGGTCATGCCGATGACGCGCGGCATGATGAGATAGTGGACGGGGTCGATGCCAAGCGATTCCAGGGACTCGACCTGGCCCAGGGCCCGTGCGGTCCCGAGTTCGATGACGTTGGCCGTGCCGACCCGCGCCAGCACGAGCATGGCTGTCAGCAGCGGACCGAGTTCGCGCACGACGACAATCACCATGGTGGATCCGAGATAAGCGGTGGCGCCCACTTTGGCCAGGGCGGAAACGGTCTGGCCAATGACCAGGAAGCCCAGCGCCAGGGCCACGAAGATGAACATGGGCAGCAGCGCGCCGCCGGAGCGGTTAATTTCCTGCCGGACGCGCGGCTGCATGACGCCCTTAGCCACCCCCATCTTTTTTGCGATGACGCCGAGGGTGATCAAGGCAAAGGCGGCGAGCCCCTGAACGGTAAGCAGGAGAAGGAGCACCTGACGTCCAATGTAATCGGTGTAAGAGCGGGGCAGGGGGGCGCGGCGAAACTTTTGCAAGTTCGACCGGTCAACCGCCTTCGCCAAATTTCCGCGCATGGCCTCAGCCTAGAACGATTTGCGGGAGCGGTCAAAAACTTGTTTTTTGAACGGGCGGGAGGCACCTCCTGAATTTGCGCTGGCCGATTGGCGGGAAGGCATGAAATGCGAGGCGTGATGGGTTATGGGATTCATATATTATCGAATTATTGGGCTGAAAAGCAGGTTGCAACGGCAGGGAGTGGAGAATTTCAAAGGTCTGACTTGCTCTGACTCCGCTGATGACGCGGCTTGGATCACGGCCTGAGCGGGCGCGCATGGACTGGCTTCAGCTGGATTAGGCACGCCCAGGCCGGACGCTTGGAGTGCGGAATGCGAAAAGCGCTTGATCATTTTCAGTGGCCGAAAATATCCGTAATTATTCGTATTCATCTGTATTCGTCGACATTTTGCACGGACCAGTCGAGATTGGCGCCTGGGGACCCATGACGGGTGACGGGTGTTGCGGAGGAAACACACGGGCGAGCCGCTCGCGCGCCTGCCGGAGTGGCGCGCCATGCCTTGATGGTCATTTTGTCCATGACAGTGGCCAGCATAGCAGATCCCCGGAAAGGTGACATGTCCCGGTGACATCTAAAATGATGTTGAATTCTGAAGCGACCCTCCGAGCCTGCTGTCCGTACTGGAAAGGTCCGACTGGAAATCCTCCCACCTGCAACAAACATTGTGGAACCAAATAGAAAGCAGCTGCGAACGCCGGTTCGCCGCTACACGAGATTTTGCAGGTTGGCGCGTTATTGTCCCTGCAATCGGAAGTGCTGCTGCTGATTGGTGGAGGTGAGCACGCAGCTGACATTGGGGCCATTGATAACCTGCGGGAGCACGAGAGTGGTCCACGGTCCGGTCGGCGGATCGGCGGATTGGAGTTGATGTTCCATTGGCCGCGAGTCAGGAAAGTCCCCGACCGCCGCCCCAGTTACGGCGGTGTCAGCACAACGCGGTAAAAGCGCTGTTGGTTGCCGGCCGTGTTGGGATCGCTCAGCTTTATCGGTTGACCTGTCCCGTCCTCATCCAGCCACGGATACCAGTCCGTCAAATTGGTCGAATATTGCACCTCCCGGAGGGCATGACAATGTCCAGCGGCAACACCGTCAGCATCGCTGGATTGCTGGTGACACTCCCGTAAACGTTGGTGATGGCAACGCTATAAGCCCCGGCGTCGCCCGGCAAGGCGTTCGAAAAGGTCAATGCCGCGTTCGTCGCCCCCGCCACCCGCGCGCCATTCAACTGCCACTGATACGCCAGCGCCGGCCAACCCTCCGCCCCCACCACAAAGTTCGCCGCATGCCCCACCGTCACCGTCACCGGCGCCGGCTGGTTCGTAATCCAAGGCGCTCCAATCACCATCACCGTCGCCACCGAACTGGTCACCGAGCCGGCCGAATTCGAAACCACCACCCAATAATTTCCGGCATTGGTCGGCTGCGCATTGTAAATCGTATAATTGGTGGTGGTCGCCGTGGCAATGGCACCCTGTCCGCCAAACCATTGGTAGGCCAACGGCGGCTGCCCCAGCGCACTGGCAGTCAATACCGCATTGCTCCCCGCCATCACCGTCTGATTCAGCGGCGTGACGCTCACCGTTATCCCCACCCCAAAGTTCGCCTGGATCACCTTGTTGGTCGTCATGACCACGGTCAACGGACTGGCCGTTCCCGATGCATTCCCCGTCCACCCAAAGAAAGAATTCCCGGGGTTGGCATACGCGTACAGCGTCACCGTCGCCCCGGAACTGTAGTAGGGGTTCTGCGGGATCACCGTTGCATAGCCACTCCCATTGGCCACCGTGCTCAAACTGTATTTGCCTGACGGCAACGCCCCAAACACCGCCCCAAACGTCGGATTCGGATAGGCGAGGTTCACCGTCAATCGATATTGCGGGGTCGTGCTCCCATTGCCGGTGCCCGTCCACTCCACAAAATAATTTCCAGGATTGGGAACCGCCGACACGGTCAACAACGTCCCGTAGGGAACCGGATTGGGCGCGCTTAATACGATGCTGCCCCCGCTGGCGTTCGTCCCCACCAGCGTGCCAAAAATCCCCTGGATGATGTTGGTCTGCGACATGGCCACCAACAATGGATTGTTCGTCCCGCTCGCGCTGCCCTGCCAGCCCAGAAAACTCCAGCCCGAACTCGGCGTCGCCAAAAGTGACACCACACTCCCGGTGGGATAATAGGTTGACGCCCCAATCGTCTGTCCATTGGCCGTCACCGCCCCGCCGCCGGGCGTGCTCACCGTCAACGGATACGCATTTGGCACAAACACCGCCTTCACGCTGTGCGGACCGTCCATCGTCAAACTCAAGGGATTCTGAGTACCGCTGGCATCCCCCGCCCAGCCCTCAAACCCCCAATGTGCCGCCGCCGTCGCCGTCAAGGTCACCACTGTATTGCTCGCATACGGCCCGTTCGGCGGATTGATGCTTAAAGTGCCGTCGCCGGCAATGGAGGTTTGCAAATTATAAGCCGCCACAATCACCACCGTCACCGGCACATTGGTGCTGCTCTGCGTGAAATCCGAACTCACGCTCAAAACACTGACGGTTGCCGTGTTCGTCAAGGCCAGCGGCCCGGTAAAAAGCGTCGAACCGGTTGTCGGCGTGGTGCCATCCAGCGTGTAAAACAAATACCCGCCCGGATACCCGCCCAGGATC
>JBEKZM010000114.1:0-20112 GCA_049509875.1 Verrucomicrobiota bacterium | reverse complement strand
TGTTGCTATATGTTACCAACGTGGAACGTGCTAACTTGGTGCGGCAGATCGTTCAGGCCCATGCTTATTGGCGCTTAAAAGGATTGATGGTCGATTTGGTGATACTAAATGAGGACGATTCCATTTATCGCGCGGCATTGCATGACCAAATCTTGAACCTCGTCGCAGCAAATAATGCGAGCCAGTTGCTCGACAGAGCTGGGGGTATTTTTCTGCGTCGCGTGGACCAGTTTTCACCCGAAGATAGAATTCTGTTGGAAACTACGGCTCGAATTGTTTTGCATGATGACAAAGGGTCCTTGGCGGAACAGTTGTCACGCCGTCTTCGCCCGGATTCACTGCCGCCGCTCTTGCGCCAGCTGGCGCGGGCCGAACCTAAAACCGCGCCGAAATCAACCCGGCGCGACCTGTTGTTCTTCAACGGTCTTGGAGGCTTCACACCCGATGGCCGCGAATATGTCGTGACCCTGTCGCCGGGAGCAACGACTCCTGCGCCGTGGGCCAATGTACTGGCCAACCCGAATTTTGGGACGCTAGTCACCGAAAATGGCGGCAGCTATACCTGGAGTGAGAACGCCCACGAGTTTCGACTGACTCCGTGGAACAACGACGCGGTGACGGATGCGAGCGGGGAGGCGTTTTACATCCGCGATGAACAGAGCGGACAGTTTTGGTCGCCCACCCCGCTGCCCGCGCGGGGGAATTCTTCTTATGTGGCGCGGCATGGTTTTGGCTATAGCGTTTTTGAATACTCACAGGATGAAATATTCTCCGAATTGCAGATTTATGTTTCGGTAAACGAGCCAGTGAAATTTGTCGTTGTGAAAATCACCAATCATTCCGACCGGCTGAGGAGCCTGACTTTAACAGGTTATTGGGAATGGGTCCTGGGTGAACTACGCTCCAAAAATGCAATGCACATTATTACCGAAAACGATCCGCAAACCGCTGCCTTGTTCGCGCGCAATGCCTATAACACTGATTTTGAAGGCCGCATCGCGTTCGTGGCCTGCAGCGAAATGGAGCGCTCCTGCACAACCGACCGCCTTGAGTTCCTGGGGCGCAATGGCACGCCCGCACAACCCGCCGCACTCCGCCGCACCCGCCTTTCAGGCAAAACGGGTGCCGGTCTTGACCCCTGCGCCGCCTTGCAAGCGCAGTTGGAATTGGAGGCGGGAGGGGAACGCGAAGTGGCTTTTGTTCTCGGCGCAGGACAAAACCAGCGGGCCGCACAAGATTTGGCGCGCCGGTTCCAAAATCTCCAATCCTGCCGTGAAGAATTGGACAAAGTCCGCGCGTTTTGGAAGCAAACTTTGGACATGGTCCAGGTCCAAACGCCGGAAATGTCGCTCAATTTTTTGGCGAATGGCTGGCTGTTGTATCAAACCATTTCCTGCCGCATGTGGGCGCGCACCGGCTTTTATCAATCTGGGGGCGCCTTCGGTTTTCGTGACCAGCTTCAGGACGCCATGACGCTCGTGCATACGCGGCGGGAATTATTGCGGGAACAACTGCTGCGAGCCGCCGCGCGTCAATTCCGGGAAGGCGATGTGCAACATTGGTGGCATCCGCCGACCGGCCGTGGCGTCCGCACCCATTTCTCCGACGATTATCTCTGGCTCCCCTATGCGACCTGCCGCTATGTGGAAACGGTCGGCGACACCGGGGTACTCGACAGCCAGGTGCCCTTTCTAGAAGGCCGAATCCTTCGGCCGGATGAAGAAGCAAATTACGATTTGCCACAAACATCGGCTGAATCCGGCACGCTCTACGAACACTGCGTCCGCGCCATCAAAAATGGTTTGAAGTTCGGCGAACACGGCTTGCCCCTCATGGGTTGCGGCGATTGGAATGACGGCATGAATCTCGTCGGGGAAAAAGGAAAAGGCGAAAGCGTGTGGCTGGCCTTCTTTCTTTTTGATGTGCTCAGTAAATTCTCGAACCTGGCCGCCCAACGCGGTGATGAGGCTTTCGCCAAACACTGCGATGAGCGGGCGAAGTTGTTGCGCGAAAATATTGAAAAAAACGCCTGGGACGGGCAATGGTATCGCCGGGCCTATTTTGACAACGGGGAGCCGCTCGGTTCCGCCTCCAATCCGGAATGCCAGATTGATTTGCTCCCGCAAAGCTGGTCGGTTATTTCCGCGGCGGGCGGCCCGGATCGTGTGCGAACCGCTCTGGATGCAGTCGCGCATCGGCTGGTCCGGCGCGCCGAAAAAATTATCCAATTATTCGACCCGCCGTTCGATAAATCGCCCCTCGAACCGGGTTACATCAAAGGTTATGTACCCGGTGTCCGCGAAAACGGCGGCCAGTACACGCATGCCGCCATTTGGGCGGTCATGGCATTTTCGCTGGCCGGTGAAACCAGCCGCGCCTGGGAATTTTTCAGGCTCATTAATCCGATTTTGCACTCGCAGGATCCAGACGGCGTGAACCGTTATAAGACCGAGCCATACGTGGTGGCCGCGGATGTTTACAGTGTACCGCCGCAGATCGGCCGGGGCGGTTGGACTTGGTATACCGGCTCGGCCGGCTGGATGTATCGCTTGATTTTGGAAACGTTATTGGGTGTGCAAGTGGCCGTGAAAGAACTGCGTTTTACACCCAGGGTGCCGGCGGAATGGAAAGCTTTTAAGGTCAACTATCGTTATCGAGAAACCCTTTTTCACATTACCTGCATCAATGAGTCGGGTAGTTGGAAACTCCCCGGGCGAATCCAGCTTGATGGCATCGCCCAAACCGAGCCAGCATTAAAGTTGATTGATGACCGACGGGAACACGTTGTGGTGATCAATTTTTAGCCAGGTTCCTCACTTGATGCACGGTAAGTCATGCTTTGGAATTTGATGCACCGAAAACTTCGCCCGCTTGGTCGGCGTATTAAATTTCCCCTGATGCGGATCGTTGGGCAGATAAAATCCCCCCGGCTGACGCACGCGGATATTTTATTGGGTAAAACCTGGCACCACATGTTCGATGTGTTCGCGGATGCGATCGTAATTTTCAATCAGCATATTCCAATCAACGGTCGTCCGCTCCTGTAGCGTGGCCCGAGCGATGCCGGCAATGATTGCCGGTTCACTTCGCAGGTATTCGGAAGCCGGTTGCAACACACCTCGCGACATGTGAATCACGCCGGTCGTGTCTTCAACGCTCACAAACTGTTCGCCCGACTTTTGAAAATCACGTTCCGTCCGCCCCAAGCAGGGCAGAATGAGCGCCTGCTCACCCGTGATCAGATGCCCACGGTTGAGTTTGGTGGAAATCTGCACGGTTAGATTGCAGTGTCGCATCGCTTCGGACGTGTATTTTGTGTCCGGAGTTGCCGCCAGAAAATTTCCCCCCAGGCCGATGAAGATTTTCACGCGGCCTTGATGCATGGCTTCAATGCTGCGGCAGGTGTCGAATCCATGTTTGTCCGGCGGCGAAAAGTGGAATTCGTCTCCCAGCGCCTTGAGAAACTCGGGGCTCATTTTTTCCCAGATGCCAACCGTCCGGTCGCCCTGGACGTTGCTGTGGCCGCGCACAGGACAAACTCCCGCGCCGCGTCGTCCGATCTGTCCTCTTAACAGGGCGAAATTGACAATGCTTTGCACATTGGCGACGCCATTCTTGTGTTGCGTGATGCCCATTGCCCACGAACAAATCATCCGCTCGGATTCCACCGCAATCTGCGCGGCCTCGCGAATTTGTTCGCGTGAACTGCCGCTGTTTCTGGTGATGCTCTCCCAGTTCTCTCGACGGAGGTCGGTGGCGAAGTCTTCAAATCCGTCCGTGTGATGTACAATAAAATCATGGGCCAGCACTTTCCCGCCGGCGCGTTCATCGGCCTCCAACATTTCCTTCATGATGCCCTTCAGCAACGCCACATTGCCATTGATCCGCACGGTCAGGAACAGACAGGCAAGCTTTTTTCCTCGGGACAGCATGTTCACGGGTTGCTGCGGATTTTGAAACGCATCAGGCCGGTCTCGATCAATGGATTGATGCTGATGATTTTGCAACCGTTCTGCGCGGCCTTTTGCAGTTCAGTCAACATGCGCGGATGACACGTGCCGGGATTCTGGCCTATGACAAAAATGGCATCCGCTTCGGCAAAGTCCTCAATTGTGACGGTGGCTTTTCCGAAACCGATAACCTCCGTCAATCCCGTGCCGCTGGATTCATGGCACATGTTCGAACAATCTGGCAGATTGTTCGTTCCGAACTGGCGGGCAAAAAGCCCATATAGAAAGGCAGCTTCGTTGATCGCCCGGCCGGACGTATAAAAAGACGCCTCATCCGGCGAAGCCAACGAACGAAGTTCCCGTCCGACCAATTCAAAAGCATCGTCCCAGGAAATCGGCTCGTAATTATCTGCGCCCCGGCGGCGGACCATGGGGTGGGTAATGCGTCCGAGGTCCTCAAACCACGCGTCCGGCCGGCGCAGCATCTCGGAAATCGGATGTTTGGCAAACACGTCGGGAGTCAAGCGTTGTCGCAAAAGTTAACACCGGCATCGACGGCCTCTTGAACTAGCCGGATGGCACTCTTCAATGAGCCCATCGTGCCGAGGTGATAGCCACCCAATCCAATAATGGAGACGTGTTCGCCGGTTTTTCCCAGCGGCTTGCGGGGAATGCTGTCGGGGCCGGTTTCCGTCATTTCGAGGGGCGCCAATTCAGCAAATGCCGTCGAGCGCAAAATTGGTTCGGCCAACACGGCACCGGCCGCCGCCAGTCCCGATTGGAGGAACCGGCGCCGCCCTTCGTTCATCCCGTTCTTGTCCTCGCCCTGTGGATCGGCAGATGAGGTGTTCATGGATTTTCTTTTCACACTCTGCTCCCTGCGCTGATGGCTGTCTCTATTTCGACAGTCAAGACCGGCCGGTGACGCCCGACCCTGGCGGGCCGGATTTTTCCAAACTGCGCCGACATTTTGGCTCCGTGCGCGGCCCGTGGCCAGCCATCCGAAAACTTGAAAGCTGAAGGCTGACGACGAGGACGGAGGACGAAGGACGGTATTTCGCTGATTCGGTGATTCAAGTTTCAGGTTTGTTTTGAGACCTGAAACCTGAAACCTGAAACCTGAAGACGGAGGATGGTGCTTTTGCACGTTGCCATCAGATGCCGGAAGTTATGGATCTTGAAATATGACGCTTGGGTTATGGGATCCGGCACAATGCGGCGTTGGCCGTGGTTTGGGAGGTCGTGCTGGTGCTGCTCATGAGCAGTCACCGGATGCGTTAGCCGTGACGATTCAATCAAACAGGATCCAACCACAGGGGGACGCAGGGCATCCCGTGATGCCCAAGATTAAAACTCAACCCTGAAAATCTGGAATGCCCAACTTTGAGCGACTAGGTTTGTACGACCAAGTTTCCATCAGCCGCGACGGATTTCCGAACCGTGGAAGCGGATTTCGATCCGAAACACCTTCTTGGTGCGGCAGGTCACTTTGCCAGTTCCGAGTTCGATGTGATCCGGGATTTCAATCCGGTGGATGTCCACGGCGGCGTGGTAGCCGCGTTCCGAAAACACATCGATCAACATTGCCAGCGCCAGCGGGTCTTCCAGCAGCTTTTCCTCGGTATTGATGTGTGCCGTGCCGGAAATCGCGTGGCGCAAGACAATCGGGAGAATCTTGTCCTCAATGAACGCGACGACCTGGGCGAATAACGGGCGGTGATCGATCTCATAGCCGTCCAGCCGCTTCACCAGTTCCTGCCGGGCGTGGAGGATGATCTGGCTGGCCACGGGCACGCCCCGGAGCCGGTCCACCGTCCGCGAGTCGAGTTCCAGCGTACTTTGGTATTCCAGTTCGCGCAGGATATTTTCCTCCACCTCAGCAATCGGGCCTTGGGCGTTGATGAAGTGGTAATGGAAAATTTCCTTCAAGGATTGCAGGGCATCCCACGTTTGCTCCTTGAATACGCGGTAGCGCCGGCGGGCCAGCGATTCATCGTGATCGGTCGGACGGCCTTCCGGCATCGGGCCATTGGCCGTGCGCGTCGCCAATTCCCTGAGCGCTTTGGTTTCGCGCCCGCGTTTGAGCTGGCGGGCCACGGATTCCTTCTCATCAACGAAGAGCACCATGATGTGAATGGTGGGCTGGCGAAAATGTATGCTCAACGGTGTGTCGTAGAATTCATGGCGCAACGCGTGCATTTTGTCCACCAACAACTTCAAGCATTCGACCTGCACGTTCGTGCGCGGGAAACCATCCAGAATGACTCCGTCATGATATTCCGCGCGGAGCAATTCCCGCAGCACCAGCCCGACCACCTCCCGGTCGCCGACCATGATGCCGGCGTCTTTCAACGCCCGGGCCTCGGGCGAATTGAGCAATGAACTGATCACGACCGGCTGGCACGTCAGGCCCCGCACCTTGGCGATGAAGGCGGTGTTAGTACCTTTGCCGGCGCCAGGCGCACCCCCCAGCAGGATAATCTCCTTGGGAAAACGTAGGCGCTCGTGGCCAACTTCCGCCTCCATTTCCCGCCAGATGGATTCAAAAATGAGCTGGGCGTCCTTAATTTCAAGGTCCCCGCGTTTGGTGACGATCGGCGCGATCGCCGGCTGGGCCTGGTCAATGGGTGCGGTCATAGTAATCCACTTCGAATTAGTGCATGATAATAAACAGTTCCTGCGGACGCACGCGGTTTCGAAAACAAACGTTGGCGTCAATTCCGGGCCAGGAGCGATCCATGCCTGAGCCGCTGACGCGGGTGGAGGAAGTGCAGGGGGGTTATTCGCACCCGGCGACCACCGGTATTAAATTCAACCGGGAACGACTGCTCAAGGAACGCGGGTTGTCCGTTCGCATGGGCGTGGGCCCGGCACTCACATTGACGCCAATTAAAGTCAACAATTGACAGGCTGTCAACAATTGACAGGCTGGCCAGGCGCCGATCAACCGGTTAACCTGGAAGCGGGAAAAGATCCACTTTTCTTTGCGGTACACGTTGAATTTCGATGAGCCGCACGATAAAGGCGTCCACCGGATACTTGTTGCAGAGCTTATCCCAACTTAAAGGTGGTCTGCCCGAAGGCGATGATATCAGTTTGGGCCTCTAATCAGTTTCATTCACAGGCGAGTCGATTTTGCTCACCTCATAAGACGCGTTGGTGGCGCAAATCCCTTCTTCGATCCAAAGAGCAAAATTTGGTGAATAAAACGTGCGCGGCTGGGTTGGGTCAATTTAGTCGGAGATGATCGTGGGTGTCCCATTGGGACATGTCGGACAAAATAATTTGGTCGCCAGCTTGCAGGCCGCTGAGGATTTCGATGCTGCTCACGGAACCGCGGCCAAGCTTGACGGCTACACGCATTGCGCCGTGGCCGGCGTCAATCACCTTGAAGAGCCCAACCTGGCTGTCCGCATCCGTCTGTACGGGCCGGCCCACGTACAGGACATTGTCCAGCCGCGCGATTTCAATCGTGCCATCAACACTCAAATCGGGCCGCGCGCCTTTTGGAAGAGGGGGGTCCAACGCGACATCTACGGTGACCGTGCCGTTTTCGACGCTGGGGTCAATCCTGATGACGTGGCCGGTGATGATTCCGTTGCGCGTGTCTATTTGCGCGCGTTGACCCATTTGCAAATCCTTGGCTTGGGTCTCGGCGATTTTTATCGCCGCCTTCAGTTTCCCGACGTTGGCAACGCGCGCCACTGACGCGCCGGCGGCCAGTTGTTGGCCTTCCTGAAGCGGGTTGTTCATGTCGCCGAGGCGCTGGAGGACGCCGTCCATGCCCGCGCGAACCTCGAGCGCCGCCAGCTGGCTTCGCTTCATCTCAAGTTGCGCGCGCAGTTGCGAGACTTTGGCGTCTTGTGCGTCCATTTGCGCTTTCGCCGAATCGGTCAGCGCGGCCAGACGCTCACGCTCAATGTCCAAGAGCTTGGACGATTCATCGGCCTTGGTCCTGGCTTGCGCCAAAATCGCCTGCGGCGCGATGCCCGACTTGGCGAGGCCGGTTTCGAGGTCGTAATCCAGCTTGGCGTTGCTGTAGTCGGCCTCGGCGGTTGCCACTTCCTTGCGTTGGGTCAATTCGTCCGTCTTTAGCTGAACGCGGAGTTTGGCCATGTCGGCTTCAGCGCCTTTCAGCTGCCACCCGGTGTCGAAGACCGCTTGATCTACGTCGGGATTGGTCAACTCCACCAGCACGGTGTCTGCTTTTACGCGGGCCCCCGGCAACACGAGAATGTGTTCCACGCGTCCGGCATTTTGCGTTGGGATCCAACGGGTGTCCTCCGGCAGGAGCGTGCCATTTCCTCGCACTTGGCAAAGCATCTCGCCGCGCTTGACGGTATCCATGAAGAGAGAGGCTTTCTCCACGGACGGTGCGGCCGGCTGCAAACGCGAAAGGGCGACCGTGACGACCGTCAGCACGACGGCCGTCGCACCCGCAATCAACCAACGGCGCGCACGGCGGCGTTTGCGAACTTCGGCTGAAATGGGGATGTCCATGGTCAGGCCCCGGCAGCAATCTGGCCGTCAAACATGTGAATGGCCCGTTGCGAATCACGCGCGTAGTTCGGATCGTGCGTGACGAGGCAAATCGTCGCGCCTTCATCATGCAATTCGCGAAGCAGGGTCATCACGACGTCGCCACTTTTTGAGTCTAGATTTCCAGTTGGTTCATCGGCAAGCAGGATGGAAGGGCGGCCACCCAACGCGCGCGCGACGGCCACGCGTTGTTGCTGACCGCCGGAGAGCTGGGCCGGGTAATGTTTGGCCCGGGCCGTCAGGCCAACTTTTGCGAGCGCTTCCTCCACACGCTCGCGGCGTTCGTCGGAATCCAAGCCGCGATAGGTGAGCGGCAATTCGACATTTTCCCAAACGGTCAGGTCGCCGATGAGATTGAAGCTTTGGAAAATGAAACCGATTTCGCGGTTGCGCAGGCGCGCCCGCTGCGCGTAGTCCAGGCGTTCGACGGGCTCGCCGCGCAATTCGTAACGGCCGCCAGTGGGAGAATCGAGCAAACCGAGAATGGCCAGCAACGTGGATTTGCCGCAGCCGGACGGGCCGGAAATGGAGACATATTCGCCGTGGCGGATTTCGAAACTCACGTTTGCGAGCGCGTGCGTCTCGATTTCGTCCGTCAAAAAAACCTTCTCGATGCCCTTCAGCTCAATCAGCAAGGCAGGTGTTGACATAAAGTTCCAAATCATTCGCAACGCAGCGCCGTCACGGGATCGGTGTGGGTCGCCCGGCGCGCGGGGACAAAACAGGCAAGCAGCGCCACGGCCATAAACAGCATGGCAACCGATACCATGGTTAGCGGGTCCGACGGGCCGACACCGAAAAGGTAGGCTCTCAGAACCCGGCCCAGAGCCAGTGCCGCAGCGATCCCCACCACCACCCCCGCGACAATGAGTTTCAGGCCTTCCGCCAGCACGAGCCGCAGCACATCGCGGTATTGCGCGCCGATGGCCATGCGGATGGCGATTTCGCGGTTTCTTGAATTTACCGAAAGCGACATAACGGCGTAGATTCCCACCAGGGCGAGAACGGCCCCGATGGCGGCAAAGCCCGTGAGCAGCCACATCGCGAAAATCTGCGGTGCAATGGAATCGGCCCGTATTTGGTCAAGGGTTTTCACATGATCCACGGCGACTTTGGGGTCAACCGCGCGCAATGCCCGCTGGACGGCGGCCACGAGCGTCCGCGGGGCGGAAGCGGATTTGACAATCAAATGCTTGGTGAACGCCGGGGCCTGCCAATAACAAAAATAGACTTCCGGCCCGGGCTTTTGCGCAAGGGAATCGCTGCGCATGTCTTCGACCACGCCGATGACCTCTAGCGGACGCTTCGGGAAAAACCCAGTGTGGAGTTTCTTCCCGATGCAATTGCCGGTGCCAAAACGTTGCCGGGCCATGGTTTGATTGATGACTGCCACAAAAGGCGTATCGCCGGGCGCGGCAACGGCCTTGTTCGTCCAGTTGTCCCAGGTGTCGTTGGCGCGAAAGTCCCGGCCGGCGGCAAGGTTCATCTTAAGCGCATCGAAATATCCAGGCGTGACGGCGCGTTCGCTGACGATGGTTTTATTCGCTGACTTATTGGCGTCCGACTGGCCTTCAACCGTGATCAAGCCGGTCCATTTGTTGCCGGTCAAAGGCACGCCCCACGCGAATGCGGCTTTTTCGACCCCAGGCAACGCCGAGACGCACTCCAGCGCGCGCCTGTGGAAACCGATGAAATCATCTTCCATCGGCGTCACGCTCAGCGTCAAAATATTTTTGGTATCGAAACCGGGATTGAGCCTGGCGAGGTTGGCAACCGTTCCCAGCAGCAACCCTGCGCCGGCCAGCAAGACGGTAGAGAGGACGATTTGCAGGACTGCCGCGGCCGCAAGCCATCGGCGTTGCGCGCGCCCGATGCTGCCGCTTCGTCCGCCGCCGCTCATCCCGGAGGCGGGTTCCGCCTGGCCGGCGCGAAGAGCCGGCAGGGCGCCCGTAAGGATCGCTGCCAAAAGCGCCAGACCCAAGACCACGCCAATCACCGGCCAGCCAACGGCCACCGCATCGAGGCGGGGAATGGCGAAGCCGCCAAAGGCCTTGATGATCTTGACGATGGCCAACGCCAAAGCGCAGCCGGCGACCCCTCCAAAAAACGCGAGCAACAATGGTTCGGCCATGGCGACGGAGAATAGGTGCGCGCGGCCCGCGCCGAGGGCGCAGCGCACGGCGTATTCCCGTTGTTGCTGCAAGCCGCGACCGAGCAGCAGGGTGGCGATATTGCCGCAAGTAATCAAAAACAGAAGGGCGACCGCGCCCATCAAGGGCAGAAGCAAGCGGCGTCCTTCGCGATTCAGCAGGGCCATCAACCAGCCGGCCTTCGCTTTGGCACGCTCCGAAATTCCTTCGGCCCGCGCATGGCGACCCGTGATGACGGCCAATTCGGCTTGCGCGTGGCCCAGCGATACGCCCGTCCGCAAGCGCCCGATGACATCGCACTGCTCGGATCTAAGGTTGCTTTCGCGGACCATCACTGGCCGCCAGTAATCCACGGGCGCATTGACATCGAAGTTGGGTTCGGTGTTTTCGTTATCCGCAGGGAGAAATTTCAGGCCCGGAGGCATGACGCCGATGATGGTCAGCGGCTCTTCAATCCGGCTGACGTGGATGGCTTGTCCGATAATGTGCGGGTCGCCTTTGAATGTTCTTTGCCAAAGACCATAACCGAGGATGATCTCGGAAAATCCGGCAATGGCGTCCGGTCTTGTGGTGCCCAACAATGGGGAGAACGTTTGCCCCAGCAGCGGCTTGACGCCGATGAGGTCGAAATAATTTGTCGTGACATCCAAACCTTGGATGAACTGGCTGCCATCGTCGCGAATCAGGTATTCGAAATCCCACCAGTAGGGAGCAATGGATTCAAAGGAATGCGCTTCATCGCGCCAGGCGGCCCAGGTGGCAACGGGGCAACTCCCTTCATAAGGCTCGCCTTCCTCGCCGGCCGAGAGGCAAACGACGCGGTCGGGATGCGGGTACGGCGGCGGCGTCAACAATACGCCTTGAACGACCGCGAAAATGGCGGACGTGAGGCCAATTCCCATTACCAGCGTCGCCGCGGCCATGCAAGTGAACGCCGGTTTGCGGATCAGCGCGCGCAGCGCGACGCGCAGGTCGCCTAATAAGGTCACCATCACAAGAAAGGACACCGGAAGGTGGCAGATTTGTATTACGGTGGTCACGATTTACAAGCCAACATCTCACTATTCCTGGAACCAGGTCGGTTGAACGTTCCCGCAAACAAGGGAGTTGGCAGAGGGCTGCTCTGTTGAGATGCTGGTGTCTGGTTCTATGAAACGGAATTTCCCGATGCTGCATCCAATACGGCGCGTCAACTACGCCGGGACCATAACCCTGGCCTCGGCCCGGAAGGTTGCCCTTTCGGCCGGAGCCGGCCAGGGCTGTGTCACGGGAACGAACGATTTGCTGCGCGCTGGTCAACGGTTTCAAATCCGCTGCTGTGGAATGCACTCCACCCGAATCCCTCGGGGGAATTGGCGGAATCATTTGTGTGGGACCCACGCTACGGGCTGGAACACCGTCCGCAAGTATCGGGTCTGTATCCTGTGCGAGCCGCAGTCGGGGCATTTCGACTTGCTCAGCAGGGCCGATGTCGGCAACTCCCGCCGGTTGGCGCAACCGGAAGGGCTCCTAATCGCCGCCAACCAGAATTCCGGCGACGCAACGGTATACGGCCGTGATCCCCTGAGCGGCTCGCTCCAATTCACATGCCAAACCCGGCGAACATCCTCGCCCACTTTTGAAATTCAATGAACGACGAGTGCCCCATGTTGAACTGGTTTACGATTGCGAATCTCGAAGACATTGAATCGCCGGCGCTGTTGATTTATCCTGATCGAGTGGAGGAAAATATTCGGCGCATGATTGCCGTTGCTGGCGATCCGGCCAAACTTCAGCCGCATGTCAAGACCCACAAGCTCGCTCAAGTAACCGCGATGCAGATCAACGCGGGCATTACCAAATTTAAGGCCGCTACCATCACCGAAGCCGAAATGTGCGCTCGCGCAGGAGCCGACGAGGTCTTGCTTGCGTACCAGCCCGTCGGACCGAACATCGGCCGGTTTCTTGAACTCATCCGGGCCTTTTGGAAAACCGTATTTGCCTGCTTGACGGACAACCTTGAGTCCGCACAAGCACTTTCACAATCCGCCGCTGGATGTGGGATCAAAATCAATGTCCTGTTGGATTTGGATTGCGGCCAACATCGTACCGGCTTGACCCCGGACGGGAAAGCGATTGAACTTTATCAGGCGTTAGGTCGTTTGCCCGGCGTCAATCCTGCTGGCTTGCACGCCTACGACGGACACGTTCACACGAGCGATCCCGCGCTGCGGCGTGACGAATGCGAAGCAGCCTTTGCCCCCGTCGCGAAATTGCGCGACCAATTGGCGTCTCTCGGTGTGCCAGCCAAAACCGTTGTGGCCGGCGGTACGCCTACTTTCCCGTTTCATGCGCGGCGGACGGATGTGGAATGTTCACCCGGCACCTGCGTACTTTGGGATTTCGGTTACAACAGCCGGTTTCCAGATCTGGATTTTTTGTACTCCGCCTTGGTACTCGCCCGCGTCATCAGTAAACCGGGCAATGGAAGGTTGTGCCTGGACCTCGGCCACAAGGCCGTCGCGGCGGAGAATCCGCCGCCGCGGGTTTATTTTTTAAATCTTCCTTCCGCGCGTTTCATCGCGCACAGCGAGGAACATCTGGTGATCGAAACAGATGCCGCTGGTGATTGGAAAGTTGGTGATTGTCTCTATGGCGTGCCCTGGCACATTTGCCCAACGGTCGCATTGCATGGCGAGGCTGTCGTGATTCAACAAGGTCGGGCCGTCACGCATTGGCGAATTCAAGCACGCGAACGGCATGTTGAGTTTTGATGCGTGGCGCTTAGGCACCCACAATTGCTGGCCTGCACCGCGCTCGCCATCCTTACCTTGATGGTGATCGTCGCCCGGTTGCGCGCGCCGGCGTTCAACGGGCTGTTGCTGGCGTCGCTGATCGTGGGCGCCTGCGCCGGCCTGAATGTCGAGCAAACGGCCAAGGCGTTTTAGTAAGGTGTCCATGGCGAATTGACAATTTCTGGATAAGTAGGGCACGTTGGAAAACTCGATCTCGGGCTGTTCGCGCATTTGACGATGACGCTGGCGACCCGGCTAGGAACCGGCGGATTCAGGGCGGTCGTTGCGCAAAATCTGCTCCCAAAACGACAGCTGCTTATGCGCTAGCCCCGGCGCCGATGCGCCCCGAAACACGTTGCTGGCTTGGCGTCGGCGGCTGGTCGCCAATAAATACGACGGGAGTACCGTCCGCAAAACGCGACTTCCACCCACCGCCTGTGAAATTAAAGAACTCATCTTGAAGCCGGCGAGGGAAAACCGCTCCTGGGGGTATACTCGGATTCAGGGCGCATTGGCCAATCTGCACCATGAAGTGGGCAGGGGAACCATCGCTAACGTGTGGAAGGCGGCGGGAATGGACCCGGCGCCAGAGCGACGACAAGGAATGACGTGGAAGGAGTTCCTGAGAACGCATGGGGAGGTGTTGGCGGCTAAGGACTTTTTCACGGTGGAGCTGTGGACGGGCAGGGGACTGGCGCGTTATCACGTGCTCTTCGTCATCAAACTAGCGACGCGCGAAATGCAAATTGCCGGCATGGTGCCTGAACCCTATGAAGCGTGGATCAAGCAAGTTGCGCGTACTCTGGTTGATCCAGTGGCAGGCTTTTTGCGTGGCACGCGTCTGCTCATACACGATCGCGCCAGTTTTTTTAGTAAGCAGTTCCGTCAACTGTTAGGGAGTGCTCAGGTGGGGGGCTGCGCCTGCGGGCCTATTCACCGAATTTGAATGCATATGGGAACGCTTCGCACGGTCCATCCGGCAGGAATGTCTGGACAGAATGATCTTTTTTGGCGAGGCGTCGTTGCGCCGGGCGATTGTAGCGTTCGTGTTGTAGTAGAATCACGTTTCATAATGCCTTATCTGGGTATATCGTTGATTAGCCAAGGGAGATCTGAGCCAATTTCAAGTGACCTAGATACCAGCATGCTGATCTCTGCGGTCGTAAAGCCCCACGTTAGTCACGATCGGTCGTTCGCCGTTCTGGAACGCATCCATGACAGACAGGATGAGGGGATTATATCTGGTCACAGCCTGGCGGAAATGTATGCGGCCCTGACAAAACTCCCGCCACCCTATCGCCATGCCCCCCGGACAGGCGCTGTTACGCATCGAGGAAGATGTTTTGAAGCATTTTAAAACTGTCAGCCTGGTTGGAAGCGAATATGCCGCCCTTCTGCGAGAGGCGGCCGGAACCAAAATACAAGTAGGCACGGTTTAGGATGCCCTTCTGCTTAAAAGCACAACCAAGGCTCGTGTGACTGCGATTTACACTCTCAATCTCAAAAATTTTAAAGCCATTGCTCTGCCGGAAGAGGCAGTCAAACTGTCCCTGCCGTAAAGCTTTCATGGCTTGAGAGAGTCCAGGACAAGATGCCGCAACCGCAAGAATTTCTAATCGCCAAGGAACATTTGAGTCCTGGTATGGATTTCCCCGTTCCGGTTTGGTTCTGCCTGTTCAGATTTAAATTCCCCCGACTACTCATTTGGCCAAAGGCTTCAGAGTTTCCTACTAACGGAGCGATCATCCGGCGTAACCGGCTTGGCGGATTGCTGAACGATTAGTATCGTGAAGGGACGTGAGGCGAATATGAGCTTTTGGATACTCGGTTCAAGGGAACGAGGGGCATCTGAGGTACGCTGTGCCATGCTGGCAGTCGGCTGTTTGCTTGTGGCGGCCGTCGGTCCGGCGCAGGCGGCGCCGGCAACCAACGCGGCGGCGGGCGGCAAGGTCCCTTATGCCCGAAACCTGGACGCCATCAAAAAGACAGTGGAAACCTTGCGCGGGAAAAAATTCCTGCACAACGTGCCGGCCTTCAAAGTGTCGGAGCAGGAAATGCGCGCGATTGCGGAGTGGGATTTGAAGAAGGAATACCTGGGCCGCGAGCTGGCCGATTATCAGTCCCTCCTGGTGTGGCTGGATCTGGTGCCGCCGGGCACGGATTTGCAGGCGGTGGAGACCGGATTATTTGTGGGCGAGGCGGCGGGGTTTTACGACAGCGACACCAAGGAGATGTGTATTCCGTCGTTTTCCACCGCCCGGACCAACGCCAGGCAGAACCCGGCGCGGAAAACGGTAAAACAGGAAGCCGACAAATACTCGACCGACGGCGACGATATTATCTTCGCCCATGAATTCACCCACGCGCTCGAGGATCAGTACTGGCCGTTCGACGATCCATCGGAGGGCTCGCGCCGGGAATCCACCGACCGCGAAGCCGCCCGGAGTTTTTTGGCGGAGGGCGCGGCCACCCGCCTGATGATCGAGGCGGTTCCTGCCCTCCAGGCACAGGATGCTCCGGAATTTTATCCCCTGGCGTGGAATGCGCTGCATTCGGGATTGACTGAGTCGTTCCTGGACCTGGCACTGGGCATCCTCTGGAAAACCTCCGCTGCCGAAGTGCCCGGCATGCCGGAAACGCTGGCGCGATCCCAGGTCATGCCGTATTCCTACGGCTACTGTTTCTGCTCGGAGGTCATGCGCCATTGGGGGCTCGACGGCCTCGATTGGCTTAATGACCATCCGCCCGCCAGCACGGCCCAAATCATGCATCCGGTGAAGGCTTGGGAATGGCGCGATTTGCCGGCGGCGATCCGTCTGCCGGAAACCTCCCCGGACGGCTGGAAACAAACGGCGGGCGACAGTCTGGGCGAGGCAGGTGTTTCCGTGCTGCTGGGCTGCTCGTTTCATAGCTTGAGCGGCGGCGAATGGCTGGCGGACGGCTGGGATGGTGACCGGGTGGCGCTGTACGAAGCGCCGGACGGACGGCATGTCCTGGTCTGGGCTTCGGTCTGGGATTCTGAAACCGCCGCCCGCCGTTTTGCCGGCGCGTGGTTGAATCAGCGCCAGGCGCTCCATCAAGCCTCAGCCGACCCTCACCGCGGGCAGTGCCTCCAATGGACGCAGCCGGACGGGCATATCGGAACCATTATCTCGAAGGGCAGGACGGTGTTGACATTTGAAGCGGACCGGCTGGATACCCCGTTGCGGCCTGAAGCCTGGGATATCGGCATCACGCTGCCGCCGGAGGAATCCGCCCGCAAGGCGGCCAATCCGGCGCTGCTCCGCTTCAATCCGCTCTTCTCGCGGCGGCAGGACGCGGATTACATCGTGGGGCGGTCGCTATGCGGCTTGCTGTCGAAACACGACCGCAATGGTGTGGGCGCGGCGGACAGCCTGATGCTGGGGCTGTTGGGCGAATCGCATCGCACCGCTTCGTTCAACCAATGGGAGCTGGGTTGGAGCTTGATCGCCAAGCATGAATCCGACCTGCGCCGGGGTTACAGCAAGACCGCCGTGCTGCCATGGGGTGTGCTCTACGGGCAGTTCCAGGCGCGGCTGCCACAGGATACCAACCACATCGTCGCGCGTGTTTCCGCACTCTGGGGCCTGGCCGGGAGCTGGATGCGGGATGGCAACGGGCGTTCCACGATGCATCTTCTGCCAGGGGGCATTTTATTCAGCCACGTAGAGGATTCGCAGAACCACTCGCTCACGGTGCTGTGGACCGGCATCTCGCGGACCAAAGTTACGTCTGGAGCGATGGAGAAAATCAAGCTCCGACTGCTGGGTGTACGGCTGCCGTTTGTGTTTTCCGGAACTGATCGGCCTTGACCGCAATTCATTTCGGGGACCAATCCAGGCCCTCGACCACGAGCACAACCCCAAAGCGCAGGAGCGTCTCGAATGGGATGTGCGCCGGAGCCTTTCGGCCATCGTCAATCATCCGTGGATTCCCACCTCCGGCTTGTTTTTTGGGCAGCTCTGCGCCAACGAGTTTTGCAATGGTCGGCAGCAAATCAATCGTCATCAGCACGCTGGGGTTCACTGCCAGCCAAGTTGCATGTTAATTTCGAACCACCCATCCGAGGCCGTCTGGGCCCCGACCGGTTTCGATATGGCCTGCGACCTTCAAGGATTGTAAGTCAATGACTGTGACTCCATTATCGGAACCGACGGCAACGTAGGCGCGCGAACCGTCTGGTTGCATCAGGATTCCCGCTGAGCCACCATTAAGTTTGATACGTTTTACTTCCTTGCGGCTGGCGACATCAACAATCACCAAGTCGCTGCTGCCGAGGTCCGAAATGAAAACGAGTTTCCCGTCCAGCGTAAACTTCAGGCGATTTGCAAACCGAGTGGGAATCGTCAACGTTCCAACCACGGCTTTCTTTGCAACATCAATGATTGAGACGGTACCGTCGTGTGAATTCGCGGCCCAAATTTCTTTGCCATTGGGAGAGAGATCAAATCCTTCCGGGCCATGGCCGACCGCAATGTGCGTTTCAGCCCAGTCAACTTGACCCCGCCCGCCGGGAGGTCCGCCAGGTCCGCCGGGTGGCGGATTGCCATTGCCGGAACCACCCAATGGTGGGCCACCGTGACCGCCATCGACCTGCGGGCCTCCGGACCCGCCATCAGGTGGAGGTCCGCCAAAACCGCCGCCAGGTCCGCCGGGGCTGGAATTTTCTTCAATGACACTGATCGTGTCGGAGTTCACATTGGAAGTGAAAATCACTTTGGCATCTTTCGACACCACGATCATATGGGTGCGGTTCTGGCCCAGGCCCGGAATCCAATCAATCTGGTGCGATGCCGGATCATAGCGGCCGATGACTTTGCTGGCCTCGGCGGTGAAATAAATTTTCCCGTCGGCGATCGCGAGCCCATGCGGCGAATGCATGGCCCCGAGTTCCACTGCCGGCAAAGATTTCTGGGCCACCAGGTCAACTACGGAGAGGGTGTGCCCGGCGCCGTAGTTGGAAATGAAAGCCAGCTTGCCATCAGCGGAGGCTATGACCTCATGCGGATCGGCCCCGGCGGGCACGCGACCAACGACCTTCAGACTAGCGGGATCAACGATGGCCAGAGAATTATCACCTTTGTTGAGCACCAGCAATGCGGCGGCCGGAGTTTCCTCCGCGGCAACCGCCGCGGCCGCGAGACAAAAAATCACGAGGACGCAGGCTGTTTTTGAACTCATAAAGTTGTGCCACCGTTGAAAATGAAATGCGTCACCATAACAGAACTATGCCTTCGATTTGTAGATTTTCAAGCAACGCGCCAACGGCGTTTGGTCAGGGGAGCAATCCCACCAGCACAGCCTGCGCTTCCTGTTTTACGCTAAGCACATTTTTAAGTTCGTTCTGGGCGGCTTCCAGCTTGGCTTGCTTGTCTTTGCGCTCGGCGCGGTATTTGGTCAGGGCGTCTTTGATTTGCGCGACCGGAGCGCCGGCGTCAATTGCCTTCTGCAGCGCTTGCTGTTCACTGCTGGCTTGCGCGCCAGGCCGGCCTCGGCCACCGGGACCTCCCGGACCGCCGGCCTCGCGCCGTGCATCCATGACCTTTTGAACCAAGGGTTCTATCGCCGTCCATTCATCATCATTCGTCACGTTGAGGCTTTGACGGGTTTGTTCCATCATGCGCTGCTGAAACTGGGCAGGATCGAGGTTGCCCGAGCCGCCTGGTCCGCCGTTGCCGAAATTTCCAGGTGGCGGGCCGCCCGGTCCACCGTTGCCACCAGAATCTCCAGCGCCACCAGGCCCGCCATCGCCGGGTTGCCCGGGCGGTGGTCCACCTGGTCCGCCACCGTTGTCATCTTGGGCTGGCAGATTTCCTCCGCAAAGGCATAGGACAGTGACCAGTCCCAAAGCGCTTAGCGTGGCAGGAGCCACGGCCGCTCGAGGGCGTGAGCCAAGACCACACACCGCGATGGCTGACGCAAACCACCATATTAAAGACGCCACAAACCCAAATACTCCGACCACCATCAGCAGAAAGAAGATGTCTTTCACTCGCATCTGCCAGGTGCGACCGGTCGCATATTCGGCGTAAGGGAACATTTCGTAGTAGGCGCCATAAAACATGAGCATTATTCCAAGAGTGATGAACATTGCCAGCCAACATGGCCGCTTGAAGTTCGCCTTGGTTGCGAAATGGCCTGACCTGAATTTATTTTTCATGGATAGTTTTCCTTTCGTTTGTCTTTTTTTGCGTTGTTCTTCAATTGCCGGGATTTGGTTTCATTTTCTGCACCCAATTTATGCGAAGCATGATTAAGCTCGGATTAAGCCGGGGCATTTGAGCAAAATTTATTTTTTGCAATCCGGTCGGATTTAATGCTGGCTTAATCTTCAGTCGGCCATGCTTTTCTCTTTCGCGCCTTAAAAGCGTGTTTGTGGGCGGCGCTTTATTTATGCTAAAATCGTTTAACAAAACCCAGCCATGAGAATTCTGGTCGTGGAAGATGAACCTCGATTGCAGCGCAATCTGGCCAAGGCTTTGCGTGAGGAAGGCTATGCCGTGGACACCGCCGGCGACGGTGGCGACGGGATTTTCAAGGCAGAAACTTACGATTACGACGCCGTCGTGCTCGATGTGATGCTGCCCAAACTCGACGGCTGGAAACTTTTGTCGCAGTTGCGAAAAACGAAGCCAACGCCCGTCCTCATGCTCACCGCGCTCGAAGCGCCCAGCGATC
>JBEKZM010000113.1:0-20157 GCA_049509875.1 Verrucomicrobiota bacterium | reverse complement strand
AATGCTTTGGTCACAGGTTATGGCCAGGACACCACTTTTGATCGCGATATCGCCGATGAACGTGTTGGTGGCGCCCAGATAGAGAACGCCCTCATCTTGCTTGTTGGCAAAAACATTCCTGACATCGCCCGAACCAAAGGTGGTAGTGTACGGGCCAACCGAATTCGTTAAAACGACATTTAGATAGGCAACTTGATTGGTGTGAATGGTCAAGACCAGCCCGGCATCACTTGAGGCGCTGGGAGAATTGTTAATGATAATATCGAAGTCCAAAGTGCCGCCGGCCAGGGTCAGCGGCCCACAATAGACGAGCAGATCTCCGCACTGAATCTGGCCCTGGCTATTATCCACCGTGATGGTATAGGGGCCAGGAATTCCATTAGCTGCGGTTCCGTTACAAAAGGCCACCGCGTCTGATGAAAGGCCCGTGTTCCAGGAAACGGGACTGGGATCGGTGGGGCCTCCCGACGTGGTAACATTGGCATAACTACTACTGGTGGTCCAAGTCAGGTTGGTTTGGTTCCATGTACCGGTCGCGGGCCCGGAAGGAGAACTACAGTTCCAATACGCCACCGCGTGAGCATTGATGGTACAGAGGAAGACAAATGCCGATCCAACGATTAAAAAAAAGCAATTTTTCATAATGGCGGCCCTACGTGAATATTTGTGCTAATGTTCATACTTTGAACTGTATTGACCGTAAATGCAAGCAAAATTGCAGCATTATGTGGCTATGGAATTACAAGGGATCCGAAATGATGGTTTACGTCAAGGTCAAGCGCGGATAAGATGCTAACGGAAATACTGTGCTCCTGCCGATGTGATTGCGGCACCGTGAATTTGTTCAACATTGAAACATGGCTGCTCAACAAAATCTCCCGAGGCTGGTTTTTTCTTTCTTGGCCGGCGCCCTGTTAGCGGCCGCCTTTCCCAAATTTAGCCTGCCCGGCTTGGCCTGGGTGGCGCCTGGCCTCATCCTTTTCCTGGCCCATTACGATTCAGGAAAACGGGTGTTTCTGTCGGGTTTTATTTCGGGGCTCGGATCCTGGCTCGCTGGTGTTTATTGGCTGCTTTTCATTCCCTTCCGATGGTATGGACTGGCAGCGTATCTATTTCAAAGCGCGGTGGGGGCAGCATACATGGGCGGCTGGTGTTGGCTATGCTGGCGTTCTTATCCGGGACGAAAAACGGATGGGAACTCAGAAACGTCCGCTAAGGATTTTCCGCAACGGTGGGGCGCCATGACCGTTTGGGATTGTCTTGGCTGGCCAGTGTTTTGTGCCAGCGCCTGGGTAGCCACCGAAATGGCCATGGGGCGCATTCTAACTGGTTTTCCGGAGTTTCTGGGCGCCTCACAATATCAGTGGCTGGCAGTGATTCAGTTTTCATCGTTCACCGGGGTGTACGGCGTTTCGTTTCTCGTTTCCTGGCTGTCCGTTTCTTTGTATTGTGCCATCCTGTCTGGCTGCGCCGCTCAGAAATGCCTTCACTTGGCCCTGCGCCAGATTCTTCCGCCGCTGCTGGTTCTAGCAGGGCTGTTGGCGTATGGCCGGCACGAATTGTCCAAGAGCGGGGATACCCCCCGACATTTGAAGATCGCCCTGGTGCAACCGGCGATTCCCCAACCTGCGATCTGGAATCCCAACGAGGAGACCAACCGTTTCTTGAAATTGCTGGAAATCTCCCGGTTGGCGCTCGCCGAAAAACCCGACCTGCTGGTTTGGCCCGAGGCGGCGCTTCCCGAAATGATTACCCGGGATAAGTTCACCCAGGACGCCGTTGTTAATCTTCTCCACCTCAACCATGCGTGGATGGTTATGGGGGCCTCCGATTTCGAAAGCCGCCCCAGCGGGGTCGATGCCAATGCAACGGAATGGTTCAACAGCGCATTCCTTATCAATCCGGCTGGTGAAATGGCAGCGTGTTACCACAAGCGGCATTTGGTGCCCTTTGGCGAATTCATGCCCGGCGCCCGCTGGTTTCCGGTATTAGGCAGATTGCGTGCCGCCGGTGCGGGCCTCGGGGCCGGGACTGGGCCGGGTTTATTTCAAATTGCCGGACCGCCAGCCAGGTTCTCCGTCCTGATCTGTTACGAGGATGTATTTCCGCAGGAGGTTCGCGCCTGTCAGGATGACGAAACGGATTTCCTCCTGAATCTCACAAATGACGGTTGGTTTGGCGACAGTTCCGCGCAATGGTTGCACGCAATCTACGCACTGTTTCGCGGGGTCGAGTTACACCTGCCGATGGTCCGTTGTTGCAACAACGGCATCAGCTGCTGGATTGACACCTGCGGGCGGCTTCACAATGTCTACTTCCCTGGATCAAAGAACGTCTACCAGGCCGGCTTTAAAATCATTGAGGTGCCATTGGCCAGTTCCGGTCCGAGTTCCCATCACACTTTCTACCGCCAACACGGTGACTTTTTCGGATGGGGGTGTGTGGGGCTAACCACAATTGTCGCATTGAAGCGTTTAAACCTGCGCCGGGGTGGAAAATCAACAACGGCCGGCGAAGCAACAAAGCGAAGGTCGAAAGACATCGCCAAAAAGGCCCGACGGTCCAACCGCTGAGTTGAGGACCATCCTCCGATGACATAGGAGCCTTACCAACGACGCCCCGGGCATTCGCCGTGCATTGTTAGCGGTTCGAGCCCCTTTACAAGCGTCCTTCAGTTGTTTGCTTTGGTGACATATGCCAAATTGATAAAAGGTCCGTCATGGGGGGTTTGCGCCGCGGAGGGTGGGTTGGCATATTTATTTATATTCATGCTCGCGGCATATTGGATGGTCGCTGGATCCATCCATTTGCGAGCCGAAGCATGCCCATCGCACCACGAGAACGTGCTGGTGCTTCCATGAAATACGGCAGGAGAATCTCCAAAGGATGGCGGAAATGGCGGCGGAGTTGCCTTAAACAACCAAGTCCCCAAGTTTTCACCGCGCGGGTCGTTTTCTTCAACAAATAAAATCATATTGCTGGGGTGTCTCAGTTCTGAACCTTTGTCGATGATGCCGCCATAAAAACCGTTTCCATTAAGACCGTCCACTCCCGAATAGCTGCCATAAGAAAACTGACTTGTGGCCGGGTCAGTGTTCAACGGCGTCCTGCTTGAACGGAGGTCGCCCGGACAATGGATGACATTTGCGTTCGGTGCGTACTTGACCATTGTTCCCTGGTTATAACCTGCAACTTCATAGCTTATCATATATGCGGTTATATCCGGATTGGCCGGCGGCAAAACTGGCGGAACATTATAACGCCATGGGATTCCTTTGGTCGTTGATTCCTCCAGAAACATCATTTTATCGCCGTTATCATCCATGTACATCCTCCAGCCCAAAACCAGTTGCCTTTGATTACTAAGGCACAAAGCCTGCATTCCCTTTAGTTTAGCCCGGCTTAAAGCCGGCAGGAGCATCGCCGCCAAAATGGCGATGATCGCGATCACAACTAACAACTCGATTAAAGTGAACGCACAAAAACACCGCTGTCTGACCCTCTTGAGACCGCTATTCAAGACTATCATAATTGTATAACGCAGCACTTATTTGAGGTGCTGCGTTAATTTCAGTTGTATATTTGTTCAAACAATACACGACGGCAAGAACATTTCAAGGAAAAATTGCTCTTTTGGCAAGGGTCGAGTTGACTCAAATTAAAAGACACCGGGGAGGCGAAACTGGGGGGAGGCAAAAAGGGTGACCTGCCCACCCTGCCTCAGGCCGGGACGGATGCTGACGCGGTTTGTTTGCGAGCCTCGAATCACGGGCGAGCTATTCTTTTTCAAAGGTCAGACCGTTTGGCCCCGAAGTGATCGTCAATAGGGATTTGCCCTGGCGCACATGGCGAAGCGTGGCTGAGAATCCGCGCGGCTGGTCCGCCGCCCAGAGCGGGTTCTGGTTGTTCAAGTTCAAGCTCGGATGCAGACCGAAAATCGTGCGGATCATCACGTCAGTAAAATCGGCGCCGCACACGGCTTCGCGGCAGATGGTTCCGGCGGTGGCGATCCGCACGGGTGCGTCATCGTCTTTCTTCTTCGGTCCGTAGAATTCCGCGCCTTGAGAAAACGCCCCTTCGTGGGTTGCCGCCTCGCAGCGGCGGTAAAAATCGAGAGCGTCTTTCCAGTAGCCGAGGTGGCACAGTCCATCCACCGTCTCCGGCGGCCAGCCCGAATAAGCGCCCATCGGTCCGTGATCCGGACGATCCGATTGCCCCGCGGCGGGATCTTGAAGTGATTGCGCGCGCATCCAATTCTTCATTAACAGTTCACTGACCACAAAGTCCCGCATTTCCTTTCGGACCCGCCCGGGCAGATCCGGCCCTATTCCTTGGGCGACGAATTGAAAATCCAAACAATGCCGCATGTCGAACTGGCGTCCATCCGGGTAACGGCTCTGCCAGAATCCCTTCCCTTGCGCGTAGAGCTGCGGATATACCGCCTTGATCAGCTTCTCGGCGGAAGCGCGGCGCTCGTCGGCCAGTGGCTTGTTGCCAAGAAAATCATATAGGTCAGCCATGTCGCGAAGCATGGTCACATAAGCGGCGTTGAATCCCGCCGTCGCATGAATGTAGGTCGGCACGCATTCGAGAAAATGCCAGGGATTGCCCCCAAAATCAGCAAGTCCGCCCGCGGGCATCAGGTAATTCTGGTAGTGCAGTGCCAGGCGATCCAATTGCTCCAAAACCGTTTGGTCGCCCACTTTTTGATCCAGGAACGCCCGATCACCGGTGACCCGCAAATAGGTTGTGGCAATCCGAAACAACATCGGATAGTTTGCGACATAGCGATAGCCAAAGGCGCGATTGCCGTAATAATCGAAGGCCAAATTCTTATCCAAATCCCACTGCAAAGTCTTGAGCACATACGCCCGCATGGCTCCCGGCTCCAGCAGGGCAAACAAGGTGTCCATTAATCCCGTGTCCCAAATGAACATGACCGACGCTCCGTAGCGTGGACCGCCCGCGAGAAAAACGCGCGGGCTGTAAGGAAGTTGATCACGAAACATCAGCAGCATGGTCACCACGCCCATGTAATAGTTGCGCCGGATCTTGAGATCGTCGGTTTGCAGCACCGGCAGATTGCCTTCAAAAAAGCCGTTGTGCGGAGTGAACACCTGGCTGTATCGCCGCTCCCAAAGCATTTTTGCATCAGCAAATGTCACACCGAACTTGCGCGCCCACTGGTCGGCTCGTGGTTTTGCTTTACCCGGTGCACCAAAGGCCATCACGAACTCAATTACTTTCGTCGTTCCGGGCGCGAGATTAAGATTCCAAGTTGCGGTTCCTTGATGCCCATCAGAATCCAAGGCATCCGGCTCTTCCGGGAATGCGAAGACCGTTTCTGTCGGAGTCTTGCTGTCGCTGATCAGCAGCGTCTTTTTTGAAGACAGAGTGGCGCGATAATCTTCCGCGTTGCCAGGATGTTCGGAGGGAACTTTGTCCACTGCTTCGCGAACTGCCTCCGTCTCCTCGTAACGCCGCTTCGGGCCACCGGCGCCCGGCTGAGCGAAGGCCCAATCCCATGAGTTGCTCTCCGTCAAACTGCTGATCGCGCCAATCAGGTCTATCGAAATTTGGCCGCTGACTGCCACTGCCTGGGCGTTGGACAACGTGATCCGCCACAAAACGCCACGGTCATCAAATACCATCCGGTTGATCGTCTCGATGGCCACGCCTTCTGCCTGGCCCGCGCGCACAGACTGATATGGATACCAGCGGAATCTGTCCGCGACCGGAACCTTGCCGTTGATCTTGAGCACACCGCTGTGAAGACCCTGAGCAAAGGGCGGCGAGGCGATCCAACTCACACTCGCAAAGTCTTTGTTTACGAGGAGTTCGCCGTTGAAATTGTGAATCGAAGGATACTGAACGATCTCCGCCGTGGTTTTCCAATCGCCGGCCATTTCGTCAAGTGTCGGAACGCCCGGTGGAAGTGGAAATTCGCGGCCCGCCGCCGGGCAATTGCGAACTGCGGACACGATTAAGAATCCGGCCAGGAGAGAATTCCTAAAGTTCATGGAAAATAAAGACGCGGTTTTGAATTCAACCAAAATCATTTCTTCCGCCAGGAAAGATCGATATCCTCCAGTGTCTTTCCCTTGGTCTCTCGAAAGCGCGACAGCAAGAAGAGGAAAGTTGCCCCGGAGCAGGCGGCATAAATCCAGAAGGTCATGGCTGCGCCCAACACTTTGAGAAGCATGGGAAAAGTCTGGGCCACAATCAGGCACGCCACCCACACCAAAAATGCCGCGATGGACATCGCGCGGCCGCGAAGTTTGGCCGGGAAGATTTCCGAACAGACTATCCACGGCACTGGTCCCATCGCCATCGCAAAGGCAGCGATATAGAGCAAGACAAACCACAACAAAGCCGGCGAATGCGGATTGCGAGCGAAGATCAGCCCAACGGAGACCAGCCCGACCACCTGCACCGCATTCCCGATTAACAGCAACGGTTTGCGGCCCGCTTTGTCCACAAAGAGAATTGCCGCAAACGTCGCCACGAAATTCACCAGGCCGATCCACACGGAAGACGCAAACGCAGCGTTGGCGTTGCTGGTCGCGTTGCGGAAAATTTCCGTCGAATAATACATGATCGCATTGATCCCGCTGAATTGGGCGCCGACCGTGAGCACGAAGGCGATCAACATTGGCAGCCGGTAGTGCTCTGCAAACAATTCACCAATCGTTCCCTTCTCCTGTCGCAATACCTCCTGCACCGCGGCAATCTCGGTTTCCGCGTGCGCCGCACCCCCCACGCGCACGAGGATCCGCCGCGCCTCCTCGCCGCGACCGGCTTGAATCAGCCAGCGCGGACTCTCCGGAATGGGAAACAGCAGGGCGAGGAAAACGAGTGCTGGCAAAGCCTCCGCCGCCAGCATCCAGCGCCAGCCCTGGGCCGAATTCCACGTGGCGTCGCCATGGTGTTGAATCCATTGATTGATGAACAACGTGAGAAAAATGCCGGTGACAATGCCCAACTGGAAGAGCGATCCCAGGCGTCCGCGCCATTTTGCCGGTGCAATCTCGGCAATGTAAACCGGGCAGATCATGGATGAAACACCGATGGCGATTCCGCTCAAGAACCGGGCTCCGATGAACTGCGCGAAGGTTTGAGGAATGGCCGAAAGCACTGCCGACAGGGCATAAAGCACGGCGCAAAAAAACAGCACCCGGCGGCGTCCAAATCTGTCACTGACGAAGCCGGCGAAGATGGAACCGGGAATGCAGCCATAAATGGCGGAAGCGGTGGCGAGGCCGATCCAGACCGAGTCCTTCTCCGCGTCGAGTGCAAAATGGGATTGCAGGTAAGTGTTGGCGCCGTTGATGACTGCGGTGTCGTAACCAAAGAGAAACGCCCCAATCGCAGTAACGGCCGAAGCAAAAACGACGAATCGAAAGGACCCCTTTCCGGATTCAGCAGCGGCTTGAAGGGTTCGGTCGGCGGCTGGGGTGATCATTTGGGGAATTTGTTTTAAAGTATAAACATTAGCAAGTTGAAATTTATTCACCGCGCATTGCGACGCGCAAGCAAGCTGCCCTGAATTTGGAGGCGGGATCGGCGGATTTCTGGGGCTCTCCGAGTAGCGCCTGCTTCCGGTACTTTTTGTATTCTGAAAAAACTCCGCCTCTCAGAGATTCCGCAATGAAACAATCATTTCAGCGTGATCTTCCGCGCCGCGCCGGCCTTGATCTGGCACCGCAACAGCGCACCCGTCGGCGTGTTGGTAAGGCCGTCAAATCCCTCAATGATCAACGAGTTTGTCCCGCGGTTGATGACGATCTTGCCGTCCGTTAGCGGATTAGGCGTCTGCACGAGCGGGGAGAGCGCGAGTTGAAAAGCGATCGGATCCTTGCCGTGATTTTGCACGGTCCATTGTTGTGACGTTTCGTCGAAAACCAACTGCAAGGTCACGTCTTCGTCGCTGCACGATAACAAGCGCGGGCCGATTTCGCGAATGCCAGGCAATGCCCGTGGTCCCCAAAAGCCCGGGATGCTGGCTCCGCCTGCCGCTCCGGGCTCGTTGGAAAGGAACTGTGCTCCGTGAAACAGCAGGCTCATGGGCATTCCGCTGGAATCAATTGTCACTTCGTAATTCGCCGTGGCCACCCGATGGGTAAACTGCTTCCTTTGAATTTCTACATTCTCACAGGGCAGTGCGTCGGTGCGGAAAGGTGCGGCGGGCAAGCCAGACTTGTTTGCCAGTGTCGCGCATGGGCTTGCCGACCAGGCGTATCGCACCGTCCTCGGTTCGGGAACGTCGTCGCTGCGGACGATCACGCTGTTTCCCTCAATCTTGGCGGTGGCAAAACGATATTCCCCATTCGCGCCGGCCAGGGCGAAGCCGTTCACGCCGCCGGTGGTCGCGTTTGCAAGCGCCTCGCCCGCGGTGTCAAAGGTCACGCGGATGAATGATCCTTCCACTTTCGCCTCTTTGAAAATCGGTCCGCGTGCCACCAGATCTTCGCCGTAAGCTACTTTCCGGGCCAGCAGGGCGGCGCGCCGTCCGATTTCGAGTTTTTCTTTGGGATGCAAATTGAACCCGTCGGTAGTGCCAAGCGCGACAATGAGCGAGCTGTTTGGAATTGATTCCGCGGCGCGCGCCTGCGCCTCGCGTATCCAGGGCCAATAATAGCCTTCCCAAAGATTTGCGTAGTCCGGCAATTGCACGATGAAGAACGGCAGGCTCGGCTGGCCGAACTGCTTGCGCCATTCGGAGGCCATCGTGCCCAGCAGCGCCGGGTAAGTTTCCGGGTGGGCCGAGTTGCTTTCACCCTGATACCAAAGCACGCCTTTGAACTTCGTCCGGCCCAACGGCGCGATCATTGCATTGTAAAGATTGGCCGGCCTGATGCCGAACATCGAGTCATGCAGATCCTTTGGAGCAAACGCCGCCAATGCCGGTTGCGGAATCCATCCTTCGCACGTCGTGCCGCCAAACGAACTGTCCACCAGCCCAATCGGCACGCTTGTCAATGCGGGATCTTTGAGCAGTTCGCTGGCGAAAAAATAAGCCACCGCGGAAAATTTTTCGGCCGCCTCAGCCGAGCAAACGCGCCATTGAATGTCGGTCGAAGTGAGCGGTTTCTCACTCGGTGTTTTCGCCACCGTGCACAACCGCAAGCTGGGCCGTTCGCTGAGCACCAGTTTTGATTCTGCGGGTTCAACCTCCTGCACAGGCAATTGCATGTTTGATTGGCCCGAACAAAGCCACACGTCGCCGCAAAGCACATTGGTCAGAGTCGCCGTTTCGCCGCCGGCTGCGGCCGTCACCGTGTAAGGACCGCCAACGGTTAGCGGTTCCAAGGCGGTCTGCCAATTTCCGTCAGCACTTGCGGTGGTGGCGACTTGCTGTGTTCCCAGAGTCACTTGGATTCTGGCGTTGGGGCCGCTTTGGCCCCAAACGGGAACCGGCTCCCCGCGCTGAATAACCATGTTGTTGGCGAAAATGTTCGACCAACGCAATTCCGCTTTTGCGGACGGAACCGAAAGCACGGCGAAGCCGGTAATCGCAACCGCAAGATAATTCAAGCATCCCGGTCGTTTGCCTCGCAGGATCCTCGCCCTGGCCTTTCTGCCAGGAGCTTGGGCGGATGACTCGCGCAACTTTTTCATAAGAGGCCTGGGCGCGTCTTGCTGTCAATCCTCGCCGCGGTGCAATTCCATGCTCAACTTAAAACGGGAACTGACGTAGCGAACTTCACTAAACTCAAATACGCGGTTGCCTGGGTCAAACACCGTGTGTTCCCGGAGCAGGAGCGGCGAGCCGTCCGGCACTTGCAACTGGCGGGCGGTTGATACATCGGCAATTGTGGCCATGAACCCCTCACGCGCGTGATGGGGGCGCACGCCGGTGGCTTTCTCCAAAGTGGAGTAAAGCGTGGTGCTGAAATCTTCGTTACCTTTGAGTCCCAATCGGGGATGAAACCAGGAAGTGTTCTGGAGAACCGGCTTTTTGTTCCAACCGCGGATGCGGTCCAAGCACCAGGTTTCGGTTCGGGCGTTCAATTGCAGCGCACGCGCGGCTTCCGCGCTGGGTTTGACGAGGCGATAAGTCAACTGGAAATTCTGAACGGTGATGCCTTTGGCCGCCATCTCCAGCGTGAAGCTGTGCCAGGCGCGAATGCCGGATTCCACGTTCCGTTGGCCAACCCGCGTGCCCACCCCGGCCTTGCGCTCCAGGACGCCTTCAAACACCAGTTTGCTGATGCCCAAGCGCACCGTGCCGCGGCTGATGCCCAACTGTGCCGCCAGTCTCACTTCGTCTGGCAGGAGTTTGCCATTTTGATATTCAGGTTGTCGCACCAATTCGCGCAAGACCTGTTCGACTTGAGCCTGGAGAGGAATCGAACTTTGATGATCCAACTTAAGCATTTAATCATGTATAAACAAAGCAACAGGGATCGTCAATCGCAACCAGAGTGCGGTTTCGAAATGATCCAATGCCGGAACGACACCCTGAACGGAAACAGCGGGTTGAATCCTCAACCACCTCGGGGCAGCGCGTAATTCAGCGTTTGACTCGCCCCCTGAAAGCAAAACACCCAGCGGCAAGGAACCGGGGTGGTAATTATTCCAGCAGCGCAACCCGACCCTTTTTCTGCAGTTTGCGGATCTGGGCAAAAAACCTGGCTGTCAAAAAAACGAGCTTGCGCGGATCGAGTCGCGGTTGTATTCATGTTCATACATTTATAGAAATCTGTTTAATGATGAGACCTCACGCGGACAACAAACAGATGATTCTTGGCGCATGTTTGATGCTCGTGGCCATTTCAGGCCGCCCGGCCGATGCCAATTTGCCAACCGGCACAACCGCCGCCCTGACGGCTGCCACTGGCAATTACGCTCGCTCATGCGAACCGCCGATTGAGAATGCCTTTATCCCCTTGCCGCCCGGCGCGGTTGAGCCAGCCGGCTGGTTGCGAGACTGGGCCAAGGCGGCGGCTGCGGGCATCACGGGCCATTTGGACGAATACCACTCTGTTTTCAGGGATGCATGGAAAGGCACTCCCGTCCAGGCACCCAACGCCGCCCCCGATGGAACCGGTTGGCCGCTCGAACAATGTAGTTACTGGCTGGATGGTTTGGTGCGGCTCGGCTATGTGTTGCACGATGAGACTTTGATTCGAAAAGCGAAAGAGCGGCTGGATTTGGTCGTGGACGGCGTTAACCGGGGCGGAACGTCCTTCATTTACTGGGCGACCAATCCGCCGTCGGAGTTCAATAGCTGGGCGCATTCGCACATGGGCCGGGCGCTGGTGGCTTACTATGAAGCGACCGGCGACCGGCGCATCCTCGACGCCTTGGAAAAGGCTTATCGGAGCTATCCCGTACCGATGGGAACATTGGACCTTACTAACGTCAATGTTAGCGGGCTTTGCAATCTCGACGCCATGTTGGAAACCTATTCCTTCACAGGCGATCGCTCATTGTTTGAACGGGTCCGTGCGGCGATGGATCGTCCTGAAGTACAGGCTTCGATTAACGACTGGTTGGCAGGACGATTTAATCCGTGCCATGCGGTTTGTTTTGATGAAATCATCCGGTTGCCGGCGTTGATCTATCCGTGGGCGGGAGAGCGGAAATATCTCGACGCTTCGCGCAAAGCCTTTCAATGGCTGGGCGACGAGCACCTGCTCCCCTATGGAGCAACATCCGGTGGCGAGTTTTTATCGGGTGTGGGCGCATTTCATCTGACAGAAACCTGCGATGTCTCGGCCAGCCTTTGGTCAGGGCTCTGGATGTACCGCATTACCGGTGAAGGATCATGGGGAGACGATTTGGAGAGGGAATTCTTCAATGCCGCCGCGGAACCGATAGCGCGGGATTTCCAAACGATGTGCTATTACCAGTCTCCCAATCGCCTCCAGCCGGAAACTCTGCCTGGCGGCCACCCGCTTTGTCCCGGCCCAGGCTGTTTGAAATTTACCCGCTTGGGTTATCCGGGCGTTCTGTGTTGCGTGGGCAACATGAACCGGCTCATCCCCAATTACGTCATTCACATGTGGATGGCAACGCATGATGAAGGGCTCGCCGCTACACTTTACGGGCCTTGCACCGTCAAGGGTTTCGTCGGTCATCACCTTCCAGTGCGGCTAGACTGCCAAACTACATATCCATTTGACGATATCATCCGCATTCGAGTAGCGCCGGATCTGGCAGCGACCTTTCCGCTCTACTTCCGAGTTCCCGATTGGTGTCACGCGCCGAAAATTTCGGTCAATAACGCCCGGACAGAAAGCGTATCCGACCAACACGGGTTTGTGCGCATCGAGCGAACTTGGAAACCGGGAGACTCCGTCACCCTTGAATTTCCCATGTCAGTGCGGATAACCCGGGGATTCGAGATGGAATTCCCGGCGGCCAACAGAGAATATTTTGGCTATATGCAGGCTTCGGTTTTTCAAAAAAAACGGCTGCCTTACGAAAGCGTTTCTTTCGGGCCGCTGCTCTTTGCGCTGCCCATTCCCGATCTTGACCCGAATACGGTCGCGCCGGACGCGCGCTGGAAATTTGCCCTGGATAACAGCCCGCGAAAAAAGGGCCGGGACATTACGATCGAGCGGCATCCCATGCCCGCGCGTTGGGATTGGCCGCTGGCAGCCCCTATTGTTCTAAAAGTCCCGGCCAAAGCATTCGACTGGAATCCTACCGAAGCTCAAGCCTTGCCGGAGGCTCCAGTCAACGACGGAAAATCCGAAACCATCAGCTTGATTCCTTATGGCTGCACTAAATTCCACGTAACCATGTTTCCGGTGACCGCCCAGGCTTGGAAGAATCCGCCGAAAACCCCGTAAAACCCCTCTGACCAGGATCAATCTGACCAATTTCATGAGCAAAGACTTCGGAGCAGATGAAGCAATTGTGGAGCAGATCCAAAACCGATGCCAGAGTATGACGACACTCGCATGTGACCTTGGCGGCACCCGGATGAAGATCGGTCTGGTGCGTGAGGGCGCGGTACAAGCGCAAACCACTCTTCGCGCCAACTCGCAAGCCGGCCTCATCCCGGGTTTGCCCGCCCTTAAAGCCGCATGGCTGCGACTGCTCGGCGAATCAAATCTTTCCGTTCGCGATTGCGATGGAATTTCCGTCGCCTTCCCCAGTCTCGTGGATATCCAGTCCGGTCGCATTCTTGCTGAATACGGAAAGTACGCGGACGCGATGAGTTTCGATTTTTGCGCCTGGGCCAAGGCCGAATTCAATCTTCCGCTTGCCATCGAAAACGATGCGAGAATGGCGCTGGTCGGCGAATGGAAACATGGCGCGGGACGAGGCTTGGACAATGTCGTGATGATCACATTGGGCACTGGACTCGGCACCGCAGCGGTTATCGAGGGCAGGTTGCTCCGTGGAAAACACGGCCAGGCGGGCGTGCTTGGCGGACACAACACCGTGCGTTACGCTGGGCGGGTGTGCACCTGCGGCAACGTCGGTTGCGCCGAAGCCGAGGCTTCAACTGCCTATCTCCGCCAAATGGCCGAGGGCGTGCCCGAGTGGGCTTCCAGTTCGTTGCAAAAATTCGCGGCACTGAATTACGCCGTGGTTTTTGAGCACGCCGAGGCGGGCGACCGTTGCGCCCTGAAACTGCGTGAACATAGTTCGCGCGTCTGGGCAACATTGGCCGTGAATATGATTCACGCTTACGACCCGGAAATCGTCATTCTGGGCGGCGGCGTCATGGCCAGCGCGGCGGTGGTTTTGCCCGCCATTGACGAATACGTCCAAAGGCATGCGCATACGCCCTGGGGCAAGGTCCGCGTGGTTGCCGGTGAGTTGGGCGATCTGGCTGCGTTGATCGCCGGCGAATGGCTTTTGCAGGAACAACATCCAAAAATTATCAAGTGAGAAATTCTAATTACGATAAATTCCCCTTTGTGGCCGTGCCTGGCGATTTCACCGTTTGGAAAGGCTGGCCGGCAGTCAGCCACGCGTTGCTGGAACACCTTCACGGACGAAAGCGCGCCGTGCTGATCGTTGACACTTATCCCGGTGCGAACGACGTGGAACTCTTGAACGAACTTGAATCACGGCTGCGGCCTGCCTTGACGATTCGCACTCTTGACCTCAAAAAGCCGGAGCCGGTGTTGAAGGCCTTGATTGGCCGGAATCTGACCGACGACCGCATTTTCGGCGTCTTGTCCTGCCACACACTGGACGAATTCTTCGAGGAGGCAAAACTGACGCTGGCCCGCGCCCAAATCGACCAGGTGCGGGAAGGGTTGGTGCTGATTTACGGCGTTGGCGCCGGATTGGTCGCCTGCGGCGATCTGCTGGTGTTTGCGGACCTGGCGCGTTGGGAAATCCAAAGGCGCTACCGCGGCGGCCTTGGCAATTGGGGCGCGGATAATGGCGGCGAGGATTTTTTCCGCAAATACAAGCGCGCCTTTTTTGTGGAGTGGCGCGCCGCCGACCGGCACAAATTCGACGCGTTCGACCGCATCGATCTCTTCCTTGACACCCATGTTCCGGACGCGCCCAAACTCGTGGAAAGCCGCGCATTACGGGCCGCACTGAAGCACGCCGCCACGCGGCCGTTCCGCGTCGTCCCATTTTTTGATCCTGCGCCCTGGGGCGGCCAGTGGATGAAGGAGGTGTGCGATCTGGACCGCGGCAAAAAAAATTATGGCTGGTGTTTTGACTGTGTGCCAGAGGAGAACAGCCTGCTGCTCGGCTTTGGCGCAGAGCGCATTGAGATGCCCAGCCTGAATCTGGTCTGGCGGGAACCGGTCGCTCTGCTCGGCGACGGAGTCCACGCGCGCTTCGGCCGCGAATTCCCCATTCGCTTCGATTTTCTGGACACCATGGGCGGCGGCCATCTTTCGTTTCAGGTTCATCCGCTGACCGAATACATCCAGCAACATTTCGGGATGCACTATACGCAGGACGAAAGCTATTATCTGCTCGACGCCGGGCCAAAAGCGCAAGTTTATCTCGGTTTGCGCGAAGAAGTGGTGCCGGAGGCGATGGTTCGGGATTTGCACACCGCACAAGCCGGTGGCGAGCCGTTTCCGGTCGAGAAGTATGCCAAAGTCTGGCCGGCGAAAAAGCACGACCATTTTTTGATTCCGGCGGGAACGGCGCATTGCAGCGGCGCGGACTCGATGGTTTTGGAGATCAGCGCAACCCCCTATATTTTCACGTTCAAAATGTGGGATTGGGGGCGGCTAGGCCTGGATGGCAAGCCTCGTCCCACGCATTTGGACCACGCGGCTGCGAACCTGCAGTGGGACCGCACATCGCGCTGGGTCGAAGCGAATCTGATCAACCGCGTTGAACCGGTTACGGGCGGCGACGGCTGGCGTGAGGAACGCACCGGATTGCATAAGCGAGAATTCATCGAGACGCACCGGCATTGGTTCACCAAAACTGTTCCGCATTGCACCGGCGGCGGAGTTAACGTGTTGAACTTGGTGGAAGGTGAAGCCGCCGTCGTGGAAAGCCCAAGCGACGCGTTTGCGCCGCTGGTTGTTCACTATGCGGAAACGTTTATTGTTCCCGCCGCAGTGGGCGAATACACAATTCGTCCGCACGAAGCGTCCGGCGGCCGGGAATGTGCCACCATAAAAGCATTTGTCCGTGCGTGAATCTTATGGCGACTACTCTCTTAACTCAGCAGCTCGTTTCGGCATTCGATCCCGTGACGGGGGAAATTCACGGCGCATCGAACGCAAAGCGGCACTTGAGCGATTTGCGCGGCTGCTTCGCGGATGAGACGGCGTATGCCGCAACACTCGCTGTGGGCAATCCGCTGCTATACACTGTTGCCTCCATCGAACCGGCGGCCGGCGAGGGCGACCTCCATTGTGGCGTGGGCCTGGTCCGGCCCGGTAAAATCGGCGATGAATATTTTATGACCAAAGGGCACCTGCACGAATGGCGGTCCGCGGCGGAATTTTATCTTGGACTGACCGGCAACGGCTTGATGCTGCTCGAAGATGAAGACACAGGCAGCAGCCGCGTGATTCCCCTGCTACCGAACCAGGTTGTCTATGTGCCGGGACACACTTTGCACCGCACCGTAAACGTCGGTTCGACGCCATTGACTTACCTGGGCATTTATCCAGCCCGGGCTGGACACGATTACCATACCATTGCCAGAACGAATTTTCGCTGCGTGGTGGTTGAATGCAAGGGCCTGCCCACCATGTTGGAGCGAAAGGATTTTTTAAAATGAACTATCTAACCAAACCCATTCCGTCCGAGAAACCCCCCGTTGGATTCGTCAAACGTCCGTGGGGCAGTTTCAAACAATTCGCCAACAACACCGAGTGCACCGTAAGCCTGATGACGGTGCTTCCAGGGCAACAACTGAGCCTCCAATCGCACAAAGGGCGCGCGGAATTATGGGTCGTAATCGACGATGGTGCCGTTGTCCAAGTAGGCGAGGATCGGCGCAGCTGTCAGGCCGGTGATGAAATCTGGATTCCTGCCAACGAAAAACATCGGCTAAGTTGCCTGGGTGGCAAATCGGTACGTGTGCTCGAAGTCGCTTTTGGCAACTGGCAGCAGGACGACATCATCCGTTATGCCGACGATTACGCGCGGATTTCCACGGTCAATTAACCGCTCAGGACGGGAAAATTCGGTGCAGAAGAGAGGTTCCTGTTTCGTGGGCCTCATTTACCGTCCTTCACCGCGCCCAGGGTTTTCCGGCCTTCCTGAAGCCGGGCGGCGAGCTCTTCCAAGCGATCAACCGCAGTTGACCCGTTAAACATTACCTATAGTCTTTTGCCATGAAAGCTCTCGTCCTTAAGGACCGCCGCCTTTTTGCCGTGGAGGATGTGGCAGTTCCCGAATTGGCGGCCGACGAAGTCTTGGTGCGAGTGCGTACCTGTGGCATTTGCGGCAGCGATGTGCATGGTATGGATGGGAGTTCCGGACGACGAATCCCTCCAATCATCATGGGACATGAAGCGGCGGGAGAAATCTCGCGGGTGGGAAGCCGTGTCACCGATTGGAAATCCGAGGACCGAGTAACGTTCGATTCGACCGTTTATTGCGGCGAATGCTGGTTTTGCCGGCGCGGGGAAATAAATCTCTGCGAGAACCGTCGCGTTTTGGGCGTTTCCTGCAGTGACTATCGGCGGAACGGAGCGTTCGCAGAATTTGTAGCCGTGCCACAACGAATTCTTTACCGACTCCCCGCAACCTTGGGCTTTGAGCAGGCGGCCATGGTGGAAGCGGTTTCCGTCGCTGTGCATGCGGTCAAACGAACGCCGCTGGGCAAAGGAGCCGCGGTGGCCGTCGTTGGCACCGGCATGATCGGAATTTTGGTTTTACAAGCGTTGCGAATAAGCGGCTGCGGGCCGATTATCGGAATTGATCTGGACCCCGCCCGGCTCCAGCTCGCGCAAAAACTTGGCGCCACCCATGCCCTCAAAGCCGACGCGCCGGACTTGATGGAAACAGTGCGCTCACTCACGGGCGGACGTGGAGTTGATGCGGCATTTGAAGTCGTTGGCACGTCGCCAACGTTCAGGCTGGCGATTGATTGCGTGCGAAAAGGAGGCAGCGTGATTCTCGTGGGCAATCTCAAGCCACAGGTGGATTTGCCCCTGCAGCTGGCTGTCACGCGTCAGCTTTCCCTTATGGGCAGTTGCGCCTCGGCCGGCGAATATCCCGAATGCCTCCAACTCATCGCGACTGGCGAAATCAGAGTGGACGAAATGATTAGCGCCTCCTCCACACTCGAAGACGCCGGGGCCTGGTTCGAACGCCTGTACGCCGGCGAACAGGGGCTGATGAAGGTAATCATTAAACCGTAAGCTATCCATGAGAAAAGTCAGGACGGCATTGGTGGGTTGCGGCAAAGTTGGCCATCTGCACGCTGCGGCGCTCCAGTCATTGCCGGAATCCGAATTCATCGCCGTTTGCGCACGTTCGCCGGAAAAGGCGGGCGTCTTCGCGGCTCGCTACGACGTAGCCGCCTTTACCAACGTCGAGGAGATGATTTCACGCGCAAAAATACAGGCAATTTGCATTTGCACGCCCCACCCGGAACATGCCTCGCCCGCAATCACAGCTGCCAACGCGGGCGTTCATGTGCTGGTCGAAAAGCCGCTGGCTGCATCGCTGGCGGATTGCGACGCCATGTTGGCAGCGGCGAAGGCAAACAAAACGATCCTTAGTACGGTTTGCCAGAGACGATTTTATCCACCCTGCCGGCGCATCCACGACGCGATTCTTAACGGCCATCTTGGCAAACCCGCCCTGGGAGTCGCCACCATCTTCGGCTGGCGCGATGAGGCGTATTATCGCAGCGACCCGTGGCGCGGCAGTTGGCGGCGCGAAGGTGGCGGTGTGCTGGTCAATCAATCGCCGCATCAACTTGACCTTTTGTTGTGGTATTTGGGAGAGCCGGAGGAGGTTTTCGGCTATTGGGCGAATCAAAGCCACCCTTACATTGAAGTTGAGGACACAGCCGTCGCGGTGGTGCGCTTCAAAAATGGTGCCCTGGGCAATATTGTGGTGAGCAACAGCCAGAATCCCGCGTTGCACGCGCGGGTGTCCGTGCATGGAACGAACGGCGCGTCTGTTGGAGTACAAACCGATGGCGGCGCGATGTTTGTCGCCGGCATGTCGAACATCACTGAGCCGCCTTTCAATGACCTTTGGACCGTGCCGAATGAGCAATCATTATTAGCAGAGTGGGTAGCGCAAGACGCCCGACTTTTCAATTCCGTCAATCCGTTGGAATATTTCCACCGACTGCAAATCCAGGACTTCCTGAGCGCGATAATCGATCAAAGACCGCCTTCAATCACGGGCGAAGATGGTCGCCGCACGGTGGAGCTCTTCACGGCAATCTATCAAGCTGAACGCACTCGCCGTCCGGTGCGCTTTCCATTGGCAGCGCAGGGATGAAGTCAGGCGATCCAGGCCGGCAGTTGTCCGTTGTTCCCTCCCAAAGGCCGACCCATGTCCGCCACCTGGTGCTGGCGATGCTGTTCGTCTCTGTGGTGATCAATTACCTCGACCGAAGCAATCTATCGGTGGTGGCGCCGGACCTGGGACGTGATTTGGGTCTGGATTCGGTGCGCAGGGGGTTGCTGTTATCGGCTTTTGGATGGGCGTATGCGGGATTCCAGATCCCCGGAGGTTGGCTGGTGGACCGTTTTGGACCGCGCATTTTATTTGCGGCGATTTGCGGATTATGGTCGCTGGCAACGTTGTCGCATGGTTTGGTAGGGACTTTTTCATCATTGTTTGGACTGCGATTGCTCGTGGGGATGTTTGAGGCTCCGTCATATCCGCTCTGCAACCGGCTAGTGACGGAGTGGTTTCCCGACCGCGAAAGGGCCGGGGCCGTCGGCTTTTACACCTCTGGCCAGTATGTGGGGCTTGCGTTTTTGACGCCTGCGCTGGCAATCACGGAAAAACATTTAGGCTGGCATTCTGTGTTTGTGCTCACCGGCACCTGTGGTTTGATATGGGCGGCGTTCTGGTGGTGGCGCTACCGCGGCCTGCACGAATCGCGCCGGGTCAATTCGTTGGAAATCATATATATTCGATCGGGCGGCGTTCCGGCGGTAGCCAACAAAGATTTAATGCCGCCAAGGCCGGATAAATTCAATTGGGACGATTTGAAATTGATTCTTTCAAGCCGAAAATTGTGGGGCATTTATATTGGACAGGCGGCGGTGAATTCAACGCTGTGGTTTTTTCTGACCTGGTTTCCGAGTTATCTCGTGGACTACCGGCATCTGGACTTCATCAAGGCGGGGTTCCTGGCATCGTTGCCTTACTTGGCGGCATTCTGCGGAATTCTTTCGTCGGGATTTTTGTCGGACTTTTTATTGAGGCGAGGTGTATCCATCAGCACGGCGCGGAAAGCACCCATCATTCTCGGGTTATTGTTGTGTACCAGCATTGTCGGAGCGAATTACACGCAAAATCAGACGATGATCATCGTATGCCTGACCGTCGCGGGCTTTGGCAACGGATTTTCTTCAATTACTTGGGCACTGGTTTCGTCAGTCGCACCCAAGCGGTTGCTGGGATTGACCGGCGGAGCGTTTAATTTTTTCGGCAATCTGTCTTCCATCACGGTGCCACTGGTCATTGGCTTCCTTGTGAAAGGAGGCAGTTTCGCCCCGGCCCTTGCATTTGTGGCCGGGTTTGCGCTGACGGGGGCGCTCTCCTATCTATTTC
>JBEKZM010000112.1:0-20301 GCA_049509875.1 Verrucomicrobiota bacterium | reverse complement strand
AAAAAGGAAACCAGCCAACGCCGAAGTGATGGACCAAAAAAAGATTCGGCCATTAAAGACTTCCAGCTTGGCGGATACGGTGGTCGGCACGGTAGTGGTAATATTATTCATGTACGATCTTTTGCGACAGCACGTGTTCCGAAGAGAGCTTGGTTTTCATTTTCGACTGTGCCCGCTGCACATTGGCGGGCGTACCAATGCGCTGTTGGTTGGCATAACATCCTGTCGCCGGATCATATTTAACTCAAGTCATGGGACGGCGCTCGACTATTGCTGGCCGGCCGTCTGCCGGGGGTCCCAGTATTGGGAATTGATCAAGCTTTGGGCCGATCCGCCCGAAGGATCAACCGGCGGATTAATCCTGGCCTCCTGTCTCGATTCAGCGTGGCCGTCAGAAAAGCCAGCATTGCCTATTCCGGGGAATTTTCCGCCATTATGACGAGTTGTGTCTATGCCCTCGTAAGCACCAGACGAGCTGGTGACATGCATGCTGGCATTGGGCCACCACAAGCTGGCGCTGGCGGTCAAATCAGGTTTCGGTTGCTTGTCTCCAAATACCAGGCAATCGACAGGATGAAGAATACTAGCACGCTTGAAATTGGCCGAACTGTCAAACTTATAACCCGCCACGGACAGTGCCCCAGGGGCGTTGGGCGTGCAACTGAGGAAAAATGAATTGTAACCATAGCCAACCAAGTTGAAATTGAAGGCCCAATTCCAAATTGCTCCACCCGTCAGCGTGATTGGATTGTTGACCGCAGGGTCGTGAAAGGATTTATAGTAGTTGGTTGTGCCGCCGGTAATAAACGCACCCCACCAGTAATTGTTTTCATCAATGGAATCCCAGTTGCCATTGGCCGTGCCCAGCGCTGTTGGAAACAAATCGTTGTTGTCATCGGTATATATTTGCGTGAACAAGGTCATTTGTTTCAAGTTGTTCAAACAACTGATCCGGACGGCTTTGCTCTTCGCCGAGGCCAGCGCCGGCAACAACATTGCCGCCAAGATGGCGATGATGGCAATGACAACCAGCAACTCGATTAGAGTGAACGCGCGCTGGCGGGGAGAAAATGGCTTTGAATTGTTTGGTTTCATGACTTTATGTTACGTTATGCTTTTCTAATTTGAGCCGGCCTGCGGTTAGGCCGCAGGCCGGCTGCCTGTGTTTGCGATCAATGCTTAATCCGATAGAACTCCGCAACACCACTCTTGGCTATCGTCGCCTGGAAATTGCCACTGCCGAGCGAAGTGATGGATGCTCCCAAAGCTGAATAGGTTCCATTGATTGTCGGCGACCCCACTAGCGAATAGGACGATGCGGCGGCTGTGGCGCTACCTGTGAACTTAATCGTCACCGTGCTTCCGCTGACCGTGATGCCCCTGATGCTGGGCGCTCCCGGCAGATAGCCCAACTGGCCGGTGGCCGGTGTGACCAAGCCGGAGGATACTTGCACCTCATCAATTGCGCCAATAAACGTACGCGGATCTGATTGGGAGGCGGGATTATCGACGAACGGATAGCGATACCGGCCGATAAACAAATTGCCCTCGTCGTTGGCGGACAATGGGCTGTATCCCGGAGGCAAGGCCGCTGTCGCATTGGTGCCGGTGCCGTCGGCGTTGGCAACCGATAGACTGATCGTATTGGCGGTGGAATCATATTTTGCCAGCAGATAATGCCACGTTCCATCGGCGTAGTTTTTGTCCGACAAGACGACCGACTGAATCCCGGCGTTGGTGTCTTCAAACGATGGGCCGGCTGGAGCAATGGCGTCGTTATTGACCTTGAAGCTGAGCGCACCATTCGCCGCCTGATTGATATTAACCCCGTATTCGAAAGTATTGCCGCCATCCGAGCCCTGGCAGATCAGCTCCATGGTACCGTTGGCACTTTGATCGCCATAGGTCTGAAAGAATAATTCCAGTGAAAATTGCGTGCGGAAATCAAAAGGATCTCCCGGATAGCTGCCATTCGGGTAGAAAACCACGCCATCCACACCATAAATGAAGGAAGGGTCAAAGGCGTTCGTTCCTCCGTTATTCCCGTTGATGAACATCGAGGCCGGCGGCACGTCGTTCGTCAGTGATATTCCACCATTGGCCCCAGCAGGCTGGATGGGACCATTGTTGAAGGTGATCAGTGGGTAATAGAAACTGTCCACGCTGGCGATGCCGCATTGGGCGATTGGAGTCGGAGGCATGGCATCGTTTAAGGGATTGATAACACTCTCAAAGCTCCAGCGAGCAAGGTTGATAGGCACCTTGGGAGCCACGTCGACCATGATCGGAGCGCTGGTGGCCGAAATGCCGCCGCAAGGGGTCGTGGCAACCAGTTGAAAACTGCCCGCATCAGCAGCCGTCACGGGGAACAAATTCGCGGCCAGACTGGTCTGCCCTGGAATATTGGCGCCGTTCAACTGCCACTGGAACTGAAGCGGGCCGCCCAAGACTTGAACCGGCCAGGAGGCAGCCGAAATCGTCAGGACATCGCCGACGAATACGGAATTCGTTGACGGCAAATTATTAAAGACTGGCGCATTGCACGTGGTTGCGTTGGCCAGCAGCCCATTTGCCGGCAACGAAACATCGGAATAGCGAATCTGATTGATCTTGCCGTCGAACGGGATGTTCTGGCCCTCATCACATCCGATAAACAATGGTCCCTGGCTGCCGGGGCCACCCGGATTGAGCGGCACGGTGATGAACGTTGAGGTTTCGGCACTAGTGCCGTCCTGGTTCACCACCAGCAAGTCCATGGTCTCGGTTGCGGTATTGAAACGCATGGCCGCATAATGCCACTGACCATCGTCCAGGCGGTGCCCATGGTTTTGAGCCGCCGTAATACGACAGTCAATGCCAAAGACTGCCACGTTCCAGCTCCAAAACCGCAGGCTGCCGATATCATTGGTGTCATTACTGGCGTTGTCGTTCAAATAGAGAAAAGCGTAAGCCGATTGGTGGTGATCAAAAATGATCGACTGCACCTGTGTGCCCGTCGTCGGATCATTTGTCGTATCCGACCTGAAATAGATCTCAAAGGTGAAATTGGGGCCGTTGAACGAATCGCCATAAGTGGCATTGTCGCAGATCAGGCTTCCCGTGGTGCCGGGATATTGATCAGCACCGCAATCCCATGATCCTGTGCCGGGATTGAAGTAATTATTCGCATTGAACATCGAGGCCGGCGGCACATCGCTCGAAAAAGTCGGGTCCGCTGCCAGGGGGCCTTGGAACCAAAGGTCTTGGACGGAAAGTGGGACACCGCTGACCGTGCCTGCCACTGTGCCCTGTCCCGGGTTGGTGGCCAGATCCAAAATTCCAACGCCGCTGGGACTCAACGGGATGGTGTCAACTGCGCCGAATTTCCAATACGCCACCGTGGTGGCGTTGGTATCTGCTTCCAGGGCTTGGGCCACTCCAATCCCGCCGAGGACGAGTCCGGCGGCGATGGCGGCCATTTTTAAGGGTTTTATTTTCGTGTTCATTTTCTTGTCATTTTTTGTTTGGTTGACTTGGTTGTCGGTTTTTCGCTCACTCGATTTGAAACAGCCCGGAGAATTTCCGGCCTGTTTCCAAATGGCCGTTTGCCGCATACATTTCACGCCAACAGGCCATTTGATCCAATTGCTGGGTGTGAGTCTGTTTTAAGCCACACCTGGCCGGAATACAAATCCAGAGTAGGCTGGATGGAAAATTGTTGTGATTACTGGAAAGCATGTGGTAAGTACTGGCTATTGTTGTTCCCCCAGCAACCTCATGATTCTGGGATCTGTGAGATTATCGCTGGTCACGACCTCAACCCCCGTGTCAATCAGCCGCGGACTGGACTGCCCCTTGTTTTTCAAGGCCAGCACTTTCACCCCTTCGTAGCCCATCCGGTAAGGATCCTGCACAATGATCGCCACGACCTGCCCGGAACGCAGCCCCTGGATCAACGATTGATCGGGATCAAAGGCCACCATTTTGACGTCGGTGCGCTTCGCCTCTTGCAGGGCGCGCAAAGCGCCCACGGACATGTCAACATTGCAGGCAAAAAGCCCTTGCACATCCGGATGCCGTTGCAGCATGTCGGCGGTCACTTTTTGGGATATTTCCGCAGTATCCTGGCCTGATTCGGACTCCACAATCTTGATGCCGGGGAAGTCATTCGAGATCGTGTCAACAAAGCCGCTGACACGCTTGACGGCGGCATGGGAACCGGCGATGTGCTGGACAACAAGAATATTGCCCTTGCCGCCGAGCGCGTGTCCCATGCGCTGCGCCGCCAGCACGCCGCCCTGATAATTGTCGGTGGAGGCGAACGAAACGAAATGAACCGCATCCAGGCCCGAATCAATGATGGCGCAGGGAATCTTCAACTCGGCGAGTTTGTCCACTGAAGGCACCAGGTTTTGGCGATCCACCGGCGCGATGACAACCCCCTCAACCTGGCGGGCGATGGCGTCTTCAACAATTTGAATTTGGCGGGCGCTGTTGGTTTCGCGATCCGGACCGTCCCAGATGATTTCGTAACCAAAATCCCTGCCAGCCTCCTTTGCCCCGGCGAGGACGGATTGCCAATACACAGTATTGGTCAACTTTGGGATCACGGCGATCACATGTTTGGGGCCACTGGGCGTTGCACTGGTGGCCGCCTCCTTGTCACAGCCGGCAGTGAAGAACAAGGCTGCCAACAACAGGATGATGTAGCTCGACGATTTTTTCATAATGACGGTATTTTGTTAAGGTTTCAGTTGTGTCACGGCGAATTACGCCGCATATAGGGGTTGTGATAGGTTCCATTGTAGCCGACCGTGTTTTGCGCACGAAGATAAACTTGACAGGAAAGCAAATAGTTGATATATCTACTTTTTAAGCAGTAATGACTGCATGATTTATAGCTCTAATTGCCTGTCTATCAATGAAATCCAATCCCAAGCACCACGAAATCAGCCGTCACTTGCAAACTGAAATCGCTGCCGGCCGTTACGGCGAGGGAGCGCGGTTGCCTAGCGAAATCCAACTGGTCAAGCAGTTTAGCGTCTCGCGCCCCACCGTGGCGAGGGCCTTGCGCGATTTGGAGGCCCAGGGCTTGATCGAGCGGCGGGCCGGCTCGGGCACCTATGTGCGCACGAACATTCAGCGGAACACGGCGTCCCGCATCTTGGGGTTGCTTGTGCCGGGCTTGGCCAGCACCGAAATTTTTCAGATCATTTGCGGCGAAATCGCCAGTCTGGCACGGGTCAACGAGTACGGCCTGCTCTGGGGCGGTTCCACCAACCCCCGCGTGGATACCGACGCCAGCCTCAAACACGCGGAGGAAGTTTGCAAACAATTCATCGAGCGGGAAATCAGCGGCGTTTTTTTCGCGCCCGCTGAATTGCAGCCCGGCCAGGAGCAGGCCAACAGCAAACTGGCGGAGTCCCTCCGCGAAGCCGGCATCCCGGTCGTGCTCATTGACCGGGACCTCCTGGATTTTCCCCGCCGCAGCGATTTTGATCTCGTGGGCATCGACAATGTTACCGGCGGTTACATGGTGGCGGAGCATCTGATCAAACTTGGCTGCCGTAAAATCCTCTTTGTCGTGCGCCCTTTGTCGGCTGCGACCGTGGATGCGCGCGTCGCCGGCATCCGCGAGGCCTTCGTGCGACACCGAATTGAAGCCGACCCCGATTGGATCCGGACCGGCGATCCGGCGGATTTGAAATTTGTCCGTTCTTTGATTGCCGGACGTCAGGCGGACGCATTTATTTGCGCCAATGACGACACAGCCGCCGTGCTCCTGCATGCCATGGAATCGCAAGGGGTGCGCGCCCCGCACGATGTCCGCGTCGTAGGCTTTGACGACGTAAAGTATGCCACGCTGGTTTCGGTTCCGCTCACCACGATTCACCAACCGTGCCGGGAAATCGCCGTCATCGCTTTCCGCACCATGATGGAACGTCTGGCCGAACCAACGCTGCCGACCCGGAGCATTTGCTTGACTCCCCGGCTCGTCGTGCGCGAATCCTGCGGCGCTTATTTGCCGCGGCCCCAGTCTGCTGAGCGGCCCGGAAACGTGCGGAAACTATAGGAATGATCAGTGCTGCTGGGAGTCATCCAGCGTGGTTTTGATTTTTCCCCGGATGCTTTGAATGCGACGTTCGGCTGACTGCACGCTGGCCCGATCCGAATGAATCGCGACATCAATCGTGAAGCGGCGGGTTTCGTTCGCCGCGAGCTTTGGCACTCGCCCGGCTTCGCGCTCCAGCCGGCGCGTGGAGGGAAAGCCGGTGCCTGGTTCAATTCCGGTCACATAACCTTCGGCCTCCGCCGCCAGGTCTTTCCACAGCGTCACATATGGAAGCTGCTTAACGGGAAAGACCAGGGAGACGCCGCGCGCTCCGCCCGCATTTTCCAGCAATAATTCCGTCCGGCCATCCGCTCCCGCCAAAGGATGCAGACAATAAACCTGCTCGATGAACCCGGCTTGCGGGCCCGCGAAATCGCTGAAGTTTTGCACACTCTCCGCCGCGTGCGCATTGAAGGAGTTGACCTGATTGAGAGCGGCAACCAACCGGGCACCCTGTTCCAGTAAAGGTGGACCAAAGTTGGCGTGATAAATAATTTGGAATTCCTGATCGTGCCCTCCGTGATTGGTGATCGCGTCGTCCAGCCGAATCGAATTGGAACCCAATTCCGTCGAAATATCTGTCAAAATGGACAGCTGCGGTCCGTGAAACATCCGCTCTTCCACCAGCCCGCGAATGTGAATGCGGGGCGGCGGACCGGCTTCAATTAATACTTCCACCTCCGAAGCGGGAATGTTCCCTACTTTTCCGTGAAGGGTTAAGTCCATCTCCATCTCCTCACCAAGATGATTTCGAAATCTATCCCTCCCCGGATGCCCGGCCCATTCGAGACCGCAGCGAACCAGCCATTCATTGAAGCCCTCCAACCACCCAAGCCCCCCCCGGTTCTGCAAGTTGATATATTGAGGATGAATCACCTCTTTGACAGGAGACTTCCAACCGAGACGCACATCATCCGATTCAACCTGCAGCACGCTCATACCGCGCGTGGGCACCACCGCAAAGCGCAACCGGCCGTTGTTGACTTCGATTATGTCAACTCCTTCCTGCTTTCCCCCATGCAGTTGGAATTTTTTGATGTGCCAGGCCGCCGCTGTCTCCATCGACAATTGGAGGTGCGTAGTTTCCCAGGAATCGAGAAATATTCCTGCACTGGCGCTTGTGAGAATCTGGCGCAGCGATGCTTGCAGCTTAACGGTGTTCGTTGAAAACTGGCTTCCAATTTCAGACTTGGAATTTTTCATGAGTTGGATCCAAGAAACCCATCAAGGCATAGGGCGTTTGAATTACCATGTCACTTTTTGAGACCGGAATCAATCTATATTCATCCATCATTGCATCCGTAAATGCAGGGAGAGACTCGATGTAAACCAGAGACCTTCCGCGCCGGTGTGACCAGCCATTGCCGTTTCAACTTCTGGCGTGCACCTTTCTCTTGGCCGTAAACAACTCAGGCTGGACCAGATATGCACCGCACGATTCGCGCACGAGAAGCTACGACGTCAGCAGAATCGTTGGCGAATTCATTGCAGTATCCGAAATACGGGTTTGGCAGGACTGGCGCATGCTCGTCAGCGGTGGAGTGACCAGAGTTGCGTAATGCGCGTCGTCGAAACCCACGACACGAAGGTCCCTGGGGACTGACTCCAATTCTGTGCAATGATCGAATCAATAGGGCGGTGGTGTAATCGTTGACGCAAACGATGGCACCGTTCGTCCGGCCGAGCGCCAGCGCCCGTACAAACTCCAGATCTTCAGCATTTTCCACCTTCAAAAAAAACGAGCGGGACATCAATGCCCGCTTCGAGAATTGCTTCACGCGCGCCCGCATGGTGGGATTTCACCGTTGGGGCGAAGATGGGAACGACCATAAATCCAATCCGCCTGCAACCCAGGTTGAGGAGGTGTTGCGCGAGGATGTATCCTCCTTGAAAATAATCGATTTAAATCAGATCGAGATCCGTGCGCAAGGGAAACGGCTCCCTGGTAGCTCATTCCGTAAGGCAGCGACGACGGCGACAGGACCTGGCCGTGCGCGAGGGAAGCGAAGAGCCCCAGCAAAAGGAGCGCCGCCAACACCGGCCCGGATCGGGGGGAGCGGGAAATGAGTTCGGGTTGTTAGGGTGTCCCCGCAGGGTCAAAAGTCATGACTTATCTTAAGAACCATCTGAAGGCTGTCGGAATCCAACCTTGGATTGCTTGAATGCAGTTGCTCCACGAACGATTTCTTGGTGAACGTGACAGAGCATTCATGAAGTCGCCCGCACGCGGACCTAAAAGGGACTTGGGGGTGGGCTGATCCCACCCGCAAAAAATTGCCCCCCGCGGCAAGCCTGGTGGGATTTTACCGGCTTGCCGCGCAGGGCATGACGCCTATGGGGCGCGCAGCCGGAAGTATTGGCTGCCGCCACTCTTGGGAACCGTGGTCTGAAGGGTTCCGTTGTTTGTCTGGACGGACGTGGTGACAGGTGACCAGAATCGAGAATTCAACATCGGACTGTTCTCCAGTCCGTAATTGATCGTGCTTTGCGGCCAGATCAGTTTCATTGAGGAACCTTCAGCGGCGATTTTCAAGGAGACGGGCAACGAGGTAATCAAATAAGTAATGTCCTGTTGCATATAAGGTGCGTTTGTCGGGCCGACGATGCCAACAAAGTGAATCGTATGAAGTCCCGGGGTCAGCGGCGCCGACATCAGATACACGCCGTCCGCCACGGCCGGGCTGATCGTGGTGCCGCCAGGAACGCAGGGCAAGCCGATGACGCTGTCGTTCGTAGCTGTGACATAACTGAAAGGCGTTGCCTGGATATAGTAGCTTGTGGTTTGAGGATCATCCAAGCCGGTGACCGGCATGCCGTCAATGGTGCACGTGGTTTCTGTGGCCGCACTCCAATTGCCGTCCGTGGTTGCCTGCAATTGCGCCAGCGTGTTGGTGTCAAAGTCCGGACAATCCGAATTATCATCCCATGTGCTCAGGATCGAAAAGAACACGGCGGTGCCGGCTGGGAGGGTGACATTGCGCGTCGCGGTAATGCTGCCGGGTGCGCCAGCCAGAAACTGCACCGGGCCGATGATCGGGCCGCTCACGAGATTTATTTGATCCGTGGATTGGGACAGGTCCCATTGCCACCATTTGGCCGCCCAATCGGCAAAGCTGATGCCATAAGGTGTGGCGGCGGGCGGATAGTTGCCGAAAGTGGTCAGGACAGTCACCTGATAAGTTAAGTCTTGGTAAACATAGGGTGCATTGGTGGGGCCGGCGATGCCGACGAAGTGAATCGTGTGAATGCCGGGTGCCAGTGGTGCCGTCATGATATACACGCCATCCGCCACAGCCGGGCTGATCGTGGTGCCGCCGGGAACGCAGGGCAATCCGTTGACGCTGTCATTCAGGGCTGTCGTGTAGCTGAAGGGCGAGGCCTTGGTGAAATAACCTGTGGTTTGCGGATTGTCCAGGTTGGTCACCGCTACGCCGTCAATGGTGCAGATGGTTTCAGTGGCCGCACTCCAATTTCCGTCCGCGGTTGCCTGCAATTGGGCCAGCGTGTTGGTGTCAAAGTCCGGGCAATCAGAATTGTCGTCAAACGTGCTCAGGATCGAAAAGAACACTGCAGACCCGGCCGGAAGGGTGACATTGCGCGTGGCCGTAATGCTGCCAGGTGCGCCGGCCAGGAATTGCACCGGAGCGCTGATCGGGCCGCTGACGAGATTAGTTCGATCCGTGGATTGTGACAGGTCCCATTGCCACCATTTTGCCGCCCAATCGGCATAACTAATTCCGTAGGGAGCCGCCTCCGGCGGGAAGTTGCCGGCAGCATTCAGCACCGTGATCTGATAAGTCAGGTCCACATCCAAGTAGGGCGCGTTTGTGGGGCCGACGATGCCGACGAAGTGAATCGTATGGATGCCGGGCGCCAGCGGTGCCAGCATCAGATATACGCCATCTGCCACGGCAGGACTCACAGTAGTGCCGCCAGGAATGCAAGGAAGATTACCGTAAACGGTATTCAGAACACTGTTGGAAAGGGCGGTGGTATAGCTGAAGGGGGTGGCTTGGGTGAAGTAACTCGATGTTTGGGGATTGTCCAGGCCAGCCACGGCCACACCGTCAATGGCGCAAGTGGTTTCCGTGGCCGCACTCCAATTGCGGTCTGTGGTGGCCTGCAATTGCGCCAGTGTGTTGGTGTCAAAGTTCGGGCAGTCAGAATTGTCGTCCCATGTGCTCAGCACCGGAAAGAACAAGGCGGTGCCGGCGGGAATGGTCACCTGGCGCGTCTCGTTTACGCTGCCGGGCGCGCCTGCCAAGAATTGCACCGGGCCGGAAATCGGACCGCTGACGATCTCCATTTGATTGGTGGACTGCGACAGGGTCCATTGCCACCACTTCGCCGACCAATCCGCATAATTGAAGCCATAAGGTAGCGAAGACGACGGCAGAATCTGTCCCAGCGCAGAGGAACCGGCGAGCCACAGTAACAGAAGAACCGCCAAAGCCGACCCGACCCGACCGGACAGGAATCTTGTTTTTATGAGTTGGTGTTCCATAATTTGTGCCTTCTTTTGTAGGCGCAATGCGCCTGGTTTTGGTTGTGTTCACGGGCGAAAATCGCCCATCACAAGACAATGCGAAATGCCAAGTGGAAAGCTGCAAATTATTTTGAAGAGAAAGTTAAAAACCGGGAATTGACGTGGATGCGATCGGGAAAGGAGATTGGCCAACAAACCGGCACTTCCCTCCATTATGCGCAGAGTCTTTTGGCACTCGGAGTTTGGATATTCTCTGGTGCTTGGGGATCGGAAGTTAGAACTTCTTTTGTCGAGGATCCTCCAATTGCCTGACCCGACGGGCTTTGCTGCTCATTCCTTTGAGCTACGCTGGGGCCCCAATGTCGATGCTTGGAGCTTTAATTCAACTCTGGCTTACCGGCGTTGCAGTTCAATTTGCCGATAAAGCCAGGCACGGGCGTGGGCCCAATAACTGTAAGCGGTGCGGGTAGAGATGCCCAGAACCTGGGCGGCTTCTTCAATCGTCATCCCGACGAAATAACGCAGCTTTACCAGTTCTGCCTCGATTTGGCTCCGGGCGGCGAGTTCATCGAGCGCCTCGTTGACGGCGAGAAGTTCATCGTCGGCACCGAGCGCCGCAACGGCCACCTCTTCAAGGTCCACGCGCTGCTGGTCGCCGCCGTGACGCACGGCGCGCTTGCGGCGGGCCTTCTCAATGAGGATGCGGCGCATGGCCTCGGCAGCGGCGGCGAAAAAGTGGGCGCGATTTTCAAACTTCGGTTCTGCGTTGCCGACCAACCGCAACCAGGCCTCATGCACCAGCGCGGTGGGTTGCAGCGTGTGATTGGCTGCTTCGCTGGCCATTTTCGATCCCGCGAGCTTGCGCAACTCGCCATAGACCAGCGGCAGCAATTCATCGGCGGCCTTGGGATCGCCGTGCTCGATGGACTCAAGGATGCGGGTGACGTCGCTCAACTCGCAACAATTATCCGATTCGCCACGGCTACGCCAGCAAATTGAGCTTTAATACAGCCTTCTTTTGTTAGGCGGAGTTGCCAACATCCGATTTTGAAATTGGGCTCCCAATGGCCCGGCTTTGGCATTGAGTTTGAGCGGCGCTCCGTCCCGACGAATTTCCAATTCGATTCCGGTTCCTTTGGCGCGACCCATCAAATACGGTAAGTCGGCGGTGCTAACCACTGGTTTGCCGTCGTAGCGGCTTCCGGACGAGGCCCTTCATCGGCAATAACCGTTGCCTCGAACCGCATTATCAGTGGGCTGTTGAGTTGGTTTCTGATTGGGCCGGAGCCGGGCTGGCGGGGTCCGATGCGATTTCCAAGGTCACCGAACTGGCGGCAACCGTTTTATCAACCGGCGGATACGGCGGCATGTCCCAGTCGAGGTCCATTTGCGCCAATTCTTGGCGGATCAAGCGCAAGTCCCAAAGCAGAACCTGTTGGTCGTTTTGCACAGCGGCCAATTGGCTGCCGTCGGGACTGAACTGGCATTTGGTCATCACGATTGTGCCTGGCGCTTCCAGCGCCGCCAGGGGCTTTTCCGTCATGGTTTCCAGCAATTGAATCTTGTGGCCGTCAGTCCGCGCCATCACCCGGCCATCCGGGCTGAAGGCGGTGAAGTCCAATTGGTCACCGGAGCCGCCGGCCTTGGCGGGACTCTTCGGTTGCCAGGTTCCAACTTCCCAAAGTTGATATTCGGTCGAACTCGTAGCCAGCCACCTGCCGTCCGGGCTGAAAGTGACCTGAGTTCGGGCCGGCTCGGTAATCGTGCGTAACAAATCGCCGGAGCGGGCATCCCAGATTTTCACCAGCGGATTGTGCCAGGAAGCGGTGGCCACCCAGTGACCACCGGGACTGATGGTGACGCGATTGACCAAAGGATGCCCGGACAGAACCACTTTCGCGATCGGGTCTTGCAAGTCAAAGACGAAAGCTTGATTGTTCGTTTGCTGTGTCGCCGCCAGATGCCGGCCATCCGCACTAAGAGACGCTCCTTGGATGACCGGCGCGTCGAAGAAGGGACGCGGCTTGCCCAGCCGGTAGGCGGACGCGCTCACCTGCTCCAAGGTTCTTTGGCGGATCCCGGCAACGCGATCCACCGTGATCAAACTCCGGCCGTCAGGATGAAAAATCAGCGCATCACACGCTCTCAGCCAAAACGATCCAATTTCCTTGCCCGAGCCAGCGTCCCAAAAGTGAGTATTACCATCGGTTCCAGCCGCGAGGATGCGCCCGTCGGCGCTAAACTCAGGAAGGGTCGTGTAATAATTTGCTTCATCGCGCGGGACGTAAAGTTGTCGGCACTCCTGGCTAAAGGCCACTTCCAGCCAGCCGTAGCGATCTATATCCTGCCAGCCCACCAAATACCGGTCGTCCGGGCTGAATTGGATTCGCCAACTGCTCCCGCGATGGCCCGCCAACTGGCGGCCGGTGTCCGGGTTCCACAGCCGAACCACGCCATCGTAGCTGGCGCTGGCGAGCAGGTTACCGGCATGATTAAAAGTCAGACTCATGATGAATCCGATATGTCCCGCGAGCATGTTTTGTCGCTGGCCCGTCTCCATGTCCCAGACATAAATGTTGAAATCCATGCCTGCGGTCGCCAGCCGCTTGCCGTCGGGACTCCAGGCGACCGCACTGACTCCGGCGGGGCAGGTCAACGTGCGCAAGGTCTGACCCGATGCAACGTCGCGGATTACTACACGAGGATCCTCCCGGCTGGAACACGCCAGCCAGGTAGCCCCAGGACTTGGAGCAAGTCGATTGACATCGAACAGGGATGTGCCGGGAAGACGATTAATCTCCTTGCCGGAGGCAAGGTCGTAATCAGAGATGCTGCCATCCGGATGTGTGCTAAAAAAGCACTGGCTGTCAGGGCTGTATTCCGCAGGGAATTGCAAATTCAACTGATTGGTGCGGTCCTCATATTGTAAAGCACTTAACACAAGTTTTTGTTTTTCCACATCCCAGATTATTTCACTTTCACCCTCGTGCTCACGCCGGTAAGACGCAGCCAGATATTTGCCGTTGGGGCTGAAACCAATAACAGCCTCCAAGGCGTAACCAGGAACAGACAGAACCGCCGTCACGAGATTATTTGAAGCCGCCCAAATAGTGACATTGCCATTGGTGTCCCAAAACGCATAGTGTTCCAGGTTCAAGGCCATAGTTGCGGTTTCATTGCGGGCGTGGCCCGTGATGACGGTCTGTTTGGCCACGCGCAGATCGGACACCGCCAGACAGGCGATGACCTCATTGCGCACCGCCAGATCAGAACGGATGGCCGCCGCCTTCTGCACCGTTTCCAAACTGACAAATCGCTGGCCGGTCTGAGTGCTGGTCCGGTTGGCGCGAGCTTCAGCCAGATAGGAACCCCACAGTTTTTCAGTCGCGTCGTCCTTTGCGTGCCGGATTTGCTGGTTGTCGCGCTTGATGCGAACCAACGCCGCCAGGGCAACGCCCAAAGCGATGATGAGCGCGGCGACCACGGCACCGGCGGCGATGAAGAAGAATTTATTTCGGCGTACCAGTTTCTGGAGTTTGTAAAGATTGCTCGGCGGACTGGCCACCACCGGTTCGTTGTTCAAATGGCGCTGGACATCGGCAGCCAAACCATTGGCAGTCTCGTATCGACGGGTGCGATTTTTTTCCAGCGCCTTCATCACAATCCAGTCCAAGTCGCCGCGCACCAGATGAATCAGCCGGGGCGGCTCCGTCTGTCGCTGCCGGGCCGCCGTTTTCAAGTCCCCCGCCAGCATCGTGCTCAAGCGCGTCGAGGGCCGCGCGGGCTCTTCCTCCCGAATCGTGCGGCGGATTTCATCCAGCCCGGCTTGCAGCAGCTTTCTGGCGTCGAAAGGCGTCTGGCCGGTCAGCAGTTCGTAGAGCAAAACGCCCAGCGAATAGATGTCGCTGCGCGTGTCAATGTCCAGCGCACTCATCTCCGCCTGCTCCGGACTCATGTAAGCGGGCGTGCCGATGAATTGCTCAAAGGCGGTGAACAGGGTTTGATCGGTCAACTTGCCGTGCGCTGCCTTGGCGATGCCGAAGTCAATCACCTTGGGCAAGGGCACGCCGTCGTTCATCGTGACGAGAATGTTGGAAGGCTTGATGTCCCGATGAATGACGCCTTTCTGGTGCGCATGCTGGATCGCCCGGCAGACTTGAATGAACAAATCGAGCCGTTCCCGAGTGGAGAGATTGTTCTGATCGCAGTAATCCGTGATCTTGATGCCGCGCACCAGTTCCATGACGAAATACGGCCGACCGGTTTCGGTCGCGCCGGCGTCCAGCACCTTGGCGATGTTCGGATGGTCCATCAGGGCCAGCGACTGCCGCTCAGCTTCGAAGCGGGCGATGACATTCTTGGTGTCCATGCCCAGCTTGATGACCTTGAGGGCAACCTTTCGCTGAACGGGTTCCTCCTGTTCCGCCATGTAAACCACGCCGCAGCCGCCTTCGCCGATCTGTTGCAGCAATTTGTAGCGGCCAATCCAGTGGCCAGGTTTCTCGGCTGGAATGGGTTGGATGCAGATGGTTTCTTCTGCTTGTGGCCGGGCTGCGGCCGGCGACTCCATGAATGCACCGGCTTTGTCAATCGCCTGAAGGAGTCTTCCGATTCGCTCACGCATCGCCGCATCACCGGCGCAGGCATTATCAAGATAGGCGGCGCGGGCCTGGGCCGGCATTTGCCGGGCAATGTCAAAGACGACAATTTCGCGATCTGGAGGATTGGTCATGTGCAGACGGCATTACTCTCTGCTCTTCAATGCGAAAAACCAGAGCAAAACGTGCAAAGAATCTTGCGTCTTTTGAGAACAAAACCTTGGCATGATGATTATTCATAGATGAATGGCTGGCCTGATTTCCCGGTCGTCATGGCCCGATGAATTTGCCAGCCTGACGGCTCACATTTTCACCTGGTTCACGGCGGAATGCGCCTCCTGTCATGTGGTCGCTTGGCTGATCTGTCTGCCTTTGATGCGCAAACGCAACGGGTGTGCGAATGGCTGCGGCGCCACTTGCCGTTCCTTGGTTTCAGGATTGAGCGGGGGGCAGAGGACGGCGGTTTTGACTTCGAAGAGGGTGACGTAGCGGGCGATCTGTTCGGCGGTGGCGGAGATCACATGGCTGGTCCCTTGCGTCGCAGGTTATGCGAGACATTTTCCTTCTGCTGGGTTTTCTTGGTCTGTTGCATATCGGATCAGGCGCGTTAGCCATCTCCGACATTAAGACGGCCCAGCCTCCCTTGATCGTGTGCATGGCGAATTAATAATTCCGCTGGTAAATTGGTGGGTTATGAGATTCATTTTCGTGCTCTTTGCCCATTTGATGGTGCAACGCTGCTTGGACCGGGCGGAGTCAAAGCGGTTGTTGCCCAAAATCTGCTCCTCAAACAGCAACTGCTTATGGTCCGGCGCCAGCGCCGACGCGCCCCTAACCTCGGCGTCTGCCACCGGGTGCTGCTGGGGTTTTGGTCGTTGTTTCTGCACCCACAACGGATTTTGCGCAGCGCTGATGGTAAAGCCTTCCACCCTGCTCCGTTTTCATGCGGCACTCGAGGCGTGCAAATACCGGTGGTTCTATTCCCAGTCCCGCCAGCGCAAGCCGGGTCCACCGGGTCCCTCAGCAAAATTGATCCGCGCGATCGTAGAATTGAAACGACGCAACCCACGCTTCGGCAGTCCGCGCATCGAGCAGCAGTTGGCGAGCGCTTTTGGAATTCAACTCAACAAGGACGTCGTCCGGCGGGTACCCGCGGCGCATTACCGGCCCGCAAGCGGCGGTGGTCCGTCCTGGCTCACGCTGCTGGGGCAGACCACGAACAGCTTGTGGAGTCTGGACTTTTTCCGGGTTGAGTCCATCCAACTCAAAACCCAATGGATTCTCGTGGTGACGGATCACTACACACGCAGGATTATCGGTTTTGGCGTGCAGGCGGTGGCCGTCGACAGCGTGACGCTCTGCCGGATGTTCAACCAGGCGATCACCGGTCAAAGCCCACCGGTGCGGCTGAGCCTGGACCATGATCCGCTATTTAAATTTCACCAGTGGCAGGCGAACTTACGGATTATGCAGGTCGAGGCGATTCTAACGCTGCCGTATGTGCCCATTTCCCATCCGTTCATCGAGCGGCTCATCGGCACCCTCCGGCGGGAGTATTTGGACTGGGTGTTGTTCTGGGGCCAGCGGGCCAACAAATGCGCCCTGCGCTGGCGCACAACAAGGTTCTAACCGAAACTCACCCCACCTTGCGGAACCGCTGTCACGTCTGGTGGTTGCGATTCATCCAGCCAACGACGCAGATCACCAAAAAGACCAACGGATTCATAGCCACCGAATGGCAACGCCACCTTCGATTCGCCAGCGTCCGTTGCCGTTGCCAAACCTGCCAAAAAACTTGGCCAGTGTAGCTCAATTTGAATTTCTGGATACTTCCTCCTTTGGCGGCTATAATGGGTTGGAAACGGAGCAGAATGGGAATTGCAAACCACTTCAAATGGACTGCATTGGGCCGGTTTGACAGCAATTTTGGCAAAAATCGACCTTTCTTCGCGAAATCCGTGTAACCTCTCCAGACGGATCCTTTAAATATCTTGGACAGAAAAATTATGACGAACCTTGACCCACCCCAAGAAGCGGCTGTCCACAGCCGCCCTTTGGCCACGACTTGAGTTCAAGACTGGGGCGACAAGCAGTTTCAAACCAAACCAAAGATGAATTCAAATTATGCCAAGTCCAGCAGGATTTGGGCAGTGCGGGTAGCGGGGACACCAGTGTGCCAACTCTCACGATCGATCTTCCCGGCTGTAGTTACCTAAACATGTTGATGGAGCGATGATCGAATACCCGGACGACATTTAGCAAGAGGACGGCCAATGATTCCTGCTTATGGCAACGATGCTGGCGGCGGTAGACGCGCGTGGCTTTGTGTTTCGGCAATAGTCGCATTGCTGCAGTTCCCTGTCCCTTCCACATGGGGACAGCCAAGGTCCTGGCTTCCAATAATCAGACGCACCCCAAACTATGCTTCTTTTTCCTCAGGACCGCAATTTGGAGCCAACCCGAGCGTGGAGGACTTCTTCCGCTCACATTTTTTTGAAGAACCCTTGGTCCCTGTTGGGGGGACTCCTTCCTCCGCCGAAAATATCGACCTCGCCGCCTCACTGACCGGCTACGCGCATCGGTCCGGACCAGACGACTTCGGCAGCCTTACCACTTTTCTTGACGCTCATCCAGACTCGCCCTGGTCAACGGCCCTTCTCACCGATCTTGGGTTGGAATATTACAATACAGCTCATTATTCACTGGCGTTGGACGCCTGGCACAAGGCCTGGGAGAGTGGTCAACAAGCCGGTGATGCCCGCGGGGTGGCGCTGACAGACCGCGCCGGTGCAGAACTGGCGCTGATGTACGCGCGCCTGGGAAGGATGCCCGAGCTCGAAGCATTTTTAACGTCGGTTGATAACCGGGGTTTCGTTGGGCCGGCCACGGAGAAACTCGCTAGCGCGCGAGAGGGCCTTTGGACCATGCAAAACCGTCCCGGCCTGGCCTTTCGGTGCGGCCCGCTCGCGCTGCATTGCATCGCGAAAGTCGTGAGCCCCGACAAGGCCGACGCGCAGGAGTTGCTCAAGGCCGCCTCCACACAACAGGGCTTCTCGTTAACTCAAGTCGCGGTGCTTTCGCAAGAAATCGGCCTCAATTACCAGATGGCCTTTCGTGAAGCAAATGGTGACTTCGCTGTACCAGCCGTGGTGCATTGGAAGGTCGGCCACTATGCAGCAATCCTCCGGAAACAGGGCGACCGATATCTCATCCAGGACCCGACCTTCCGCAACTCCGTGTGGGCCACCAAAGCCGCGCTTGAAGCCGAGTCCAGCGGTTATTTTCTGATTGGCCCCGGTTCGCTTCCGCCCGGTTGGCGGACCGTGGACGAAACAGAGGGAAGTTCAGTTTGGGGAAAAGGAACCACCTACGAGAATGACCCTGGCCCCATCACGCCTCGTGATCTCAAAAAAGGCCCGCCCATGTGCATGGGCATGATGGTGCCTAATGTTCATTTGATGACTGCAAATCTCAGCCTGGCCGACCAACCCGTTGGCTATCGGCCTCCGGTCGGTCCGGCCGTGCCGTTTACCGTGCGCTACAACTCGCAGGATTCGTTTCAGCCCGCCAATTTCAACTACGGCAATCTCGGCAGCAAATGGACCTGTGACTGGACCATGTATATCACCGACAATCCCCAAAGCCCGCTGGCTGATGTGACCTACTATGTCGGCGGTGGCCAGCGCACCTTTACCGGATTTAACACCAACACTCAAAGTTTCGATTACCAGCAATATGATCAGACACTATTGACCCGGACTTCGACCAATCCAATCAACTACCAACTGCTCTCGGGTGATGGCACCCAGCTCATCTTCAGCCAGTCCGATGGCTCGATTGGCACCTCCCGGAACATCTTCCTTACCCAGGTCATCGATTCGCAGGGCAACGCCTTGGCTCTGACCTATGACACTAATCTCCTGCTGGTGTCCATTACGGATGCCATTGGGCAAGTCACAACCTTTACCTACGGAGTGCCGACCAATTCGACTTACGGTTTGGCGGCGGATCAATACAAGCTGATGAAGGTCACCGACCCCTTTGGACGCTCGGCGTCTTTCCAATACGGTCCTTTAATCTACGAGGAACTGATTGTGTACAACAACGGTGTTCCTGAGACCGGTGGCAACCTCTACTATTGGGACTTAGTTTCGGTAACTGATGTAGTGGGCATTGTGTCGCAGGTGGGCTATGCACCGGAGTTGTATGATCAAACCGCTCATGCATCCTATTTCTATGATTTCGTCAATTCCCTGACCACGCCGTATGGAACAACTTATTTTTCCGGCGGTGGAACGAATGAAACCCGTTTCTTGGAAACCACCTATCCCGACGGCAGCCGGGACCGGGTGGAATTTAACCAGAGCGTAAACGTTCCAGGCTCTGATCCGAACTTGTCTGTGCCGCAAGGAATGTCCACTGCCGACATCTTCCTAAACAGTCGGAACACTTACTATTGGGATCAAAACGCCTGTGCCATGGCCTACGGCGATTATAGCAAGGCCGCTGTGTTTCATTGGTTGCATGCAGAAGATTTCAATACCTGTTCGGGCATTTTAGAAAGCTCGCGAAAGGCGCTGGAAGGCCGTGTTTGGTACGATTACGCCGGCCAAAGCGTGCCTTATGAGGTTGGCGTAAACAACTGTCCTTTACATGCGGGACGGGTTCTTGACGATGGTTCCACACAGCTCTATTCATACGGATACAATGGGTTTGGCCACCTCACGAACAGCATTGATCCCGTTGGGCGTACCTTTAGTTATTTTTATGATACCAACGGCATTGACCTCCTCCAAATCCGCCAAACTCGTGGCACGAACAATGACTTGATTGCCAGAGTCACCTACAACAATCAACACCTGCCCCTTTCGGTGGTTGACGCATCCGGCCAGACCAATATCTTCACATACAACCCGCGTGGCCAGATCCTCACGGCAACCGACGCCAAAGGCGAGACCACCAGTTACAGCTATGACCCCAATGGTTATCCGCTATCCATGGATGGCCCGCTGCCGGGGACGAACGACACGGTGACCCTGACCTATGATAGTTTTGGCCGGGTCCGGACATCCACCGATGTCAGCGGTTACACCTTAATCTATGATTACGACAATCTTGACAGAATA
>JBEKZM010000111.1:0-20498 GCA_049509875.1 Verrucomicrobiota bacterium | reverse complement strand
CATCTGGTTCATATTGCTCATGCAACTGACGGCGCGCGCCCTGGCCTTGGCGTTGGCCAGCGCCGGCAGCAGCAGGGCCGCCAAAATTGCGATGATGGCTATAACCACCAACAGTTCGATCAACGTGAATGCACTGGCGCGGGACGAGGTGTGGGACTCGTGACATTTTTTCATAATTGCAGCTTTACTACTGGCGGATATCGGTGGCAACGATCACAGTTTAAGATGAAGCTTCCGGAAAGTCAATCGCCCGAATTATCTCCGGCGGGTTCTTCCGGCCGGTGCAAAATAGTTCTAAGTTATTAAAAGTGAACAGCTTAACTATGCACATGACACGGCCTGGTCGGAATTGATTCACCTGTTTTGTTACAAAACAAGTGCGGCGGGATGGTATGGGGCCCCTCTGGTCGCCGTGGGGTTGAATCAATTCGCCTGGAAATTGGTCCTCCAGCGTCACTATCGCAAGCGGGCAAATCTGACCTCCGCAGCTAAAGCGGAAGATGGCTCAGGCCGCTGACCAGCCCCTGGTTATCGCGGAGGCGCTCGTTCCAGCGGCCCAGCAGGTCCGGGGACAGTTTCAGGAAATCAAGCAGCCGCGAAAACTCCGGTTGTTCGAGGATTCCGGGGTTGTCCTGGCTGTGCGCCACGATGTTACCCAGCGCAACGCACGCGGCCAAGCGCTCGAAACCTTCCGCCCTTTCCGGATCATGCGAATGCCGCACGGCGGCGAACGTCTGTTCCGGCAATTTCCAATTTTCCAACAGGGCGGCCCCCACCCCGGCGTGCGTGCATCCGAATATCGCATTCTCCTGGGCCAGGGAAGCGGCGTCGCTCGGCCCGCGAAATAGTCCAGCCGCCTCCGGCAAAAGTTCCTGAGCCAAAATGACCTTCCCCATGTCATGCAGCAAGCCGGCGGTAAATAGCGAATTGCCATCCTCATTCGCGGACTCGGCGACGAATTTGGCATTGAAGGCGGTGGTCAAGCTGTGCCGCCAGAGTTTGGTGGCATCGATGCCCTTCGGCGAAGGAGACGGGAAACAGCCGCTCCCGCTGATCATCGCCACCAGCAAATAGACCGCCTGGTAGCCCACGCGACTGACTGCCTCGGCCACCGAAGTCACCTCGGATTCGTGCCCAAAATAGGCGCTGTTGCAAATCTGCAAGAGCTTCGACGTGAGTGAGGGATCCAAGGCGATTATTTCGACCACTTCATCGAAGTTGGCATCCACGTCGCTCAATTTGGGCAACAGCTTGGGCAACAAAGTTGGGGAGAGGGGCAGCACATCAACTTTGCCCAGATGCTTGCGAATTATGCTTTCCATGAAACGCCTGCGAAGCTCGCAGCGCCCAAACTTTCCGCGAAATCCTCCATGTTTTCAATCTATTTAACCAGGTTTTTTCCAGAGCCCCCCGCGGCGGCGCAGCCAAAGCCGCCGTTCGTCCCGAACCGGAGGATTCGCCAGCCGAACACCAGCCCTCAAACCGTCCCGCTGGCCCGGAGTTTTTGCCAAATCGAGACGAAGGCGCGCGCAAATTCATCCGGCTTGTCCGCCACCCATGCCGTCACCACTGCGGGGGAGAACCAGTCGCCGGTTTCAATCTCCTCCGGCTGAAGCACGAATGGCCCCTCATTTTCGCAGCGGTAGATCCAGCAGAATTCCCAATCGGTTTCGCCACCGGCCTCAATCTTGAAAAGACGCCGCGGCGGCTGCGCCGCCACGAGTCCGATTTCCTCCCGCAACTCGCGCACCGCGCATGCATCGTAATCCTCTCCGCTCTCCAGGTGGCCGGACGAGGAGGAGTCCCATTTGCCCCGGGCCGTGTCTTTGAGCTGCGAGCGCTTCTGCAGGAAAACTTCGCCCCGGGCGTTGAAAACCAGCACATGCACGGCGCGATGCCGCCATCCCCGGGCATGAACCTCCCGGCGCGGCGCCCGGCCAATGACCTCATCGCGCTCGTTGACCACATCGAAGATTTCTTCCGTCATAAATGCCTTCATTGTGGAAAGATCGGGCAAAAAAAGGCAATGATCAAAACGCGGGCCATCGAGAATGAGCGGATGACGAATGACGAATGAATGGCGCGGTTGCCGGCTTTTGCTTAAGTTGAGGCCCGCGTGACTCCGTCTGAAACTTTCGCCGACCTGCTGCGCCAAACGGCGCCGCTGCTCGCCCTGGCGCCCATGCAGGATGTGACCACGCTTGAATTCATGCAGGTGATTTCGCGTTACGGCGGCCCGGACGTCTATTGGACGGAATACTTCCGTGTCCATGGCGATTCGCGACCCGAGAAGTGGATTCTCGACTCCGTCACCAGAAATCCCACCCGTCAGCCGGTCGTGGCCCAGATGATCGGCAACGACATTCCGGCGCTGGTCCGCACGGCGTTGCTCCTGCAGCAACACCCCGTGGCCGCGATTGACCTCAATCTCGGTTGCCCGGCGCCCGTGGTCTATCGCAAATGCGCCGGCGGCGGCCTTTTGCGGGAACCACAAAAAATTGACGCCATCCTCGGGGCCTTGCGCCAGGCCGTGACCATCCCATTTACGGTCAAGACGCGCATCGGCTTCCAGTCCGCCTCCGAATTTGACGACCTGCTGCCGATCTTCGCCCGGCACCAACTGGATCTCCTCACGGTCCACGCCAGAACCGTGACGCAAATGTACCGGCCCGGCGTGCGGTACGATCTCATCGCCCAAGCGGCGCGCGAATTAAAATGTCCCGTTTTGGCCAATGGCAACGTCCACAGCACCGCCCAAGTCCGGCGGTTGCTGGCCGAAACGGGCGCGCGGGGCTTGATGATTGGCCGCGGCGCCATCCGCAATCCGTGGCTGTTTGACCAAATTCGCGCGGAATTGCGCGGTGCGCCCGTCGTCCTGCCCACCGGCCGTCAAGTGCTTGCCTACCTCCGGGAACTATGGCTCGAGGAAATCTCTCCGAACGTGCGGGAAACAGCTCAAGTCCAACGCATGAAGAAGTTTACAAATTTCATCGGCGAGGGCGTCGGTGAACAGTTTCTGTTCGAAATCCGGCGTGTGACCACAGCGATGGATTTCTGGCGCGTCTCGGAGCGGTTCCTGGACCACGACGAGCCGATGGCTCTGCTGCCCGGCGAATCAAACAAGGATGGCTTGCCGTAGCGCTTTGCGCTTTGCTATTCGGCGAATGACACAGACCTTTTTTATTACCGGCACGGACACCGGCGTAGGAAAAACCGTCTTAGCCGGGTTGCTGACGGAATTCCTGCGCAGCCGTGATGTCCGCGTGGCGGCCCTCAAACCCATCTGTTCGGGCGGTCGCGCCGATGCCCGTCTCCTGCATCGGGCGCTCGGAGGGGCACTGGCCTTGGATGAAATCAATCCTTGGCATTTCCGGGCGGCGATCGCGCCGTCGGTGGCGGCGCGAAGGGAAAGAAAAGTGGTGAGGCTGGCCGCCGTGCTGCGACATATCCGCACGATCCAGCCAAAGTTCACCGTGGTTCTCATTGAGGGAGCCGGCGGCTTGCTCAGTCCGCTGGGCGTCGATTTCAATGCGCGCGATTTGATTTCCGCCCTGGCGGCGACACCCGTCGTCGTGGCGGCCAATCGCTTGGGCGTCGTGAATCGCGTGCTGTTGACGCTGGAAGCGCTGCCCAAGGACGCGCGTTCGACAGCGCGGGTGGTGCTGATGGCCCCGCAAGCACCCGATCCCGCCACCGCTCTTAATGCCGGGTTGCTGAAAAAACTATCGCGCCACACCATTTATTCGCTGCCTTGGTTCGGCCGGAAAATTGAGGCACAGGAGATTTTCCGAGTGCCACGCTGGCGGCGCCGGTTGGGTGCCATCTCAGGCCAATGGCCGCCTGGGGATTGACCGGGCGCTCGGAGGAAATCCGGGCAAAACCATGAAAACGCAAAAAAAATTCGCCCTCGGGCGGGGATTTGCTGTTGCCGGTTGCGCCAATTCGCGTAAAATATGAAATGTCAAACCACTCGCCGCGGCGGGTGGCCCCGTTTTCGGGGCACGTAAATGAACAACGTCAATCCTTCGGCATTGCTTCGCACGCTGATTGTTTATGCGATCTGCGTGCCGGCGGCCATTCTGATCGGCTATCTCGTCACCGATCCCTTGCAGGGACAGTCCATCTTCTTCGAGGTGGTGGTCCTGGGAATCCTGATTTTTCCAGTGCTGATCAAGTGGCATTATCCCCTGTTAATCTTTAGCTGGAGTCTCCCCGTCACCTTGTTCTTTTTGCCTGGACGTCCCAGTCTCTTCCTGGCGATGGTGGCGGCCAGCCTCACCATTTCCGTGGTCGAGCGGATTCTGGATAGGAGCCGTCCGACTTTGCCTGTGCCGAGCATTCGATGGGCCTTGCTGGCGTTCCTGCTGGTTATCTATATCACCGCAAAACTGACCGGCGGTTTCGGGCTCCGGTCCATGGGGTCGGAGGTCTATGGCGGCAAAAAGTACGTCTTCCTGGTGGTCGGCATTCTAAGCTATTTTGCCATCACCGCGCGGCCCATACCCAAAAAACACGTCAATTTATACGTGACGCTTTTCTTTATGGGTGGCGTCGTGTCGCTGATTAGCGACTTATATTCGGTCACCCCGGGGCCCTTACAGTACATCTACCTGCTGATTCCGCCGGCGGATTACTCGCGCGGGACGGGCGACTCCATCGTCCTGGGCCATACCCGCTTGGGCGGCGTGGCGGGCGCCGGCATGGCGCTGTTCTACTGGATGTTGGCCCGGCATGGTTTTCGCGACAATATACTCACCGGCAAAATCTGGCGGCCAGTGCTGCTGCTGATGATGCTGAGCCTCGTTTTTCTGGGCGGCTTCCGCTCGGCGATCCTGGGCGCGATCATGACGATGGGGCTGATTTTCGTTTTGGAGAAACTGCACCGCACCGGCGCGATGCTGGTGGTGCTCATGCTGGGCATTCTCGGCGGGGCCTTGATCGTGCCTCTGTCATCACATCTGCCCTATACTTTTCAACGCTGCCTGGCCTTCCTGCCCCTCGACATTTCCACTGAAGCTCGGATGGATGCGGACGATTCCACCCAATGGCGGCTGACGATGTGGGAGGCGCTCCTGCCGCAAGTCCCCAAATATCTCATGAAGGGCAAGGGATACGCTTTTTCATCCGAAGTATTCGACGAATCCATGGCCAGGGACGCGACGTTTCAAAGGAGCATCGATGCCGCGGATGATCCGCTGGCCCTGGCCAGCGATTTTCATAGCGGCCCGCTGTCGGTGGTGATTTCGCTGGGCATTTGGGGGGTGCTGGTCTGGCTGTGGTTTTGGGCCGCCGGCTTTTTGGTGGTCTGGCGTAATTACCGGAATGGAGACCCCGATCTCCGCCGGATCAATATTTTCCTTTTCGCATCCTTCATCGTGAAATGCCTCACGTTTCTCTTTATAGCCGGCAGCATGGTGTCGGATATTGCCGTTTTCACGGGCGTGGTTGGACTGAGCGTGGCGATCAACCACGGCGTCAGGCGGAGCAGAGCCGGATCATTGGCACCCCGAATGGATCCAGCGGCGCTGCAACGTCCTGCTTTCGGCCGCCCGGCTCTGCCGACCCGGCCAGCTCTGCCGGCTTTGGGCGGATGAATCGAAGCCGCGGCACCGGAGTAAAACCCCGGTTGCTCATCGTCGAACTCTGGGGGCTGGGGGATCTCGTCATCGCCACCCCATTCATCTGCGCGGCCGCCGAAAGGTATGCCGTGACTGTGCTCGCCAAGCCCTTCGCCGCCGAAATGCGCCAGTACCTCTGGCCGGGCGTGGAAGTGATGTCGTTTGTCGCGCCGTGGACGGCTTTCCGTTTCAGCTCGAAATACGCGCTCTGGCGCTGGCCTTGGCGCGGTATGCTGAATCTCGCCCGGGAATTGCGGGCGCGGAAATTCGACTGCGCGGTTTCCGGGCGCTGGGATCCGCGCGATCATTGGTTACTGCGGGCCACCGATGCCCGCGAGCGCCTCGGTTTTCCGAGGCTGCATAGTGTGCGCTGTCTCACCAAACCCCTCCTGCTGCCGGACCCGCTGGCCCACCGAAGCGAATACTGGCGCGCCATCGCCGAGGCGCTGGGACTACGCCTGCCGGCCCGCGAGGATATCACGCCGGTGCCCCGCCCGCAGGGTTCGGCCGCCTTCATCCACAGCGGCGCGCGCCTGCCCGCCCGGATCTGGCCCCTGTCCAATTTCCGCGGCCTGGCGGAGCGGCTGCGCCGTGAAAACATCGCGGTCCGGATCGCCTGCGATCCCAACCAGGTTGACTGGTGGCGGCAGCAGGGGGAAACCGTGGCCTGCCCCCGCAATGTCGGGGAACTCCTCAGCCTGATGGATGACGTGGGGATTTTCATCGGCAACTGTTCCGGCCCCGGCCATTTGGCGGCGATCAGCGGCATTCCCACCTTCACCATCTACGGCCCATCGTTGCCCGAGTGGTGGGCGCCGCTGCATCCGGCGGCGGAGTGGATCGAGGGAAAAGCCTGTCCTTACAAACCGTGTTCCGACTATTGCCATTTTCCCACGCCCGAATGTCTCTGGAAAATCAGCGAGCAGGAAGCGTGGGAGCGCATCCAAAAATTCGCCGCCCGGCACCTCGCGCCCAGCCGCACGCCCTGGGCCCCCGTTTGAGGCCGCCAGCACCGGCAGCCGCCCGGCTTCGCCGCCGCGGGCCTGTTTTATCACGCGGCCGTACTTTCATAACCGATTCCACCAAACAGCCGTTGGCCGCGGCACCTCGATGGTGACGCGCTGCGCCGGGCTTTCCCGGGTGTAGATTGCGTAACTGGTCGGCTGGAGCAGGAAATGGCCCGCGCGCAGCCGCCGAAAGCGGTGGCTGAGAATCCACAGCGGCTTCAACATCCGCAGCCAGGCGGGAATCATCCGGGCCGTGTCCTCTCGCTCGCGGATGGCGTTCGGTTTGAGGTTCATGTTGTCGCCCGTGTCCGCAAACACCGACGTAAACGCGTCGCACACCGCCATGGGCACTCGTTGCTTCATCAGGGCCAGCAACCAGTGAAAATCTCCCAGGTCACGCCACCGCGTGTCAAAGAAAAGACCGCGTTCCTGAATGACTTTCCGCCGGAGAAATATGCTGCTGGTCAGGATCGGAAACCGAAACCAGACGTGATGCGGGCTGGGAACCAGCGAATGGCGGTGGCAGAGGTAATGGCCCTGGCCGTCGGTGATGATCGTGCCCGCCAAGACGACTTCGACGCCCGGGTGCCCGGCAAAAAACTGTTCGACGGCCGCCAGCCCGCCGGGCAGATATTGTTCATCGCAATTCAGATAAGCCAGAATGTCCCCGGTGGCGCGCCGATAGCCGCGGTTGACCGCGTCATACATGCCGGCGTCTTTCTCCACGAAAGCCTTCACGCGGGTGTCACGCGGCAGCCAGTCCTGCGTGCCGTCGTCCGAACCGGCATCCTGCACGATGTGCTCCACTTCACCAACGCCCCGCTGGTCGGCCACCGACGCGATGCACAGCTTGAGCCAGTCGGAATTCCGGAAACTGGGTGTGATGATGGAAAACTTCATGGATGTTGTCGTAAAACAAGTTCATTCTGGGCCATTCTATTGACGGGCTGGCGCATAAACTGTTCAATCTCATTGCCGCGGTCAAACCCGGACCCGGAACTTCTGGGCAATGGGAATGCGCCGGCCCATGCCAAACGCGCGCGGCGACACCTTCAAGCCTGGCGCAGCCTGGCGCCGTTTGTATTCGCTGAAATTGATTTTGTTCACCACCTCGTTGACCATGCCCGCGTCGTATCCCTGCGCGATGATGTCCGCCTTGCCCAGGTTTTTGACGACGTATAAATCCAGTATCGCGTCGAGAACCTCGTACGGCGGCAGGGAATCCTGGTCGGTCTGATTCGGCCGCAACTCGGCGCTCGGCGGTTTGGCAATCGAATTTGCCGGTATGATTTCACCGGCGCGATTGACCCACCGCGCAATTTGATACACGTCGGTCTTGAGCACGTCCGCAATTGGCGCCAGCGCCCCGTCCATGTCGCCGTAAAGCGTACAGTAGCCGACCGCCATCTCGGATTTGTTGCCTGTGGTCAGCACCAGGCCGCCAAACTTGTTCGACAACGCCATCAAGGTGACTCCGCGCAGGCGGGACTGCACATTTTCCTCGGCTTCGTTGGGCGGGGTTCCCGCAAAGACCTTTTTCAACTGCGCCTCGACCGCCTCGAAGACCGGCTCGATTGGCAGGATTTTATAGCGGATACCCAGCTTGTCCGCCAGTTTCTCGGCGTCGGTCAGGCTTCCCGGGCTGGAATACCGCGCGGGCATGGACACACCCAACACATTTTCCGCCCCCAACGCCTCGACGGCGATGGCGGCAATGAGCGCCGAATCAATGCCCCCCGATAGGCCGACGATAACGGATTTGAACCCGCATTTGCGGACATAGTCGCGCACGCCGAGGGACAGCGCTGAAAACAGCATCTGCTCGCGCGGCGGGAAAACGGCGCCAGCCACCGGGGCGGCCTGGGGGTGGTTTTCCCTGGGTAATTCGCCGCCGTGGCGTCCGGCAGTCACTTCGGCCACCAATACCTGCTCCGCAAACCCCCGGCCCAGCGCCGCCACTTCCCCGCGGGCGTCGAGCACCACGCTATGGCCGTCGAAAATCAATTCGTCGTTCGCGCCGACGGCGTTGACGTGAGCCAGGGGAATCCTCTCATCGTGGGCCACGCGCCGCAGCATTTCCAGCCGCGTGCGCTCCTTCCCGTCATGCCACGGCGAGGCTGAGAGGTTCAAGATCACCTCGGCCCCCTGGCCGATCAGTTCACGCACCGGATCCCGGCGGTACAAACGCATGGGCCAGAAATCCTCGTCGTTCCAAATATCTTCGCAAATCGTAATGCCCAGTCTTTGCCCGTTAAACACAAACGGCTCGACCTGCGCCGCGGGTTCGAAATAGCGGTCTTCGTCAAATACATCGTAAGTGGGCAGCAGACTTTTGGCCATGCGCCAGACCAGCCGGCCGTTGTGCAGGACGGCGGCGGCGTTTCTGAGCGCCCGCCCCGGCCGATCGGGATTCCTTTCCACGTAGCCCACGCACAGCGGAACCGGGCCAATCTCCGTGGCCACGTCCGCCAGCGCGCCGAGATTGGCCGCCACAAAGTCATCGCGGTGAAGCAGGTCACGGGGCGGATAGCCGCACAGGAACAGTTCGGGCGCCAGAATGAATTCCGCGCCGTTTTGGGCGGCTTCCCGGTAGGCGGCCAGAAGCTTCTGTCCGTTGGCGGCAAAATCGCCAACGGTCGAATTGAGCTGGAGGAGGCCGATCTTCAAGCGCACGAGGATAGCCGCTGCCCGGCCTTTCCGAAATACTGAAAAAAGAGATTTTAGCCGGCCGTTTCAACGCTCCGGATAGCCTCGGCCAGCCGCGAAAGATGCGCGGCAAAGGTGTACCGGTCCAAAAAGAGGCGGCGCATGCTCTCCGTCAAGTCCAGCGCCGCGCCGGCTTGCAAGGCCGCGGCGATCTGTCCGGGCGAGCGGGCCGGTACCAGCCCGGGATAGTTGTCCGGAAACAGCTCCGGGATGTTCCGCCAGCGCGTGGCCACCACCGGCAGACCAAACGCCATGGCCTCCACGATCACCAAACCGAAACTTTCCGCGAAATAATAGGTGGGAAAGCAAAAAATGTCGGCGCCGATAAAACTCTGGCGCTTACGGTCGCCGCCGACGAAACCCACATACCTGACCGGGGGCGAATCCGCGCGGTGTGCCAGGTCCGCCAGGCGCTGCTCAAACTCGGCCCGCTCGGCCGCGATCGGAAATTCGCCGGCCACGGTCAGTTCCAAACCTAAAGGCGAGCCGGCGCCACGCAACTGCCGTTCTGCCTCCACCACGCCTTCCAAGGCATCGAACAAACCCTTCTGCCGCATGCAATGGGCCAGAAAGAGAACTTTAACCAAGTGAGGATCCCCGCCGGCGGCCTGCGCGTCCACGGGTGAAAGCGCTTCTCCGGCCAGCAGTTTTTGGCGCGCCGCCACCCGGGCCCGGCGCCGCGGCAGAATCGCGACCTCGAAGTCCGGGCAGGGATCCATGATGCCGTTCCGAACCACCCGCACGTTTCGGGAGAGCAATTTCTCCGCGTCGGCCGCATTATATTGGGAGAGGACAATGCTCAGCGTGACCGGCCGGTACAGGCGGTAGGTCAGCGAGCGAACCGCGCTGGAGGAGGCCGTCTCGAGCCATTTGGCGAGACCGGCGGCGTGCCAGTGGAGAATGACGCTCGTGAAGAACGGACGGCAAAACAGCATCACCAGCCAGTCGCGATAGAGCGCCACCCGCTTGCCGGGGGCCGGTACGTAATACAAATGAGCGGCCCCATGGCGAAATCGCAGCCAGAGCGCCTGCAGGCAGAACCAGAAAATGAGCAGGATTTTCCCGCCTTGAAATTCACCCACGTCCTCCAGGGTTTCGGAAAACCGCGCGTTGACGTGATAGCAGTCGATGCCAAACGGGGAGGCCGCGCCCGGTTGGCGTCGTCGAACGTCCCCGCCGAACCCCTCGAGCATGAGCTGCACCATGTAGCTCTGCCCGTGGTGTGGCGGCGGAGTGTGGGCGAAGACAACCAGTTTCATTCAGATGTGGGATTTGCGATTTACGCGCCGCATGAATTCTGGAATCGTAGTCGGCAAATCGTACATCGTAAACCGCAAATGATAAATCGTGTCAGTGTGCTCGGGGTCGGCATCAGCGTGTTGAGCCTGGAGACCGCGCTGGCGGCCATCGCCGGGGCCTTGCGCGACCGGTGCAAAGGGTATATTTGCGTGACCGGTGTCCATGGCGTCATGGAGGCGCAAGCCAACGACACCTTCAAGAGAATCCTCAATGGCGCCTTTCTGTGCACGCCGGACGGCATGCCCATGGTCTGGGCCGGCCGGCTCAACGGCCACCGGGAAATGAGCCGCGTTTATGGCCCGGATTTGATGCTGGACGTGTGCGCCTGGAGCGAAACCAGCGGCGCCCGGCACTTCTTTTACGGCGGGGCGGACGGCGTGGCGGAATTGCTCGCCCGGAAGCTGCAGGAGCGCTTTCCAAAACTCGCCGTGGCCGGCACGTTCACCCCGCCCTTCCGTCCCCTCAATGCCGTGGAATTGAGGGCGTTGCAGGCGCAAATTTCGGCCGCCCGGCCCGACATCTTTTGGGTGGGCTTGAGCACGCCCAAGCAGGAGATTTTCATGGCCGAATTCCTGCCCCGGCTGGACGTGACGCTCATGATCGGCGTTGGCGCTGCCTTTGATTTTCACAGCGGCCGCGTGAAACAGGCGCCCCGTTGGATGCAGCGCAACGGCCTCGAATGGTTATACCGGCTCTGCAGCGAGCCGCGCCGTCTGGCCCGGCGTTATCTCCGCAACAACCCCCTGTTTCTCTGGCGGAGCCTCGGCCAGCTCTCGGGCTGGAAAAAATATCCGCTGGACCCCCCGGCGTAGCCCCAAACTGGCGTTCGCCTCCTTATTCATCTTCAAACCGGGTGTCAATATTCCTTGCTCGGTGAGAATTCGGAGCTTAACGAGGCCACCCATCGCGCGGCCGCAGCAGCCAGCGGGCCGCCGGACTGTTCGTGCGGCCAAGGTATTGGGCGGCGTAGTCGTAACCAAAGCGTTTGAAGTCGGCAAGATTTTGATAGCCCCACAATTTCTGGGTGGCCTCAAAGGAATAGTCAATGCGCGCATTCAGGGCTTCCTGCCACCAGCGCGCGAAAGGATAGGCCGCCCCCAGCAACTGGCTGGCCGCAAGTAGCGCGCACAGCGGGCGCTTCAGGGAGCAGCCGGCACCGGCCAGACACAAGCTGGCAGCCAGCCCGCAGATCAGGAGCGCCGGCGTCTGCGCCTGCAATCGCAAATCCCCGTAATAGCCTATCTTGTAAAGCGGGAGCAGGAGCAGGATGATGAAGCTGCACCGGAACAAGGGCCTCAGCTCGCCCAGCAGATGATATTTTCGGTCCGCCAGCAGGATCAGCAACATCGGACTCAGCTCGAGCAGCAGAAACCAGGGATAACACCACAGCCAGTTGTGGCCGGCGGCAAATTTCCAGATGGGCCCCTGTTCGATCAAGGGAACGTGGCCCTGAAAATACACCGCCAGCGCGGCCCATAACATGCCCCCGCCCAAATTGATGGGTTCAAGTGCGTCCCGCCACCGCCAGCGTTGGCTCGCGGCCAGCGGCACCACCAGCAAGCCCAAGCACACCAGCGGACTCCACAGCCAGCAGGCCGCCCAGGCCAGACCCGCGCCGCGCGGGCTGCGTCGCACCCAAAACAAATCGTAAAAGATCGCCGTGCCCAGCCACGCCGGCAGGACGTGCTGCGGACGAAATTGCAGCGCCGAGAAACAATCGCTGTAATCCGAACTCACCCCCAAATGCTCGAAATTGGACGTGATCACCGGGCCGGCCGGGGCAAAATGAGGATTTTTCAGCAGATGCAGATACAGGTGCCAGAGCGTTTCCGTGGCGGCAAACAGCAGAACGATGGCCACCGTTTTCTTCGGCGAACGGCTGAACGTGGCCAGCCAGTAGAAAAACAGCCCCACGCCGAGGAATCCCCAGCCGAAGGTCGCCATCGGCAGGCCATTCGCCGAAATCGCCCGGGCGATCCACACGGGCACCAGGTAGTAACCCGAACCGTAGCAAAGATAGTGCCCGTCCCCGCCGTTGAAGTAGGTCACCGGCCATGCTTGCGTGAGCAAATCATGAAAGGCCAGATTATGCTTCTCGTAGTCGCTGGCCTGCCAGACATACCCGCCGATGCCCGCCAGCCACGTCCAGGCCAGGGCCAGGGCTATGAGGAAAACCCAATTGCCAGGCGACAGCTTTGGGCGCGGCGGACCGAAAACGGCCCGGCGCCAAAACAAAACCAGTGCGGCCAGCACCACGGCCGCCACCGGCATCCCAATCGCCGGCCGAAGCCAGGTCAGCAGAAAAACGAGGTTGGGTAAAACGAGGTACGCCAGCGCCAATACCGTGAAATAGTCGCGGCGGTTGTGATGGTCGGCTGGGTCGAATTTCAACAGGGCTACACTTTGTCGGCGCCGGGAATCTCCTTGCGCGACTGAACCACCATGTCCACCAAGCCGTAACTCTTGGCTTCCTCCGCGGTCATGAAATTATCGCGGTCGCAGTCCTTTTCCACCTGTTCAATCGCCTTGCCGGTGTGCTTCGACAAAATGGTGTTGAGCGTCTGCTTGAGTTTCAGCATGTGTTTGACGCGGATTTCCACGTCGCTCGCGGGGCCTTCCGCGCCGCCCAGCACCTGGTGGATCATGATGTTGGAGTTGGGCAGCGAGAACCGCTTGCCCTTGGTGCCGGCGCAGAGCAGCACCGCGCCCATGCTCGCCGCCTGCCCCACGCAGTACGTGTTCACGTCGCACGTCAAATACTGCATCGTGTCGTAAATCGCCAGACCGGAGGTGACGCTGCCGCCGGGCGAATTGATGTAAATATGGATGTCCTTCTTCGGATCGCTCATCTGCATGAACAGAAGCTGCGCCACGACGATGTTCGAGACGTGGTCGTCGATGGGCGTGCCGATGAAAATAATGCGGTCCACCAGCAGCCGTGAATACAGGTCCCAGACGCGGTCGTTGCCGCGATTGTCGCGTTCGATGACCGTGGGCACGGAATAATTGATTGTGTCGCTCATGGGGAAATAACTAACCCATTTTTCCCGCAAGTAAAGGCGCGAAAGCAACGGATGGGCCGCGCACACACATTTTTTTCACACCCATGCCTCCAGCCGGGCAAACCTTGGCGCTCCGCCCCGGCGTTCCGAATTCCGAATTCCGCACTTCCCAAAAGCGCCGCGGCTTGACGCTGCTCTGCCGGGGCGATTACCCTCGCCCTGATATGCTGACCAAGACCATCATCAAACCTGCCAATTCGCCGGCCGTCGTCGGCCCTTACAACCATGCCGTGCGCGTCGGCGACCTCCTGTTCTGCGCCGGACAAATCCCCATCGAGCCCAAGGATGGCACCCTCGTCACCGGCGAGATCCGGGCGCAGACCGAACGCGTCCTGCAGAACATCAAATCCATTTTGGAGGACCAGGGGTTGACGTTTGCCAGCGTCGTGAAAACCACCGTGTTCCTGACCAACCTGGCCGACTTCGTTCCCATGAATGACACCTACGCGAAATATTTCACGGAAAATTTCCCGGCGCGCTCCACCGTCCAGGTCGCCGCCCTCCCCAAGGGCGCCGGCGTCGAAATTGAAGTAATCGCCCATTTTTAAACCCGCCGCCCGCCATGCCCGCCGGCTTCCAAATCGCAATCGGCTTCGCCCTCGGCGGCGGCCTGGGCCTGCTGATCGGCTGGCTGCTGGGCACCCGCCAAACGGCCGCCGCCCCTGCCGACACGCGGCTCGAAAACGAACTGCGCCAGCAACTCGCCCAGCGCGAGGCGGAATTGAAGCAAATCTCCGAGCTGCTGTCACAAGCCAAAACCGGGCTCGCCACGGCGCAAGCCGGCCAGGCCGCCGCGGAAAAGATCCTGGCCGACCAGAAGCAACTGCACGAACAGAACCTTCGCGAGGCGCGGGCGGCGCAGGAAAAATCCGTTGCCGATTTGCGCGAGGCCTTCACCGCGTTGAGCGCCAATGCCCTGAAACAAAGCGCGCCCGAATTCCTGCGCCTGGCCGAGCAGTCCTTCGGCCGTTTGCAGGAGGCGGCCCGGGGCGACCTGGACAAACGCCAGGAATCCATCAAGGTGCTCGTCGAACCGCTCAAGCAGCAATTGGAAACATATCAGCAAAATCTCCAGCAGAACGCGGCCTCGCAGTCCTCCACGCTGGGCGAAGTGCGGAAGCAGCTCGAGTTGCTCTCGCTGCAGAGCGCCTCGCTGGCCAGCGAGACGCAGCAGTTCCGCCTGGTCTTGAAATCGAATCAGGCGCGTGGAAGGTGGGGCGAGGAGACCCTGCGCCGCGTCGTGGAGGCCGCGGGCATGAGCGCCCATTGCGATTTCACCGAGCAGGCCGCCGCCGGCGACAACCGGCCCGACCTGGTCGTACGGCTGCCGGGCGACCGGGTCATCATCGTGGACGCCAAAGTGCCGGATTTCGACTTTCTCAACGCGGTGGAAACGGCGGATGCCGCCCGGCGCGCCGACGCGCTGGCCGCCCACGCCGCCAAATTGCGCGGCACCATCAAGGCGCTCGCCGACCGCGAATACCCGCGCGAATTCGCCAATGCCCTGGATTTCGTCGTGCTGTTCGTCCCCGCCGAATCGCTCTTCAGCGCCGCCCTCGAAGCCGATCGCGACCTGATCGTGTGGGCGGCGGAAAAAAGAATCCTGCTCGCCACCCCGGCCTCCCTCATTGCGCTGCTGCGCTCCGTGGCGGTGAGCTGGCAGCAGCAGGCGCAGACGGAAAATGCCCAGAAGATCGCCGCCGCCGCGCAGGAGTTTTACGCGCGGGTGCTCAAGTTCATCGAACACTTCGAGAAGATTCGCAACGGCCTGGAACGCGCCAACTCGGCGTTTAACGACGCCGCCGCCAGCTTCCAAACCCGCGTGCGTCCGGCGGGCGAACGCCTGGCCGAGCTGGGCGGGGCGAACTCTGCCAAGGAACTGCCCGACGTGCCGCCGGTGGATGCCACCCTGCGGCTGACTTGATGATGGCCGGCGCGCCGTCCGGAGCGCGGGCGGCTCGCCCGCGCGTGGCCAAATCCGCCGGCAAATTTTAAAGACCAGGGCCGGTTTTCAGGCGGGTCTTCAGAGTGTCGTCGCGGGCGAGCTCCGTTATTTTGCCGGCTCGGCGGCGACCGCCGCGCGCTTGGCCATGATGGCCTCGACAATTTTCTGCGCTAGTTCCGGCTTTTCTTCCAGCGCCTTTTTCGCGGCGTCCTTGCCCTGCCCGATCAACGCGCCCTCGAATTGCAGCCAGGCGCCCTTCTTTTCCACCGCACCGTTTTCAATGCCCACGTCCAGGATGCTGCCCTCCTTGTCGATGCCGTGGTTGTAAATGATGTCGAACTCGGCTTCAGCAAACGGCGGCGCCACCTTGTTCTTCACGATTTTCACCCGCGTGTGATTGCCAATGGCGTTGCCGGCGGCGTCCTTGAGCGTGTCTTTGCGGCGGATGTCCATGCGCACGCTGGCGTAGAATTTCAGCGCTTTTCCGCCAGGCGTGGTCTCGGGATTGCCGAACATCACGCCGACCTTTTCGCGGAGCTGGTTCGTGAAAATGCAGGTGCACTTGGACTTGTTCAAAATGGCCGTGAGCTTGCGCAAGGCCTGCGACATCAGGCGCGCCTGCATGCCCATGGTGGCCATGCCCATCTCCCCTTCCAGCTCGGCCTTGGGCACCAGGGCGGCGACCGAGTCGATCACGATCACGTCCAGCGCATTGGAGCGCGCCAGCGTCTCGCAAATGGTCAGCGCCTCTTCGCCGCTGTCCGGCTGCGAAACCAGCAGATCATCGAGGTTGACGCCCAGTTTCTTGGCGTAGCCCGGATCCAGCGCGTGCTCGGCATCGATGAACGCCGCCAGGCCGCCGGCCTTCTGGGCGTTGGCAATCACATGGAGCATGAGCGTCGTCTTGCCGGACGATTCGGGTCCGAAAATTTCAACCACGCGCCCGCGGGGCACGCCGCCAACGCCCAAGGCCAGGTCGATGGCCAGGCCGCCGGTGGGAATGACGTCGATTTTTCTCAGCGCCTGCGCGGCGCCCAGACGCATGATGGCGCCGTCGCCGTAGGCTTTGGTGATGCTGGAAATCGCGGCCTCGAGTTCGCGGTCACGAGCGGCTGTGGCTCGAGGGTTGTCAGCGGCCGGAACAGCGGCCGGAACAACGGCCTTCTCAGCGGCTTTTTCGGAAACTTTGTCAGTGGATTTCTCGGATTTTTCGGATTTGGCGGCCATAAATTTGAACAGCTTGGTGCGGTTTCGTTATGGGTGCGACGGTAGAGAACTTTGCGCCAATAGTCAATGCGGACGGCGGCAGTTGGCAGCAATTTTGAGTGGATCGAGCAGCTCCAGCAACCCTACGCTCGCGCTGCCAGGCCGCGACCCCGCAGTCGCGAAGCGCCTGGAGTGTGGCGTGTTTACCGCCGCTTTTGCACGCGCCACACGCTGACAAACTTAAAAAGGTCGCGCACGCGCGAAAGCGGTGCTGAAGTCACCGCATTCTCCAAACGCTCGCGCGAAGCCGGGTGCCTCCGCAATCGCGGAGCGCCTGGAGCGCAGCGCGTTCACCGCCGCTTTTGGGCCGGCGCTTCCAAAACCAACGAGCTTGATTAATTCCGCTAATTGCACGATAAATCCTCTACCATGAAATCAGAAGGTGAGACATCACGCATAATGTGGATAGCGGTGGGCTTGGTGATTCTCATCCTTGTGGCGATACTGCTTCCCGTGATCTCAGATCCGCGCCACCCGAGAATAATGAAAGCACGGACTGAAATGAGGATTCTAGCAGCCGCGGTCCAGGGCTACGAACAGCTTTATGGCCACCTACCCCTCGCAAACCTGGAGACTGACAAAGATTTAACATTGGGCATCAGTCCCGCCGATATCCGGGATTTTACACCCATCCGAGGAACTCGGTTGGTTGCCACGAATTCTGATCTAGTAACCATCCTGATGGACCTCGATAGGGGCCTCAATACCGGACATAAATTAAATCCGCAGCAAGTCGAGTTTCTAAACGCCACGATGGTCGAAGGCACAAATTCACAGGGAGTTTCAGTTATCGACTATCAATACCGAGATCCTTGGGGACAACCATACATCGTTTCTCTGGATGTAAATCACGACGGCTTCGTTCGCGACGCCTTTTACGCGGCGACTAGGCTGTATGGAAATGGCGCAACCACGCCCCTTACCAATCGGAACGGCTTTTACGAATTTGCCGGGCGCGTGATGGTCTGGTCACGCGGTCGTGATGCCAAAGTAAATTCATCACAACCGGCCGACGGTGGCGTAAACAAAGACAACGAGCTGAGCTGGCGATAGCTACAATTTCTTCCCCGTCAGCCGCTCGTACGCCTCCAGATATTTCGCGCTGGTTTTGGCCACCACGTCGTCCGGCAATCTGGGTCCGGGCGGGGTTTTGTTCCAATCCAGCGTTTCGAGGTAATCGCGCACGAACTGTTTGTCGAAACTCGGCTGGCCCTGCCCGGGCGCATATTGGTCCGCGGGCCAGAAGCGCGAGGAGTCGGGCGTGAGCACCTCATCGATCAGGATCAACTGGCCTTCAAACAGCCCGAACTCGAATTTCGTGTCCGCAATGATGATGCCGCGCTGCCGCGCGTAATCGCGTCCGGCCCCGTAAATTTTCAGGCTCAGGTCGCGGGCCTGGGTGGCCAGTTCCGGGCCGGTGATTTTGCAGGCATGCTCGAAAGAAATGTTCTCGTCGTGGCCGGCTTCGGCCTTGGTGGACGGCGTGAAGATCGGCTCCGGCAGCTCGGCGGATTCGGTCAGGCCGGCGGGCAGCCGAAGGCCGCAGACGGTCTGCGATTTCCGGTACTCCTTCCAGCCGCTGCCGGAAAGATAGCCGCGCACGATGCATTCGATGGTCAGCGGTTTGGCTTTTTTGACGATCATCGAACGGCGCGCAAGCTGCGCGGCAAACGGCTGCAGGTTCCGCGGCAGCGGATCGTCTGCTTTGGCGAGCAGATGATTGGGCACCAGCGCGGAGAATTTTTCGAACCAGAAATGCGAGATTTGCGTGAGCACCTCGCCCTTGCGCGGTATGCCGTTGGGCATGATCACGTCAAACGCCGATATGCGGTCGCTGGCCACCATCAGGAAGCGGTCCTCCAGATCAAAAACGTCACGGACCTTGCCGGAGCGGACTTTTTTGATGCCGGGCAGTTCGAGTTGCAGAATTGGTTCGTTCATGGTGCGCGAAAAATAAAGCGGCGGACAGAAAGTGCAAAGCCAAAACGATGCCCAGGTTGGAATCCGAAGGTCGAAATCCGAGAAATATCCGAGAGTCGAACATGTGAATGTACCGGCCCCGGCGGTTCCCTTTGCGCACTTTTCAGAGCCGCTCCTGCCTTGGTCCCCCAAATTTCAAGGATTCGGCCTTCGGATTTCCGCAGGCGTTCACGGCGGCGGCGGATTGTTCGCCGTCTGCCGCACCAGCAACGGCACGCTGGCCACCGTCTCGTTGTCCAGCCGCACATCCACCGAATACAAGCCCGGCTCATCGAACTTCAACTGCTGGATGTTCACAATGAAATTGCGCGTGAGAAAGTGCGCGTCGTCTGGCAGCGTGACCGGCACCGGCAGATCGATGCCCTGCAAGATCGAGCGGCCGTCGGCATTGATGAAATTCAATGAAAGTTTACGTGTGCCCTCGTCGCCCGGCTGAAACGTCGCCCGCAACGCCACCGCGCATTGCGGATGGATGGCTGGCATTTGCGGCGCATAAATCGTGTCGAACGCGCCCAGAAGATTCATCTTTCCGTTGTCATCCGTCGCCGCGTCGCACAAGACCGCCACTTGAATGTTCATAAGGAATTTTATCCGCGAAACCGTCGAATGACACGCAATTCTTTCATTCCGCACGGTCTCCGTTCTTCCGGCCCGCGCGCTGTTCGGCGAAAAAGCTTTGCAACAGCGCCCGGCACTCCTCCAGCCGCAGGCCCGGCGTGATTTCGCACTGGTGATTGAGCGTGGGGAACTGGAGCAGATTCAGCGCGCCGCCGGCGGCGCCCCCCTTGGGATCGCTGGCGCCAAACACCACGCGCGCCACGCGCGTATGCACCACCGCCCCGGCGCACATGGGACACGGCTCCTTGGTGACATACAGCGTGCAATCCGTCAGCCGCCAGTCGCCCACGGCGCTTTGGGCCTGCGTAAGTGCCAGCATTTCGGCGTGGGCGGTGGCGTCCTTTAACGTCTCCACCTGGTTGCTGGCGCGCGCGATGACCCGGCCGCCCCGCACCACCACCGCGCCCACGGGCACCTCCCCCTGTTCATACGCCCTGGCCGCCTGCCGTAGCGCCTCGCCCATGAAATAATCGTCGCTATGCAAATCAATGATCGGCTCGGCCATAACTCAAATTTTCTCCGGCAGGTGGGCCCACCGTTGGGGACCGGCGCGCGGCCTGCACACGGAACTAGCCGGGGCAATGCCAGCCGGCCAATTCCTGCGGATGACGCCGCCATTGTAAATTGCCGGGACTGGAAGCCAAATTTAATTCTTATACAAAATCATGGTTCCGCGTGTCTATCCATTGATATCGTACACGGAAATGATGCATTATACCGGCACCGAATTTGCCAACTGAGCCAAAACATGGATAAATCGAAATCGAACCAGCCTGAAAACGGACAACCCGCCGCCAAATCAGCCGCCGCCGCTCCGCCCGCTGCCGGGACCAGGAGCGCTGCCACGCCGCCTGTCTCGGAAAAGGCCGCCAGGGCGGGCGCTCCGGCGGCGCCGCCAAAGGTGGCGCCGATGTTCCGGCCCATCGACTGGCTCACGCTGGCGGTGACCTTCGGCGTCATCTGGATCATCTACCTCTGCACGCTGGCGCCCGAACAG
>JBEKZM010000110.1:0-20980 GCA_049509875.1 Verrucomicrobiota bacterium | reverse complement strand
TGCCGATGTCAATGTTGCCGCTCTCCGCGCCGGAGAAATTGATGCCGGCTTGGTAACCAACCGCGATGTCGTTGGTGCCGTTTTGAAGATAATTCATGGACCACCAGCCCACGGCAACATTTTGCGAGCCGCCCAAGTTGCCATGCAACGCATGAACGCCGTCACCGGTGTTTTCGGTGCCGGTGGTGTTGTTGCCCAGGGCATTATAGCCGCTGGCGGTGTTGTCGTCGCCCGTGGTGTTGTTACGCAGCGCCCAAATACCGTCGGCCGTATTGAACCAGCCGGTGGTGTTGTCCAAAAGCGATTGCCAGCCGCTGGCCACGTTGTAATATCCGCTGGTATTGGAGAAAAGAGCCTGATAGCCGATCGCCGTGTTGCCATAGCCGGTCGTGTTGTTGAAGAGCGACTGCGAACCGACGGCCGTGCTGGCGTATCCGGAGGTGTCTTGGCTAAGCGATTCATAACCGAGGCCGGTGTTGTCGGTGCCGGTCAAAGTGAGGTTGCCGGCGTCTAAGCCGCCGAAGAAGTCGTTGACGCCATAGGCATGTAGAAAGAGCTGGCCGCAGCCGCCCAGCGTGATGGCGCCCGCAAGCATGCCTCCCGCGTCCGATGTCACCGGCAGGTTCAACACACCATCCTGGTTGGGGCAGACGGGTAGGCCGCCAAGAGTGATGTTGGTTGTGTTCAGATTTCCGACGCCAACGCTCCCGCCCGAAGCGGTGCCCAGATGACCGCTGCTGTCCACCACCACCATCATGGCGTTGGACGTGGTGGTTACCCCATAAACGCCGGCCACATAGGCGTTATTGTGAACCGCCGCAGTGCCAATTCGAATCGTATTTGTGTCGCCGGCAACACCTTGGTTGCCGATGTCAATATTGAGGCTCTCCAATCCGGCAAAATTAATCCCCGCCTGAAAGCCCACGGCGATGTTGTCGGTGCCAGTTTGAACGTTGTTCAGTGAATCGGCCCCAACCGCCACGTTGTTCGAGCCGCTGGAGTTGCTCAACAACGCGTGCACGCCCGCCGCGGTGTTCAGGGTGCCGGTCAAGTTGTTGCCCAAGGCGTCGTAACCCGCGGCGGTATTATTGTCGCCGGTGGTGTTGTTACGCAACGCCCAAATGCCGTCGGCCGTATTGAACCAGCCGGTCGTGTTGCCATAAAGGGACTGCCAGCCGCTGGCCGTGTTTTGAAACCCGCTCGTGTTGGAGAAAAGGGACTGATAGCCGTCGGCCGTGTTGTAATAGCCGGTCGTATTATTATTGAGCGCCTCATAACCATTGGCCTCGTTGCCGTAGCCCGTCGTGTTGAAATAAAGCGCTTGTGACCCGTTGGCGGTGTTCCAACTGCCGGTTGTATTCGAATAAAGCGTCTCATAGCCGTCCGCCTTGTTGTTGGAACCGGTGGTGTTGTGTTGCAGTGCTTGGAAGCCGCCAGCCGTGTTATTCGAGCCGGTGGTATCATATTGGAGCGAGTCTTCGCCGATGCCGGTGTTGTACTGACCGGTTGGACTGGAGGACAAAACGTAGTCGCCTATTCCCACGTCATGACCATTTATCGCCGCCCCGTATCCGGCGCCCAAACCCTCGAACGTGCTGCCTTCTTCCACAAAGACGGTGTTGGAGCCGGAATAGATGACGGCTGGATAAGGCAGATGCAAACTGCCGCCCAGGCTGACCGAACCTGCCGAAAAGCCCCCGCCGGCATCGCGGGTGACTATCGCGTTGGGAACATTTGCGCTCGTGGCGGAATTGGCGGCAATGGCTGCGCTGGCAATAGCCGTGGCCGTTTGCCCGCCGACCGAGCTGACCACCGTCGCGCCCTGGGTGCCCGACACGTCGCCGGAAACCGTGCCGACAAAATTGGTGGCCGTCATAGCCATCGCCGCCACGCCGGCGCTGCTGGCGTAGTAAGCTTGCGGCGCCGGGGTGATGGACTGGCGCGGCGACAGCGTGGTGAACGCACCGCTGCCATTTGTCCGCACGCCTATTTCCATCCAATAACTTTGCGAATTATCCACCTTCGAACCGAAATCAGGAAACGCCGTGAACAGGCCGCTGTTGGTATTGATCGCTACTGCCGGGTTTGTAACTGGTCCGGCGATGGCGGTGCCGCCGTTGTTGGTATTGAACAGCGTAAAGGTCATGTCGTAGCCGGACGGTGACCAGATGGGCGGCATGCCTGGCACTAGCTGCCCTTGGTAACTCAGGACGGTGTTGTCATCGTCTATGGCGGCGAAAGCGCAAGGAGACCCCAGGAGCAACGCCAGCGCGATAAGGAGAGGTTGAGTTTTAATTTTCATATTTTTTGGCATGGTTAGGTTGGATTTTGATGAATCTGGATAGGTCTCACTCATGGTCTTTTTGTTTGTAGTTTCGGTTTTTTCGTTGGTTGATCCGGCCTCATACGAGGCCGAAAGGATTTCAGCGGCTTCGCGCTTAACTTGAAGGGCGATGGCGGGCGGACAACGATCTGATCATGTCAAGCCTGCTGGCAATGGTCTGGTGGCTTGCGTGACGCCAGCTCAAGTGTTCACAGGGGATACGAACTCAAAATCCAAACTTTCAATAAAAGTGAGCGGTTCGTGTATTTGAAGTGGAAAACGCAGGCCGGCATGGCTAAGTGGTCTAATTCTTTAATCCGGACACGTGCCCGTATTTAAGAATTAGACCACTAAGGCGGACCGGATGGCTTGGGCCGGGTCCTCCCGGTCATGTTCCGCGCCAAAGATTGCCGGGATGGCATCCCCGATGTATTTCTCCACTCTCCCGCCGTGGCTATGGATCAACGGGGAGAGATACGGCAAACTCCACCAAGTGTCCTGTCCGGCTGAAGAAGACTTCCGGACGCGCGCTTTCGGCGGCATTGACCGTGATCACGGTGGGAGAATGTCCGGGCCATTCACGTGTCGTAAAACTCCGGCGCTAATTGGCGAATGATCCCGGCAATGGCCGTCCGATGGCCGAAACAGATGGAAAGGAACCGCAATCATCGCTTGGGTTTGCGCCTGCAATCGGGAGTCGGGCAGCTTGCTCTGTTCTGCATTGTGCCCGGCTTCATTTTCCAGGAACGCCTGCTGGCTGGCAATCACCATGCCCATCAGGCCCGACCCAGCGGCTGCTTGAAACTGCCCACAAACTTCTCCGCGTCAGGTCCCGTGTTATAGACCGGCTGCAGGTTCTCACCCGGCTCGTCCACCCGCCAGACCGTGCCTTCGTGCGCGCCGGCCCCGGTGAAGCCGCGCTGCAGCTTTGGGCAAAGAAGCGGGTCCAGAAGGGCGCAAAATTCCGTGGCGTGAAGGCTCGCACCGATCCTCCCTATCCGCTCCACCAGAGCCGGAGTCAGTCCGGCAAACGCCGGATCGGGTAGGATACTCCAATTACGGTTCAAGTTGGTTGGCTTCATTTTGCGGCGATTTCCGCAACGCCTTGATTTCCCGGGCCAGTCCAGCCACCCACTCCGGGTTCTGGTTCAGCAGGAAAAACAGCTCCTGGTGTTCCGTGGCAGGTAGACCGCCCCGAGCCATCAAGCGCAGTTTGCCTTGAATCTTTTCCGGTGGTTCCCCTAGCTCCCGCCCTTGGACCTCGTCGTTGAACTGGTCAAAGATTTTCGCCAGCATTTTAAATGAATTCGTCATAATTCAAACATCCACCGGGTAAACGAACGAAGGCGATGGACCTTGCAAAAATTCAAGCAATACATGGGGAAATCATGAAAATCCGATCTGCCGGGTTTCGCACAGTTCCAGGAAATCGCTCCAGGTCAGTTCCAGCCACGGATCGCGCCTCCGGACCTCCTGAAGTGTCTTTTTCTCAATCTGTTGCATGGCGGCGCTCAGCGCGCGACTGACCCGCGTTTCGTTCCATCCCAGCATGCGCACGATCTCCCTCTGGGTCAGTCCGTGAAGAAACACCAGGCGCAGCATCACCATTTCCCGCGGGCCGCACGCCAGAAATGCTGCCTTCAGGCTATCCTTTAACAACTCCATTAGGGCATCGTCCGCGGGCGCCTCCACGCGCGCGCCCCCTTCCTGGGCGTGACTGGCTCCCCCAGGCGCCTCCGCCGCCTGCCGCGTGATCTCCACGCCGCGAACCTCCCGGCGCTTGGCATCATACCACCGATTGGTGGCCACCGTGGCCAGCCAGGCTTGCAGCGGGCATTTTCCGCCGTACTTCTCCAGCAAAGCCACCCGTTCGTCGTCTTGGGGCACACAATCTCCCCACAGATCCGCCAGCATGTCCTCCGCTTCGGTCGGACTGGCGCCCCGCGAGCGCAGGATTGCCTTCAAAACCCCATCCAGGCGTGCCCGCAAGTCCCCTAGCGCGGCCGCATCGCCGCGCAAACACCTCTGCACCTGCAGCAGATCATTGGCTGGCTCCCCGGCGGGTGTGGTCATTGAAAATAATGATCTGCATTAAGACCCGAAATGCAATCCCAAAACGGGACGGGCGCGCCCGCGTGGGACATTGACCCGCCCCGTAACCTATTTGTCACCTATTTGTCACATTCGCCTTTTTGTGCTATATTGGTGCATGAATACTTGGTTCTTCCTTGTGCCCATGGGCGTTGCCGCTGTCTTCGCGTATTTGACGTTTCGCAGCGAGCGGCGTTGAGATTCGCCAACGGACGGTTCGCCAAGGCCGGGTTGCCCCGGCTTGCCGGTGGAATTTTCATTTGTTTCCTTTTGATCCCCAAAAATCGGAGTTCCCTTCCGCAATTGCTTTTGGCTAAATGCCTGCCGTGAAAATCATTGGCATCATTCCCGCCCGCTTTGCGTCCACACGGTTTCCGGGAAAACCCCTGGCGATCATCGCCGGCAAACCCCTCCTCCAGCGCGTGGTGGAGCAATGCCAGCGAGCCCGGGCGCTCAGCGACGTGGTGGTGGCCACCGATGACGAACGAATTTATCAGGCCGCGCAGAGCTTCTGCCGCGTCGAGATGACGCGCACGGATCACCCGAGCGGCTCGGACCGGATCGCGGAAGTGGCGGGGCGAATCGCCTGCGACGCGGTGGTAAACATCCAGGGAGACGAGCCCCTGATTGACCCCGCCGTGATTGAAGCGGTGGCCGGCGCCCTGGCGCGCGACGAAATGTCCACGGCCGCCACGCCGGTCAAAAACCCGGATGAATACGACAATCCCAATGTCGTAAAAGTCGTTGTCAACGCCGCCGGTCACGCGTTATATTTCTCGCGGCGCACAATTCCGTATTTGCGCGAGGCCGCCAACCGACCGACGAGCGAGCAGTTGGCGGCATTTCCATTTTTGAAACATCTCGGGATCTACGGATTCCGGCGCGAGACGCTGTTGCGGCTGGTCAATTTTCCAGTGTCGAGGCTGGAACACGCGGAGAAGCTCGAACAATTGCGGGCGCTCGACTACGGCATCGCCATCGCCGTCGTAAGTGTGGATTATGACAGCGTGGGCGTGGACACGCCGGAGGACGTGGCCAAAGTGGAAAGGCTCATTCATGGCGAAGGCCGGCGGTAGCTGGATTTTTACCGGCGTTCACCGGCGTTCATCGGCGGTGAAAAAAAAATCTAATTTAAATGAAATTCATATTTGTAACCGGCGGGGTGGTGAGTTCGCTCGGCAAGGGCCTGACGGCCGCCGCGCTCGGCACGCTGCTTGAAAACCGCGGCCTGAAGGTCGCCCTCCAAAAGTTCGATCCGTACCTGAACGTCGATCCCGGCACGATGTCGCCCTACCAGCACGGCGAGGTCTATGTGCTGGACGACGGCGCGGAGACGGACCTGGACCTTGGCCACTACGAGCGGTTCACCAACGTCAAGCTCACGCGGCTGAACAATTTAACCAGCGGGCAGGTTTACCAGACAGTGCTCAACAACGAGCGCGAGGGCAAGTATCTGGGCAAAACCGTGCAAGTGATCCCTCACGTGACGGACGAGATCAAGAACCGCATCCACGTGCTGGCCGAGAAATCAAAGGCGGACGTCGTGATCACTGAGATCGGGGGCACGACCGGCGACATCGAGGGCCTGCCGTTTCTGGAGGCCATCCGCGAATTTGCGCTGGAGGTGGGCTACAACAATGCGATTTTCATGCACGTCACTTATGTGCCGTTCATCAAGGCGGCGGGTGAGTTGAAGACCAAGCCCACCCAGCAGTCGGTGGCCAAGCTGCGCGAAATCGGCATCGCGCCGCATGTTCTGGTCTGCCGGTGTGAGCGGCCGCTCGACAAGGACCTGCGAAACAAGATTTCCATGTTCTGCAACGTGCCGAACGAGGCCGTGATCGAGGAGAAGGACGTGGACCATTCGATTTACGAAGTACCGCTGATGCTCCAGCGCGAGCGGCTGGATGAACTGGTTTGCCGGCTGCTGCACCTGACCACGCCGGCGCCGAACATGACGCACTGGCAGGAGATCATTCGCAAGCTCATCGCGCCGCAGCACCGGGTGCGCGTGGGCGTGGTGGGCAAATACATCGGGCTGCAGGACGCCTACAAGTCCGTTTACGAGGCGATCATTCACGGGGGCGTGGCCAACGATTGCGGCGTGGAAATCGTGCAGGTGGATGCCGAGGAAATTGAGAAGCAGGGCGTGCAGAAGGCGTTGAAAGGGCTGGCCGGCATTCTCGTGCCGGGAGGGTTCGGCGAACGCGGCATCGAGGGGAAGATCGCCGCCGCGCAATACGCGCGCGAGAACAAAATCCCCTACCTGGGCCTCTGCCTGGGCATGCAAATCGCCACGATCGAGTTTGGGCGGAACGTTCTGAAGTTGAACCGCGCGCATTCGACGGAATTTGATCCGACCACGCCGAATCCGGTGATCGCGATGCTGGACGACCAAAAGCGCGTGACCAAGAAAGGGGGCACGATGCGGCTGGGCGCGCAGCCCTGCCAGCTCGTCGTGGGATCGCGGGCCGGCCAGCTTTATGGTTCGTTTGTGATCCATGAGCGCCACCGCCACCGGTACGAATTCAACAACGCTTATCGGGAGCGATACGAAAAGGCGGGGTTCACCTGCAGCGGGCTCTCGCCGGACGGCAAACTCGTGGAAGTGATCGAATTGAAGGACCATCCGTTTTTCCTGGCGAGCCAGTTTCACCCGGAATTCCTGAGCAAACCGCACCAGCCGCACCCCTTGTTCAAGGCGTTCATCGCCGCCGCCCACCAACAATCACATCAGAAGCCCCTTTGATATGCAGAGTTCCATCGGTGACTCCGCACCATGAGCAGGGCGGCCAAACAGGTACATGGATTCGCTGCTGGCAGCCGTTCCTGCCATTACGACCTCACGTTCACAGCCGGACATTGAGCCGCCCTCCCGATTGTGAACTACCCTGAGACCATCCAATTCCTTTACGGCCTGCGCTTGTTCGGCGCGAAGTTCGGACTGGAGAATACGCTCAAGCTCGCGGCACTTGCCGGCCAGCCGCAGGAAAGACTGCGCTTTATTCACGTCGCCGGCACCAATGGCAAGGGCTCCACCTGCGCGATGCTCGAAAGCATCTATCGCGCAGCCGGACTGCGCGTCGGCCTGTTCACCTCGCCCCATCTCGTGTCGTTCCGCGAACGAATCCAGGTCAACCGCCAGTTGATTTCCGAAGCCGAGGTCGTCCGGCTGATGGTCGAATTTCAACCGCTCTTAAAACGATTCCCGGACGATCATCATCCGACTTTTTTTGAAGTGGTTGCGGTGCTGGCCTTGAGGTTCTTCGCGGATCAAAAATGTGACCTGGTGATTTGGGAAACCGGCCTCGGCGGCCGGCTGGATGCCACGAACATCGTCCTGCCGCTGGCCAGCGTCATCACCAACATCGCCATCGATCATCAGCAGTGGCTCGGCGACACGCTGGAGAAGATCGCCGCCGAAAAGGCGGGCATCATCAAGTCCGGGGTGCCCGTGGTCACGGCAACCGACGCGCCCGGCGCGCTGCGGGTGATCGAACGAATCGCCGGCGAAAAGGGCGCGCCGCTCTCGCCGATTGATCCGCGGCATATCTCCCCGCTGGCGCAGTACGCGGCCCTCCTGGGCGAGCATCAGAAAGTCAACGCCGCGCTGGCGCTGGCCGTCGTGGAAATCTTGCAGCGGCGCCTGCCGGTGAGCCAGGAATCCATCCGCGACGGCCTGGCCCTGGTGCGCTGGGCGGGACGCTTGCAACTGCTGGAAGGGCCGGGGGGCCAGGCCCTGCTGCTCGACGGCGCCCACAACGCGGCCGGCGCGGCGGTGTTGCGCGCGGCGCTGGAAAAGGACTTCGCGGGCACACCCAAGGCATTCATATTTGGCGCTCTGGCCGACAAAAAATGGTCAGAGATTTGCACCATTTTGGCCCCCTTGGCATCCGAGGTTTTTACAGTGCCGGTGGCCAGCGAGCGCACCGCCCCTCCCGCCGACCTGGCAGCCGCCTTCCGCGCGGCCAACCCCGGCCTGCGGGCGGCGGCCGCCGCAAGTTTTTCGGACGCATTAAATGCCTGTAAAGACAGGCGTTTTGTGGTGATCACGGGATCGCTTTACCTCGTGGGCGAGGCGCTGGAAAGGCTGGGATTTTCGCCGGCAGGCGGGGGCGAACGCGGTTTGAACGAGTGGTCGGCACCTCGAAATTCGCGATAAGGGCTGAACAAGCAAAGTCGTAGAGACCCTTATACTTTTGCGCCTCCGTTGACGCGGAGGGCGCAAGTAACTAAAGTAACGGGCATTATGCCTTACGCTGATACCCTGCCGAAACCAAGAGGCCTCGGCGAAACAACCCGCCCGGATGTGTGGTGGCTGCAGCCGCTCGTCGTGTTCCTCGGATTTTCCGCCTTCATTGTCTATTCCACGTGGGCCGCGTTCCAGGGCGTCGCCGGTCTCCACCACCACGTTTGCAGCTACTGGTATGGCGGGCAGCATGGCGAGCATGGCGGGGCCAACTACCTTTCGCCGTTCTTTTCCCCGGAGTTTTGGGGAAACTCGCCCCACACCATCGGCACGCTGCCGGCCTGGTGGCCGGCCTGGGCGCCGTTCTCGCCGGCATTTCTGATCTTGTGGGTGCCGGCCGGTTTCCGTTTCACCTGCTACTACTACCGCGGCGCCTATTACAAGGCGTTCTGGGCCGACCCCCTCAACTGCGCCGTCGGCGAACCGCGCAACACCTACCTGGGCGAGCGCTATTTTCCGCTGATCATCCAGAACATTCACCGCTATTTTTTGTATCTGGCCATTCTGTTCATCTTCTTGCTCTCCTACGACGCCTGGCTGGGGATGTGGTTCACTGACGCCGCCGGCGCCGACCATTTCGGCGTGGGCGTGGGAACCATCGTGTTGTCGCTCAACGCCGTTTTCCTGGCGCTGTACACGTTTGGCTGCCACTCGCTGCGGCACCTCGCGGGCGGCTTTCTCGATTCGAAGTCCAAGGCGCCGGCCTGCGCCAAGGCCTACGATTGCATCAGCTGCCTGAACCGGCGGCACATGATGTGGGCGTGGATCAGCCTGTTTTGGGTGGGTTTCACGGATGTGTATATCCGCCTCTGCGCGACGGGACACCTGCACGACTTGAGGATTTTGTGAACCAAGAGATGTTGAACCGTGAAGCGGAGGAGAGCGCCGCGGAATCGTTGGTTTTAACGCGTTACGGGTCACCTCTTGACATTTCAACGCTTTGACGAATTAACATGGCTACCAAATACGAAACACACGAATACGACGTGCTGGTCATCGGCGCGGGGGGCGCTGGCTTGCGCGCGGCCATCGAGGCCTCGGCCGCCGGCGTCAAAGTCGGCCTGATCTGCAAATCCTTGCTGGGCAAGGCGCACACGGTCATGGCCGAGGGCGGCATGGCGGCCGCCATGGGCAATGTGGACGATCGCGACAACTGGAAGGTGCATTTCGCCGACACCATGCGCGGCGGCCAGTACTTGAACAACTGGCGGATGGCCGAACTGCACGCCCAGGAAGCGCCCGCGCGCGTCCATGAACTCGAGGCCTGGGGGGCGGTGTTCGACCGCACCGCGGACGGGAGAATTTTGCAGCGCAACTTCGGCGGGCACCGCTATCCGCGCCTGGCCCACGTGGGGGACCGCACGGGCCTCGAACTCATCCGCACACTGCAAGACCACGGCATCCACCAGGGGATCGCCGTGCACATGGAACACACCGTGGTGTCACTTTTAAAGGACGGCCCGCGCGTGGCGGGCGCCTTTGGCTATGACCGCGAGCGGGGTCGATTTCGTATTTTCAAGGCCAAGGCCGTGGTGCTGGCCACCGGCGGCCTGGGCCGCGCCTATCGCATTACCAGCAATTCGTGGGAAGGCACGGGCGACGGCGTGTCGCTGGCCTATCACGCGGGCGCGGAATTGCTGGATATGGAATTCATCCAATTTCATCCCACGGGCATGATCTGGCCGCCGAGTGTCATGGGCCTGCTGGTGACCGAGGGCGTGCGCGGCGAAGGCGGCGTGCTGCGCAACAAAGACGGCAAGCGCTTCATGTACGACGACATCCCGGAGAACTACAAGTCACAGACCTCAACCGATCCCGAGGAAGGCTGGCGCTACACGCAGGGCGACAAAAATGCCAAGCGCCCGCCGGAGTTGCTCACGCGCGACCACGTGGCGCGCTGTATCAACCGGGAAGTGAAGGCCGGACGCGGAAGCCCGCATGGCGGCGTTTTCCTGGACATTTCCTGGATCAAGGAGAAAATCCCGAATGCGGCGGAGCACATCAAAAAGAAGCTGCCCTCGATGTATCACCAGTTCATGCAACTGGCGAATCTGGACATCACCAAAGAACCAATGGAAATCGGACCGACCACGCATTATGCGATGGGCGGCATCCGCGTGAACGGCGAAACGCAGGCCACCAATTTGCCCGGTTTGTTTGCCGCCGGCGAATGCGCCGCCGGTCTGCACGGCGCGAATCGACTCGGCGGCAATTCGTTGTCCGACCTGATTGTTTTCGGGCAGCGCGCCGGCGAACATGCGGCCGCGTTTGCCAGGGAAAATTCCGCCGGCGCCGTCAACGACGCCCAAGTGGAAGCGGCGCAGCAGGCGGCGCTGGAACCGTTCAACCGGGGCGCCATGGCCGGCAGCGGCACCGAAGGGCCCTACCAGGTGCAGCATGATTTGCAGGTGATGATGCAGGAGCTGGTGGGCATCGTGCGACGCGAGGACGAAATCATCCGCGCCCTCGAGAGCATCGGCCAGCTCAAGACCCGCGCGTCAAAGGTGGCCGTGTATGGCCACTGCGAATACAATCCCGGCTGGCACACCGCCCTTGACCTGAACCATCTGCTGACGATCTCCGAGGCCATCGCCATCTCCGCCTTGGACCGCAAGGAAAGCCGCGGCGGACATTTCCGCGACGATTACCCGAACAAGGACCCGGAGTCCGCCAAGTACAACTCCGTCATCTCCCAGCAGCCGGACGGCTCCATGAAGCTGCGGCGTGAGCCGATCCTGCCGATGCCGGAACATCTGAAACAAGTTGTGGAAGAAATGAAGTGAACCGGAATCGTCACCCAGCGCCCGCTTCAACGCTTTAAACCTTTAACTCTTTAACGTTTTAATCAATTATAGTGAAAACAGTTACTTTCCGAATCTGGCGGGGCGACGCGAATGGCGGCAAATTCGTGGAGTTCACCACGGACATCACCGAGGGCCTGGTCGTGCTCGACGTGGTCCACAAAATCCAGGCGGCGCAGGCGAATGACCTGGCCGTGCGCTGGAATTGCAAGGCCGGCAAATGCGGCTCCTGCTCCGCGGAAATCAACGGCGTGCCCAAGCTCATGTGCATGACGCGCATGGACACGCTGCCCACGGACAAGCCGATTACGATTGAGCCGATGCGGTCTTTTCCGATCATCCGCGATCTGGCGACGGACGTTTCCTGGAACTTCCGCGTCAAACAAAGGATCAAGAAATTCAAGCCGCGCGCCCCGGACGCCCCGGACGGCACCTGGCGCATGCAGCAGGAGGACATCGACCGCGTTCAGGAATTTCGCAAGTGCATCGAATGCTTCCTGTGCCAGGACGTCTGCCACGTGTTGCGCGATCACCACAAGCACGATGAATTCATCGGCCCGCGCTTTCTCGTCTATACCGCCGCGCTGGAGATGCACCCGCTGGACACCGAGGACCGGTTGCCCGAGCTAAAGCAGGCGCAAGGCATTGGCTACTGCAATATCACCAAATGCTGCACCAAGGTTTGCCCCGAAAACATTACGATCACCGACAACGCCATTATTCCGCTCAAGGAGCGCGTGGTGGATGATTTCTACGATCCCTTTGGGTGGCTGTGGAAAAAGCTTCGTCCGCAGGGGTGAGATTTTCCAAGGAACTCCCTCATTTTCGACTTCTGCCGAACAGCAAGCGCAGGCTGTTCATCACCACCACAACGGTGCTGCCTTCGTGGCCCACGACCCCGATGGTCAGCGGAACCTTGCCCAGCAGGGCGAACGTCACCAACACAATAATGGTGCCGAGGGATATCAAGAGGTTCTGGCGGATGATGGCCCGGGCCCGCTGGCTCAAACGGAACGCGGCCACGAAATTCTCCAGCCGATCATGCATCAGCACCACGTCGGCCTGCTCCAGCGCGGCGTCGGAACCGCGCGCGCCCATGGCCACGCCGATGTGCGCGGCGGCCAGGCTGGGCGCGTCGTTGACGCCGTCGCCGATCATGGCCACGCGGCTCCCCTGCCCGCTCAACTCACGGATCGCCGCCACTTTTTGATCGGGCTTCAATTCCGCGCGCACGTCATCGAGCTTGAGTTCCTGGCGGAGATGTTCCGCCGCAGCCTGGCGGTCGCCGGTGAGCACCACGCTGCGCAAGCCGGCGCGGCGCAGTTCGTCAATGACGCCGGCGGACTGCGGACGGATGTCGTCGCGCAAAATGACGCGGCCGAGCAAATCGCCGCCTTCAACCCAGATTTCCGAGAAACCGGCATCCACGGGCGGGGCGACACGCGGATTGGCGGCGGCGCCCGCAGAACCACGGCTGACTGGTCCGTTGTCCGGACCCTTGCCACCTCCGTCGAGCCGGATCGGAGACCGGTGCTCCAAGTCGAACCAGTCCCGCCCGCCGAGGCGGTATTCGATGCCGTTGAGCGTGGCTTTCAAGCCGTGGCCGGTCACGGATTCGAAATGCTGGAATTGGGTGGGCTTGAGGCCTTGCTGTTTGCCGTGCTTGGTGATGGCGCGGGCCAGCGGATGGGTGGACAATTTCTCGAGCGAATAGGCGAGCTGGATCACTTCGCCCGCCCGCCCGGAGGGGAAGCTTTCGATGTTTTCCACGCGGAGGTCGCCAGTGGTGAGCGTGCCCGTTTTGTCGAGGCAGACGACATCCACTCCGGCCAGTTTCTCCACCGCCGCTCCGCCGCGAAAGAGAATGCCGTGTCGCGCGCCGAAGGCGATGGCCGCCAGCACTGCGGAGGGGATGGACAACACCAGCGCGCAGGGCGAGGAGACGACCAGGAGCGTCATGGTGCGATAGAACGCGCTCTGCGAGGCCACCGGGGCAGCAAAAGCGGAGAGATGAAAGCCCAGCCACCAGACAAAGAACATGGTTACGGAAAGGCCGAGCACACTGTAGGTGTAATAGGTGCTGAATTTGTCCGCAAACTGTTGCGCGGGCGCCTTGCGCTGCTGTGCTTCCTTGATCAGCTTGATGATCTTTTGCAGCGAACTTTCGGCGGCCGGCCGGGTCACCAGCACTTCGACGGCGCCCCAAAGATTGATCGTGCCCGCCAGCGCCACATCCCCGATCTTTTTCTCCACCGGCGAGGCCTCGCCGGTCAAATTTGATTCGTCCGCGGCCGTGCTGCCCCGGGCAATTTCGCCGTCCACGGGAAATTGAGCGCCGGGCTTGATCAGGAGGCGGGCACCGGGGCGGATTTTTTCGACGGGCACTTCCGTTTCAGCGCCTTGGGCGTCGATGGCGGTGGCCGTTTTGGGGGCGTCCCGAAACAGCGAACGAATGGCCTTTTGGGAACGGCCCAGGGCGAAGTGTTCGAGGGCGCCGGACAAGGAGAAGAGGAACAGCAGCGTGGCCCCCTCGGCCCACGCGCCAAGGAACGCCGCGCCCGCCGCCACCGCGAGCATGAGAAAGTGAATATCCAGAATCCGCTGCCGGAGCCGCTCCAGGGCTTCCTCGGCCGGAAAAAACGCGCCGGCAACATAGGCCGCCACAAACCCGGCGACTCTCAAATGGGGCGGCAGCACAAAGGCCGCGAGGAGCCCGCTGGTGCCGCAGACCACGGCGGCGGCCAGTTGCCATTTCCATTCATCGGCGTGGTGCTGATCCTCCCCGTCCTCAATCTCGATCGTCCGCGGCTCGATGCGCGGCAGCGCCAAGTGATTCCAGCGCCAGAATGTCGGCGCGGTGGGACAGGTCACCCGCGCGATGGTCGTGGTCTCGCCCTCAGTGTGGATGGTGATCTTCCGGCGCTCGGCCTCCGTGAGCGGCTGGCGGCAGGAGGCGCATTCATCCTGGCCTGCCAGAAGACGGCACCTGCCTTCGGCCTCACCGGATTCCGACGCAGCGAATTTTTGCGTGATTCGCTCGGTGAGCTTGTCCACATCCGTGCGGCCGAGCGTGGCCACGGAGATTTTCTGGTGGGCGCGGTCTATGGTCACCGCCTCCAGCGACGGCTCCTCGGCCAGCGTGTCTGCCAGCGAGCGGGTCAGGCAGTTTCGCGGTGCGGCCTTGCCGGCGGATGTGGCGTCGTCGGGAGTAGCCATGATTCAACCATTAGCACATCGCCCCGGACCGGGCGATGGAAAAGTGCCAGGGCCGGCACTCGCGGGAGATATGGCATGAGAAGTGCCAGATCAAAGGCGGCGGCGAAGAGCAGGTCGATTTTTTGATTTGCCGCCGCCAATCGACTATAAACTCTCTATTTATGCTCCTTCCCAGCGTAAAGAGGCATACCATTTATTGTTTTTTATTGACCACAATTAGCCATTTTGAAAAAAACGTTCTTTTATTTCAATTTATTTATTGTTTCGAAGCCGCACTTCATGCACTTTTCGCCCTCGCCAGTTCGAATTGAGACTGAGATGATTTTATGACGTGCGACACAATGACTAAACCGGCCACCAAGAACGAAAAATTGATTTCCTGGGTGGAAGACATGACCGGGCTTTGCCAGCCCGAGAGCGTGCACTGGTGCACCGGCACTCAAAAGGAAAACCAGGAGCTCTGTGATTTGATGGTCCAGCATGGGACGTTGACCAAGCTGAACCCCCGGAAACGACCCGGCTGTTATCTCGCGCGGTCCCATCGGAGCGATGTGGCGCGGGTGGAAGACCGCACTTTCATCTGCTCGCCGACCAGCGAGGAGGCCGGACCGACCAATCACTGGGCTGACCCGGTCGCCATGAAGCAGACGATGCGCGAACGCTTCCAAGGCTGCATGCAGGGCCGTACCCTGTATGTGATTCCGTTTGCGATGGGGCCGCTGGATTCCCCGCTTTGCAAAATCGGCGTTGAAATCACCGATTCGCCGTATGTGGTGGTGAACATGCGCATCATGACGCGCATGGGCAGCAAGGTTTTGACCAAGCTGGGAAAGAAGGGCCGTTTCATTCCCTGCATGCACTCGGTGGGCGCGCCGCTGCAACCAGGCCAGGCGGATGTTCCCTGGCCCTGCGAACCCGACCCGCAGAAGAAATATATCGTCCATTTTCCGGACGAGCCCTCCATCTGGTCCTATGGCTCCGGGTACGGCGGGAATGCGCTGTTGGGCAAGAAATGTCTGGCCCTGCGCATTGCCTCGTGCGTGGCCCGGCGCGAAGGCTGGCTGGCCGAGCACATGCTCATTCTTTGCCTCACCTCGCCCGTCGGGAAGAAATATTATGTCGCCGCCGCCTTTCCGAGCGCCTGCGGCAAGACCAACCTGGCCATGATGCAACCCTCGCTCCCGGGCTGGAAAGTCACCACGCTGGGAGACGATATCGCATGGATCCGTGTCGGCAGCGACGGGCGTTTGTACGCCCTCAATCCGGAAATGGGATTCTTTGGCGTAGCCCCCGGCACCTCGGCCGATTCCAATCCCAACGCGCTGACCACCTGCCAGCGGAATACGATCTTCACCAATGTAGTGCTGACGCCGGAGGGAGACGTCTGGTGGGAGGGCATGGGTGTGCCCGCACCGGCCCGGGGCATTGATTGGGAGGGCAATGAATGGACGCCGGACAGCGGCAAAAAGGGCGCGCACGCGAATTCCCGTTTTACGGCGCCGGCCGCGCAGTGCCCCGTCATTGATCCGGAATGGCAAAACCCGGAAGGAGTGCCGCTGTCGGCCATTCTCTTCGGCGGTCGCCGGCCCAGCACGATCCCGCTGGTAAACGAGGCCTTTGATTGGGAGCACGGTGTGTTCATGGGGTCGGCATGCGGTTCGGAAACAACGGCCGCCGCCCTGGGCAAGGCCGGTGTGTTGCGGCGCGATCCCTTCGCGATGCTGCCGTTCTGCGGCTACCACATGGGCGATTATTTTGCACACTGGCTGTCGTTTGCCGAACGCACCGACCGCACCAAGCTGCCAAAGGTCTATTTCGTGAACTGGTTCCGCAAGAACGCGGAGGGCAAATTCATGTGGCCCGGCTACGGCGACAATTCCCGCGTGTTGAAGTGGATTTGCGAACGCGTGGAAGGCACCGGCACGGCGGAGAAAACGGCCATCGGCAACGTCCCAACCGCGGACGCCCTCGACTTGGCCGGTTTGGACCTTCCGGCTGAACAGATTCAGCAATTGCTCAAAGTTGACGTCGAAGGCTGGCGGACGGAAATCGCCAACGTGGCGGCCAATTACTCAAAATTCGGCGCGCGCCTGCCGGCGGCCTTGAACGCACAACTGGACCATCTGCGCCAACGGCTGGGCTGAATTGGTAGCGCCCGGGACGGACAGGTTCCCAATCGCTGGCGGGTTAGGGACTCAGCGCCTGTTCAATTTTCGCGGCGACTTGGGCGGCTTGAATCGCGACGCCTTGATCGTTGAAGTGGACGTTTTCGCTGTGATATTCGGGGTGGCCGCTCATGGGCGAACTCAGATCGTCAATGGAAACTCCTTTCGTCTGCATGATTTTGCAGGCGATGCTGTTGCGTGCGGTGATGCGCTCGTCCGTGGCTTCGGCCTGGTCGCTGGATGGCAGCTTTGGCGACACCTTGAGCGGCGTTGTGTCCGCCCAAATCAACCGGGCCTGCGGCGCGTGGCTTTGAATCGTCTGCAAGAGCTTCGGCTGCTCGCCCTTGACGAGCTTGCCCGCCGCCCTAGCCGTATCCGCCAGCGCGCCCAGGCCCTCGCGGTATTTGCCCAACTGCCAGCCGTACGCACGGAACGAGAGCAAGGCAAGGTCCTTCACTGCCCGGTTGTAAAACAAGTTGTCGTACGTCATTTGCCCCATGCGGTTGTCCACCGAGTCCCAAACTTTGCGCAACGCTTCCCGCGACTGGTCGGCCTGCGCGTTCGGCCCCAGCTTCAATAATTCCCGGCTGGCCATATCCGCGAACACTCCCAACTTTTGCCGGGGCACCACAAATTCCAGAATCGGGCGCATGGTCTGTTCCCAGGCGGCGAACGGGGCCAAGCCCATCGCCTTGCCGTATTGGATGCCGCCCGCGTTCCACGCCCGAACCATGCGCCGCGTAAATTCCGTTTGCCAAAACGCATCCTGGCCCACGCGTCCGCCCGCCTGTTCCAGCGCCTTCACCAGCCCTGCCAACTCCGGGTGCGTCCCTGGTGCCAAGACTTCCGCCCGGAGCTTCGCGCCTTTGGCGATGTTGGTGAATGGCGATATCGGCACGCTCACCGCAGTCTTTAGCGCCTGCCCGATTTTCCCGCCTACGGCATCCTCCAGCGCCACGGCCAAGCGGGAAGTCGCCGCGTCCAAAGACGTGAAGCCCAAATGGAAACCCGACAACCCCAGTTGCACGCCATTCATAAGGTTGCTGGTCTGCCGCAAGGTCCGATACCACAAGTGCGGGTTGAGTCCTGGCGAAAGGTAATTGCGCACCAGATTCGCCGCCTGATCGGGCATGACATAATCGCCCAGCTTGAGTAGCCCGCCGTGGGCCTGTTCCGCTTCGCCCTCACCCACGCGCAAGGTCGGGCGTATGTCCCGGATGGCGTGGAGTTCGGGATGCTGGTCGATGAAAGTATCGAATTGCTTTTTAACCAGCGGCGCAATGCGCTGCATCAAGTCTGGCGCATGGACATAGGCTTGCAAAATCACCGCCATCTTTTCGGGCGTGCTCTGCACGTTGTTCATAAACGCTGCTGAACTTGCCGCCGTGGTACGCGCCGCCGCCAGCCGTTTGAGTTCATCGCTCATCGGGTCCAGCTTGCTCCACGTTTTCATCTGCTGCCGCAGTTCGGGATAGCGATTGTCCAGCACATGCCCAAGCTCATGCCAAATCACCGAATCCGGCCCGGCGAACTTCGTGACAATCCGCTCACTGCCCGGCACGCCCGGAGTTTCCCGCTCATAGCCCCAGCGTTGCCCGCCGATTTTCGCCAGCCGCTCATGCGGCACGCCCAAATCAGAGAGCAACTGCAATGTGCTTTCCCGCATCCCCGCGTCAAATGCTTCCTTGATTGTAACCGTGGGCGGCCCATACACCGAAAAGGCACTGTCATTCACCGTCGTCCAGCCGTCGGGGGCTTTGCCGAAAGCGTATTTGAACTTCATCAGCCCGACCGCCTTCATGTCCGCCGTGAAGTTGCGGGCCAAAATGTACCGCTCCACTTCCCGCTTCTTGAGCATCCACAAGTCAACCGGGTTGTCATGCACGGGCTTTAAACCAGCCGCAAGGCCCTGCTCAAACAGTTGATACGTGCGCTGCTTGAGGAAAGACTTTGGCCCTTCCAGGGGCGAATGACCCAGGATTTTGCCAAACACCGTCGCCGCCTTGTCCGGGTCGTCCCAAATGTGCGGGAAATAATTGCGGTAGAAAGTCGTCAGCGCCCCCGTGCCCAGCGCATGAACGCGGGCCACGTCCGCCGCGTTCAGCCGGTGAAACTCCAGCGCCGCCGCCGCATCCCCTGGCGCAAGGTGAGAGGTATTGCCGCTTTCGTACGCGTTGATGAATTCAAAATTGCGGGGGAGGGGCAGCGTGGGGTCATACTGGAACTTGCGGAGGTTGACCCGCGTGCGGTCGAAGTCGTTCCGAAACTGGCGCAAGCTCTTGTCCGCCCTGGCCATCTCGTTGGCCATCTTGGCCCCCAACTCGCGCAACAGATTGCCCGCGAAACGTGCGGGGTCACCGGCGGTCTGCGGGGCAATGAGATTGCGAATGCGCGCCAAATCCTTGGCGGCAGCTTGTACCAGCGTGGTGTTTCCCGAAAATCCGTGTTCTACTTCGCCCGGCTCAGAGTAGGGCGTAGCCGAGCCCGGCGGTTTCAATGTCGTCGGTAAGGGATTCTCGCTGCTCCGGGGTAAGGTCGGGTCGCTCAAGCTCGCGCCGGTACTTTGCGATTTCGGCGTCAAGCTGCTCTCGCGTCCGGGTGTCTGTGTTCGTTGCGTTTTCCATAACTCTTGAGGCTTCCCATATATAGCCTTTATCTTGTTTGACTGCAAACCTGAAATTGTCCGTTCGTAGTGGATACCATCCGGCAGCGGGGTAACGGGCTTGCCAAGAATGGCCTCAGCTTCCGCTGCTGGCACCGTCGGCACGCCCATCCTGCGGGCAATGATTTCCGGCACGTCGGACAATTCCCCGTATCGTCCGGCCCGGTTCAGGCTCGCAATCAACTGATAAGCCGCCTGTTTTCCTTCGGGTGAGCCATCCGCCATCAATGCGGTTAGCTTCATGCCACGGGGCGTTTGCTTCAGCATTCCAAACGCAATGCGGCGGGAGTCCGGCCCGTGCAACACCTCGATAGCGTGATTGTCGGCCAGCAGTTCCTCTGAACTCTTTTTTGTGGCTCCGCCCTTGGCCCCGTATGTCCTCTGGTACATGCGCCACGCATCATCCATGACATCAGCCCGTGCGTCCCCCGTGAGCCGCACGCCCAGGTAATCCCCTTCGCGGATTGGCGTGCTGCCGCCCCCCTCCACGTTCATGCCGTGCTCGTAGTCCATCCGGTCAATGTCGGGGCCCATCGGATCATTGTCCGCCGCCTCGGCATCCGCTGGGGGCGTGTCGGTGTTTACCTCAGGCCCACCCCGGCCAGGCGCCCGAGCCGGCGGCTACACAAAAGGAAAAAGGTTGCTTGAAGCGAGCGTGGACTCGCTTCAAGCAGCGCGTCGCTCCGTTGAGCGCAACGCTGGGCCAGATGATTCGACCCGTCAAGCCCACCGCCGCGCAGCTCTGGAAACAACTCCGCCGCAAAAGCAACCTGGCGGTCATCTTGCTCGAACGGGCCCAGCCTTTCAACACCTCTTTGCTCCACGATTACCGCTGCCTGGCCCCCTGGTCCCACCGCACCGGTTGAGGCGATTTATCCCGCAGTCGTTGCGGCCCGTCCGCCGGCCGATCCGGCGCGGAGGCGTCCCACACACCGTTGCCATCGGCGCGCGAGGGAACCTCCGGCAGAGTGCGCCGCCTATGAATGACCCAAAGCAAAATCAAAATACTCCCCATCAAACTCAAGCTCTGATCCGCTTCCGCGCGCTGAACTTCATCGAAGACCTCCAGCGCGGCGGATGTATTTTGGCCGAGGCCTTGCGCCAAGCCTCGCTTCATCCCTGGCCGGACGAAAATGGCGACTACTATGCCGTGCGCACCCTGGAAGACTGGTGGTATGCCTATAAGAAGGGCGGCTTTGAGTCCCTGGTATCGGCGCCGCGCTCCGATCAAGGAAAAAACCGCGCGCTCGATGGCGCCACCGCCGCCTGGGTGCTGGAACAAGTAACCCAAAATCCCACCGTCCCGCTGAAGGTGCTCTACGCTCACTGGCAGCAGCAGCAGCGTCCCTTGCCCTCCATCAGTGTGCTCTACCGTTATCTGCGCCGCCGCAAAAGCCTCCGCTCCGGCCGCCTGGAGACCGGCCCCACCAAAGCCTTCGAAGCCCCGCACGTCAACGACCTGTGGATGGTGGA
>JBEKZM010000011.1:0-86305 GCA_049509875.1 Verrucomicrobiota bacterium | reverse complement strand
TTGCGTATTCATCCAATATTTTGGACGCAATCGTTTCATCCATTTTCTTGGTGATTGCCTTACTGATGATTGTTCACCGGCTATTCTGGCCCTTGCTCGAAAGGCCAATGTATGCCTTCAACAGATACAAAATCCTTTCAGAGCAGAAAAAGATGGTTTTCTTTGCGGGCATAGCTTGTGTTGGTTTTGCGTGGCCGAAATCGGGGGAAGCGATAAAGGCGTTTATCGAATCAATTGTAAAGTGACCAATTGACAATGCTCTGGACAAAACGGGTCGGTCCAACAAAATAGCCGTATATCGCCGAACACGAACACCCTAACGCGGCAGGCTGTGCGTTCGCGTGGTTGGCCACTGGCTTGGCCTTCAAATCAGCAAGTCAAACGACAAACACGGGAACGCGAACTGGGATTTATCAGCCCAACAAAGCGCCTTGCAATGTAGCCACAACAGGGCTACATTTGCGCCATGAGCAAAACGGCGACCATTCGCACGCGCATTGAACCCGGCCTCAAGCACGAGGTCGAAGGCATCCTTGCGGAACTGGGCTTGACGGCTTCTGAAACGGTGCATCTGCTTTACCGCCAAATCAAGCTCCAACGTGGTCTGCCCTTTGACGTGCGGATTCCGAATGCGCTGACCCTGCGCACACTCCACGCCAGCAAGTCCGGCAGGAATGTGAAACGGTTTGCCAGCAAGAAGGAACTCTTTGCCGATCTGGGCTTGTGAGAACGTTTAGCCGGACCAGCCAGTTAGAAGGATGTCAAGCTTGCTGGAAGGCGGGGAAAGGAAATGACAAAGCTCAAAGCCGCGCTGGAACTGCTGATTGACGGCAAGCCGTTGCCAACGGAATTGAAGGATCATCCGCTGCGCGGGGACTTCGCCGGTAGCCGCGATTGCCACCTTGAAGCGGATTGGCTGCTGATCTACACGCTCACCGGAAATGACGCGCACGTCCGGTTTGAACGCACGGGCACACACAGCGATTTATTTCGATGAACTTGACCGCTGTTGCTTTGGAACGCGCCCAGCGCAATGACTTGCGGCGAGAAACGCTGGCACCTGTCAGCGCGATAGTAAAGGCAGGTTCCGCAACGCTGCGACGCTGCGCCGTCTCTGGTTTTTTGTCTTGTGTCTTGATCATGGGATTTGGTAGGCTGAATTCTTCGCTGCTTTCGCCCATGCCTTGAACGCCCGCGCCGCGCCCTGCCAGTCGTCCAGGCCGGGGAAGGCTGCCTTCAGTTTTTCCATCCTGCCTGCCGTCCACGTTTCCACGGCTTCCGGGAGTCGCTGCGGGCCAAGGGCGGATTGCGCGGGAAGTCTTGAATTTCAAACGTTGCTGCGGCTCACAGAGTGCTCCGCACGGAGCGCGAGTCTGTTACTCGCAACAGCGTTGCCAGTTAGGGAGCTTACGAATGGCGCGGGCGGTCTTGGATTTCCACGTTGCTGCGACTCACAGAGCGCTCCGCATGGAGGCCGTCTTGCACGCTCGCCAGTTTTTGTAACTGCCTAGGATTCCGGCGCGGTCGCCATCGGAAAAGTGTTTTAACTGTACCAGCAAGTCGGCCCACCAGTCGCGCAGCAAAAGCGCAGTCGGCGTAAACCGGGGTGCCCACCTCGGCGGAGTTGAGTAAAGGCACTGCGAGAGTTGCCCGCCCCAGCAAATCGCGGCGAAGAGGGGTGGAAGGGGGTCCCGCATAATCACACATTCTCTCGGCGCCAGGGGCTGCTGCGGGTGCATTGTCAGGCGATGACGCCTCAATGAGTTTGACCAGCTTGATCCCTTCCCAACAAATCACGAATGACGTCAAATGGCCGAACCGATTTTCCATCCGCATGTTGTTTCATGGCCAGCATGGCTCGAAATTGCATGTTGCTCTCGAAACTCTTGAGACCATCTTCGTAGAAGAGGTCCAGCCGATGCCGCTCCCGTGCCTGTAATGGGCGGCGTGTCAACGCCTGCAGCCACGCTGCCGCGTCTTCCCCCCTGGCGCGCCTCTCCGCCACTTCCTTTTCGACGTCCAAAAACTCGAACTCCCGCTGGTTGCGGAAGAAATCCTCGGGGACTGGAATGGCCTCGCCTGGCTCAACCGTGGTGACCAGGTTGTATTGGTCCAAAAACTCGGCCTTGGCGCAGCTCCGAGGGACGGTTTGATCGAAAAAAACCAGGAACTTCACGAGCCGTTCAACGCAGCGAACGTAAACGTGGAAAGTCGAGGCATCGACCAAGTATGCGGAAGCCAGCACCACCCCTTGCCGCGCCACGGGCATGGAGCGGTAAATAGCCGGGAAATTCATCGCCGTGGCTTCATGCTCAAAGTTCCAAGTCCAGCGTTTCCGCGGTTGGTCGAACACCATGCACCGCAACTGGCACAAGCGGGCCACCAGTTGTGTTTGATCCCATACTCTATAAACGATTCGTGACGGGAGAAATAATTCGCCGGTGGTCGTCTGTATCCACACCCGCTTGGCGCTTCGCTTCATCGTCTCCCCATGAATAATCAGAAGTGGAGCCAGCGGCCGGGATTGAACCGGCGACCTTTGCTTTACGAAAGCATTGCTCTACCGCTGAGCTACGCTGGCTGCCAACGTCCCCCACTCTGCCAGCCTGAAGCCCAATCGTCAAGATTAGAACGCCGTTCCAAACCCCGTCCCATCCATTCATCGATAACCAGTTTACGTCAGCGATTTTTCTTGCCACGGCGGGGGCCGAATTCATCCTATCCCCTTCGATTTTTCTATGAATTACACAAAATTGCAGTGGTGGGAACGCTTTCAGAAATATTACACCGAGTTCCCCGAACTCGGCCTGGCCATCGACCTCAGCCGCATGAACGTGGACGACGCCTTCTTCGCCGCCATGGAACCCAGAATCCAAAAAGCCTTTGCAGACATGGACGCCTTGGAAAAGGGCGCCGTGGCCAATCCGGATGAGAAGCGCATGGTGGGCCATTATTGGCTGCGCACGCCGGCCCTGGCTCCCACGCCTGAAATTCGCCAGGAAATCGAGTCCACCGTCGCCAAAATCAAGGAATTTGCCGGCAGAGTCCATTCGGGTGCCGTCAAGGGTGCGGGCGGCGAATTCAAGCATTTCCTGCTTATCGGCATTGGCGGCTCGGCGCTCGGCCCGCAATTCCTCGCCCAGGCGCTCGGCAATCCCCGCAAGGACAAGCTCAAGCCGTTCTTCTTCGATAACACCGATCCGGACGGCATGAATCGCACTCTCGCCGCCATCGGCAAGAAACTGGACCGCACCCTTTGCATCGTCATTTCCAAATCCGGGGGCACCAAGGAGACGCGAAACGGGATGTTGGTGGCCGAAGCGGCGTATAAGAAGGCCGGGCTAAACTTTGGCCAGCACGCCGTCGCCGTGACCCTTTCCGGCAGTGAACTGGACAAATATGCCATTGCCAATCAATGGCTGGAACGCTTCCCGATGTGGGACTGGGTCGGTGGCCGGACGAGCGAATTGTCCGCGGTCGGTTTGTTGCCTGCGGCGTTGCAGGGCATCGATATCGATAGTTTGGTCGCTGGTGGGCAGCGCGTAGATGCAGCCACTAGGAACAAGAACGTTAAAGACAACCCTTCGGCATTGCTTGCGCTCGCTTTGTATGCATCAGGTAACGGTAAAGGAACGAAAAGCATGGTTGTCCTGCCTTACAAGGACCGGCTGGAATTATTCTCCAAATACCTGCAACAACTTGTTATGGAATCACTGGGCAAGGAAAAGGACGCCGATGGCAACGTGGTGAATCAGGGCCTTGCCGTCCTCGGCAACAAAGGTTCCACGGATCAACATGCTTACATTCAACAGCTTCGGGACGGGCTTAACAACTTCTTCGCCCTATTTATCGAGGTTCAAAAGGACCAACTCGGCGAGCCGATTTACACCGAGCCCGACGCGACGTCGGGCGATTTCCTGGAAGGGTTCTTCCTCGGGACTCGGGCCGCTTTGGCCGAAAACAATCGGGTGTCCGTTACCCTCACGGTCAAGGAAGTCGATCCCGCCACCGTTGGGCTGTTGATCTGCCTCTTTGAACGGGCGGTCGGTTTTTACGCCAGCCTCGTCAACATCAACGCCTACCATCAACCAGGCGTGGAAGCCGGCAAGAAGGCGGCCGGAAACGTGCTCGCCATCCAGCGCGAGATCATCAATCATCTGAGAGCCAATCTCAACCATTCCGTAAAGCTGGATCAAATCGTAAAAGCAATTGGACGCAAAGATGATATTGAAACGGTTTTCAAGGTGGTTGAACACTTGGCGGCCAATCCGCTGCGGAGAATCAAGAAGAAGGCTTCGAAAAACCTGTTTGAGGCGCGGTACAAAATGGTTTAGGTTGTGCGATGTTTGTTTATCCGAAACGGTATGACGTGATCGTGGTGGGTGCTGGCCATGCCGGTGTCGAGGCGGCGTTGGCGGCGGCCCGAATTGGTTGCCAAACTCTTCTGTTGACGATCAATGCCGATTCGATTGGCCAGATGTCCTGCAACCCCGCCATTGGCGGCTTGGCCAAAGGACACCTAGCGCGCGAGATTGATGCGCTCGGGGGCGAAATGGGACGGGTTACCGACATGACCGGTCTCCAGTTTCGCATGCTGAACACCAAGAAAGGTCCAGCCGTCTGGGCACCTCGGGCGCAGTGCGACAAAAAGGCTTATCAATTCCGATTGAAGTGGGTGTGCGAATCGGAGCCGAACCTGGACGTCAAGCAAGGTCAATCGGCGAAGATCCTGCACAAGGATGGTGTGGCCTTGGGAGTCGAGACCACCCTCGAAGTCCAATACCTCGGGACCACCGTTGTGATCACCACTGGAACATTCCTGCGGGGCTTAATGCATATCGGGACGAATCAGCAGACAGGCGGTCGCGCGGGAGATGCGGCAGCGATGAGCTTGTCAGGATCATTGAAGGAGTTGGGCTTGGAGTTGGGGCGCCTCAAGACCGGTACGCCGCCGCGCTTGCTAAGGCGATCCATCGATTTTAAAAAGATGGAAGTTCAGCCGGGAGACGAACCGGTGTCGTACTTTACCTTCTGGAAGGACGATTTGTTCCACGTGGAACAAAGCCATGTTCCAACCCCGGCGACCACTTTATCTGGCGGCAAATACCCTCCCGGGTCGATTTTGGACCGCATCAACGGTCAGTTGCCCTGCTACATTACCTCTACAACCTCTAAGACGGCCGAAATTATTCACAAGAATCTCCACAAATCCCCAATGTATTCCGGCCAGATCGAGGGCGTCGGCCCTCGTTATTGCCCCTCTATCGAGGATAAAATAGTCAAATTTGCCGATAAGGAACGCCACCAGATATTCCTTGAGCCGGAAGGAATTGCTACGGATGAGTTTTATGTGAACGGTTGTTCCACCAGTCTTCCGTTTGAGGTTCAAGTGGACTTGGTGCATAGTATCATTGGCTGCGAAAACGCCGAAATCCTCCGGCCGGCCTATGCCGTCGAGTACGACTTCTCCTATCCCACGCAACTTTCTCCGACACTCGAGACCAAAGTCTGCGCCAACCTTTTTCTGGCCGGCCAGATCAACGGCACGTCTGGTTATGAGGAAGCTGGAGGCCAAGGCATTATGGCCGGCATAAACGCCGCTCTTAGGACGCAGAACAAGAACTTGATTGTTCTCGGCCGTAACGAAGCGTACATCGGCGTTCTCATTGATGACCTCGTCACCAAGGGGACCACCGAACCGTACCGCATGTTTACTTCCAGGGCTGAATACCGGCTTCTACTTCGCCAGGATAATGCGGACCTTCGATTGAGCCAAATTGGCCACGAGATTGACCTTTTGCCCGAGTGCCATTGGCAGCAAGTCGATTCCAAGAAGCAAGCCATCGACAATGAACTAACACGCTTAAAGAGGACTTTTCATCAAAGCGATTCCTTGGCCAAAATCTTGTCCCGTCCTGAGGTCAAATACCGGGAAATGCCCGGTCAGGATGAGAAACTATCCGATGAAGTCGTTCAGCAGGTGGAGATTGCCATCAAATACTCCGGGTACGTCGATCGTCAGGAAATCGAAGTTTCCCGCCTTAAGAGCCTGGAGGAAAAGATTATTCCGCCATCATTTGACTTCTCGGCTGTCCCCAGCCTGCGCCTTGAGGCCCGTCAAAAGCTCAGCAAGATCCGGCCACAGACGATCGCACAAGCTGGTCGCATCTCCGGTGTCTCGCCGGCTGATATTAGCATCCTGTTGGTTTGGCTGAAGCGTTCTGCCTCAGCGGATGTTTCAACAGGTTGCTACGGTCCCGCGTCGGGCACCGCTCGGTAGAACCGTTGAGGTTGGCTCGCGGCGTCGGGATCCACAAATTCAATTTGGCCATTGACTACCTGGTTCGTGCATAAGGTCGCCCATGTGACCATATCTTGGGAGTATTCCACTTGGAACCATGCGCCATTCGGACCAGTGGAACTCAGTTGGAACAGATTACCCGGCACCAGTCCGGTCGTCGGGTGTGGCGATCGGCTGTCCAAAATGATGGCCGCCGCAGCCGCTGGACGTCCTTCAACATAATTCGTTCCAGTACTGAGTGTTAGGACTACAGTGCTGGCAACTTCCGGCGGGCCGTCATCAATCGGCACCACGGAAATGGTCGCGGTCAAATCACCGGCGGGCACCAGCAACACGCCAGGCAGCGTCACGTAATCGACTCCATTGGTCGCCGTCCCGCCGATGGCGTAATTGACATTTAGGTCGTCGTTGGTGGCACCCATGCGGAAGACGGTAAAGGTGGCGTTCTTGGGCCCGCAGTTGGTGATCCAGCGGAACACGGAGGTAGGTCCAACCCAATTGCTCCAAGCGGGTACCGGCTCAGCCAACCCCAACCAAGGCCAGCAATTCGTGCCCGCAATGGCGATTGGGTCGGTGGCCACGATGCTAACCGCTGGCGGACGGTTGGTAGGTGGCGGCAGCGGCGGCAAGACGCTGATGTAAACAGGCACCGATAAGTTAGTTGCACCATTTTCTGCCGTCGCTTCAGCCGTCAGAGCCACATTGGTTCCCGCCGGCGTGTTGGACCAGGTTAACTCCCAGTAGTTTGACGGTTCAAATATCACGTTGGGAGGTAGAATTGGCCCGGGCGGGAGGATCGGTTGTACTGCCGTTACGCGGTGACCAAGGCCAAGACTATTGCTGTTGGCGAAGAATTCAACGGTCGTTACGGTGCCATCCAGATCCGCGGCATAGGCGAACATGGAGAGATTTAGCGGCGCACGGAAATCCGACCCATTCGGCGGGCTGGTGATCCGCACCACAGGCGGCAAATTGGTCGCGATACCGATGACCGAGATGTCAACCGGGGCGGACACGGTAGAGGCGCCTCCGTCATCGGTGGCGACCGCCGTCAATGAATAGACCGCAGGCGGCACATTTGGCCAATTCAAGTAATAGACCGGCCCCACCGTGCCGTTGACCCCGGGCGGATCAAGAATCACCAGATGCCCGGTGCCCAAATCATTCGTGCCCGCGAAGAACTCAACGTTGGTCACCGTTCCATTCGGGTCGCCCGCCTTGGCCAAGAGCTCGATGCTGACCGGCGCAGTGAAAGTTTCCCCGTTGGTGGGCAGGACAATGTTTACGAGGGGCGGAAGATTGGTTGGCGGCCCCTGCAGGACGGTAATGTTGACCAGCGCGGACGTAGTAGAGAGGGAATTATTGTAGCTGGCGACTGCGGAGAGCGCAAAGACACCCGTCGGCGGGTTGCTCCAAGTCAAAGACGCCGACCCGCCAAAGCCTGAACTCACGCCGAAATCGGCAGGGCCCAAGTCGTTCGTGCCGGCAAAGAATTCAATGCTGCTCGGGCCTGGAATGCTCAAATAGCTGAAAGCGGCCACGAGCAGAATGTTGGTGGGCGTAAAAAAGACGGCTCCCGACTGCGGACGGTCGATGACGATCGGGGCCGGGAAATTGGTGCCTTCCAAAAACACCACGGCCTCGCTGGGCGAGCCGATTTCGTAATTGACAGGCGAGGCCAGCGGCGAATTGGTGAGATCCAGCACAACGGTCTTGGCCAGGAACGGCAGCTCATTGGTGATCGGTGTGATCACGACGGGACTGGAAGCGGCGCCGGCCGGTATGGCCACCAAATGCGGTGAAATTGCGGCGTAATCCAGGCCATTGGAAGCGGTGCCGCCAAGATCGTACCAGACGTTTAACGTCGCATTCGTGCTGCCGGAGCGGAACACGGTGAACACGCCCGGATTGGCTGGCCCCATCGCGAAGGGAGCGGTGGCTGCCACGGTCACCACGGGAACTGAGTTGCTGGAGGAAGTTTGTGCGAAACCGGGACTGGCGAGCAACGACAGGGAGCTGACGGCCAGCGGGAAGCCGGATACAAACTTGAGGAGACGGATGGCTTTCATGCAACAGCCTCACTTTCTTTCTGGTTGGTTTAGCTGGATCTAGCATCCCATTTAAACCACATGCCGGAGAAAAAGTCAAGGTGGCTTTCCGAAGGGCGCTGCCTCTCAAGGACTGCCCGCGAGCTTCCAAGCTTGACGCGGCTGCGGGCGCCCGCATACATTCGCGAATGCATGTTCCGACCCTTGGCAATGCTGATGGTAAGCTTGATTAATCGCGATCTCCAGTATTAATGACTCCCGAGCAGGACCCCCAGATCATCGCCGCGAAACTGTGCGAGTTCGCGCGGACCAACTTTGTGGCCGAAGGCGTGCAATTCGACGAGAACAGCCCGCTGTCGCAGGCGGGCATTGATTCGTTTGCGCTGGTGGAACTGGTGCTTTTCTGCGAGCGGGTCCTGGGCGTGCGCGTTCCAGACTCTCATTTGACCGGCGCGAATCTGGCCTCGATGTCTTCGCTGGCGAACTGCGTGGCCGAGCTGGCGCGAAACGGCCACACGCCAGTCTGAGTGCCTGCCGGTTTCGCCTATGACCGAGCTGCCCCGTCAAATTCGATTGGCTGCCGGCGATTACTTCATGCACGGGCAGGATTGCCGGATGCGCCAGGTCGGGCTGCCCGGAAATGTCTGCTGCGCCGTCATCAAGCTCGGAAACGGTTTTGACGTCGAACGGCTGCGCCGGCGCATCGCCGAGTCCCCGCTGATGGCGTGGATGGCGCGGGCGAATATCTTCCGGCCGCTGCCGGCCCTCTTTCCGCCGCTGTGGCGCTCGGCGGGCGAGCCGCAGGCGCTGCTCTTTGAGCATGGCGGAGCGAGCGGGCTTGCGGACAAGCCGGAGTCATTGCCGGCGGTCGTGGCCCAGCGCAAATTGCATGCGGCGCGAGACCCGGGCGTGGCCTTTGATGTCCTGCGCCATGCGGACGGCTCCAGCCACCTGTTCCTGTCGTGGAATCACACGCACCTCGACGCGCGCGGCTTGGACCTGTTATTGAATCATTTGAATGACGACTCCAGCCAAAATGGTTCCGCGGCCCCGAATTTCATTAGCGCCAGGCAGCTGGGCTGGGACCTGGCGGGCTGGTGGCCGAACGTGAAACAGGCGCGCGGTTCGGTGAAATGGCTGCATGAATCGGGGAGCGAACCGCTGTTCAGCCTGCTGCCGCCGGGTCCGCGGCCGGCGCAATGCAGGAACAACTACCGGGTCATCGTCTTTGGCGCGGAAGAAACCGCGCGCATCGACGCCCGCTGCCAGCGGTTGAACTGCGGATTTCGTCGCAGCCATTTTTATCTGGCCGCCTCCCTCCGCGCCTTGCATAACGTGGCTGTCCGGCGCGGAAATCGCGACGGTGCGTATCTGGTGCCCGTGCCGCACGACACCCGCAAGCGCGGCGCCAGCGGCCCGATCTTTTCCAATCACCTTTCGATTCTGTTCTATCGCCTCGAACCGAAATTTGCCGGACGCATCGGCGACCTCCTGGGTGAATTGAGCCGGCAGATGACCGACCAGATTCGCGACCGGTTTCCGGAGAGCTGCATGGCGGCGCTGGAGATGTTCAAGCCGCTGCCGTTGAGCTACTACGTGCATCATCTCGGCAAGCCCACGCGCGGCAAGATCGCCACCCTTTGTTTCTCGGATTCCGGCGAGACGTGCGCCGGCATGAAGGAGCTTTGGGGCGGCAAAATCGAGGAGGTCACCCACCTTGTGCCGTCGTGGCGTCCGCCCGGCCTCACGATCATTTTCCTGCGATTCAACCAGCGCCTGTCGGTCCTGTTGTCGTCGGTGGATGACTGCGTGACGCCGGCCGAGGTGGACAGCCTGGAACGCGATGTCCGTTGCGCCCTGCTGGAGGAGGCGGCATGAAAATTCTGCTGGTGGCCACGAACCGCGAGCGTTCACCGTATCCGGTGGCGCCGTTGGGCGCCCTGTTCGTGGCGGGAGCCGCCCGCGCGGCCGGGCACGCGGTGCGGTTTTTGGACCTGGGCACGGCGCTGATGCCCGAACTGGCCGTGCGGATGGCCCTGGCCCAAGAGGATTTCCAAGCCGTCGCCTTTGGCATCCGCAATCTGGACAACTGCTGGTATTTTGCGCCCCACTCATACTTCGAGGAAGTGCGCCGGCTGGCCGAAATCGTTCGTCAGCGCTTCCGCGGCCCGCTGATTCTGGGTGGCACGGGCTTCTCGGTTTCGCCCCAGGGTTGGCTGCGCCGACTGAACGCCACGTGCGGCGTCGTCGGTGAAGGCGAGCGCGTTTTCCTGGAAGTGCTGGGCCGGCTGGAACAAGGCCAGTCGCTCGACGGCATCGAAGGTGTGGTTCTCCCGCCAAAGGGCGCGGCGCCGGATTCGGCGCCCGTTGCCGCCGCGCCGGCCAGGGCCATCGAAAGGCTGGCGGTCCTGACGGAGCCGGCGCACGACTTGTGCCGTTACCTGCGATATCAACGGCGCGGCGGCTTCATCGGGGTGCAGACCAAGCGCGGTTGCCCGTTCAAGTGCACGTATTGCATCTATCCGAAACTGGAGGGCCGGCGCTATCGACTGCGTCCGCCCGAGGCGGTGGCAGACGAAGTTGAAACGGTGGCGGCCGACGCCAGGCTCCGGCATTTCTTTTTCGTGGACAGCGTCTTCAACGATCCGCGCGCGCACGCGCTGGCGGTTTGCCGGGAGCTCGCCCGCCGCCGGCTGCCCGCCCGCTGGTCGGCCTTTTGCAACCCGGTGGGCTTCGACGCTCAACTGGCGCGCGCCATGGTCGAGGCCGGTTGCGAAGGCGTCGAGTTCGGCCTGGACGTGGCCTGCGAGAAGATGCTGGCCGCCATGGACAAGCCGTTCGGGCAGGCGGAAATTCGCACCGCCCTGAAAGCGGCGCATGGCGCCCGCCTGCCTTTCGCCATTTTCCTCCTGTTCGGCGGCCCCACCGAAACGTGGACGGACGTGGAAGACACGCAGAATTTTCTGAACGCCTGCGCGCCCGCCAACGCCGTCTTTGCCACGCTCGGGCTGCGGATCTTCGAAAACACGCCGCTGGTGGACCTCGCCGTGCGCGACGGCCAATTGTCGCCGGGCCAGGACCTGTTCACTCCGGCTTATTATATGTCGTCCGCCATGACCGAGGCTACGGAGCTGAGACTCGACCGCATCGCGCGACGGCGGGAGGAATGGACCTCGCCGGTCGATTGGCGGCGGCTGGTGACGCGCTTCGGGCAAAAGGTCACGGTGACGCTGAACGTGCGGCCGCAGTGGAAGTATCTGCGCAGCTACGGCCGGCACATGCGAAAACAGGAGCCATGTTGATTTCCTGCGACGTGCTGGTCGTTGGGGGCGGCGCGGCGGGCGTGGCGGCGGCCGCGGCGGCCGGGCGGGCGGGAGCGCGCGTCGTTTTGGTGGAGCGCTTTGGATTTCTCGGCGGCCTGGCCACCACGGCGCAGGTGGGCACGATCTGCGGCTTGTATTTGCGCGATTCCGCGGGCGCGGAGGCCATTCCAGTCGCCGACGGATTTCCCCAGGAATTTGCCGGGCGGCTGCAATCGACTGCCGGCAGCAAACCTCTCCGGGTGGATCGCGGTCTGTGGGTGCTGCCTTATTTTCCGCCCGACTTCGCCCGGGTTGCCGATGCCATCGTCGGCGAAAACAAAAACATCACCTTGATGCTGCACACCACCATTGCGGACGCCCGGGCCGAAGGTGGGCGCCTGTGCGAGCTTCGCGCGCTGGCGTGGAATGAGCCGGTGCTGCTCCGCCCGGCGGCCGTGGTGGATGGCACCGGCGAAGCCACGGCGGCCGCGCTGGGCGGGGCGGCTTCGGAAAATGGCGCCTCGGACCAGTCGCCCGCGCTGGTTTTTGTCCTGGAAAATGTCGATCCGGGTCTGGCCGCGCGCGGGCTGTTGGAAGTGCGGCGCGAATTGCGCCTCGCGGTGGAACGCGGCACGCTGCCCGCGCTCTGCGAACGGTTGTCGTTGATTCCCGGATCGGGCGCGCACGGCGCTGGCGCCTTCAAACTAAGTTTGTTGCCGGCCGATCCCGCGCTCGCGCTCTGGCAACAAGTGACCCATTGGGAACGTGAAGGCCGGGCGCTGCTGGAGCCGCTGGTGCGCTTTCTTGCCGGGCACGTTGCGGCCTTCCAACAGGCGCGCTTGGCGTCGGTCGCGCCGCAATTGGGCGTCCGCTCCGGCCGCCGCATCATCGGCCGCGGCCGCCTCACCGACGATGATGTCCTCCAGGCGCGAAAAGTTTCAACTGGCATTGCCCGCGGCGCGTGGCCCATGGAACGCTGGGGCGCCGGACCGCGGCCGGAAATGACCTATTTCGCCGAGGGCGATTTTTATGACATTCCCCCGGACTGTCTGCGACCGGCCGAGCTGGACAACGTTTTTGTTGCCGGCCGTTGTCTGTCCGCCGAAACCGGCGCCATGACCTCCGCGCGGGTGATCGGCACCGCCTTGGCGACCGGCTGGGCGGCGGGAGTTGCGGCGGCGGGGGAGGTTCGGGCGTAGGATTTTCGCCGCAGTACAAGGTGCTCCGCTGAAGTGCGACACGCCTGGCAGTCCCGCAGGCGATTTTGGACTGCGCCGGCAGAGCGCAGCGGCGACGGCGCTTTCGTCCGCGCGCGACGGCTGGGAGTTGCTGAGGACTGCGGCCCGCGCGAAAGCGGCGTCGCGCCTCGCTTGCCACCGCAGTACAAATTTGCCAATTTTCCTGAGATGCCTGTTAACAAGATCCCCTGGCCCCACGCGCCTGAACATCGACTGAGTGTTCGCGGCACGTATTTTGTCACCGTCGGCACTTATTTACGACAGCATCATTTTGCAGGCAAGGCGCGGCTGGCGGTGTTGCATCGCGGGTTACTGAAAGTCGCTTCGGATTTTGGCTGGCAACTGGAGGCATGGGCCGTTTTTTCAAACCACTACCATTTTGTCGGACACTCGCCAGCAGAAGAGGAAACGGCAGAGAATCTGTCGCGGATGCTCGGTCTGCTCCATGAAAGGACGGCTAAATGGATCAACAGGCTGGACCAGGCTGCGGGCCGCAAAATCTGGCACAACTATCGCGAATCCAGATTGAATTATGAGAAATCGTATTTCGCCCGACTGAATTACGTACATCAAAACCCGGTGAAGCACGGCTTGGTGCCGGTAGCCAGCCTGTATCCATGGTGTTCGGCGCGCTGGTTTGAACGCACGGCCACGCCGGCGCAAGTGAGAACCATTTACCGTTTCAAAACGGACCAGCTGGTCGTACCGGATGATTACGAAACTGCGCCAGATTGGTGACATTTTGGACTGCGCCGGCAGAGCGCAGCGGCGACGGCGCTTTCGCCCGCGCGCGACGGCTGGGAGTTGCTGAGGACTGCGGCCCGCGCGAAAGCGGTGTCGCGCTTCACTTGCCACCGCAGTCCAAGATGCTCCGCTGATGTGCGAACGCGTCTGACAATCCCGTTGTTGCTCTTGCTCCGCGCCATTCTGAAAATTAATCTTCGGAAATGAATGTTTTTGAAACCCTGGCCCGCTCCGCCCGCCAATGGCCGGAGCGCACGGCGATGATCGATGCCGGCGGTCCGTTGGATTACCGGTCGCTGTGGCAGGAGGTGGAGGCGTTGCGCCTGCAACTGGATCGCCTGGGCGTGCAGGGGGGACAAGGCATTGGGGTGCGCGCGCGCAATGGCCGCGCGTTTGTGATTGGCGCGCTGGCAGCGCTGGGCTGCGGCGCCGTGATCATGCCCATCCATCACCAGATGAAGCCGGACGAATTGACCGAGATGCTGGCGCAGGCGCCCCTGTGCGCCATCCTCGACGACGGCAGCGGTGGGTCGCAGCCCGGGAAGACTGTGCCGCTGGAAAATCCGGGCGGCAATGGATTGCGCTTCACGCGGATCGACATTTCCCAGCCGCCGCTGGCGCCCGGAATTCCCGACGCGGCGTTCGTGCGTTTTACGTCGGGCACCACCGGCGCCGCCAAGGGCGTGCTGCTCACCCACCGCGATGTATTGGAGCGAACCCGCGCGGCGAATTCCGGGCTGGGCCTGACCCGCGCCGACAAAATCCTGTGGGTGCTGCCGATGGCGTATCATTTCTACGTGTCCATCATCCTTTACCTGGAGGTGGGCGCCACGGTGATTGTCAGCGCCGATTATCTGGCCGGCAGCCTGTTGGAAACGGCGGCCCAACATCAGGCCACGTTTTTGTACATCACTCCGATGCACGTGCGCATGATGAACAGCGACCAAACCGGCCGGGAATTGCCGCCGTCGCTCCAGCGCGTGATGTCCGTCTCGGCCAAATTGCACCCGCAATCCGCCGTGGATTTTCTGGCGAAATATCAAGTCCCGGTCGCGCAGGGTTACGGCATCATTGAAGTGGGCCTGCCCATTCAGAACATTGCGGAAGCCGTCGAGCATCCGGAGGCCATTGGCCGGCCGGTGGAAGGCTTCGAGGTAAAAATCGTGGATGAGGCGATGCGGCTGCTGCCCGAGGGCGAAACCGGCCAGCTCGCGCTGCGCGGGCCGGGGATGTTCTCCGGCTATTTGAATCCGCCGCGATCGCGCCCCGAGGTGCTGCACGACGGCTGGTTTCTCACGGGTGATCTGGCGCACCGCGACAGCGGCGGTCGCGTTGTGTTGGATGGACGCACCACGTCGGTGATCCACGTTGCCGGCCACAAGGTGTTTCCCGAGGAAGTCGCCGCCGTGCTGGAGCACCATCCCGCGGTGTTGCGGTCACGCGTCTCCGCCCGGCCCCACCCGCAAATGGGCGAGGCCATCCACGCCGACGTGCAATTGCGTCCGGGCCAGGCCGAAACGGCGCCGGAGGACATCATCGCTTTTTGCCGCCGCCGGCTGTCCAGCCAGAAAGTGCCCGCCACGCTGGAAATAGTGGCTGCCGTCAGCACCACCTCCAGCGGGAAAGTGCGGCACGGGTGAGCTTTCGCCCCCAATAAAAATGTTCGCGCGCGGCGGAGCCCACCGGTTAGGATGCAGTCATGTCCGGCGCCTACACTGAACTGCTCGATGCGACCATCCTGCATCTTGAGAATCTGAAAGCTCGCGGCGTGCGGTTGGTCGCGGTCGCGCCGGAAACGTGGCGCGCCCTGGCACAGCCGGTGAAATTGTCCGTCCCGGCATTTAAGGCTTCGAGGCAGCCCGCGGCGGCAGACCATCCGCCGGCCCCGGTTGCCGTTTTGCAAGAAGTGGCCGCCGCCCCATCGGCCGCGGCCTTTAAAGCCATTGCGCCGGCATCCGCCCCGGCCAGGCCGGCGGAGCCGGCGCTGGCAGTGCCCGGCGAAACCGTGCCCGCGGAGAAACCGGCGCCCGACCCGCAGGCCAAGGCCGCCGCCTTCGCGGCCTTGCGCGCACGCGCGCTGGCGTGCCAGAAGTGCGCCCCTCTGGCTGCGTCGCGGAAAAACGTGGTGTTTGGCGTGGGCAATCCGGACGCGCAGCTTATGTTTGTGGGCGAAGCGCCGGGAGCGGACGAAGACGCGCAGGGCGAGCCGTTTGTGGGCCGCGCCGGCGAATTGCTCACCAAGATCATTCAGGCGACCGGTTTGCAGCGGGGCGATGTTTACATCGCGAACATTTTGAAATGCCGCCCGGACACGCCCGGCCAGGCCAGCGGCAATCGCAAGCCCACGCCGGACGAAATGGCCACCTGCCTTCCCTATTTGCATGAGCAGATCGATTTGATCCGGCCCAAAGTCCTCGTGGCCCTGGGCGCCACCGCCGTGGAGGGTTTGCTCGGCAAAACGGTCGGCATCACCAAACTGCGCGGCAACTGGAAAACTTACCGGGGAATTCCACTGATGCCCACCTATCATCCGGCGTACCTGTTGCGCAACCAGTCCATGGCCGAAAAGCGCAAGGTTTGGGAAGACATGCTGGCGGTCATGGAAAAGCTGGGGTTGCCCATCAGCGCAAAACAGCGGAATTATTTCCTGAAATGAGCGGACCGGCAGGCGTCGAATTTCAGACGGAAATTTCCGTGGTGCTCACCGCCACCATCACCCCCAACGTGGCCCGCGCCGCCGCGGCCGACCCGGAAACGCGGCTGGCGGAATACCGGCGCGTGCTGCAATTTTGCCGGCAGTTTGCCCCGGTTTACTTTCTGGAAAACTCTGCGTATCCGCTCGATTGCCACCCGGACTTCGCCGCTTCGCCGCGGCTGCGCATCCGTCGATTTGCGCCTTCCAAGACGCCCGAGCGCGGCAAAGGTTTTCAGGAATTTGAGATGCTGGACGCCTGGCTGGCCGGCGAGCCCGAGCCGCCCGCCCGCTGGCTGAAGATAACCGGGCGCTACCAGCTCCTCAATCTGGCCACCGTGCTGGACGATTGCCGCCGCGACCCGGAGCGGCCCTTGCTCATCGACCAGCTATACTGGCAACGGTGGACGCGCACGTACCTGTTTTGTGTGGCCACCGCCTTTTATCAAGCGCGGCTGCAAGGGTGCTATCGTGAGTGCGACGACCGCGCCGGCGAACCACATTACATCGAGCGCGTTTTGTTTCGGCGCCTGGCGTCGCTGCCGGCGGCCGACGTGCATTTGTTCAAGACCCAGCCGAGGCTCCAAGCCGTGGCCGGCACCACGGGCGCAACCTATCCCACCGGCCGGCTGCAATGGACGGTCAAGCAATTTCTGCGGCGGCTCAATCGCCTGGTTGACCGGCGCCGTCTGTTTTACAGCAAAGTCAGCTAGACATGCGCATCGCCATACTCACCACCGACGAACGCGACTCGATTCCCGGCTGCCGCGATCCGCAGCCGCACATCGGGATTGCGCCCACGGCGCTGTTGCAGGGCTTTGATGGCTTGCCGGGAGCGGAGGTGCACGTGGTTTCGTGCCTGAAAGAGCCGCTGCCTTCGATCAAAACCATCGCTCCCAACATCTTTTATCACGGGCTCTTCGTGCCGCAATCCGGCTGGCTGCGCACCTTATATCAAGGTTGCATCCGGAGCATCCGCAAGGAACTTCGCGAAATCAGGCCGGACATTGTTCACGGACAGGGCACCGAACGCTACTGCGCCCTCGGCGCCGTCCTGAGCGGTTTCGCCAATGTGATCACCATCCACGGCAACATGAAGACGATTGCGGAAGTCTATCGCGCGCGGTTCGGCAGTTACCATTGGCTGACGGCGCGGCTGGAAAACTTCACCTTGCGCCGTGCCGGCGGCGTTTTTTGTAACTCGGCCTACACGGAGCGACTGGTGGCGCCGCGCACGACGAGAACCTGGCGGGTGGCGAATGCGTTGCGCAGGGATTTCTTTTCATCGCCGTCGGCCGCGCGGCCATCCGGAGCGCCGGTGCTGCTGAATGTGGGTGTGTTTGAACCGCGCAAGCAGCAGGTGGAACTGCTGGCCATGGCCGGGCGTTTGCACGGGCGGGGGGGCCGCTTTCAACTGCAGTTCGCCGGCCATCGCGCCAAGGACGACTATGGCGCCTCCTTTGAACGCGTACTGGCGCGCGCGGAGATGGCTGGCTATGCGCGGTATCTGGGAAACCTGCCGCCGGCGCAACTGGTGGCCGCCATGGACGCGGCGTCGGCGCTGGTGCATTTTCCCAAGGAAGAAGCCTTCGGGTTGGTCGTGGCGGAGGCCTTGGCGCGGAATTTGAAGTTCTTTGGCTCGGCGACCGGCGGCATGGTGGACATAGCCCGAGGCGTCGAAAGCGCGGAATTGATCGAACCGCAAGATTTTGGCGCGCTCGAAGTAGCCATTGCCGGCTGGCTGCAAGCCGGTGCCCCGCGGCCGCAAAATGCGGCGGCCGTCACGCGCGAGCGGTACCATCCCTCGGTCATCGCGCGGCAGCACTTGGAAATTTACCGGGAGGTGCTGGGACGGCGGGATTAAGGTTGCTGGCCAATTTGCGATTAGATACAGCCTGTCTCTTACGGTTTGCCTACGGTGAGTTTCTTGCGCAATTTTGAAGGCATGGAGTTCAGGATCAAACCACACATCCGACTTGGGATGTATCGGGCGATGGCTTCCATCGGCTGCCGCCGCAACTGTCTCAGTTTCTTTTCGCCAGCCTGCCGGCTGGCCACCGATGGCTCGGGCCGCAGCTTGCGCGCATGCAACAGCCCGTAGATGCTGAGATCGTGAATGCTTGATTCCCAGTTGTCCAGTTCGGCCAGATAAGGTCCCAGCCATTTGCCTTTGCGCGTATGGGCGTCATGGGCCATGAGGACGCCGCCGACTCGGACGCGGTCCGCCAACAGCTTGAATTCATCCACCTGTTCCATCGGATTGTCACCGCCATCCAGGAAAACACAGTCAATTTGCTCTTCCGGCGCCAGTTCTTTCAGCCAGCGCGGCAACACTTCCGTGGAAAATCCAAACAGCGGCGTAAACCGTTGCGCCGCATCCGGCGCACCCTGCCGGATATTTGCGATCATTTTTTCGTAGATTTCCTTGAAGGCCTCAACGCCCCACAGATGGCCCGTGCCGTTGGCTTGCAGGGCGCGCAGGAAGTGCAGCGTGCTGCCGCCGCCCAGCCAGGTACCCACTTCCACCACAATTTCCGGCTTCACTGGCGCCTCAAGAATCACTTTGGTGAGGAACTCACGTTCGCCGGGATTCAGTTGTCCGTCAATGACCTGAGCCTCGTCTGGCATAAGAATTGAAATCTCAATATGCAATAAAGCCGCCGGCGGCGCAAAGGCAAATTTAAGCTTAAAGAACTCCAGCCCGCCGTGGGCCAAAAGTAACTGTTACCCGAGCGGGGGCCTTGCACGACAGCTTTCTCCGCTGCGTTTCCCATTGCTTGCTGACCGGCGGTCTGACAATTTTAAAAACCGCGCCGTCTTCGGCCGATTGCCGGGGCGCCATCGCCCGGCAGCCGGACTTGATTAAATGAAGATTGGAATTGTCAGTCCGTTTCAACCCCGGGAAGTTGCCGACTTGCTGGACGACGATTCGCGCGTCCGCCTCGCCGCCATTCAGGGCGTCACGGCCACGCCGGTCACGCCGCTGGTGCGGGCTTGGCTTAGCCGCGGGCACACCTTGTCCATCTTCTGCCTTGACCCCTCGGTCTCGCAGGTTCATACGCTGCGCGGCGATTGCCTGACGCTGCACGTGATCCCCAAACGCCGGGCGCGGCGATGCCTGCTCGATTGCTACCGGACCGAATGCCGCCTGATCCGCGAACTGGTCCTGCGTGAAAAACCCGAGGTGCTGACCGCCCAGTGGACGCGCGATCACGCCCTGGCCGCGCTGCAATGCGGCCTTCCCACGGCGGTCACCTGTCACGACACGCCGTGGCGCTACGCCTGGATATCCAGGGACTGGTTTACGACGTATCACCTCGCGGTGGCCTGGCGGGTCATCCGCCGCGCCGACCGGCTGGTGTGCGTGTCGCCCTACACCGCCCGCCACATTCAAAAATATTTCCGGCCGCGAGGTCCGGTGGACGTGGTGCCCAACGGCGTGCCGCTGGAAATGTTCCAGCGCCGCGAGCGCCGCCTGCAAACGCCCGCCAAACCGGAACGGGCGCTGACGCTGTGCAATGTGGGCGGCTGGGGCGGGATCAAAAATGTCACCACCCTGCTCCAGGCCTTTGCCCAGGTGCGCGCCCAACAACCGGCGGCCCGCCTCGTTTTGTTCGGACGCGACCTGGGACCGGCGCAGGCGGCGGAAGCGTGGGCGCGCCGCCGCGGTCTCCACGCCGGCATTGTCTTCAAAGGCAGTGTAGCCTACGGCGAGGTTTTGGATTTTCTGGAAACGGAAGCCGGCTTGATGGTGCATCCGTCGTTGGTCGAAACGCATGGCCTGGTGCTGGTGGAGGCGATGGCGTGCGGCGTACCGGTCATTGGCGGGAGCCACAGCGGGGCGGTGCCCTGGACCCTGGACGACGGGCGCAGCGGATACCTTTGTGACGTGCGCCATCCGCGCGCCCTCGCCGAAACGATTCTTCGGGCCATCACCGCGCCGGATGGCAACCAGGCTTTGGTGGAATACGCCTGGGCCTCCGCCCGGCGGCGGTTCAACCAGGAACAGGCCGTCACCGGCAACGAGGCGATTCTAACGCAACTGTGCGGCGCCAGCGCTGAACGTTGATTTCAGCCATGATTTTCATCGCCAGCCCCAGCGCCCATTACCCGTCACACAACTGGCCCAACACCGTGGCCTTGGCGCGCGCATTGATGCGCCAGGGCCGGCCGGTTCACGTCATCATTTTCAGTTCGCCCGCCGATGCCATTCCGGCGGAGTTAAAGGGCAAAGTCACTGCGGTCCATCAACGTCTGCCGGCGGCCTGGCGTCGGGTCGCGGCCGGCCACTGGCAAATCAGCCGCTTCGGCGGCTTGGTGAGCGTATGCGAGACGTGGACGTGCCTGTTCCGGGCGGTGCGGCTTTCCCGTCATCAGCCCGACGCTGTGCTGCACATCATCGGCGGCTCCTACTGGACGGTCGTGGTGGCCACCCTGCTGTTCCGGCGGCGCTTCGTGCAATCGCCTTACAGTGGCGTCCTGTCCGGCCCGGCCACGGGCGCCAAGGCGGTGTTCCGGAGGTTTCTAAAATGGCTGTTGCGTCGCGCCACCGCCACCAACCGGCTGGAATTCATCTGCGAGAATGAAATTCTGCGCGAGCAGCTCTCCGCGCACGTCGGCCCCCATGTCCGGCTCATTCCGTACGCGATTGACGACGAGGAAAAGCCAGTCTCCCAAGCCGAAGCCCGGCAGCGGCTCGGGCTGCCGCTCGCGGAAAAAATCCTTCTTTTCTTCGGCACGCATCGCCGCGAGAAAGATTACGTCACGCCGCTGAAAGGCTGCCTGACGCTGCCGGTGCCGCCGCTCGCGCTGTTCGTGGGCAGGGTGATTTCGGAAAATGACCCCGGCCTGGCCGTGGCCTCCTGCCGGTATCCGAACGCCAGAATCGTGAACGAGTTCGTGCCGGAGGAAATGACAAAATATTACTTCGCGGCGGCGGACGCGCTGGTGTTGCCGTATGAAGCCGGCTTCGCCCGGGGCTCCGGCGTGCTCATCGAATGCTGCCGCCGCTTCCGCCCGATGATTGCGGCGGCGACGCCCTATTTTTCGGCGTTCCTGACGCGCTATCCGTGCGGCGTCACTTACACGCCGTCGGACAGCGCTTCGTTCGCGGCGGCGGCCCAACGACTGCTGGCCGACACCACCGTTTTCCGCGACGCCCTGGATCGGGCACGGCGCGATCATTCCTGGAATTCCGCCGTCGGCAAATACCTCGAGCTTTACGAATCCGGGAAGTGTTAACCCGAAAACCCGAGTTGGGGCGCAACGCCAATTGGAATTTGCCGGGAAGTGTCAAGTAGGAAAAATTGACGGGATGTCTTGAATTGCGGATGTTGCTGCGGCTCGCAGAGCCGCGCTCCGGCCAGGCAATCGGATTTTGAAAGCGCCCCACAGGAAGCCTGTTCCACCCGCCACTTCGCCGTTGACGGCCATCACGGTATCTTCAAAAATCACTTAAACCATCCAATGAGCCACGCCCTCCGCCCCATGAACATCGCCGATTACGAGGCGGTGCTGGCACTTTGGAAAGTGACCGAGGGCGTGGGGCTAAGCGAATCCGACGCCCGGGAGCCGGTTGCCTCGTTTCTGGCGCGCAATCCGGCTTTAAGCCGCGTTACGCTGGACGGAACGAACCTCGTTGGGGCGGTATTGTGCGGGCACGACGGACGGCGCGGATACTTGCACCATCTGGCGGTCGCGAAGACGCACCGCAAACTTGGCCTTGGCAGGGCCCTGGTGGAAGTCTGTCTGGCCGATCTGCTGCAACTGGGCATTCCCAAGTGCAATATCTTCCTGTTTGCCGATAATGCCGCCGGCGAAGCCTTTTGGAAACATAACGGGTGGGTCGGGCGCCCGGACCTGCTGGTGATGCAAAAACCCCTTGTAGCGGTTCCCCAAAAAACCGGCTGCTGAATCGATGAACAGGACCTTCCGAGTGGCTTTTTGGATGCTGTTGTCGCTGGCCGGGGCCTGGGCCTACGCCACGCTCGCCTTCCGCCGGGGCGAGCCCGTCAATTCCGCTTATCTCATCATCGCCGCCGCATGCACTTACGCCATCGGCTACCGGTTTTACTCCAAATGGATCGCGCTGCGCGTGCTCGGCGTGGTAAACCGGCGCGCCACGCCCTGCGAAGTTCACGACGATGGCCGGGATTTTGTGCGCACGAACCGATTCATCCTGTTCGGCCACCATTTCGCCGCGATCGCCGGGCCGGGTCCGCTCGTGGGGCCGGTGCTCGCCGCGCAGTTCGGTTATCTGCCGGGCGCCCTGTGGATTCTCATCGGCGTCGTGCTCGGCGGCGCGGTGCAGGATTTCGTCATTCTCTTTTGCTCGATGCGCCGCAATGGAAAGTCGCTGGGCGAAATGGTGAAGGAAGAGTTGAATTCCGGCGCGGGCGCCATCGCGGTGGTGGCGATCCTGGCCATTTTGGTCATTCTGCTGGCGGTATTGGCGCTGGTGGTCGTGCGCGCCTTGGCGGAAAGTCCTTGGGGCGTTTTTACGGTGGGCGCGACGATTCCGATCGCGTTGTTCATGGGCGGCTACCTGCGGTTTGTGCGGGTGGGCAAGGTATTGGAGGCCACCGCCATCGGAGTCACGCTGCTGTTGCTGGCGGTTTGGGGTGGCAAGCAGGTGTACCAGGATCCGCATTGGTCCCAGGTCTTCGGCCTGCGCGACCTCTCGCTCGCCTGGATCATCATCGGTTACGGGGTCATCTCCAGCAGCCTGCCGGTGTGGCTCATGTTGGCGCCGCGTGATTACTTGAGCACGTTCATGAAGCTCGGCACCATCCTCCTGCTCGCGCTGGGCATCCTCTGCACGCTGCCGCACTTGCAAATGCCCGCGCTCACGCAATTCATCGACGGCTCCGGCCTGATCGTCGCCGGCAAGGTGTTTCCTTTTTGTTTTATCACCATTGCGTGCGGCTCCATCTCCGGATTTCATTCGCTCATCGCCAGCGGCACCACGCCCAAGATGATCAGGCGCGAAAATTATGCGCGCCCCATCGGCTACGGCGCGATGTGTTTCGAGTCCTTCGTCGCCATCATGGCCCTCATTGCCGCCTGCACGCTGGACCCGGGCGTGTATTTGAGCATGAATGTGAAGGGCGATCCGGCTGCCACGGTGGCCAAAATCAATGCGTTGAATTTTCCCGTCACGGTTGATCAAATGAACACGCTCGCCGCTGGTCTCGGCGAAAAAACCCTGTTTGGCCGCACGGGCGGCGCGGCCACCTTGGCCGTCGGCATGGCGCATATCTTTGCCAGAGCGGTCAACGGCCGCTGGCTCGATCTCTGGTACCATTTCGCGGTCATGTTCGAGGCGCTGTTCATCCTGACGACTCTGGATGCGGGCACGCGGGTCGGCCGTTATCTGCTGCAAAGCGTCCTGGGCCGCGCCGGGCGGCCGCTCGGCAATCCAAAAAACCTGCTGGCCGCGCCGGTGGCCGCGGCGCTGATGGTTGGCGGCTGGGGCTATTTCCTGATTCAGGGCGTGCGCGACCCGCTCGGCGGCGTCAACTCGCTCTGGCCGCTCTTTGGCATCGCCAATCAAATGCTCGCCGCCATCGCCCTCTGCCTCGGCACCACCATTATTTTGAAGATGGCGATTGGAGCGCCGGTCTCCGACCCGGCGCCGACCCAAACCACCCAGCGAGCCGGGTCGGAGACCGGCGCTCCAAGTCGTTCCCCGTGGCTCGCGCTGGTCACTTTGGTCCCGCTGGTCTGGCTGCTGGCTGTGACGTTTACGGCCGGGGTCGAGAAGATCTTCGCCGCCGATCCGAGAATCGGTTTCTTGGCGGCCGCCCGCGTGGCGACTGAAAGCGCCGAACAGCGCGCCGGTTTGGCGCCGTCTGCCGCGGATCTGGCCAGGTTTCGTGCCCTTGGTTTCAACAACCTGCTCGACGCCGCCGTCGCCGGGGCCTTTTTGGCGCTCGTCGCCGCCATCGTCTGCTTGAGCGTCCGCGAATGGTGGCTTTTGCTGACGCGTCGGAAGGCCGCCGTGCTGCACGAGACCGATCCGGTCTGGCTGCCCGATTACGCGCTCAAGGAATCCGGCCCCAGCCTCCGCTCGGTGACCGGCGCCGCGGCCATCGCGCTCGGCCTGGCCAGGGAACTTTCGGGCGAAGCCCATTTTGAGCGCGCCCGTCAACAAGCCTGTGTCTGTGCGTGTGAACCGCACAGCGACCAAAAAATCTTCGCGCAGGTCACGGAAGACAGATTCGATGGCGTCCGGCGCTGCTGCTGATTTTCCAGGAATTTCTTTGCGCGCGCAATATTTTGCGTGAAGCTTGGGGTAATGTCCGCGTCGGATCACATACGCAAGAAGTTGGGCACGGTCCCGCACAAGCCGGGCGTGTACCTGCACAAGGACCGCTTTGGGACGGTCATTTACGTTGGCAAGGCCCGCGATTTGCGCAAGCGGGTCAGCCAGTATTTCCACCCGTCGCGCCGGATGGGCTGGGATCTGAAGTTCAATGCGCTGATCGAGGCGGTGTATGATTTCGATATTCACGTGGTCAAGAGCGAGGCGGAGTCGCTGCTGCTGGAGAGCCGGCTGATCAAGGAGTTCCGGCCGCGGTTCAATGTCAGTTGGCGGGACGATAAACGGTACCTGATGCTCAAGATCAACTTGAACGACCCGATCCCGAATTTTGTCTTTACGCGCCTGAAAAAGGAAGACGGCGCGCGGTATTTCGGTCCGTTCGCCCATTCGGCCGCTTTGCGGAACACGCTGTCGCTGGCCCGGCGGCAGTTTAACTTGCGCGGCTGCCGCGTCTTCACGCCCGGCGAGGCCGATTACAAACACTGCCTGTACGCGCACATGAAATATTGCACCGCGCCGTGCGTAGGCAACGTGAAGCGCGAGCAATATCTGGAGCAGGTGCTGGCGGCGTGTCATTTCCTCGAAGGCCAGTGCCGGGAAATGGAAGGCCAGTTGGAGGCGGAGATGAAGCAGGCGGCCGCGGCACATGAGTTTGAAAAGGCCGCCGAGCTGCGCGACCTCATCGGCGACCTCCGGCATACGTGGAAGCAGACGGAAAAATTTGAGCGCATCCCGTACACGCTGCCCCTGGCCGTCAATTCGGCGGGCGATCTGGCGGAGCTGGCCAAAGTGCTGAACCTGCCGGGGCCGCCGCAGCGGATCGAGGGTTTTGACATTTCGAACATCAGCGGCACGTTTGCGGTGGCGTCGCTGGTCAGTTTCAAAAACGGCCGGCCCGACCGCGCGAATTACCGCCGGTTCAAGATCAAAACGGTGGCCGGCCAGGACGATTTTGCGAGCATGGCGGAGGTGGTGCGCCGGAGGTATTCGCGGCTCTTGAACGAAGCCAAGATGAAAAACCCGGAGCGCAGCGACGAAGGCGGCGAGGCCATTCCGCAGGAATTGCAAACGCTCGTGGAGGAAGCCAGCCGCAAAGTGCGGCGAGGCGCGCCCGTCAGGAACGCCAGTGGAGGATCGGGATTGGCAGCGGGCAAGGGCGCGGAGGATTCATCCGCTGCGGTCAGCGGGTTCCCGGATCTCATATTAATCGATGGCGGCAAGGGGCAGTTGGGGATGGCGGTGGCGGAACTGAAAAAGCTCCGGCTGGATAAAATTCCGGTCATCGGGCTGGCCAAGGAGTTTGAGGAAATTTACGTGCCGGATTCCAGCGAACCGTTGCGGCTGGGGCTGGATCATGCGGCGGTGAAACTGTTGCAGCGGGTGCGCGACGAATGTCATCGCGTGGCCAACAGCTACAACGCGCAGCTCCGGCTCAAGAAAATCTCCGAGAGCGTGCTGGATGAATTCCCGGGCATCGGCGAGCGGCGCAAGGCGGCGCTGCTAAAGAAGTTCGGCTCAGTGCGGCGCCTGCAACTGGCCACGCTGGAGCAGCTCGCGGAAGTGCCCGGCTTTGGGGGCAAGGCGGCGGAGGAATTAAAAAAATTTCTCGAGGCGAGAACAGCCATCAATCTGGGCGCGTCGGAACACAATCCTTAGTCTGTATCAGTTCAACCTCTCTGGAAGACATCAGCTGGGTTCAACGGATTGCCAGCGTGGCCGGAGGGGTGATCCAGCCGGCCGGCTTGGACATGATTTCCAGCATCCCATGTCCGAAGCGGGACGCAGTGGTTGCGCCCGAAGCCATGCCGGCGACCTTCCCGTTGAAGAAAACATGAAGCGCCTCGGTGATCTTGCCCGGGAACATCCGCTCAAAGATCATTCCGGTCTGGTACATCGCGAAAATGCGGCCGTCGTAAAAATACCGGATGAGCCCCATCCAGGCACGAATCAGCTTGCGCATTTCCCGGGAATAAGCCGGCAAATTGTCCAGGTTTTCCGAAAGTAATTCGGCCGAATGCAACGCCAGAAACACACCCGGTGACAGCATGGGATCCACGAAACCAAACGCATCGCCGGCCAGGGCCCAGTTTGAGCCGTGGCCGCGGCTGGAAACGAGCTGGTAATTGGTATATGTGAAAACCTCCGTGAGCCGGCGCCGTTGCGTCCCGGCCGCCGCCAGCACGGGATCGCAGTGGATGGCCGCTTCCAGCCGCTCTTGGGGCGTGGCACCCAGTTTGGCGGCGGCCTCCTTGTTTAGCACCACGCCCACCGACAGCCGACCCGGCAGCGGAATCCGCCAGCTCCAGCCGGCTGCCAGCCGGCCGATAATGACTTGCCCGCGCGGCGCGTTTTCGGTGAAACCATCATAATGAGCGAAGTAGGCGACATCCTTTCGCGGCCCGACCTCGGCCGGGATTTCCAACGCGTGGGCAATGAAACGGCTTCTTCCAGTGGCATCGACGATCAGGTCCGGCTGCCGGCCGCGGAGCCAGGGCGCCTGTTCCAGGGTTTCCACCGCGAGCCGCAGACCGTCGGCGCCCGCGCGCTCGATTCTGGCCCTCGTCCGCACCCGGCGCGCGCCGAGTTCGTCGGCGCGATCGTCCAATAGCTGATCGAAGGCCGGACGCGGCGCGTTGTAGGCATAGGTGGGCATGGCCGTTCCGGCGAGCGAATCAAAGCAGAACTCCACCTTTTCAGCGGCATTCAAGGTGAAGGTCACACCCGGCTTGTGCTGGCAGATCGCGCGGGCGCGCTCCTCCAGTCCGAGTTTTCGCAATACCGGTATCACGGCCGGGATCAACGATTCGCCCACGATCAAGTCGGGCCGCCGGCCGTCATCAAAAAGCGTGGCCTCGACGCCGTTCATGGCCAACAACGAAGCCAGGGTTGCCCCGGAGGGTCCGCTGCCGATGATGCCGGCGGTTTTGATTGCAGTATTAATAGTTAAAAGAAACCGGGTTTATGCCACCTCCCGGAAGGTAGCCGGTTTTCGCCCGGCGGCAAGTCAAAGCCGCCCCCAATGTCAACGGCGCCCGCCGCCGCCGCCGCCTCCACCGCCACGCCCGCCGCCCACACCTCCTCCGCCGCCGCGGAAGCCGCCGGCCCCAATGCCGCCCCCTCCAACGCTGCGAAATCCGCCGCCCCCATTGAACGAGCCGCCGCGGAACCCGCCGCCATAAGCTCCAAAGCTGCCACCGTGGCTGCGGACTGCACCGCCGGAATACCCGCGGTATCCGCTGCCAAAACCGCCACCGTAATAGCCATGGGCATAACCGCTGGGAGCGGACAATGATCGGAACACATTCCCGGAATTGAACCCGTGAAACTGGCCCGCGCCCGGCTGAAACCCGCCGAAGCTGCGGGGTTGAAATCCGCTGCCGCGGAACGCGGTAGTTCCCTGTCTGCCAAATCCGCCGCGACCGTAAAGGTCGCCCGCGGTATTCGCCAAGCCGTCGTGGCCGAACCCGCCTCGCTCGAAGCCGTGCCCCCCATAACCATGATCAAAGCCCCAGCGTCCGTACCCGGCGAAGCCGCCCCACCAGGGGAATGGCGGTAAGCATCCCCAGCCCCACCCAAATCCACAGCCGAAACCCCAGCCGTACGAGGGACCCCAACAGGGGGCGAAGCCGCATCCCCAGGTGAGCGGCGGCCCATACCATGCGGATCCAATCCAAGGCTCGTAGTCGTAGCCCGTGCCGTAAACCACGGTGTTGTCCGGCGCAACCTCCGTGCCGAAATAACCCGGGGTATAGCCTTCGTAAACCTCTTGGGGCGTCGAGCCATACACTTGGACATAGGTCAGATAGTGCAGCGGCGACGTCGTGGGAATCGTGTAGATCACTTCCGGCACCTGGGCGGCCACATCCCAAGGGCCGCTCGCGGAGGTTGAGACATACCAAACGCCGTTCTGGCACGCGTACCAGGCCTGCGGATTGACTTCAATGATCGGCGTGGCACTGTTCTCCACATAATGGAGCGGCGTGCCTTCGATCGCCGCCAGTTGCGGCGCGCCATCCATTTGGGGCGTCGCCATTTGTGCCGTGCGCGGCACCGCCGTGCTTTGCGGAATGCTGTTGGCTACGAGCGCTTGCTCCGCCTGCGGCGTTCCGGGCACGCTCGCCTTCACGTTCTCCTTGGGGCTGGTGTCCGGGATGTTCGCAAAATCGCCCGGCAACCGGCTGCTCGGAACAAACTGCCACGGCCCGTCCAACGATGGCGCGCGATACCAGCGGCCCGAAATCAAAATATAATTCTGCTGGTCGGTCAGGGATTTGAACACGTTGCCTGAAGTATTCTCCGCATACAACAGTTCCGTGCCCGGAATGGCTGCATATTGGGCCGGGCCGTTGAAGGTGATCAATTCAGTGGGCCGGGTCGCCACCGTGATGTCGGGCATGGGCGAAGCGCCCAGCGCCGGCGCCCGGCCCGTAATGGCATCCGCCTGGCCGCGCAGCAGGTCCACCTGGCCCAAGTCGGTCGCAGCCTTTTCGGCCAGCGCGGCGCCGGCGGGCGGCTGGCTGGCAATTTTCCACGGCCCGTTGAGCGACGGCCCTTGCAGGTAGCCGTCATAGAGATGCAAGAAATGCTGTCCCGATTCATCTTTCAACAATAACACCCGCGTGTTGATGACCCGTTGCAGGGTGGTGCCGGCCACCGGCCGCCACGCGGGCGGACCCTCAATATAGACCAGCACGGCCGGCCGGGTTGCGATGATGACGTGCGGGGGCAGATTGTTGAGCTGCTCGGGCTTGGCCGGGCCGGAGGCCAGTGTCAGGCTGGCTTCCAATTGAGCCAGCGAAACAGCGGCTGCGTGTGGCGGCAATTGTTGGTTCAACAAGGCCTGAAACTCCGGCGCCCGGCTGCGGGCGGATGGAAAGTCGGCGCCGGTCAGCTTGAAATTGGCCAGCCGGACGCTCCGCGACGCTTTGTCCACCAAAGTGGTGGCGCTGAAGCTGACGACGCCGTAAGTGGGCTGGGCCTGGCTGGCCGCCTGCATGCTCACGGCGCTGCGGGCCACCAGCTCATGGCCATCCCAGGAATCGCATTGCGGCTCGAAAACCATGCAGGTGAGGTTGCCGCTCGTGAAAACGACCGGCCAGCCGGCGGCGGCATTGGGCACGGCCGGCGCGGCATTCCCGGGCGAAAGCGCGGCCGGATCGTTGGGAGTATAGGTTGACTGGCCGGCAGTCCTCCTTGCCAGGGCGGCGAGGAGAAGCGAGGCGGCCATCGTCGTCATCGAAAGCGTGTGTCTTTTCATAACATGGCTCCTCAAAATCCAAGGGCTGGCTGCCCTCACACAACCCCCCCCACTACCCTTCAATACAAATGGACACCCTGCAAATGAACAATTGATGAAAAATAAATTAAGAAAAACCGACTAATGACGAACATTCCGAAAGCCGAAGGCCGAGACCACGAGACCACGAGACCACGAGACCACAAGTCCACGGGACCACGAGACCACGAGACCACGAGACCATGGGGCAATTGCATTTAGATACGATGGCTCTTGGCTGGGGAAAGAAAACGCCGTTCCCGTGTCTTTATCGCTTCCCCTCAGGACGGATGCCTTTCGTGGGGCCGCGGTAGCGGCCGTATTTGAAAATCTGTTGCCAGATGCGGAACATTTACGACGCGCCGTTGCCGAGAAAGTGGGAGCGGATGGAACCGACGCTTATAGCCTGCTTTAGCCCATCTTCCGGAATCACTGGTTGTTGATGTGCTGCGAGAAGTTGCCGAAATCGCGCCAAGGGCGTTGGCAACGGTTCAGGAACGTTTGCCCGCAGATTTTCCGGCTATCGCATATGAATCCGTCACTCGCGGAGTAAATGCTCGCCTCTCAAGAATAGCAGTCTAGAATGTGCAGGAGCGATTTGTCATCCGCCTTCGCTGAAGCTGCGGCGGGACACGGGTCTGGTCATGGAGTTCCGCAGGCAATTATGTTGTTCTTATGAAGACAATAAAAAGAATCGCCCTGTTTCTCGCCGCGAGCGCGGCTTTGGCACCGGCGGCCGAAACCACCAACCGGGCGCCGAGCGTCAGTTATACGGACAAGAAATTCTATTTCGCGGCTTGGGGAGTGCCGCCAGGTTCCGGGGAGACCCAACTGGCGGGCCTAAAGAGGCTGGCGGACGCGGGTATCACGGACATTCTCCCTGAAAATGCGACCGCCGCGCAATTGACGGTGCTGGTTGATCTAGGGAGCCAGGTCGGCATCCGAATTCATGCCTGGCATTGGATGATGAATGTGGGCAACGCCGCGGAGTGCCGTCAACACCCGGATTGGTATTCCGTCAACCGGCTGGGGCAGAGCTGCCTCGATTTTCACCCTTACGTCAATTATTACAGTTTCCTCAGTCCCTTTTCTCCGGGCGCGCGGGACTATATCAAGCAGGGGGTGAAAGAGGTCGCGCAAGTCAAAGGGCTGGCCTCCGTGCATTTCGACTACATCCGCTTTGTGGATGTCATCCTGGGGGCACAGTTGCAGACGCAATACCGATTTACCAACGGGCTTCCGCTCGTGCAAGACCGGCTGCTGCCCGAGTATGACTTTGATTACCACCCGCTCGCCCGGCAGGAATTCAAAGAGAAGTTTGGCGTGGACCCGATGGATTTGCCAGACAAGGAGGAGAATGCCGCCTGGAAACAGTTCCGCATGGATGCCATCTCATCGCTGGTGAATGAATGCGTGCAGATCTGCCATGAAAATGGAACGCTGGCCTCAGCCGCCGTCTTTCCCTTCCCGGAATTGGCGCGGGAATACGTCAAACAAGACTGGCCGCACTGGGACCTGGACCTCGTTTTCCCCATGGACTACAAGAATGACCATAATGGGAACCTCTATTGGGTGGGTTTCGCCACCAAACAGGCCGCCCGCGATCTAAAGCCCGGCCAGCATCTCTTCACCGGATTATCGGTGGGCAATTACGAAAACAACATGGTTGATTTCGAGGAAGCCATCCACCAGGCGCACGATAATGGCGCCATCGGAGTTTCCTTCTTCAACCTCAACTCGCTCCGGGACTCACAGTTGGCCGTCATCAAGAAGTGCAACGAAACCTATAACAAATAGCGGCGCTCCGCTCGCACTCAAAGTTGCACGGGGTTGTCGGCGGGCGCTCCAACTGGTTGGGAACAAACGAGAAATGTCGTTCATTGTCTGCGGCGGCGGGCGGGACGGGAGGGTCCCGCTGGGGAACCGCGGAAATGTAGCCTGCAGTCAAAAATTCTGGCGGTTTGGATTGTAATCCATGCGATTTCTTGCAACTTTTGCCGGCTCTGGTTGTTAAAACCGGAACCTGATGGCCTTTAACTCGGTAAAACACATTGTGGCGACGGTCGCGGACGCGACGCCGGCGCAGTTTGACGACTGGCGCCGGTCCTGGCGGGCGGCCGCCGACGCGGGGTCTCCGGAGCCGCTTTTGACCTTCATTGCGCGCGAACGCGGCGTTTCCGAAGAAGCTTTCATGCAGCGGCTTGCCGCCACTCTCGGGTGGCCGCACCTGGACCTTTCCAAACTCACGGTGGAAGACGAGGTGCGCAACAAGATTTCCACCAAGATCGCCTTCCAATATTCGGTGCTGCCGGCGGCCTTGAACAACGGTGTCTTGCAGGTGGCGGCCAGCGACCCGTTTGACGCGGCCATGATGACCGCGGTTCGCTTCGACGCCAAGATGCCGGTGACCTTTGCGATGGCCACCAAGTTCGAAATCGAAAAGGCGCTGAAAAAATATTACGGCGTCGGCGCCGAAACCCTCGACGAAATGGGCGAGGGCGAGACGATGGACTTGGATCTGCCGGCGGACAAGGAAATCACCGAAGGCGACCAGGAGGCCAGCGTCATCAAGTTCGTCAACCAAATCATCTGGGAAGCCTTCAAGAACCGGGCGACGGACATTCACTTCGAGCCGCAGGAAGACGAGTTGCGCATTCGCAACCGCATTGACGGCATCCTGCACCTGATTCCGCTGCCGCCGCAGCTGAAGCGTTTCCAGGCCTCGATCATTTCGCGCATCAAGGTGATGAGCGGCATGAACATCTCCGAAAAGCGCCTGCCCCAGGACGGACGCATCAACGTGCGCATCAAGGGCGAGGAAATCGACATCCGCGTGTCCACGGTGCCCACGGTCTATGGCGAGAGCGTGTCGCTCCGCTTGCTGACGCGCGGAAAAATTTTTCTCTCGCTCGACAAGCTCGGCTTTTCGCAGATGGAAGAGACGGCCATCCGCGATATCATCATCAAACCGCACGGCATTTTTCTCGTGACCGGGCCGACGGGGTCGGGCAAATCTACGTCGCTCTACGCGTTCTTGAGCGCGATCAACTCCATCCACAAGCGCATCATCACGATTGAGGAGCCGGTGGAATATGAGCTGAAGGGCATCAACCAGATCGCCGTGCGCGGGGACATCGGGCTGACGTTTGCGATGGGCCTCCGCCACATTTTGCGCCAGGACCCCAACGTGGTGATGGTGGGGGAAATCCGCGACACGGAAACCGCGGAAATCGCCATTCGCGCCTCACTCACGGGCCACCTGGTGTTCAGCACCCTGCACACCAACGATGCGCCCAGTGCCTTCACGCGCTTGATTGACATGGGCATAGAGCCCTTCCTCGTTGCCTCCTCGGTCGAGGCGGTCATGGCCCAGCGACTCATCCGCACGATTTGCCCGCATTGCAAGGTGGAGCAGAAGGTGGATCGCGAATACTTGCAGCGGATTGGTTTTCCGGAAGCGGACATTGCCACGGCCAAGGTCTGGCGCGGGGCAGGATGCGAAGAGTGCCGGCAACAGGGTTACCAGGGCCGGAAAGGCATTTACGAACTGCTGCTGGTCACGGAAGCCCTCCGGCCGCTGATCATGAACCGCGCCCCCGCCACCACCATCGCGGCCCGCGCCATGGAAGCCGGCATGCGCACCCTGCGCACGGACGGCTGGAACAAGGTGAAGGCTGGCGTCACCACCATTGAAGAAGTGTTGCGCGTCACCCAGATGGAAGAACACATGGCGTCGCTGATCGAAGGAGAAGCCACGAAAAGTACGCCACGCGAATGAAAACCCCGACACCCTTTGGATTCATGGACTCTCGGATTGATGGGTGCAGGCGAGGCAGCGCCGACCTTCAAGACCAGCCATCCGGCAATCCAACCGTCCAATAAGCCTTTAATCCCAATCCAATTTTCCGATGGCCCGCTGGCATTCCTGCAACATTTTGCACCTGGCACCCGACGCCAAGCGCCTCTGGCAGTTTGACGCCAAGGGCAAGGGTTTTGCGTTGAAACGGGAACAGCGCGTGCCGCACGCGGACCCGCTGCCGGCCCATCTGGTCGCCAAAAGCTGGGCGTCCCTGTGGCAGCCCAAATTGAACGTGGCGTGGCTGCCGACTGAAAACGTTTTCCTGCGCGTGGTCGAGTTGCCCGCCGCCAACGCCGAAGAGACCTTCTCAATGGTTGAACTGCAACTCGAAAAGCTCTCGCCGATCCCCGTGACGCAGATGGTCTGGACCATGCAGGTCCTGGGCGCACACCAAAGCCCGGCCAAGGCGGACGGCACCGTGGAAAGTTTGCAGTCGGTCATTGTCGTCGTCGCCGCGCGAGCCGTGGTGGAGGAGTTTCTGGGACGTCTCGAGCGTGACGGATTCCTGGCCGACCGGCTGGAAGTGCCGATGCTGGACCAGCTCGAAGCGGTTCAGCCCAAGGCCGACAGCGTCTGGCTGTTTCCGCTGACGCTGGGGGCCCAGAACGCCGCGCTGGTGGCCTGGTGGTTCGGCGGCGCCTGGCGCAATTTGAGCTTTGTCACCCTCCCGCCGGCGGGCGATCGCGCCGCCGAGTTGAAGTCGCAACTGGGCTTGCTGGCGATGGCCGGTGAAGTCGAAGGCTGGCTGGCGGGGCAGCCGGAGTGGCATCTGGTGGCCGATCCGGTGAATGCGACCGAATGGGAGCAATTGCTGCGGGCCGGGTTGGGTGAAGCCGTCAAGGTGGTCGCGCCGCCAACGCCGGCGGAACTCGCCGGACGGTCGGCGGCGCGCGCCGCGGCTTCCACGGCCAAAATCAACTTGCAGCCCGGGGAATTCGCGGCCCGCTACCGCGAACAATTTTTCGACCGGCTGTGGCTGCACGGCCTGGGTTTTGCGGGCCTGCTCTACGTGATCGGGTGCGTCATTTATTTTTGTGCGGCCCAATGGGAGGGTTTCCAGGCGCGCAAGATCGAGGGCCAGGTCGCGGCCATCAGCAACGACTACACCAACGCCATCCAGCTCCAGGCGCGCCTGGCCATCCTGCAGCGGCGGTCCGAATTGAAATTTGCGGCGCTCGATAGCTGGCAGGTGGTGGCGGAGGAACTGCCCGCCAGCGTCTCGCTGCAACGCTTCAGCTTCGCCGATGGCCAAAGAGTGTCGCTCAGCGGCAATGCGCCGGACGACCAGCTCACCACGCTCCTGGATTTCAACACCACCTTAAAAAAGAAGACCGTGGACAAACAACCGGTGTTTGATCCGAACAAGGGAACGGACGTGAGTCCCAAAAAGACCTCCAGCGGGTACTCCTGGAGTCTCAGCCTGGAGTTGCTGCATCCGGCTCAGGAGGAGAAATGAAGAAATACCTGGCACAACTGCGTCCGATGGAGCGCCGGCTGGTCGTGGGCGTCGGTGTGGTGCTGCTGATTGTACTCAATTGGATGTTCATCTGGCCGCATTTTTCGGATTTCACCAATTACCGCGACCGGTTTGACAAAGCCACCATCAAGCTGAGGAATTATCGCGCCGCCGTGGCGGAGATTCCCGACTTGCAGAAAAAGTTGAAAGCATTTGAAAGCGAGGGCGAATCCGTGGCCTTGGAAGACCAGTCCATCGATCTGATGCGGACGATCCAAACCGAGGCCGCCGCCTGCGGCTTTGGCATCCAGGGATTCTCCCGCTCGACGATGCAAACCAACCAGTTCTTCGTCGAGCAAATGCAGAACATCAATGTCCAGGCTCCCGAAGCGGACCTCGTGAATTTCCTGTACAAGCTGGGGAACAGCTCCTCGATGATCCGCGTCCTTGATTTGTCGCTGCAACCGGACCAGCCACGCCAGCGGCTGAATGCGGACATCCGGCTCGTGGCGAGCTACCAAAAAAGCGCGACGGGTTCCGCCGCAAAAAACGCAACCGCAAAGGCAAAATGAAATCGATTCTCCTCGTACTGCTGCTGGTGTTGACCGGCCTGGATCTGCAGGCGCAGCCCAATCCCACCCTGCCGACGCGCCGCGCGCTGGGGAATAACCCCACTAACGGGGCGCCCGGTGGCCGGGGCCGTTTTCAACCGGGCGGCCAAGGCGCACCCGGCGTGCCCGGGGCCGCGCCCGGCAGGCCCGGTGCTCCGGGCGGTCCCGGGGCCCCGGCGGGCGAGCCGTTGACCACTGCTTATGCCGCGTCGTCCGCTTTTGCTTCGCAGCCGGAGGAAATGATTCAGCCCGGACTCATCGATTTTGAGGGGGTTGAGTTGAGCCAGGTGCTGGATATCTACGCGAAGCTGGTCAACCGGACCCTGCTCCGGGCGGCGCTGCCGGATGCTAAAATCATTCTCAAAACCCAGACTCCCCTGACCAAGAGCGAGGCCATCGAGGCCCTCCAGGCGGTGCTAGCGCTCAATGGCGTTTCCCTCGTGAACATCGGAGAAAAGTTTGTAAAGGTGCTGCCCTCCGACCAGGCGGGCGGGGCGGGCGGCGCGATCGACAAGGCCGGTTCCACAAACCTTCCATCGCTCGGCTCCTATATCACCCACGTCGTCCAGTTGAAATACGTCAAGCCCTCGGAAATGGTCAATGTCATCCAGCCCTTCGCCCGGTTGAATTCCATCCTGCCGATAGACGGCAATGGCATCCTGATTATCCGCGATTATGCGGAAAACGTGAAACGGATGTTGGAAATGATCGAGGCGGTGGATGTGAGCGTGCCCGCCGAATACATTTCCGAGGTGATTCCGATCCGTTATGCGAAGGTCGATGACATCGCCAATGCGCTGAACGCCTTGGGCGGCGGCGGCGGCTCGACCGTGAGCATTGGCACCGCGCCGGGCAGCGGTCAAATCAGCGGGCTGGCCAACCGCAGCGGCGGCATGGGCGGCATGGGCGGCATGGGCGGCGCGGGCGGCGCGGGCATTGGAGGCACGGGCCTGGGCGGCGCAGGCGGGTATGGCAACAATGCCTACGGGAGCCAACAGTATGGTGGCGCCCGGACCACGCCCAACGGCACGCCGAGCAGCGGCCAAAGCTTTCAGCAGCGGCTCAACAACATCATCAACTCCAGCGGCAGTGGCAGTGGCGGCCCGGGCGGCAGCAAGGACCAAATTCAGTTGTTCGGCCAGACGAAGATCATTCCCAATGAAAGCAGCAGTTCCCTGCTCATTTATGCCACGCGCGCGGACATGACCGTCATCAAGGGCATCATCGAAAAGCTGGATGTGCCGCTGGCCCAGGTGCTCGTCGAGGCCGTCATTATCGACGTGACGTTGGGAAACACCTTTGCCTTTGGCGTTTCGGCGGCGCAGAATCCGAGCGCCCTTAGCCCGGGCGGCACCGTCCTGGGCGGCGGCGGCGTGAACAACGCCAGCTCCGGCAGTCCGTTCATCAATTTCGTCCAAACCGTGACCAAGAACACAGGCTCGAACGGCTTGATTAACAGTATTTCCAGCACAGTCATGGCTAACGGTTCGTCCGGCACGAATTCGACCTTTGCCAACAACCTGCCCAGCGGCGCGAGTTATTTTGCGAACATCGGCCCGATGTGGGATGTGGCCGTGAACGCCGCGGAAACCGACAGCCACGCCAGCATCATACAGCGCCCCCGCATCCAGACTTCGCAGGCCAAACCGGCACAGTTCTTCGTCGGCGACACCGTGCCCTATGTCACCTCGAGCTACGGCGGCTACGCGGGTTATACTGGCAACTCGTACTCGCAGTTGTCCGTCGGCGTGGAATTGGACGTGACGCCGTTCATCAATCCGGATGGTATGGTCTCCATGGACATCCAGCAGGAAATTGACGATCTCAATGGCTACACTGCCATCACCGGTGTCGGCAATGTGCCCAATACGATCAAGCGCACGCTGAACGCCTCCATCACCGTGCTCGACCGCGACACGGTCATGCTGGGCGGCTTCATCAAGTCGGATAAGTCGCACAGCGAGTCCGGGGTGCCCTTTTTGGAGGATATTCCCCTGCTGGGCAATCTGTTCAAGCAGCGCAGCGATTCCAAGGACCGCGAGGAACTCATCGTCCTGATGCGGCCGACCGTCTTGAAGACGCCCGAACTGGCCTCGAAACATACCGTGGTTGAGGAACAGCGGCTGCCGGCGGTATCCGAAGCCGCTGCCGAAGACGGCTCTTACGAGCGTTCGTTGATCGACGCGCAGCGCAAACGCGAACAAAAGCAATTCAAACGCAGCGGCAATTACGAGGGTTTCTTTGCGCCCATTCCGGACAACAGTACGAATAACCCCCTGCGAGGTCCCTCGGGCCCGTCGAACACCAACGCGGTGAGGCAGCTTGACAATGGGGCCGAAGTGGTGACGCCCGTGCAGCAGCCGGTGCACCCCCAAGCGGGTGTGGCGCCGGCGGCCGCGCCACCCGCTGGCAGCCCGGCCGCGCCGGGCGGGGCCAACAACGGCGCTCCCGCGGCTCCGCTGGACAACGCGGCCATGCAGCAAAAGTCCCAGGAGGCTTTGATGCAGTTGAATCTGAATTCGTCGTCAACGTCAACCAATGGGTCACATTAAGGCGACGGGCCGGCTCCGAGTCGGGGCGGCCGCAAACGAGACAAAAACAAATGAACGGTTTGCGATACATCTTGGCGGGCGGGTGTCTGGCGCTATGGCTCGCCGCCGGCGCGGTGCGGGCCGAAACAGTCGTCTGGTCGGATAACTTTGACAACGGCGACGCCGCGCACTGGCAGGTCGGCGCCCCCTGGAAGATCGGTTCGCCGACGGCCGGCCCGCCCGTCAACGGCGGTTATCGCACCTTTTCGGGGGCCAACTGCGCCTCCACCCAAAAATACGCTTACAACAAGGATGGCCGGCTGGTCTGCATCAATTATAACGGCGCCAGTTCGCTCGTCGTGCCCGCCGCCAATTTGTATCCGCGCCTGCGGTTCTGGCAGTGGTTCAACTTTGCCAATGCCCTGGGCTATGTGGAGCTCAGCACCAATGCCGGCGGGAGTTGGACGCAACTTTCGCAAACCTATCTGAATGTCAACGGCGGCGGTGTCTGGTCGCGCCCGTACTTTGATCTGAGCGGTTACGCCGGACAGAGCGTGCTCCTCGCGTTTCATTTCACCTCCGGCGGTTGCTGCGGCAACGAACTCGGCTGGTTTGTGGACGATGTGGAGGTGGCGACCGGCACGCCCGAGTTGACTTTCCCGGAAGGATTCGAATTCGATCCCAAGACGAGCGACTGGTCCGAGGATGCCGGAACGTGGCAAATCGGCGAACCCACCAGCGGCCCGGGGGCGGCCCACTCCGGCACCAATTGCGCGGCCACCGTTCTGGCAGGCAGTTACGCCAACAACGTGGACTCGCGTCTGATCAGTCCGCCGTTCACGGTGCCCGCGTCCAACAGCCCGGTGCTGCGTTTCTGGCAATGGTACAACTTTAACAACGCCCTTGGCTACGTGGAGCTCAACGATGGCGGCATTACCACGGTCACTGTTACCAACATTACCGTCACGACCAACACCACCGCCGTCCTCAACACCAACGTCTATCAATTGTTTGGCGCCGAGATTAGCTACTACTCCACCCCCTTGTACTGGAATCAAACCATCCTGGGCTGGACCAACGCGACCCGCGCGATCGGACTCGTGAACGATTATACCCTGGATGGCTGGTATTTCGAGGCGGGTGTCGCACCCCTCGCACACACCAATATTAATGGCATTTTCGACGTTGAATATTATGTGACGAACGCGATTGTGCCCGTTTCGCCAATTTCGCCAGGTTCCGTCGATGAGACCAATTACCTCGCCTTGCAGGGCGCTACGTGGGTCTCGTTTCCGTCCGGGACCGATAGTCCGGTGGGCTATTTTGGCACCAATTACACTTACTCCTATACCTACACCACGAACGTGGTCTCCAGCCAGAACAATTGGACCCAGCTTTCCCCGACCTATGAAAACATCACGACCGGCGGGGCGTGGACGAACGCCGCGGTGGATCTGAGTGCCTACGAGGGGCAGACCGTGTACCTCGCCTTCCATTTTACCTCGGGCGGCATCTATTCCGCTCCCGGGTGGTATGTGGATGATCTTTCGCTCTCGGTGCAGCCGGAACTGATTGTCCCCACCAATCAAGTGGTGTACGCCGGCGATGAATTGGTGTTGACAAATTATGCCACCAATGACTTTGCGCCTGACGCCACGTACACCTTTTCGTTGGTGTCCCCTCCGGCCGGAGTCTCAATGACCAAGCAGGGTGTCCTGACCTGGCAGACCAGTTCCAACCAGCCCTCCAGCACCAACATCATCACGGTCGTGGCCAGGGACAACAGCTCGCCGCCGCTAGGTGCCACCAACAGTTTTGTTGTGACGGTCATCAACCCGTTGATTTTGATCGTGCCGCCAACGCAGACAATTTATGCCGGCCAGCCCTTGCAGCTTACCATGGAGGCCACCAACGAGTCCTTGGCCAACGATGCCTTTGCTTTCGCGCTGCTTTCCTCCGCCCCAACGAACGTGGACACATCCGATCTTGCGACCAATGGCATTCTGGCTTGGCCGACCAACACCACGCAACGGACGGGCACCTATCCAATCATTATCCAGGTCACCGACCAGAACTATTACAGCGCCACCAATAGCTTTCAGGTCATTGTGCTGGCTCCGCCGGCGCCGGTCCTGACCGTCCCGGCCAGCACGAACATCTATGCCGGGCAGACGCTGGAGGTTTCTGTTTCGGCCATCAACCGCGCGTTTCCTGACGCCGTGTACACTTATGTCCTCACCAACTCGCCTACAGGAGCCATGATCAGTTCCAATACAGGTGAAGTGAAGTGGATCACGACGCCGACCAATAAGTCTCAGACCGCATCCATTTCCGTTCGGGCAATGGATAACAACATGCCGCCCTTGGTGAGCGCGATCGGGAAATTCTCGGTGACCATTTCGCCCACCCCGCGGCCGACCATCGAGTTTTTGCCGGCGGTGGCGACAAATTATGCCGGACAGCAATTGGCCATTGCCGTCACGGCCACCAATACCGCGTTCGCCGGGGCAGAGTATATGTTCAGCCTGTTGTCGGCTTCCACCAACATGTTCATCACCAACAACTCCAGCCTCACCGGTGCCGTGTTGACGTGGACCAACACCGGCGTTCAGAACGGGGTCTTGACGTGGACCAATAATTCAGTGGCCCCGCGCACCAACATCATAGACGTCGAGGTCCGCGACAATAGTTCCTGGAGCAATTCCGCGACGAATCATTTTTCCCTGGTTTTCCTGCCGCCGCCACGCCCCTATCTGGACCCGAGCAAGGCGGAGGTGTACGCCGGCCAGACTTTCCCGGCTGGCTTGATGGCCACGAACCCGGCGCTGCCATTGGTGCCGTTGGCTGGTTACACTTTCGCGCTGGCAGGTTCCCCAACCAACGGCACGCTCAGCTCGGACGTGCTCACCTGGACCAATATCATGGTGCGGCCGGCGGTGTACGCCATTGCCGTCAAAATAACGGATAACAGCGTGCCGCCGATTTCGGCGACCAACAATTTTTCCGTGACCGTGCTGCCGCTACCGGGGCAGCTCAACCTGGCCAATGCATCCTTGTCCGCGGGTGCCGCGAAGAGGTTCCAGTTCAGCATGGCCACGCCGTGGACCAATTCGGCCTGGCGGATTGAGGCGACGACGAATGTGGCGGCCGCGGAAACCGACTGGCTGCCGATCTATACCAACCTGACCGGTTCCAGCAGCTTGATTTTTACGGACCTGCTCACGACGAACTTCCCCGAGCGCTATTACCGCGCGGTCTTTCCGTAGGCAAGCGGAGGGCAAAGCGGGGTCGGCCATCAATTGCCGATGGTTGAAGGGCCGAACACGGAAATGATAGTCATGGGTGTCGAGATCGTGTAGGGCACCGTTTCATGGCCGACGCTGGGCTGGACGTTGGCCTCGACGGCAATGGTGCCACCGCTGCTCACCGCCGATACGCCCGCCGGCAGATTATCATAAGGGAACGGGAACCAGCCAAATTGGAATGCGCCGGTGTAGTTAAAATCCACCCAAACCGGGCTGTAGAAGGTCACTGGGGCGGAAGCGTTCCCGTTGGCGACCACTTGGAGCGAGAAAATCCCCGGAAAGTCAAAAACGGCCGCCGGAACGGTTACTTCGGTGGTCAGGATTTCCCCGCCTGTCTGAACACTGGTGCTGCTCCAATTGTAGGTGCGGCCATAATAGACATCACCGCTGCCATCGGTGAAACGCACGAGCGGATAGTTGCTGCCCATCTGAGCGTCGTCACCGTAGTCGGCCCCTTTGGATATTCCGTCGAACAACGTGCCGGTCAGGTGCAACGAACCATCGGTGTTCCAGGCTACGCTGTAGATGGTCGGCTGGCCGGCGGCCAGCGGCGAACCGTCCGGCTTGTAAACGTAAAGTTGGGATGAAGTATAACTGTAAAGCACGGTGCCATCGGGGAGATCAAGCATGTAGGAATTGTCGGAACCGGTGTTCAGCGAGGAGCCGACGCTCCCATTGCCCGGACTGCCGGTCGCGCTGAATGAATTCGCCACCGGATCGTATTCGTAAAAATAAACCGGGGTATGACTCGAGGCACTGGAGGCCTCGAAAAAGATTTTGCCATTGTTCATCATGGCTCCCGGAGCGTCCTGGGCCACCCTGCCGTTGGGAATCACCGGACCCAAGGTCCAATTGCCCGGACTGGTGCTCCCTGACGGCGTGTAAAAAAGAGTTCGCCCCGTCCCGCCGATAAAAAACGCCTCCCCGTCGGCCAGCATAAAGCCGGGTCCGATCTCATTGTTCGGGAGGCTGAATATCTGCGCCGGCGGGACGGCATCCGCGATCCACTGGTTCAACGCTGGAATATACCGCTCCGAACTCAGATAGCCAAAGGGATCCAGGGTCACGATGCTGTCATCTGGCAGCTTGACCCAGGTCGCTTCGTCCTGATATTCGAGGTTGGTGGGGCCTTCCGTCCAGGCGTTGGCGCCGGGATTGAAAATGAAGGTCACCCACTGCGGAAACGGCACCCAGCTTACGGGCGCCACCAGCACGTTGCCGCCGGGCAGCAGCTCGGATTCCGAATCGGAAAATCCGACTCCCGCCGTCGGTGTTAGCGTCCAGCCGTTGGCCGCGGGATCGTACACCTCGGCCTTGGCGCCGCCGGTGCCATATTCGCCGCCGGCCACAAACACCTGCCCGTTCTTTAAAACCTCGGAAGAATAAAATGTGCGCGTATCATGCATTGCGGCGATGTTGTTGGTCCACGTGCCGTTGACATAGCTGCCGTTACCGTCGGGTATCAATCGATACCAGGCGTTGCCTCCGTTGTCCTGGGCCATCACCGTGCCATCGGACAATAACAGCATCACCCCAATCCCAGCGGGAGCCGTATGGGCCAGCGCGGTCCAGGTACCGATGGCCTCGGTGGAACGGGGCGCCAGCAATCCCAGGGCGGCCAGCAGCGCCCCCGTCCAAGCCAGGTTGCTGGGCAAATTGGATAAGTGACCAATGTGTTTCATGGCTCTCCTTTCGCAATACCGGTCTGTCGGCAACATTCGCCCCGGCCGGCCGGGCGTGAGCGGTGACTTTCGTCGCGCGGTCAGGAGGGCTGGAAGTGGTCAGCCGGCCGCCAATCCGGAATTCATCATCTTTATCGGCCTGAATATTGCGTTGCAGCAGACGTTTTTCCAGCACGCAGCGGCAACGTTCGCTCCGGGCTTCATTAAAGCAAATCGGACGGCAGCAGTCAATTCAAAGATGCGTAATTTTAATGTAGAGGTTAACGGTTGGTAATGTAATAACCTCCGGAGACTCGCGCCCGCAAAAGCCTGCCCAAGGCGGCGGGTCGGATTCGATACCGGATCCACGGAGCACGGCCATCCCGTCTGCTGGGCTGGACTCATAATTCGATTCTTCAATCTCTTTGAAAACAGCGAAGAACCCACGGTTCAATCCTAACATGCTTTAAGTAAATAACTTACAGTATGAATTAGCTTAATGATGAATGTTATTGACGTTTATAGTCGTGATGTGTCACAATGATTTGTTCGTTCGGTCGGCGGGTGATTTGAAGTTCAAGACCCGATCATTCAAAGTTGAGCAATTACCTATTAAATTGGGAGGCGAAAATGAAATGCATCAGACCCATTGGCACTCTTCGAAACCCGGGACATGGTGCCGCGAGGCCGCTGGCCCTGTCTCTGCTGCTGCTGGCCCTCGCTGCGCTTTGGCTGCCGGAAAAGACGTTCGGGGTGGGCTCGTGGACGGCCCTGACCACGCAGCCGGGGGACAACATTGGCCTTTGCATGCTCCTTTCCGACGGCACGGTCCTGGCTGAAGGTTCCGGCGCGAGCTGGTATAAATTGACGCCCGACAGCAACGGCCATTATTACGACGGAGCCTGGACTAATCGTCATAGCTCCACTTGGGGACACCAAACCGGGTCAACCGAAGTTCTCATCGACGGCGACGTCTTTGTCGCCGGCGGAGAGAATGGCAACGGAACCAATAAAGTCGAAATATACTACCCGGAGTCAGACTCTTGGAGCGTCGCGATTAATGGGACTTATTTTGGGAATATTTATGATGGCAACGCCATGCTGATGCCCGATGGCGAGGTTTTGATCGAGCCACAAAACACATTTCCAAGCTACTCCGAGCAGACCTTCCTTTTTAATCCGGGCAACAACACCTTCTCTGAAACCACGACGTCGCCGCTCCACGGCATTGGCGAAGCGGCGTGGGTGAAGCTGCCCAACGACGACGTCCTGGTGATCGATTCGGATGACAGCAGCGCGGGAGCGACGACGGCTGAAGCGTATGATCCTTACACTGAGGTGTGGGCGAATGCCGTGACCGGCGGCACTGTTCCCAACATCTGGCCCAATGTCACCGGCACGGGGGATGTCAGCGAGAGCGGACCTGCGTTTCTCCTGCCGAACGGGAACGCGGTCTTCTTCGGCGGAAACGGGGTTGCGGCAGTCTATGATAATGGGACTTGGTCCCAAAGCGCCTCGCTCCCCGGCACCTTGGGCCAGAAAGACGCGCCCGGCGCCATGATGGTCAACGGCAAGGTCCTGCTCGCCGTCAGTCCACAGGGCGTTAACAGCGCCTCAAGTGCCATCAATGGGGTTGGGCCCACGTCGTTTTACGAATATGACTATACGGCCAACGGCGGCACTGGCGGATTCACACTCGCCCCCTCTCCCGGCAGCGGCTTATCCGGCCGGGCCGCCGGTTGTTCACTCCTGGACCTGCCGGACGGCACGGTCTTATTGTCCGGGGTGGGGAGCCAGCTTTACGTTTATACGCCGGATGGTTCGCCACTGGCGGCCGGCCGGCCGGATATTTATACCGTTCAATGGAACCTCGATGGTTCGCTGCACCTGACCGGCACCTTGTTTAACGGCATTACCCAAGGCGCCGCCTACGGTGACGATGAGCAGATGGACAGTAATTTTCCGCTGGTCCGGTTCAGCGGCGGCGGCAACGTCTACTATGGCTTCACCCACAACTGGAGCAGCACCAGCGTTCAGACGGGTGGCGAGATCGTGAGCACGGAAGTGACCATCCCGCCGGCGGTTTACGATTTTCCCGGGGAATGGTCATTGCAGGTGGTCGCCAACGGGAACGCTTCGGGCGGAGTGACTTTTTACAGCCCCGTTTGGGTGGATTTCAACCTGGACAGCATCATTCAGTTTGGATGGTATCCCTTCCCTTACTACACACTGCCCCAGGGAGTCTCCACCATCGCCAGTTCCTATCCCGGTGGCACCCTGGCCATCCGGGGCGATGTCCAGCCCAGCATCGGCCACGAAAGCGTGCCGTACACGATCTCCACCCCCATGACCGTCATTTCCGTGTCAGGCCCCTCGACCATCGGCAATTGAGGGCGAATATGTTTTAGACCGGCCGGCAATCCCCAATTGGAGTCTTCGAGATGAAAGCTATTTTGCGGATTGCATTTTTGATCGGGCCACTGGCCGTTGGGTTTCGCGCCCAAGCGGACAACGACGCCCTGGGCGATCCCAACATTGGCGAGCGTCTATTCTTGGATACGCGGTTCGCGGAGTTTTTCTTCGCCAACTCGGGCGGGAATGCGAATTTCACCTTGACCAACGGTGATCCAGTGATGAACACCACGGCCACCATTTTCGGCCCGTTGCCGGGGCCGTTTGCCGGCCAGTCCATGAACTGCCGAACCTGCCATCTGGTGCAAGAACAGGAGAACACCGGCAACCGGACCTACTGTGACTTCGCCCAGCGCAGTCCAATCCCGGCCAATGGAGATGGCCGCACCCAGACTCCCCGCAACGCCATCGACCTGGTCAATTCCCTGCTGCCCCGGCCCACGCCGATGTTCCTTCACTACGACGGGCAGTTTGCGACCCCCCAGGACTTGATCATCACCACCTTGACGGGGCGGAATTTCGGCTGGAGTCCGACGCAATATGCCACGGCCTTCTCCCAGATCGCGCATGTCATCCGCACGGACGACGGCAGCGGCGGCCTGGCCCAACAATATGGGGGCTGGTCTTATCCGCTGACCTTTGCCGGGGTGACACAAATTCAGAGCCAATACAAGATCTCAGCCCCTTATCGTCTCTTTGATGTGACCGTTACGAATACCGCCGATACAAATTATGTGACCGACGAGCAGATTGTGACCGACGTCGCCGCCCTGATCCAGGCCTACCTGGAAACCCTCGTCTTCTCGCAAGATGTCACCGGGCAGTTTAACGGATCGCCTTATGACGTTTTTTTGATCATGAACGGCCTGCCCCGATCCCCCAATCCCAATGAAACGCCCCTGCAATACAGCCAGCGTCTGCTTCAACTCATTGGGAACCTCCCCGATCCCCAATATGTATCAGATCCGGCCGACGGCCATTACGCCACCCACGACCAACTCTATCAATTTGGGCCGACGGAACTGGCGGGGCTGAAGATATTTTTAACCAAAAGCGGGCCCGCAGGCATGACCGGCAATTGCGTGGCCTGCCATAGCCCGCCCGATTTCACCGATTTTCTATTTCACAATACCGGGGCGGCGCAGGAGGAATACGATGCCGTCCACGGCACGGGATCATTCATGGCCCTGGCCGTGCCGGACTTGGGTACCCGCCAGTCAAACTACGACGCCTATTTGCCGCCCACGCCGAATCATCCAAATGCCTTGGGCACATTTTTCACGCCCCCCAGCGTGGCGCAACCGGGGCAGGTTGACCTGGGATTATGGAATGTTTATGCCAACCCTGATTTTCCGGGGCCGCAGGCCGGCCTCCAGCAAATCATGCCGCAACTCATGTCCGTGCAGTCGGCGGCGCCTCAAATTTGCGGGTCCACGATGACCGGGGGCTATCTCGTGTTTAGCGGGACGAATGGCACGCCGGGCTGGTTCTATTATGTTCTGGCCTCGACCAATCTGATGCTCCCGCGAACCAGTTGGTATGTCATTGCCACCAACACCTTTGACAGCCAGGGGGATTTCGTCTTCACCAATGACACCCTGGCCAACGCGCAGGAGTTTTATCAGTTGTCGGTGGCCGGTCCGCCCCCCGCCGTGGCCCTGCCCGTGACGATTGCCCGGGCCAAAACCCCCAATCTGCGCGATCTGGGAAGTTCTGAACCTTACTTGCACACCGGGCGGATGGACACCCTCGAGGATGTCCTTGCCTTTTATCAAAACTCCTCCGACCTGGCCCGCAGCGGCGCCCTTAGAAATAGCGACCCTGAACTAAGCGGGATTTCCTTGAGCGGTGCGGCAGTGGGTCCATTGGCGGCCTTTTTGCTTTCCCTGGACGAGGATTACTTCGATGTTCCGTGCCCGTGTCAATGACCCGATGACGTGCCCGGCGCCATTCATTTTTACTTTGACCAATGCCTCCCCCGCCATTCTCCGCCAGACTGAAAAACCTCGGACGGGTGTTCTTTCTTTCGGTCCTGGCTTCGTTCAATCCTTCTGTGCTGGGGCAAGGCAATCCGCTTTACGTGTGGAGGACCTTGACGGGGGAGCCGGGCGGCGCCGGGAACGCGAATGGCGCGGGCAGCGCGGCACGGTTCTTCGATCCCAGTGGCGTGGCGGTGGACGGCGCCGGCAATATTTACGTGGCAGATTCCGGCAACAACATCATCCGAAAAGTGACGCCCGATGGAGTGGTGATGACGCTGGCCGGCAGCGTGGGAGTGTTTGGCAGCGCGGATGGCACCAACACCACCGCCCTGTTCGACAATCCTTCCGGCGTGGCGGTGGACAGCGCCGGCAACGTGTATGTGGCGGATACTTACAACTGCACCATCCGGCGGGTGACGCCCGGCGGGGTGGTGACCACCCTGGCCGGCAATGCGGGGCAGCCCGGCAGTGCGGATGGCACGAACGATACAGCATTGTTTAACTTCCCGCGCGGCGTGGCGGTGGACGGCGTCGGCAACGTGTATGTGGCGGATTCCGGCAACAACACCATCCGCAAGGTGACGACCAACGGGGTGGTGACGACGCTGGCCGGCAAAGCGGGACAGTCCGGCAGTGCCGACGGCACTGGCAGCGGGGCGCTCTTTTTCTATCCGGCCGGCGTGGCGGTGGACGACGCGGGCCATTTATATGTAGCCGACCTCAATAATAACACCATTCGTAAAGTGACGCCGTTGGGCGCGGTTACCACGCTGGCCGGACTGCCTCAATTTGACCATTTTGGAACTCCCATCGGTGGCAGTGCGGACGGTACCGGGACCAACGCTCTGTTCGATTATCCATCCGGCTTGGGGGTGGACAGCCTGGGCAACGTGTATGTGGCGGATACCGGCAACTCCACGATCCGTCAAATCACAACCAATGGCGTGGTGACGACTCTCGCTGGCAGCGCCGGCCAGGTTGGCGTCGTCGACGGCACGAACAGCGCGGCGTATTTTGACTATCCGTATGACGTCGCGGTGGCCGGCAATGGCCGCCTTTATGTGGCCGATAGTGGCAACGATGCCATCCGCCTGGTGACCACAAATGGAGTGGTGACCACTGTGGCCGGTAGCGGGGAACAGTCGGGCAGCGTGGATGTCACGGGCGGTTCAGTGCGATTCAACTTTCCGGCCGGCGTGGCGGTGGTTGGCGGGGGTAACATTTATGTGGCCGATACCCGCAATGACACCATCCGGATGATGACCACCAACGGAGTGGTGAGCACCGTGGCTGGCAGCGCGGGGCTGGCCGGCAGCACGGATGGCACGAATGGCGCCGCGCGCTTCAACAATCCGGCCGGCGTGGCCCTGGATGGCGCGGGCAACCTCTATGTGGCGGACACCGGCAATAACACCATTCGCATGGTATCGAGCCGGGGAGTGGTTACCACTCTGGCCGGCAGCGCGGGGCTGGCCGGCAGCGCGGATGGCACGAACGGAACCGCCCGCTTCGACAATCCCGAGGGGTTGGCCTTGGATGGCGCGGGCAACCTCTATGTAGCCGATTCCGGCAACAACACCATTCGAAAAGTGACAGGCGCTGGCGTGGTAACGACCGTGGCGGGCAGCGCGGGACTGGCCGGCAGCGCGGATGGCACGAACGGCACCGCGCGGTTCAATAATCCCGCCGGCGTGGCGGTGGATGGCTTGGCCGATTTATTTGTGGCGGATGCCGGAAACAAGACCATCAGGCAGATCACCGGTGACGGGGTGGTGACCACGCTGGCCGGCAGCGCGGGCCTGGCCGGCAGCACCGACGGCACGAACAGCATCGCGCGGTTCTCCTATCCCTTCGGTTTGACCGTGGACAGTTCAAACAACCTTTATGTGGCGGATACGGTCAACTGCACCATTCGGGAGGTGACGACCAACGGGGTGGTGACCACGCTGGCCGGCAGTCCGGGACAGCCGGGCAGCATGGATGGCACGGGCAGCGCGGCACGCTTTCTCGCCCCGACCGGGTTGGCGTCCGCCAGCGCGGGCATTGTCTATGTGGCGGATGCCGGGAATTCCACCCTTCGGAAAATTTCCAGCGGCGGGGTGGTGACGACGCTGGCCGGCAGCGCCGGGCAGGTCGGCAGCGCGGATGACGTCAGCAGCGCAGCGCGATATTTCCTGCCCGCCGGCGTGGCGGTGGATGGCGCCGGGAACGTGTATGTGGCGGATACCGGCAACTCCACGATCCGGAAAGTGACCACCGACGGGGGAGTCAGCACGATCGCCGGCAGCGCGGGGTTGACCGGCGCCACCGACGACTCGAACGGCGTGGCGTTGTTCGACTACCCTTCCGGCGTGGCGGTGGATAACGCGGATAATCTGTACGTGGCGGATACCTTCAACTCGGCCATTCGAAAAGTGACGGCGGCGGGGGTGGTGACAACCCTGGCCGGCAGCCTTGGACAGTCGGGCAGCGCAGACGGCCCGAACAGCGCGGCGCTGTTCAACTATCCATCCGGAGTGGCGGTGGACAGCGCGGGCAACGTGTACGTGGCCGATACCGGCAACGATACCATCCGCAAGGTGACGAGCGGCGGGACGGTGACCACGCTGGCGGGCAGCGCGGGACTGTCCGGCAGCGCGGATGGCACGAGCAGCGCGGCGCTATTTAGTTCCCCGCGCGGCGTGGCGGTGGACAGCGCCGGCAACGCGTATGTGGCGGATTCCGGCAATGATACGATTCGCAAAGTGACCAGCGGTGGAATTGTGACGACGATTGGCGGCACCGCCGATGTCATCGGCGGCGCGGATGGTATTGGTACTTTGGCCGGTTTCGCTGGTCCGGTTGGCCTCGCGGTGGACGGCGGCGGCCGCATCTATGTGGCGGACACTGGCAACAACCGTATCAGCACGGGCACGCCCATGCCCGTCATGAGCCTCACAAGTTCTGCCCTGGGAGTCATCGTGTCCTGGCCGGCTCCGTTTACGGATTTTGTGCTGCAACAGAATTCGAACCTCGACAACCCAGGCGGCTGGTCAACCCCCAGCTTCCAAATCAGCGACGACGGAACAAACAAAAGCATCATTATTTCACCGTCAACCGGGAACCAGTTCTTCCGGCTCATGGCAAACTGATGGATACCGAGAGGAGGCGACCTTCAGGGATGTATTGGGCCCCCAAGATAGCTTTTGTACGATCAGAAAGCGGGCGGTTGGCATCGTTCCTGCAAATGCTCGGGCTGTGAAAAGATCCTGGGCGACTGTGGCATTGTTTGTCGAGCTCCAAGCGGCAAAAACCTTGGAAGGCTTTTTAAGGGACAAGAAAATTGAGGCGCGGACGTATAACGATAAAGCGCTCCGGCTATTCTTGTTTCTTTGCCCACCCCAGCCGACCTTCCAGGTTCAAGTTCGCGACAAATTTTTCAAAATGTCGCTGGAAAATTTATCGGCCAGTCCTCCGTCGGCCGTGGAAAATGTGGTCCATTGTCCAGACTGCGGTTCGCTGCGCATCAGTTATCCTCAATTAACCCGAAGATTTGTCCTGCCGACGATTTTTCTGCATTTAGGGATCATTTTTCGGTTCATAAAACATCAGGCGTACTGCGAAAGCTGCCATTGTGTCTGGAGTTTGGAAAAAACGCCGGCGGCCGTTGAGCAACGGCCGGTGCCTCACTCGGGTAGCTAAAGAAAATCCCGCGCTCATTTTGCACGGTGGCACCGGAGAATGTTTGCGTTCTGCAAATGGGCCGAAGCCAAACACATGCGGTCCAAAAAAGGGGGTTTCACCGGCCGGGCGGATTGAAATCGTTCGCGAGAATCGCCTCCAGCCGGCGGCAGATTTCGCGGCCATAATCCGTCCAGATCCCGCTGCCCCAATAGCGATAGCAACTGGTCTGCGAACAGAGCAGATGAAACAGCGCGTTGCGGTAGCGGTGTTCGGTGGTCAGGACGTTCGGTTGCAGGGCCTTCTCGAAAAAATGCGAACTGGCCCGCTCCATCGGCCCGAGCAACTGGTCGTAGCCTCGGACCCAGGAAATGTTGTTGGTCCAGCTCCCGCCTTCCACATGATACCGGCTGTCCTCCTGTTTCAACTGTTCAATCACGGCGGCCAGTTTTTCCGACCCGTCGCCCGGCGGGAAGCGGTCCCAAATCCGCTTTTGAAACAAAGGCTGCAGCCGCGGAAAATCCTGTTCCCGAATGCCGCTGGCCGTCAGATGTTCGAGGTATTCGGTCACGTTCAGGGCCGGCGTGTCCGCGCCGGAACACTCGCGCATCACCCCCATGAACTTGGACGGAAATTCATTCATCATCACGCCTCCGTTTTCGCCGTCGGCAATCTGCGTGACCAGCGGCGGAACACTTTGGCCCGCGAGCTCCCAGCGCGACAGACTCTTCGCCTCGTAATACGGCTGCATTTGCGCCACCAGTTTGGTGTCGCTGCCCTGCGTCTTGACGATGGCGATGATGTCTGCCTGGTCGCCTCGCGAGTTGCGGCACACCAGGCGGTGGGGAAGGTGTTTGCGCTCCGGACCGCGGCCGGTTTCCGGATTTTCCACCGAATGCTCCTGCACCAGCACCCAGTTGAATCCGCAATCCTTCAGGGTCCTGACAAATTCATAGGCCAGGTCGGGATGGTTTGGCAGCGCCATTTCCGACGGCGAAAACCCGCGCACGCGCGACAGCGCCTCCGCGCCGAAGATGCCGGCAAAATGATGCTGCCAGGCTTTGACGTGCAACCGGAAATCCTGCACCGGCGTGGAGGGCGCCACGGCGTGGCCCCAAGGACAACCAAGCCATTCCACCGCCTGACGGTAGCGGCGATCACAGGTGATGCGTTTGAGATTGTCGAAAACATCGTTCAATCCCATGTGTCTCAGGCCATGAAGCAATGTGCCGGAGTATTCGAGCATCACGCGCGGTTCACGGCCTTCATCCACCAATTGAGGAATAAACTCGCCCATGCGCTGGTAACACCAGTGAAAGACCGGAGCGTTATGGTTGTCGCCGACGCCCGGATGATTCATCATGTGCTCCAGATTGCTGATGATTTCTGCGGTCGCCAACTCGCCGCCGCCCGCCGGGATCAGGGGTTGGTGCATGTGCAAGGCGATGGCAAAGGCGCTGCGGATGCGCCCGAAATCAATCCGGCTGTCCGGCAGATAGACCGGCTGGCTGCGTCCGGAAGTCAGCCAGGCATCAAGTTCCTTCTCCGAGCCGGACAAGTTCGGCAAGCCATCAACATATTCAGGCAGGTGGTTCATCCCTCGGGCAACCTCAACTCACCTGGACCAGCGCCCGCCGAAGTTCAGTCATGTGCACGGGTTTGACCAGATGCGTTACGAAGCCGGCTTCGCGGGAGCGCAGGATGTCTTCATCCATGCCGTAGCCAGTCATGGCAATACCTTTGAGACCGTGGACGGCACGCAGTTTTTCCATCATCTGGTTGCCGGTGCCGTCGGGCAGCCCCAGATCGGAAATAACGAGATTGAAGGTTTCGGTTTCGGCAGCCGCCAGCGCCTCAGCGATTGTTCCGACGGCAATCACCTGATGCCCATCGCGGGTCAGCAAATTGGAAAGCACTTGCAACGTGGGCAAATGGTCTTCCACCAAGAGCAAGCGCAGGGGCCGCCCGGCGGCTCGACTTGAAGGTGAAGTACCGGAGGCAGACGGTGATGTCTTTGCAGCGCCAGAGGGCGGAGTCAGAGCGCGCGGGAATTCAACGACAAAAGTCGCTCCCAGATTTGCCCCGTCACTTTGGGCCCTGATCTTGCCGCCCTGCAATTCAACCAGCGCGCGCGCAATGGCGAGGCCCAGGCCGAGACCGCCAAAACGGTGGTCACCGGCGACGGCCGCCTGCTCGAACGGCAAAAAGATTTTTTCCAGTGCGGCCGGCTCAATGCCGATGCCGGAGTCCGCGATTTCAATCCGCAGCAGATTGGCTTCCTGATTGGAGGTCCGGATGGAAATGCGTCCCCCGCGCGGCGTGAATTTCACGGCATTGCGCAGCAGATTCCAAATAATTTGTTGAAACCGTGCCGGATCGGCCATCAGCCCGCTGCGCGAGGCATTCAAATCGGCTGTCAGTTTGATTTCCTTGGTGAGCGCCGCATCGCGCACAATTTCGACGGCCAGCCGGATGAGCGAATGCGTGTCGCACCCTTGCAAGTGCAAATGCAATTTGCCGTTGGCAATGGCCGAAATGTCGAGCAAGTCATCAATCAAGCGGCCCTCCAGCGCGATGTTGCGTTCCATCATGCCGAGTTGTTCGCGCACGTCGGCTGGCAGCCGTTCATCGTCGCGCAAAGTGGCGGCCGTCATCAGCACCGGCGTGAGCGGCGTGCGGAGCTCGTGACTGAGCGCAGCGAGAAATCGGTCTTTGCTGCGGTTGGCGTTTTCGGCGGCGGCTTTGGCATCGCGCAGCGCCTGTTCCGCCCGCGTGTTCTCAGTGATGTCGTTGAAATAGCAGACCACGCCGTACTGGCCATCCGGAAGCGTCATCCGTTGCGTTTCCCATTCGTACGCTTTTTCCTCGCCCAAATCCTGGCGGAACTGGCAAAAGCGGGGAGAAATATATGGCTCGCCCGTTCTGAGCGTGTGCTGAAATATCGTTATAATTTTCCCGCCGACCTCCGGCCCCCACAAAATCCGCATCACTTCGGCAAAGTCGCGTCCGACAGCCGGTTGGACATTTTCAAAGGCCGGAATCGCGCGAGCATTGATTTGCTGGAGCCGAAATTGCGCATCCACCACATAGACACCGGTCGGCGCGAGATTCACCAGGGAGGAAAACAGGGCTTCGTTCTGGCGCAGCATTTCCTCGGATTGCTTGCGCTCGGTGATGTCCTGGAAAAATGTCGAGACCCCGCCGTCCGCCGTCGGGTAATGCCGCACTCCAAACCAGCGCCGCCACGGCGTGTAAAAGCTCTCCGCTGCCGTTGGCACTCGCTCAACCAAGGTTTGCTTCAGGGCGCGCCCCACTTCCACTTGCAAAGTTTCAGGAAACACCTCGAAGAAATCGCGTCCAATCAGCTGGTCAGGGTCAAGATGATTTTCCGCGATGATGCGGCGGGCGGCGGCGTTCAAATAAGAGATCCGTCCGGCGGAATCCACCACATGCAGGCCGTCGGTGATGCTGTCCAATGTGTCGCGGATTTTCGCTTCTGATTCCCGGCGAATCCGGGTGAGATTCAGATGCGTGGCCACGCGGGCGATCAGCTCACGGGCGCTGAACGGCTTGGTCAGATAGTCATCTGCGCCCGCCTCCACGCCTTCGGTGCGCGCTTCTTCGCCGGCGCGCGCGGAAATCAGGATGATCGGGATCGCGCTGGTCTTCGGATCGCCCCGCAGTGCCCGCAGCAACCCAAAACCATCGAGGCGCGGCATCATGACGTCGCTCAACACCAGCGCGGGCCGTTCGGCGCGTACCGCGGCCAGCGCGGCCTCGCCATTCGCCACCGCCATGACTTCATGGCCGCGCGCGGCCAGCAGGCGGCTGACATAATCGCGCATGTCCGCGTTATCGTCGGCCAGCAAAATCCGCGCGCCAGTTCGCAATCCATTTTTCTTTTCCGGTTCGCGGTCCAATTTCAGCGAATGGCCGTTGCCGCCGCTCGTTGAAAAATCTGGCGTTGACGGATTTTCCGGGAGCCAGCGCCGGGCTTCTTCCACAAACGGCAGTGCGCCGGAATAAGTGGAGGCGAGCTGGCGCGCGGCGCCGAGGCGATCTTTTGGAAGATGCGCCAGGCCCAGCGGAACCCAAACCGTGAACGTCGTCCCGCTGTCTTCCGTGCTTTCCACGCGGACGCAGCCCCCGTGTTGGCGCGCCAGTTCCTGCACGAGCGCCAGCCCAATGCCGGTGCCCTCGTGCGAGCGCGCGCGGGCATTGCGCACGCGATGGAACCGTTCAAAAATGCGCGGCAATTCCGCCGCCGGAATGCCCGTACCGGTGTCGCGCACGGTAAGACACGCGCAGGGAACCGTTAGTTTTCCTTTTCCGGCGGCACCGTTTCTGGCATTTGTGGACGGGCTCAATCCCGGTTCGAGCCGCAACTTGACTTCAATCTCGCCTTCAAAGGTAAACTTAAGAGCGTTGCTTAAGAGGTTGAAAACAATTTTCTCCCACATGTCGCGGTCCACGTAAACCGGTTCGGACAGCGGGGGGCAATCCACCAGGAGGCGCAAGCCGGCGCGTTCCAGGCCGGAGCGAAAAACGCTGGCCAGTTCGGTCGTGAAGGCCGCGAGATCCGTGGGCACAAATGAGGCCTCCATACGGCCGGCTTCGATGCGTGTAAAATCCAGCAGCGTGTTAACGAGTTTCAGCAGCCGCAGGCTGTTGCGATGCGCCAGCTCAAGTCGTTCGGAGGACCCGTCCCGTTCGCGCAGCTCGTCTTCGAGCGGGCCGAGAATCAGCGTCAGGGGCGTGCGCAGTTCGTGGCTGACGTTGCTGAAAAAGGTCGTCTTCGCGCGGTCCAGTTCGGCCAGCATGTCGGCGCGCTTCTTGTCCTCTTCGGCGGCGCGGGCATTTTGAATCGCGGTGGCGATATGGCCGGCGACCAGCTCATAAAACGTGCCGTAATCGGCATCCAGCCTGCGTGTGGGGTTCAGGCCGCAAATCAGGATTCCCAAGGGACGATCCTGACCGCGCGAAATCACCGGCAGCACCACCGCTTCGGTGAGCGGTTGCGCAGCCGCACCCAGCGGAAAACCTTCCCTGCCCTTGAGCGAAACCACCTCCTCCCTCGCTGTTTCCAATACTTTCGCGATGGGCCAAAGCAGTGACTCGCTTTTAGTGCCGAGAACTTCGACAATTTCCGGACAGATATCTTTTTGGCCAGCGGTGAAGCCCATGCCTTGTTCCAGCCGCGCGGACCGGCCGTCGTTTTCAATCAAATACAAAAGCGCAAACGGTATGTCGTCCGGATTTTTTGCCAAAATTGACGCCGCCGAAATGCACGCCGCCCCGGCGGATTTTTCCACGAACGATTTGGCAGCGAGTTCTGACAAGGTCCGTAGCCGGCGCGCGTGGAGGATTTTCGCTGTGACTTCGGTGGTGGGGCAAAATAGGCCGCCCACTTCTCCAGACTCATCGCGGATGGGACTGTAGGAAAATGAATAATAAGTTTCCTCGAGGTAGTCGCCGCGATCCATGAAAAGTCGCACATCGTTCATGAAGGAGGCCTCGCCTCGCCGATAAACCTTTTCCGTCAGTGGACCGCAGATGTCCCAGATTTCAGCCCATACTTCCGCACAGGATTTTCCCAGCGCCTGCGGATGTTTCGCCAGGCTCAAAACCGAAATATAGGCGTCGTTGTAAAAAAAAGTGATCTCCGGCCCCCAACCAACCCACATCGGATGCTGGGCGTTCAGAATAAGGCTGATGGCGGTGCGGAGGCTTTGAGGCCAGTTTTCGATGGGACCGAGCGGCGATTGAGACCAATCGTGACTGCGGATGCGCCCGGCCATGTTGCTACCACCCGCCAGAAACATGAATTGGTCCGAGGTGCCTTTGTTTTTCTCCTTTGCCGGTTCCACGTCTACCTCTTATGATTGGCTTTACATTTTCTCAATTGCCGCAAAATTGCAAGCCGAAAAGGAAGCTCCTTTCAACGCATGCCAATGTCAGGAACCGACCCGTGTCGGTCGGGTGAACTCTTCCGCCAGCTGCACGTCGCGAAACTGCCGGAACGCAACGAAATAAACCCGGTTGTGCCTTGGCTGAAAATTGCTCGCATAATAGCAAAAAAAGTTGAAGCCCGGACAAGAAGGAGTAGCATGGGGCGGTCAGATTCCGGCGCGACCACTCTCAAGGAGCGGTGGCCTGCCGGCTTGATCGCTTAATTCACGCACATCATGGCATCGAAAAACTCTCTCCGGCGGACGCCGCGGCCCGCCGTCACGCTGCTGGCCGTTCTGGCGGCAGTTGGCTCGACCGCCCAAGTGGCCCCGGTTGGCGACCCGGGCCGGGGCCAAGCCTACTTTCAACTGAGCTGTGCCGTTTGTCACTCCCCCAGTTTGGGACCGAATAACACCGTGATCATCAAACAGGGCCCGAGCCTGCTCGGCGTGACCGGGCGCAAGGCTGGTTCCAGCCCGCATTTTAACTACACCAAAGCCATGCGTGAATCCGGGCTGACTTGGGATGCCGCCACCCTGAATCGTTTTCTCGCCAGTCCCATGACCGTCCTGCCGGGCACCACCATGCCCATGCCGGTGCCCAATGATGTGAACCGCGCCGATGTAATTGCCTATCTTTCCACCCTGACCATTCCGGATGGAGTGACGCTGAATTACCAGGTGATCAGCACGCCGTCGAATGCCGGCACCGACGTCAACGATTGGCAGCGCCAGATGCCTGGGATGCAACACCATTTCACCGAAGCGGATTTGCCCGCGCCATTTGCGACATCATCCGCTGGCAATGGTCCGCAGGTGGTGCCGCCGCCAGCCAACGCGATGCTGTCGGTGCCGCAGGGATTTGCCGTCAGGAAATTTGCCGATGGTTTGAACAACCCGCGGCTCCTCCGTGTGGCTCCCAACGGGGATATTTTCATCGCGGAAACGGGCCCGGGTCGCCTCCGCGTAATGCGTGCGGCGGATGGCGCCGAATCACCCGCGGAGAATCAAATATTTGCCGACGGCCTGGATCGGCCTTTCGGCGTGGCTTTTTATCCGGTGGGGGAGAATCCGCAATGGCTTTATGTGGCCAACAACAACTCCGTGGTCCGGTTTGCCTACCACAACGGGGATTTGAAGGCGAAGGGCGCGCCCGAAATCATCGTGCCCAGGCTTACGGAATCCACCGGCGGCCACACCACGCGCGACGTCGCGTTTTCCCGCGACGGACGGCGGATGTTTATTTCGGTCGGTTCCGGATCCAATGTGGCCGAGGGGATGAAAAAGAAAACCCCCGAGGAGATTCGCACCTGGGAGGCGGAAAACGGGCCGGGTGCCGCCTGGGACGGAGAGACGCATCGGGCCGAAATCCTGGTCACTGATCCGGACGGACACCAACCCTTGCGCGCTTACGCCACCGGGATCCGCAACGGCGTCGGCTTGGCGGTCAATGAGCAGACCGGCGACCTTTGGGTATCGACCAATGAGCGGGATGGTTTGGGTGACAACCTGGTGCCAGACTACGTCACGCGGATCAAGGAGGGCGGATACTACGGCTGGCCCTGGTACTACCTGGGCAACCATGAGGAACCGCGTCATGCGGGCGAGCGACCGGACCTGGCCGGACAGGCCATCGTGCCGGATGTGCTGGAACAGTCGCATTCGGCTTCGCTGGAGTTGACTTTCTACACCGCCACCAATGGAATTGCGGCCTTCCCCGCCGAGTACCGGGGCGACGCCTTTGTGGCTTTTCATGGTTCCTGGAACCGCAACACGCGCACCGGCTATAAAGTGGTACGCGTGCGGGTTGACCATGGAGTGCCGACCGGCGAATATGATGATTTTCTCACCGGCTTTGTGGTGGACCAGCGCTCGGTCTGGGGCCGGCCGGTGGGGGTGACCGTGGCGCATGACGGGGCTTTGCTCTTGACCGAGGATGGCAACGGCACGTTGTGGCGCGTGGCCTATGGTAGCGGTGGCCGCTGATTCCTGGAGCGCTGCGAGTCGGGCCAACCCGTGGTCCGTCTCAAGGTCTCGGGGGACTGTTGGTTGAGGGCAGGGCAAATATCCTCTCGACCGTGCGGATGGGATGCAACGGCGCGGTGAGCAACTGCGAAAAAGGTATGTACGCCGGCTTGATTTTGGGTTCGTCGAGCGTGCCGGTGACTTCACATTCGAAGGCCTTGCTGACGGGCGACAGGAAAGTGCTGACAAACGTGCCGATGACCGGAGTGTTGCGCAACAGTTGCGACTTCACCCGGGCCGCCACGTTTTCCTGCAAGTCCACCGTGCCGACGTAATCAAGCCGCATGGTAAGCGAGCGGATTTCCAGCGTGTCGGTGAAGATCACGCCGTTGGTCATGGTGAAACTTCCGGCCCCCTCGGTTGCCCGGCTGTTGCCGATGTCGAGCCCCGGCATGAGCCGGTTGAGCACGGGGGACATCAGGCCCAGGACAGGCGCGTCCCATAGCAGGCCGTTTTGGAGCTGCGCCTGGCCGTAGCCGTTCCAGGTGCGCCAGTCCGAGGAATTGGCGCTGGTCACCGTAAGCTGGCCCGAAAGCGCGCCCCGCAACCGATTGGTGGGCGACCACAGCGCCCGGCCCATGGCGTTGAAGTCCACGTTGGTGCCCTTCAGGAAGAAGGCGAAGTCCGTGCCGTCGCCGGGCGTCTCCACGTCGAAGACGCCCCAGCCGTTCGCGGTGCCCCCATAGCAATCCGCCACCACGTTGGTCAAAACCAGATTGTGGCCCAGCCAATGGATCGTGCCGGCGATGGCGGGCGTCTCGAACTTTCGCCAGCGAAATGGCACGGTGCCCATCACATTGAAGCGAAGGTCCGCGCCATCCGTCACCAGCTCGCCATCCTGGAATTTAAGCGGGATGCAGCCTTCGACGGTGGCCTCGGGCATGGCCAGGAAATGGTAGGGCTCCATTACCGCCGCGGTTTCCGGTCCAATGGCTGCCGCCACCGCCGAGGGCAGGATGTGCCCCTGGCCGCCGTGCAGCAGCAGCTTCTGCCCCGCCAGGTCCAGCGTGACTTTTTCCGCCGCAAATTTTTCCGCGCCGTCGGCCCGCACGAGCTGGGGATGGTAGAAGTCCGCCGTGAAGTTGGTGTAGCTCAGGGTGGCCAGTACGCTGTCAACCCACTGTTCGCGAACCGCAAAATCCGTGGCCACCACCCGGCCCGTGACCGACAGAGTGCTGAAATCGCGGAGGTTGCCGGTGACCTCCAGGACCAGTGCCGCCGGGTCGCGAAACGACAAATGGCCAAAGCCCTGCACGGCGTTGCTATTGGTCAGGAATGGCCGTACCACGTCCGCGTCCACCTTTCCGCCGACGAGGCAGTGGAAATTCTTGGTGGTCGCGTTGGCTTCCGCGTCCAGCTCCAGCGCGGTCCGGCCGCGGGAGACTTTCAGATCCGGCAGCGTCCAGACCCGGTCCACATAGGTGAAATGGGTCCGGGCGGAATCCAGGAACGCCACCCCGGAGAGGTGGGCGTTGGTGGCGGCCAGATCGCCGCGCAGCCGCAGGCTGTTTGCCAGGCCGTCGGGCCAGCGGGCGCCGCGGTTGGTCCAGGCTGGGGCCATCCACGAGCCGCTGACCTGCACCTGCGGGAGCGCCGTCCAGGAAATTCTGTCCAGTTGCTCCCGCGTTCCGGCCGGGAACCACGCCGCCACGGCCGGCAGGTCAAACGCGGAGTTGGCGGTGCAAGCCAATTCGCGCGAGGCGATGTCGAGCTTCGCGGTGGCATCCACGGTGCCCCGGCCGAGCCTGAGGGTACACTTGGTCAGCGCCAGTTCCGGCGCCTTCCAAGACCCGGTGCAGTCCACCGCCTCCGCCTTGAGTCCGGCCGATTCAACCCTGGCGCACCGGGCAAGCCAGTCGATTTGAAACGGCTGGAGATTGGTCCAATAATCCCAGGCCGGGTTGGTCTCCAGCGGCGCGTTGGTGGGCGCCAGCACGAGGACGGCAAATTCGAGGTTGCTCGTGCTCAACCACGGTGTCCGGACGCCGGGGGCGCGCCCGCTGACCCGGATCGAGAACGAGTGGACGTCCCGCGCGTCACCATTCAGGCGCGCGTTGATCTGGGGTTTGCCTTCAAATTGGATTTGCTTCAGGGTATCGGAGAGATCCCGGAGCGAAGATTGCACGCTGCCGCGTCCAGCGGTTTTGGCGGCGGCGAACATTTTCCAGTTGCGGCATTCCGGGGCATGGGCCACCTCCCCGGCCAGCCTAAAGGTGGCGCCGGCAAAATCGCCCGAAAACTGGTCCAGCGACCAGGTATCCTCCGGCAGTATTCGGAGCTGGCCCTGCAGATTCGTCAGCGCCAGCGAATTTCCCGGCGCCAGCAAAAGGCTCAGCCGGCCGTTGCGCAATACCAAGCCATCCACCTGCAGCCGCAGATGCAACAAGGCGGGATAATTGATCCGCAGTTGCACCTCGCGCGCCGAGAACACCGGGTCCGCGGCCCCTTGCGCCGTCCCGACGCGAACCTGGTCGCACACCAGCCCGTGGTAGAAACGCAGCCGCATGCGGGAAAATTCCAGTTCCACGCCGCGGTCATGCAGCGCCGCCACGAGGCGCGTTTTCAAAAAGCCCGGCAGCCCGACTTGATTGAGCCATCCATAAGCCAGCAGCAGCAGAACCACGGCCCCCCAGACGGTGAAGCGGGCGCAGCGAAAGGCGATACGGCAGGTGCGCCAGAATCCGGGCTTGGAACTCATGTCGTGAAAAATTGGCCCGAAATCGCCATTAACTCAAGATATTAGCGGAATGCCCGCGGCCACGAGGCCGCAGGCCGGCTCAGGGCGCATCCGCCGGGATAGTCAGATTTTCAGCGACCAGTTCGCACAGCACGCGCGGGAAAACAAACTCCCAGCGTTCGCCGTCCAGCGTTACGACGGCCAGCGCGGTGCTCTGGTCGGAGGTCACTTGGATCCGCTGGCCGAAGGTCACCGAGCGCTTCTCGCCCGATTTGAGATCGACCGTGACCGACAGGCTGTTGGTCGTCACGCCCGATTCCGCATCGTTGAACTTGCGCCCGATCCACGCTTCGGCCTTCAAGTCGCCCAGCCGGTGAACCGTCTCCTCGATGGCGTGTGGCTCGATGAATCCCTGCGAACCGGCGGCCAGCGACCAGTCGTTTGTGCCGCTCCGAATCATCTGCCGCACCTTGCCATTCTGCCGGAGGGTCACCTGCGCAACGTTGGTTTCGGAATAATTCCAAATTTGCGGCGCCCGGTAGTAATCGCCGGGCAATTGCAACCGGTCCAAGCCCTGCAACGACAAGCTGTAAACGAAGTCCTCATCACCGCGCTTGACATAAATCTGGTTGTCCTTGTCGGTGGCGCCAAACAGCAGTTGTGCAAAGATGCGGTTGGTGTCATCCACTCCGGCGCGCAGCGTGACCAGCGGCACCGGGTTGGTGAGGCCGTAATTCTGCAAATCCGAGGGCGTGACGGAGTCCTTGACAAATTCGGCCACCCGCAGGCTCGCCAGCGTCTTAATGAGGTTGGTGACCAGTTCCCCGTCCACGGCAAATTTCTCGCCGGCCACCGCCCAGCCGTTGGAGCCTTGCTGGAGCGTGTAATTGTACGGTCCGTGCAGGTCGATTTCCGCCACCGGGGCCGTGAGTTCCACCAGATTCGGATCGCGGAAATCGTTGACGGTTCCCCGCCAGGCCGCCAGCGATGCCTTGGGGGTGGTGACCACGGAATTCCAGCCCTCGCGGCGGGCGAACATTCCGCCGGGCGGGTTGCTGACATCGATGCCGCCGTGAATGGCCGCCAGCATGTTGGAGCCGCTGCCCAGCCAGACATCCAGGGAGGCCGGTTCCAAGCCATAAGCGGTCAAATCCGCCTTGGGATCGTCGCTGACGAAGTGCGAAACGGTGGCGGTGCGCAATTGGCCCAGCGCGGTGGCGATTCGCAAATTGTTGGCGCGGGCGGCAAAGGGGCGCACGAGCCGCCAGAGCCGGTTGGTGGCATCGCGCCGGAGTTCGACGGCCTGCACACCGTTCGTGATGACCAGCCAGTCCACCGAGGCGGGCACATCCACCAGCGTCGTGTCGCGCCAGTCGTTGGCGTCGTGCGGCAGAAATTGCAGCCACACGGTGTCGGTGATGAAGGCGCCGGTGGCGCCCACGATGCGGACATAGACGCCGTCGCCCGTGGCGGTCTTGTTTCCCACCCGGAGATGCCAGGTGCGGTTGCTGGCTACGACGTCGAGCGTGAACTGGGGGTTCTCAAAGCCGAATTCGGCATCGGCGTCCTTTTTTGCGCTCATTTCACCGGCCGAGAAGGACAGGACAGGCGTCAGCTTTTCGAGCGCGCTGACCAGCCCGTCCACCACGGCGGCCTGGGCGGGGAAAGCGAACGGCCGGTCCAGCAGCCACGTCTGATTGGTGCGGACCACGCTGATCTCCCGGGCGCCGGCGGGAATGATCTGGATCCCCATGACGTGGTCGGCGCGCAGTCCGGCCAGCAGGGGCTTTTCGCCGGGCGCGCCTGGCTGAAAATAGGTGTTCAAAATCCCGATGGCCGCGGCGAGCGCCGTGGCGAGCATGAACCAGAGGACGGTGGTTTTGGATTTCATCTTCTGCGGACGAGCCAGACGAACCAGCCGAGAAGGAGCACAGCGCCGGGCAGCGCCACCAGCAGGAGCCAGCTCAGTTCCCGTTTTTCATGCTGCGTGATTTGCAGGCGCAGATCGGTGACCGGGCGTGGCCCAATGCCCGCGACCAGCAGCGGCCGGTCGCACAGCCAGTTCAACGTGGCATTCAGGAAGTCTCGGTTGCCGCCGGATTTAATGTAATAATTGCCAAGGAAAACGTCGTCGCCCACGGCAATAACGCGGGTGTTCCCACGCGGATTGGCCACGCCGGCGACCGGCTTTTGTTCGACCGCGCAAGCCAGCGCGTAGGCACGGGGTGGCTCGCCGGTGTTTTCCAGGAGCGTTGCATTTGGGCTGGAACCAAATAGCCCCGTCACTTCCGGCGTATTGGCCGCCCGGGCCGGTTGCGGCAAGGGCACCACCGGATAGGGTGAATACAACTGTAATTGCAATTGTGAAACGGAGTCCACGACCGGATGCCGGCCGAAGGCGCTGACGACGACGTCGTGGCCGTTTATGGTGTGGAGGGGATCTTGCACGGTGTCGCCAATGACGGCGACGCCCCAGGAGCGCATCAGGCTTTCCAGGCCGGTTGGCTGGCCGTGCGACCGGAAATCGAACATGACCAGGAGGCGGCCGCCTTCCCGCAGATACTGGCCGATCGCCTGTATTTCAGGCTCCTTGAGGGGTTGTTGCGGGCCGGCAATGATCAGCAGGTTGCAGTCCATCGGCACGCCGGCATTGCCCACCCAATCGAGATTCGTCACGCTGAGGTAATTTTGTGCCATCACCTCGGCAAAGGTTTGGTATCCGCTGTTGCCGGAGTCGGCCAAAGATGCTTCCCCGTGTCCTTGCATGAAATAGGCTTTGAGTGGCTGCGGCTCGGCGAGCGCCAGCAATATGGACGTGAAGGCCAGTTCGCCGTTGAAGGCGACGGGCTGGCGTTCAAATTCCAGCTTCTGCTTCGGGTCCGTCGGCGTCACCTGCACGGTCTTATATTGAGTGAGGGCCCTGCCCGGAAAGACCTTCACCCGCCCGCCAAAGTCGAAAATGACCAGGTCTTTGTCGAGGACCAGGTCTTTGTCGGCTTGCGACCCAAAGTACTGCTGATATTTTGCCTTGACCACCAGGGCTTGGCCGGGGTCGCGATTATAATCCACCGTCTGTATCGAAATGTTTTTGCTGGCGGCCACGTATTCATTCAACAGCGCCACGACGTCCGGGTAGAAATTGGCCTGCCGGTCGTAGTAGAGAATCACCTCCACGTGGTTGGTGAGGGAATGCAGCACGGTAAGCGTGCGGGAAGACAGGGTCATGCGGGTTTGCCCGCTGAGATGGAACCGGTGGAAGAATCTTGCGCCCAGATAATTCACCATGCCCGCCACGGCGATCACCAGCAGGGTGCGCAGCACCACGTCAAAACCGATCCGCCACCGGCTGGCGGTTGAAAAGCTGGGTTTGGATTTTGGGTCGTCGCTCATGCTACTTCCACCGGCGGCTTTCCACCACGCGCAAGGTCAGGAACAAAAACAGAAACGTCGCGCTCAGATAAAATATCAACGCGCGCGTGTCCACCGTGCCGCGGGCCAGATCCGTAATCTGGTCGAACAGATTCAGGCAGGACCAGAGCTGCGACTGCCAGGTATTGGCCAGGGGCATCGACTTGGCCCAATACGCGAGGGCAAACTGGCTGACCCCGAAGGCCAGCGAAATCATGGCGGCCACCGTCTGGGTGCGGGACAGGGCGGACGCCAGGCAGCCAAACGAGAGGAAAACGCCGCCGGCCAGCAGAATCCCCAGGTACATGCCCCCGACCGTTCCGGGATCGAGGGCTCCCGCCTGGTTGGTGAAATGCCCGACGATCAACAGGCACGCCAGCAGCGGGAGCCACATGACGACGTAGAAGAGGAATGCGGCGGCAAACTTGGCGGCCACCACCTGGAAGTCGCCCACCGGCGTGGTCATCAGCGTTTCAAAAGTGCCGCTGGATTTTTCGAGGGCGAACAGCCGCATCGTGATCACCGGGGCCGACAACAACAGGATCATCCAGAAATAATACGAGCCGAAAAACATCTGGGTCACCGGCATCGGGAAAGGGTCGCTGCCCAGCGCGCTGATCAACTCCGCGAAACTTTCCCCCGTCAGAAACGTGATGGCCGCAATAATCACATAGCCCGTGAACGAAAAGAAATAAGCCGACAGCTCGCGTCGCAGCAAGACCGCGAAGACGCTCATTCCTGTTCCTCCGTTCTGGGTTTGGTCACCTGCACGTAAATGTCTTCCAGGGAATGGCGGCTGCGGGTCAATTCGCGCACGATCCAGCCGTGCTGGCAGGCCAGCGCGAAGATGGCGGGGCGCAGGTCGCGGCCCTCGCGGGGAGTCAGGGCACAGCGGAAAAAATCGCCGTCGCTGGCCGAAACGTCGAAGTGTTCCACTTCCGCTAGGCTTTCCCACGCGGCGTTCAAGGCCGCTTCGGGGGCGGCGATTTCCGCGATGATCTGGCTGCCGCCGGCCATCCGCCGTTGCAGATTCTCCGGGGTGTCCGAGGCCAGCACGCGGCCGTTGAACATGATCAGCACCCGTCCGCACATCATCTCCACCTCCGGCAGAATGTGCGTGGAGATCAGGACGGTGTGTTTGCCGGCGAGACTCTTGATCAAGGCGCGGACGGTGCGGATTTGGTGCGGATCGAGGCCGATGGTGGGCTCGTCCAGGATGACCAATTCGGGATCATGCACCAGCGCATCCGCCAGCCCCACCCTTTGCCGGTAGCCCTTGGAAAGCTGGCCGATGACGCGGCGGCTGACGTCGGTCAGGCCGCATTGGTCCATGACGATGGCCACGCGCTCGCGGGAGCGCCGCCACCCAAGTCCCTTGAGGCGGGCCCGGAAAGTCAGGTATTCGCGGACGCGCATTTCCGGATAGAGCGGATTATTTTCGGGCATGTAGCCGATGCGCCGCCGGGCCTCGTCGGACTCGTGAAAGACATCAAATCCCGCCACGCGCGCGGTGCCGCTGGTGGCCGGCATGAAGCCCGACAGCACGCGCATGGTCGTGCTTTTGCCCGCGCCGTTGGGGCCGAGCAAGCCCACAATCTCGCCGCGGGCCACCGTGAACGAAATATCGTCCACGGCTGTCCGGCCGGCGTAGCGCTTGGTTAGATTAGAAACTTCTATCATCCGGTATGCGAACCGTCAAAGGCTGGCTCCAGTCTAGCGGGAAAACTCCCGCTGCGGCTAACAAAATTTTGGCGTGAATTCCCTCATGGAAACCGAATCCAGGCAGCTACCCTCCCATTGAACACCGGCTGGCGGATTTAGTTCCGCCCGCGAAAGCTGCAGCGCCCGCGCCTGTGCCCGGCCGGGTCACTTCAATTTTTTCACCAGCACCTTCGAGTTTCTGCCGCTCTGGTCATACTTCTCGCGGCGCGCCGGGGGCAGATCATCCGGGGTCCCCTCGCTGAAGCCGCCTTTGGACTGAAAGTAGGTAAACGCCTGTGTCGAGAGGGTGATCAGCTCGTTCAAGTTCTGTTCCTTGGCCCGGTTTTCCACAAATTGAATCAGCTTGCGGCCGATGCCGTGATTTTCATGCGAGGGATTGACGTACAGGCACGCGAGTTCGCCTTTCTTGTATTCGGGATACACGTGCAGCGCCACGCAGGCGACCGGATTCTGATCGGTTTCAAAAATGAAATAATCGCCCAGGGTCTTCTCGATGGAAGCGCGGCTGCGGCGGACCAGCTCCTCCGCCTCCACGGCCTTTTTCGTGAGCAGTTGAATGGCCCGGATGTCTTTTTTCATGGCCCGGCGGATCTGCTGGTATTCATTCGCGTAAATGAGCGTGCCGATGCCATCGGTGGAAAAAACCTCCGCCAGCAGGCCCTCGTCCACCCGGCCGTTGATCACATGGACGCGCGGAATGCCCGCCTGGCAGGCTGCCACGGCATGCGTCGCCTTGGAAAGCTGCTCCAGCGAAATATCGCTTTTTTGCAGCGCCAGCACCGATTCGAAATCGGCCAGCAGCATCTGCCGGAGCAGGCGGCCTTGCACCAGGATGCCGTCCTGCGCCGTGATGAACAGGAGTTTCACGGCCTTCAAGGCCTCCGCCACCGCCAGCGCCACGCTGTCGGAATTCACGCGATATGTCTTGCCGTCGCCGTCAAAGCCCAGCGGCGGAATCACGGGGATGATGCCCTGCGCGAGCAGCACTTGCAGTAATTCGACGTCCACGCGTTCGACTTTGCCGGTGAACAAATGGTCCACGCCCTGCAGGATGCCCTGCGGGTGGGCGATGATGGCGTTGGGGCAGGCGGCGCGCAGGTCGTTGGCCGAAAGGCCTTCCAGAATTTCGTGCGTGAGCCGGTTGGCGGCGTCAATCGCCACCTGCAACGTGGCCGCGTCCGTGATGCCGGCGCCGTCCGCGTTCGACACCTTTATGCCCTGCTTCTCGGCGAGGGCCTTGATTTGCGCCGACGCTCCATGCACCAGCACCACGCGGATGTTCAGCGACCGCAAGACGGCCACGTCCAGCAGCAGCGTGGCAAAGTTTTCGTCGGTGACCACCACGCCGTCCAGCGCGAGGATGAACGTCTTCTCGCGGAATTGCGGAATGTATTGCAGGATGCCCCGCAGATCGGTCGGTTTCATTTCAACGTGGAATAACTAGCCGGTTTTGACAGTGATTCAAACAATTATTTTGCCGATTTTCCGGCGGGAGGGGCATCAGTGGGCAAAGAACCGCGTCCAATCCTGCGCCGCATGCAGAACGCGAACGACCATGATGGTTTCTCGAAACGGCTGGTAGAAAATCAGGTAATTGGGAATCTACGGGACGACGAACCAACGGATTGGCTGGTGGCGTGCCTCCGCCTTGCGGATGCGCCGCCCAAGTTCAGGATGCTGTGCGAGCAGATCGGCGGTATTGAGGATGAGCCGGCGAACGCGTTCCCCTGCTTCGGGATTGTCGGCGGCAAGGCAGTCGATAATTTCGTTCAAGTCTCGTTCGGCTCTGGAACTAAACCTGGCCGGATTCATGGCTGCGAGCGCAGCTCATCGGTGGTCTTGGCTTGAGCCAGATTCTCCAGGCCTTCGTCCAACAGTCGTTCCAACTCCGGCGTCATCACCACTTCCGTGCCCTGGCGACGGGCTTGATGTTCGCTTAACGCCTCCCGCACAACTTCGTCCGAACCCTTGTAGCCGCTGCTCTGCACCAGCTCGGCAACGTAGTTTTCGAGATTTCGCGGCAAGGCAATGTTCATGGATTCAATTTAATGCGCAGGGAAATAGGGTCAACTGGCGTTTACGCTTGCGTTCCGGGCCGCGTAGACTCCAGTCAGCCCGTCTTCACCCCGTTGACCCGCGCGAATTGAAATCGCGTTTCAAATTTCCGCCAGGGCCTTTTTCAGCGCATCGACCGTCCGCTGGTTTTCCGCCCGCGTGCCGACAGAGATCCGCAGCCATTCCGGTAGTTGGTATCCTCCCATGGGGCGCGTGATGACCCCGAGTTTTTGCATGGCATCGAAAACCCGGGCGCCTTCGCCGACGCGCACCAGGATGAAATTGGCGAACGACTCCACATATTCCAGGTTCATCTCCCGGAACACCTTCGCAAAAAACTCCAACCCGGCAAAATTGTTGGCGCGGGTCCGGCGCAGATGCTCCTCGTCGTCCAGCGCGGCCAGGGCGGCGGTCTGGGCGAGGAGGTTGGCATTGAAGGGCTGGCGGATTTTTTCCAGCGCGGATATCACTTCCGCCTCCGCGATGCCGTAGCCGATGCGCAGGCCGGCCAGGCCGTAAATCTTGGAGAAGGTGCGCATCAGGATCAGGTTCTTGCGCGCGCCGAGCCGGATCAGCGGCACCAGGTCCACCGGTTCGTCGAGAAATTCGAGGTAGGCCTCGTCCAGCACCAGCAGTACGTCGTCTGGCACGTCGTTGACGAATTTGATCAGGTCCTCACGCAGGGCCAGGGTGCCGGTGGGATTGTTCGGGTTGGCCACGAAAATGATCCGCGTGCGGTCGTTGACGGCGTCCAGCATGGCGGGGAGGTCGTGGCCGTAATGCCGCGCCGGCACCGTGATCACGGCGGCGCCGGACATCCTGGCCACGATGGGATAGATCGCGAAACAGTATTGCGAAACGACGACGTTGGTGTCCGGCCCCAGCAGGGCATGCGCGACGAATTCAATGATCTCATTGGAGCCGTTGCCGAGGACGAGGTTGGCCGGTTCGAGGCCCAGCTTGGCGGCCAGCTTTTGTTTCAGGTAAAACGCATTGCCGTCCGGATAAAGATTCACCCCGGCAATGGCCTGGTGCAGGGCCGCCTGCGCCATCGGGGAGGGACCGAACGGATTCTCATTGGAGGCCACCTTGATGACGGAATCGACCGGCAGGCCAAGTTCGCGCGCAACCTCTTCAATGGGGCGGCCCGGCTGATACGTGGGCAGCGTTTTCAGAAACGAATTGAATTGCATCCGTCCAATCTGGAATCAAACCGGCCCGGATGAAATAAAAAACATCATTCTCCCGGCAGATCCTTGTCCGAGGCGGGGTAGAGTTTTTGGTAGTCGGTGGCCTGCACGCCGACAATGGCGGCCACGCCCAGAATATCGTGGGCGCTCGAGCCGCGCGAGACATCTGCGGCCGGGCGGTTGAGGCCAAGCAGGACTTGCCCGTAGCAACTGGCGTGGCCCACGAGGCCCACGAGCTTGCTGGCGATGTTGCCGCTGTTGAGATCGGGAAAAATCAGCACATTCGCCCGTCCGGCCACCTTGCTGTCGGCCAGCTTGCGCGGGGCGATTTCGGGCACCAGCGCGGCATCCACCTGCAGTTCGCCGTCGAAATCGGCCTCCACATTCAGTTGGGACGCCTTGTTCCGGGCCTGCGCCGTGGCCGCCTGCACCTTGCCAATGGAGGCGTGCGCGGCACTGCCCTTGGTGGAAAACGACAACAGCGCCACCCGCGACCGCACGCCGAGCAGATGCCGCGCGAGGCGGGCGGTGGAAACGGCGATGTCCGCAAGCTGGTCCACATTCGGTTCCGGTATCACGCCGCAATCGGCCATGAACAGCACGCCGTTTTCGCCAATGCGCGTGTCTTCCACCTCCATCGCCAGGCAGCTCGAGATCGCGTCGATGTCCGGCGCGGGCCGGACGATTTGAAACAGCGGCCGCAGCACGCTGCCCGTGATGTGCGAGGCGCCCGAGACCAGGCCGTCGGCCTGATGCATGGCCAGCATCATGGCGCCGTAAAAATTGGGCTGCAGCATCGCCTCGCGCGCCTCGGTTTGGCGCAGGCCTTTTTCCCGGCGCACGCGATAAAGACGCCCCGCAAAGTTCTCCAAATCCTCGCTTGCCGCGGGATTGATGATCCGGATGCCCTCGAGGGAAATTCTCAAATCCTCGGCCACGGCCTTGATGCGGGCCGGCTCGCCCAGCACGATCGGCGCGCCCAGGCACAGCGCTTGAAACTGGCGTGCGGCCTGCAAAATGCGCGGTTCTTCGCCCTCGGGAAATACCACCCGCTTGGGATGCCGCTGCATCTTTTCGATGACATTGCCGATGAAACGCATGGGCGTAAGTTAGTCATCCGGCCGCGAACTGCCAAACCAATTCCCGCGCCTGGCGTCGAGCCGGCGGGGCGGAAGCCGCCGCCGGCATTCTCCGTGACCGCGGCAACTGATGAGTTCTCACAGTGGTCATCGAGTTCACACACGTTTTGACTGGCAATAGCGCTGCGGGCCGCAGACCCGCCGTCCGTGCGGAGCGCGACTCTGTGAGTCGCAGCAACGTTCGAAACTCAAGACCTCCCGCGCCATTCGCAAGCTCGCTAACTGGCGACGTTGCTGCGGGTCGCAGACTCGCGCTCCGTCCGTGCCGCTGCCGATTGCAGTCGATGCGGCTTGCGCCGCCGGGCAATTTCCGTACTTTCACGGCATGGAGGATGGCCGTGCAATTGGGTTTGCGATTGAAGAGCCACCGCAGGTGCGGCTGGGTTGCCGGACCGCGCCGCCATGCCCTTGCCGCTGTTGATAAAACGATGACCTATCTTAAAACGCCGGACGAACTGCACCTCGATGCCGCCGAGGGCTGGCTGGAGTTGGGGAACCTCATCGAGGCGAACGCCGAGCTGAACAAGATCACCTCAGCCCTGCGCCGCCATCCTGATTTTTTGGCCGTGCGCTATAAACTTCTGGCCAAGGCGGACTGTTGGGCGGAATGTGTGGCCGTCGCGGCGGCCATTGTGGACCTCGCTCCGAAATCTTCGCTGGGCTGGCTTCACCGCTCCTCCGCGCTGCACCGGTCCAAACAGACCAAGATGGCCCTGGAATGCCTCCAGCCCGCATTGGAAATCTTTCCCGATGAAATTGAAGTCCGCTACCACCTGGCCTGTTATGATTGCGTGCTCGGAAATCTGAGCCGGGCGGAACAGCGGTTGTCCGAAGTGTTGAAACTGGCCGAAGAGCAAAAATGTCTGGATGACTGGCGACCGACGATCTTGGGCAACCCCGAGTTGAAGCCGCTCTGGAGGATGCTGGACTAGGTGGTCTTTGATTTTAGAGTTCAATGACGGCCGTCGGCCTGAAACCGGGCAATATCTTCGTCGGGTAACCGCGCTGGTTGCTGTAAACCCGCGTTTTGCCCACTTCATAGTCCACATTGTAATGGGTGTGACCGTGGATCCAGAGCGGAATTCCGCTGGCCGCGATCAATTTCTCCAAATTGGAGGCAAACGCCGCGCTCAGTGCCCTGCCCACCTGGGGTGTGTCAATTGAGCGTCGGCTTGGTGCGTTATGCGTGACGACCACGGTCCGGGCTGGATCACGCCTGGCCAGCTCGCCTTCCAGCCACGCAACTGACTCCGCATACAATTTCGCCGCTCGCCACGGCCGAAAGAATCGCCGCTCTGATTTTATTTGTATGGTGGTGTAGTCGAGCATCCCCATTTCCGCCGTTGACATGGCCGCTTCCTGATTTCCGTACAGCGCGAAATCGGTCCAGAGCGTGGAGCCCAGTAAGGTGAAACCGGCAATTTCAACGGCCTCGTTTTCCAGGACATGAATGTGGCTGCCGCTGGTTTCCCGTTTCAGCGTGTGCGTCAGTTCCGGAATGGAATGGCGAAAAAACTCGTGATTCCCCAAAACATAAACGACGGGTTGCCGCGAAAAGTGGCGGCGAATCCATTCCAATCCAGCTCGTCCCATGTGGATGTCGCCGGCCAGCACAACCGCATCCGCATCGGTGGGCTCCGGTTCATAAGGACCGAATTCCAGATGCAGATCGCTGAGAACATGCAGGCGCATGGCGGGGCTGGTTTAGGCTAAAACAAACAATCACGCCCAACCGCAATCGCCAGGCGTTTCAAATACTCGTGGCGCGAAATGGCCTTTGCTCCCAGCGGCTGGGTGGCGGCAGTCACCATCTGAATATCAAAAAGCACGAACTGGCGTTGCCGCAAATGTTCCACCAGGTGGCCGAGGGCAATCTTGGAGGCGTTGTCAACCAGATGAAACATGGATTCACCCGCAAACAAGCCGCCGATGGAAACTCCATAAACGCCGCCCACCAACTCGCCGTTCTTCCAACATTCCACGCTATGGGCGTGACCTTGCTGGTGCAAATCAGTATAGGCGGCGATGAATTCCTTGGTGATCCAAGTGCTTCGCCGCTTCGGGCCGGGCGTGGCACAGGCCTGCATCACCTTCTGAAAAACTGTGTCAATCGTGACCTCAAGTTTCTGCTTTCGGATGGCCTTGGCCAGGCTTTCCGAAACGTGAAAATCGCCAAGTTCGATGATCCCGCGTGGGTCCGGTGACCACCAGGTAATGGGGTTGACCGTCCACGGAAAGATGCCTTGCCCGTAGGCTGTCAGCAGTCGTTCCACATTCAAGTCGCCACCCACAGCCACCATCCCTTCGGCGTCCGCAGACTCCGGGTCGGGAAATCGGGTTTCGTCGCCCAATCGCATCGGCTCAAATAGGATTCGTCCAACCATGGCCGGGTCGAATATCCCCAATGACTCGGCCAATGAACAGCTTGAAATGGATCCCGGTTTAGTTGACCGGCAGCGATCATGCTGGCGAAAATCTCTTCGGCTGGGTAAAAAGAAACAGGGGTGCGGAAAATTAGTAAATCGCCCGGACCTATCCCACTGCCCGGAAAACATAATGAATTTCGTACTTTGTCGATAATCGCCCTGTTGGCTCTCGACTGGCATCGTCGTTGCTAGAGGTATTGGCGAATGAAAAAAGTTGAGGCGGTCATCCAACGTTCCAATTTGAATGGAGTCCAAAACGCCTTGGAGGATCTGGGCATTGACGGAATGACGGTCTGTGAGGTGAAGGGATACGGCCGGCGGAACAGGCATAAAGAAACCTATCGGTCCAATGAATACACGATCAATTATCTGCCGATGGCCAAAATCGATTTGGTCGTGGCAGACCAGGATCTGGAGCAGGTGGTGAAAGCCGTCATCCAAGCTGCCAAGACGGGCTCGAGCAATGATGGCAAGATTTTAGTCTCTGATGTAAAAGAAGCCGCGTACGCCTTGGCGATTTGAGTGCCACGGGGGTCGATTCCATTTCCGAACGGCCATGAGAGCGGCATCTTATTTCCAAAATTTCCACCACGGCTTTGGATCACCCGCCTGGCCGGCGATTTTTAATCCGCCGCGAGGGGGTTCATAGACGACCGATTTAACCAACTGCGCGCGAGCGTCATAGACCTTATACTCACCGGCACCCTGTTTCGCCAAGTGTTCCCCGGCATAATCGCAGGCCTCATCAAGGGTGTCAAAAACATGCCAGCCTTCGCTGCCAAATCCGGCGCATTGGTTGCCTTTCAATTTCGGGAAAACCGCGCGGCGCACGCGAGCCTCTGCTGGAGCCTGGCTGGCGGGTTGGACCGCGGAGGGGGCGCGCGCGTCATCGGCCGTCCGGAACACTTTCACGGCTGCCGCAAGTCGTTCGATCAGCTCCTGGCGTTCCAGCTCCGCCTGCTTTTGCTGGCTGATATCGCGGGCAATCGAAGAAGCTCCGATGATTTTTCCCTCCGCGTCCCTGATCGGCGACACGGTGACGGCGACGGGAATAACCTGGCCGTTTTTATGGAGCCGCTCGGTCTCCCGGATGCCGACCGTGTTCCCGCGCCGGATTCCGGCCAGAATGTCGATCATTTCATCCCGGCGACTGGAGGGGAAAAGCTGGATGACGGATCGGCCGATTATTTCCTCGGCGCTGTAACCAAACAGGCGTTCCGCGGCCGGATTCCAGCTTACAATCAGGCTCTCGAGGGTCTTGCCGTAAATGGCATCCCCGCTGGACTCGACGATGGCGGCCAGGTATTGCATGGCGCCGATGGCGCGCTGGTGCAGGCGCCGGCTCTCCGCCGCCTCCAGCTCGCGTTCCAGTGCGGGGGCCAGCCGCGAGAGGTTGCTCTTCATCAGATAATCGTGGGCGCCGGCTCTCATCATCCCCACCGCCGCCTCTTCGCCTTGAACTCCGGAGACCGCGATGAAAGGAATGTCAGAACCGTGCTCGCGGAACAAAAACAACGCCTCCGGCCCGCCAAAAGACGGCAGCACGAAATCGGAAATGACGGCGTCCCAAGGACGCTGTTTCAAGGCCGCCACAAACGCCTCCGGCGTGTCCACGCGCTGATGTTTCGGCGCATAGCCGTTGCGCTGCAATTCCGCCAGCAGCAGGACCGCGTCGTCCTCGGAATCTTCCACGATCAAAATGTGCAAGGTTTGGCCGCTCACCCGGATTTCTCAATATTTTGACTGGCGAGGCAGGGCCTCAGACCCGGCAACCACGAAGGAACACGAAGGGATACAAATCGAATCGTGGCGCGGCCTGCCTCGGGTGCTTCGTGTTTACTCGCGTTCATTCTTGGTTCAAAAACTCCAAGTGGCGCCCATAGGCGTAATAAGTGCTTTGTGGAATCGTGCCCACGCCGCGCCATTTCCGGTCGCACACTTCAAAAACCTGTTTCAGCAAGTCCTGCGCCACTCGATTACCCTCCCGTTTTACCACGCGCGGATATTGGTTTTCGACCTCGTGCCGGCCGGCCTCGAGCTGGCGCAGCGTCATCAAGACGCCCTGCAGCAAGTCCACCGGCTCGAAGCCCGTGATGACGATGGGCACGTGAAACCGCGCGTTCGAGTCGTACGTGCAAGGCACCGGCAGCCGCGCTTCCGTGCGCCCCGCAAACGTGCCCACGGTCGTGTGGCTGATGGCCCAGAGCCAGTTGCGCAGCGTCCGGCCCCATTCCTCCGGCGCCCCAAAGAGTTCGACCAGGCCGGCCTTCTCCCGCGGGTTGTAGGCCCGCCGCGGCGACTCGATTTGAATTTGCGTGTGCAGCAGGACCGCCTGGATGGTTTCCGTCTCCGGCCGGTTTCTCAGCGCCAGCTTGAATTGCAACAGCGGCGTTACTCCGCGGGCTACAGCGCGATGGTTTTGCCGGTGACGCTGTTGTATAAAAGGAACGCCAGGTTGATGGGCAGCGCGAGGTCATCCCACTCGAGGTCGGTCGCTTGAAATCCCGGCAGGGCGCGCGGATCGCGGGAAATCAACTGATCCCGGTGGAGTCTCGTGCCGAACGAAATTGGTCGTTGCCCCCACGCCCGGGCTCCGGCCCTTTGCGCAAGACCAGTTCCTCGCCCCGATTGGTGCCGGGGATATGGACGGGTTCTGGCGGTTTACTATGATTTTGCATGCTTGACCTTTCTCCTTTCGGGCTGGTCCGGGAACATGACTTTAATTTGCTGCGCGAAATTGGTCGAGCGGGCCGGTGAAACACTTTCCGCAACTCCTCCTTGGCGTGTCAGAATAGGTTGTTGCCTTGCGGACGATCCCGGCCCGGCTCGATTCATTTAAAAATTCAAGGATTTTCCCGGCCTCCGGCGCCGGCCGGCCTGAGGATCGGGTTTATGCAACCATCGGCGATTATCGCCAGTTTGGACTTTTTCGATTCTAAAAAACACGTCGTTGTCGCCAACTGAAAGGGTTTTGTTCGCCAGCTCAATGGTGGTAACGCGCCGCACAGAAGCTCCCCAGCCAGAGTCATGCCAGCGCAATTCCGCGCAAAAAGCCGGGCGCAGAATGCAAATTGCAATATTTCCACCCTCGACATCGTGCAAATCGTCCGCTGCCTTACGAATTGAATCCCGAGAGGATTCCGCCTCAAAGCCCATGGTTGCCGTCCACGGCTAACCTGGGTTGCCAGATAGCCCGCCTTTTCAACCGCAGCGCGGTTGCGGCGAATTCGTCGGTAATGCTCAAGTTATTGGTTCGCGTTGCCTTATGATCGCCACCGAATCTGGCGGCAAATCCGCGTGGCGATCCGTGAGGTCGATTCCCGCTTCCGAAGCCAGCAACAGTTCGCATTCCCCGGCCCGCATGGGCAGGCCTTGGCACTCGCGGCTGAGATTGCACGCCACGGTGATCGGTCCGCGCTCCAATACAAACCACCGCCGCTCCTCGTCCAATCGCACACGGACCGATTTCAGGTCTCCATCAGACAGCGAGGGCTCCTGGCGGCGAAGTCGAATGAGCCGCTTGTGCCATTCCAACATTTCGGCATGGGGAGCGCCGGAAACTTCCTCCCAATTCAACTTCGAACCCGCGAACGTTTCGGGCGCCTGCGGGTCCGCCGTGGCTCCCGGTTGCCAGCCGAACGCCTCGAACTCGCGGCAGCGCCCCTCGCGCACCGCCCGGGCCAGTTCCGGTTCCTGGTAATCCGTGAAAAAGCAGAAGGGGGTGGATGCCGCCCATTCTTCGCCTTGAAACAGCAGCGGAGTGAAGGGCGACGTCAGCACCAGCGCGGCGCCCATTTTCAGCCGGCCGGGGCTCATCAGCCGCCCGCTCCGGTCGCCCATCGCGCGATTGCCCACCTGGTCATGGTTTTGCAAATAGCCCACGAAACGATGCCCGCTCAACCCATCCGCCGGCCGGCCGTGCACGCGCCGGCGATGCCCGGAATAAGTGCCGTTATAGACAAAAGCGTGCTGCAACGACTTGCCCAGATGTTCCAACTTTCCAAAATCGCTATAATACCCGGTGGTCTCGCCGGTCAGCACCGTGTGCAGCGCATGGTGGAAATCGTCGCTCCACTGCGCGTCCAGTTGGTAGCCGCCCCGTTCCCGCGACCACAGCAGGCGGGGGTCATTCAAATCGCTCTCCGGTATCAAGACGAGCTGCCGGCCCGTTTGCGCCGAAAGATTTTCCACCTCGATCTTAAGCTGTTCGAGAATATGCGTGGCCGAGGTATCCAGAATCCCATGCACCGCGTCGAGGCGCAGCCCGTCCATATGAAAATCACGCAGCCACCTGAGCGCGTTGTCGCAACAGAACCGCCGCACTTCGCCGCTGTCCGGGCCGTCGAAATTGATGCCCTGCCCCCAGAACGTTGCAAATTTATTGGTGAAATACGGCCCGTATTTTCCGAGATAATTTCCCGCCGGCCCCAGATGGTTGTAAACCACATCCAGAATCACCGCCAGGCCCCGGGCATGACACGCCTCCACCAGTCTCTTCAAATCCTCCGGGGCGCCGTAAGCATGGTGCGGAGCGAACAGGTCCACGCCGTCGTAACCCCAGCCGTGCTGGCCGGAGAATTCCACCACCGGCATCAGCTCGACATGCGTCACCCCGAGCGATGTCAAATGCTCCAGTTTTTCGATGCCCGACAGGAAGGTCCCCGCCGGCGTAAACGTGCCCACATGCAATTCATAAATGACGGCGCCAGGCAGCGGTCGCGCCCGAAAATGCCGGTCGGTCCACGAAAAGCCCGCTTCCGCCACCAGCCGGGACGGACCATGCACACCGTTCGGCTGTGACGGAGAACGCGGGTCGGGAAATGGCCCTGCGCCGTCCAGCACAAAGCCATAGTCGGTGCCGGGGCCGGCTTCAGCTACTTCCGCCGTCCACCAGCCGTCCGCCCTGCGCACCATGGGATATCGCTTCCCCTCTGCCTGAACTTCCACTTTCCCGGGCGCCGGCGCCCAAACCTGAAATGAGTGCATCAGTCATTCTCCTTTCGTACCAGCAAGGCCGCGGGGAATTTTTGAAACATTTCCGCCAAGGGGACCATCCCGGTGAACGCCTGTCCGCTGATTTCATCGCTCCAGCGACCCGCCGGCAATTCCAGCGCGGTGTCCTGCCAGTCCCCGTTCAACTTCAAATAAAATCGCGGAACCACGGAAATCAATTTCCCGCCCCTCGAAAACGCCACGGTGTGCCCCGGTTTGGCGCCCCGTGCGAAAAGCGGTTCGTAATCCAAGTCCGGATAATCCGGAATCTCTGCGCGCACCGCCAGCGCTTTGTGAATGAGCCACACCTTGGGCAGTCCTTCCGCCCGGCGCTGCCAGGCTTGTTCCGCCGAAAGCACGCCGGCTGCCTTCAGGAGATATTGCCGCCGGGCAAAATCCACCGGCCGGCGATTGTCCGGATCGACCAGGCTAAAATCCCACAGCTCGCAGCCCTGGTAAATATCCGGCACACCGGGTGCAGTCAGCTTGATCAATGTTTGCCCCAGTGAATTGACGGCCGCGGCCTCGGAAATCCGGCCCACGAATGCTTCCACGTCCCGGACAAACTCCGGATCGCGCAATGTCCCGGATACAAATTTTGTCAGCGCCGCTTCATACTCCCGGTTCCGGCGCGTCCAGCCGGTATGTTCCTTCGCTTCGTGCGACGCCTTCTCCAGGTACGCCTGCGCCCGATCCTCCGGCAGCGGCCAGGTGCCGGCCAGGGCCTGGTAAAACAGGTACTCGGCGTTGCGATCCGGCCAGTCGCCCTGCCGATGACGCGCGTTCATTTCCGACCAGCGGCGCACCGCCTGCGCCCACAAATCCGGAATTTCCGATAGCACGTTCAACCGCGCCCGCGCATCCTCTGACCGTTTCGTATCATGCGTGGAGGTGGTCAGTTGCGAGTATGGCCATTCCTTTTTCTGTCGTTGCATGAATTGGTGAAAATCGGCCGGTGGGACGCCAAATCGCCCCGGATTCCCACCCACCTCGTTCAGCGAGGTGAAACGGTTGAGGCAATAAAACGCAGTGTCCTCCGCGCCCTTGGCCATCACCGCCCCGGTCAATTGTTGAAACCGCGCCACAAAATCTTGCGCCGCCCCTCCGCTTTTCGGCTTCAGCAACAAGGCGTGAATAAAGGCGAAGATCTCCTCCGGCAGGTCCCGCCGGTTCTCGCAGGCCAGATGAACCGCAGCCTTGATCGCGGCCACGTCCGCCGCGCCGGCTGCCTGGGCACCGGACAAATAAGTGCGGTAAACCGGAAAACAGGCGGCCACTTCCGCGAGACACTCCTTGAATTCCGGCGGCGAAAACCTCCTCGCCACCGCATCCCGCGCCGCCACCGCGATGAGCAAGCCGGTGAGCCGGTTTAATTCGGCCGCCAGCAGCGTCTTCAGTACTTCCCGTTTCTTTTTCAGGAGCATCAGGCCGTAGGCCGCCTCCCGCCCGGTGAAGGACTGATAAAAATCCGTCAACGCCTTTTCCGCGTCGGCAGCGACGAACAGCCCGTTCACCTGGGTGAGAAAGTCGTATCCGGTCGTGCCTTGAACCGGCCACTCAGCCGGCAGGGGTTCGTCCGCCTCCAGAATTTTTTCCACCACGATCCACGCGTTTGGCGCCAGGGCGCGCAGTCGTTCCAGATATTTTGCCGGGTCCCGCAGTCCGTCGGGATGGTCCACCCGCAGCCCGTCCAGCAGGCCTTCTTCCAGCCAGCGGCGAAGCAGCGCATGCGTCGCGGCAAACGTTTCCTCGTTTTCCACCCGGACGGCGGCGAGGGTGCTGACGGAAAAAAAACGGCGATAGTTTATCTGCGTGTCTCCCCGCTCATAAAAGGCCAGCTGGTAATGTTGCCGGCGGATGAGCTGGTCGAGCGCCGGGAAATTGAGGCTGAAGGACTTTAACGCCGCGGCAGCGGTGGGCAGCGCGGCCGCGGTTTCCGGCGCCACGGGCAGCCGGTGCTCGTGGTAGCCAATCACATGTTGCTTCTGCTCCCACCGCAGTTGCAATTCGCCCTGATTCAACACCGCCTCATATTCGGCTCCGAGAATCGGCACCAGGATCTTTCCGCGCAGGCTCTTTTCGGCCGGTTTCCAGTCAATGTCAAAATGCCTGGCAAAGGGGCTCTTTTCCCCCCTGGCCAGCACGTCCCACCACCACCAATTCGCTGGCGACGCCACGCCCATGTGATTGGGAACAAGATCCAGGACCAGCCCCATTCTCCGCGCGTGCAAGGCCTCGGCGAGCCGTTTCAAATCCGCCTCAGTTCCCAGTTCCGGGTTGAGCCGGTTGAAATCGCACACGTCGTAGCCGTGCGTGCTGTGCGGCGTGGCCTGGAACAGCGGCGATGCGTAAAGGTGTGAGATTCCCAGGTCGTGCAAATAGGGCACCAGCGCCAGCCCGTCCGGCAGGCGGAAGTGTTCGTTGAATTGCAGCCGGTAGGTCGCCCGTGGTATCTGCATGGCTTACTGGTGCTGAAGATGAAATCCGAGCTTCTCGCCCAGCCCAAGGAATTTTTCCACCCAGGCCTTCGATTTTTCATCGCCGCGGTTCTTCATCTCCGGCAACACCGCGTTTGAAAGCTGAAAATAGATATTTTGCGGTTTCCACAAATTGACCGTGAAGGGCAGCACCGGCAGCAGTGCCGCGGAATCCGACAGCCGCTGGAGCACGTCCAAATCCTCCGGACTTTTGGCCAGTTCCACGCTGAGCCGCTCGAAATGTTTCTTGGCCGTGAAAGCCAGCCCGTCTTTCTCCAGCGCCGCGTTGGTCACGCGCGCCTCGTTGACCAGGCTCTTGATGCGTTCGCCATCCGGGTGGCCGTTCAGGAACTGGCGGTGCAAATCCGCGTTCAGCACAAACTCCGTGGCCGGCGCCAGCGAATTGAGCGGCGGCACATGAATGTCGTTGAGAAAGCGCGTGAGCGGCGCGTAGCGGTCCGCCAACAGCCGGTACGCATTGTAGATTTCATCGCGTGTTTGCGCCAGAATTTGGTTCAGCACCCTGGATTGCTCGTCGCGGAAGAGATTCTTGAGCGAATAATGGGCCTCGCCAAAATGCCGGTCCAGCACCCGGATCATCTCCGCAAAATCCGCCCGCTCAAACGTCTCTTTCGCTTCCCGGATGAGCGCCTCGTAAGGTTCCTGGCCGGCAAAAAATCGCACCCCGCAACTCAGGTTGTGCTCCCCCGTGTGCAGGACCCCATAGGTGATCACATCCGAATTGCCGGTGACGGCAAACGTGACTTTGACCCGGCCCACAGCCATCCGGGCGTTCCCGGCCGTCCAGAGTTGCCGGTCCTCCTGATGAACAAGGTACGAAAATATCCTCGCCTCCTCGGAATAATTTTCAAACAGCGAGCTGATGGCATAATGGGCCGCCACATGTTCACGGGTCATCACCGCCGGCTTCACGAATTTTTCATAAACGACCCGGCCATTCTGGTTCTCCGGCAGGTTGCTCGCGGCCTTTTCGAGGATCGTCAGAAAGGCCGGCTCAATATCGTTCCCGCCCAGTTCGCTCGCCAGCTGCAGGGCGCGCGCGGCATATTGGATCACCTGGACCGTTTCAATGCCGGATATTTCGTCAAAGAACCAGCCGCAGCTCGTGAACATCAACAGGGCGTGGCGCTGCATTTCCAGTAGCCGGATGGCCGCGGTTTGTTCGGACTCGTTCAAGGCATGAGCGCCGTGCTGCGAAAAGAATTTGGTCCTGTTCTCCGGCGAGCGGTCCAGGATCACGGAAATATAGTCGTCGCGCGCCGCCCAGGGCTCCTTCAGGAATTCCCGTGCCTTCTGCTCGTACAGCACCGCCAGTTTATCCCGCAAAAAATCCATCGCCTCCCGCAGCGGCGCCCGCCACTTTTGGTTCCAGCCGCCGTGGCCCCCGGCGCAGCAGCCGCAGTCGCTCTTCCAGCGTTCCACGCCGTGTGAACAGCTCCAGGCGCTGGCCTCGAAAATTTGCGCCTCGGACGTCGGCGGATGCGATTCCAAAAATTCCCCGTACACCGTCAGCCGCACCTCCTGGCTGGTCTCGATTTGATGCAGCGCATAGGCCAGCGCCATGTCGCCATATTGAAAGTGGTGGCCGTAGGATTCGCCGTCCGTGGCAATGTGGACGATTTGGTCGTGGTCGCGCGCATCGTCGAAGGCGCCCAGCAGCCGGCTGGTGAATTTTTCGCCGCTCACCAGCAGTTTTTCAAAAGCCACCGCCTGGGACACCGGCGCATCATAAAAAAACACCGCAATTGATCGATTTTCAGGCAATTTGACCAAATATGGCATCGTAGGGTCAATCCGCGCCCCCTTGGCGTCATTCCATTCCGCCTCCTCGACCAACGCCCTCACCTGGCTGGCCTGATACGGCGAGAGGATCGTGAATTTGATTCCGTGTTGGGCCAGCACATCCAGCGTTTCGAGATCCGCAGCCGTTTCGGCCAGCCACATGCCTTCCGGTGACCGTCCAAACCTGGCTTCAAAGTCGCGGATGCCCCAAATCACCTGCGTATGCTTGTCCCGCGTGTTCGCCAGCGGCAGGATCATATGATTATAAACCTGCGCCACCGCCGATCCGTGGCCGGAAAATCGTTCGCGGCTCTTCTTGTCCGCCTCCACGATCGCGTCGTGGATCTCCGGCTGTTTCTCCTTCATCCATGACAGCAGCGTCGGGCCGAAGTTGAAACTGATCCGCGAATAATTGCTGGTGATCTCCTGGATGCGTCCATCGCCATCCAGCAGCCGGGCGAGCGCGTTCGGCGCGTAGCACTCGGCCGTGATGCGCTCGTTCCAATCGTGATAGGGAAATGCGGAACTCTGAAATTCCACTGCTTCCAGCCATGGGTTTTCCCGTGGCGGCTGGTAGAAATGCCCGTGCACGCAAATGAATTTCTGGCTCATGATTTTTGTTTTACATCAAGAACTACCCCCACCCGCTGCCGTTCCAGTCAGCCGCGCGACTCACACGGTTTCTGACGGACTGCATTTTTTTGAAGCTAACGAAATGCCAAGTCTCCCAACGAAGCCCTCACCATGGATAATGGCGTGATTCTTTGCAATTGCTGGTCCCCGCCCAAGCTGCAATTTGCACGTGGCTAAAAAGCCAAATTGCAAATTGCACGAGCGGATTTGGTCCCCAGCTTCACGCAGATGGACGCGGATACCGTAGCGGCTGAAAAGCAGAAGCAGGGAACTGGCTCGGGGACTCTTTTCTGCTGTGCAAAATTCATTCCATGGCCGGATATACCCGGATGTACCCGGATGCTTACCCGGAGGAATGACAATGGCGAACCATCGGAACCCTCCCAATACGGAACGCGGATTGCGGATTGCGGAATCAGGGGGTGAGCTTCCGCCGCCGGTTCGCTCTGGGGCGGCCAGCCCATTCGCATAGCGGCCCGAATATGAACTGTACTTGTCCATCACCGCCAATTTACTTACCATGAACTTTGGAAATGTAAAGTCTAAAAATGACACAAATTGATTTTATGGTTTAGCTCATAACTATTTTGTAATAAGCACTATACTAATATTATTGAGTAATAGAGACACAATATTTAAAAAAACGTCTTGCAAAGACAATCGCCTGTCTCGCGATCGATCGGCCAACCAAAGCTGAAACCTGAAAAGCTCGAAGGAAAGCTGAAGTCGCCGAAGAGTTGACGGAAGGCAACGAACAAAGGGGGACGCGGATGGGAGTGAAATGCGAAGGTCGAAATTCGAATGGGCGGTGTGAAAAGTCATGGCCTGACCCGTCTGATGCAAGTTTGGCTGGCCCACCGGTAAGCCATCGGTAGCGGGCTCTGCGAGAGCGCAACCCGTGACGAGGCCAGACATGGCCGGGCCGGGCGATAAAAGTCGTCCGTGACATCCGGCCCATTTATTTTTCGGCCGCGCGGCTGACGCCGCGTAAGTTCATCACCATGGATGGCCATCCTGGACACCGGCCAGCGCTACGCCCCCATCACGATTGCAGACGGGGCCAGCTTCGCTGACATGGTCGCGCTCAAAGGCAAATCCGACATCGGCGACCAGATCAATAAAAAGATTCTCGGACCGCTGGCCAAGGCCAACAACTTGTCCGACATGCCCGACTTTAACGACGCCAACAAGCTCGGCAGCGGCAAGGAAATGGTGGACAAGCTTGGCAATCTCATCGCCATCTTTGAAAACCCGGCGCTCGACTTCTCCAAAAACCGTGCCGATGGCGACGACCTGCTCGGGGACGCCTACGAATACCTCATGCGGCACTTCGCCACTGAGAGCGGCAAGAGCAAGGGCCAGTTCTACACCCCGTCCGAGGTCAGCCGAGTCATCGCCCAGGTTCTCGGCATCCGGCACGCGAAGACCAGCAACAAAACCACCGTTTATGACCCGACGTGCGGCTCCGGTTCCCTGCTGTTGAAAGTCGGCGACGAGGCGCGGCACGGTAAAGACGTCAAGGTGACGCTGGAAGGCCAGGAAAAGGATTCCGCCACCGCCGGGCTGGCGCGCATGAACATGATTCTCCATGACTACGCGACGGCGGAAATCAAACAGGGCAACACACTGTCCAACCCCCTCTTCAAAGACGGCGACGCCCTGAAAACCTACGATTACGTCGTCGCCAATCCCCCGTTCAGCGACAAACGGTGGAGCACCGGCATTGACCCGGCCACCGACGAACATCAACGCTTCTAGCATTTCGGCGTGCCGCCCGCCAAGCAGGGCGACTACGCCTACCTGCTACACATTCTCCACTCGCTCAAACCTGACGGCAAAGGCGCTTGCATTCTGCCACATGGCGTCCTCTTTCGCGGCAACGCCGAAGCCGCCATCCGCAAGAATCTCATCCTGCGCGGCTACATCAAGGCCATCATCGGCCTGCCGGCAAACTTGTTCTACGGCACCAGTATCCCGGCGTGAATCATCGTGCTCGATAAGGAAGAAGCCAAAGCCCGCAAAAGCATCTTCATGATTGATGCCTCCAAAGGCTTCATCAAGGACGGCAATAAAAACCGTCTGCGCGAACAGGACATCCACAAGATCGTGGACACGTTCACGCGTCAGCTTGAAGACAAACGCTACTCACGCATGGTGCCGGTGGCGGAAATCAGCGACCCCAAGAACGACTTCAATCTCAATCTGTCGCGCTATATTGACAACACCGAGCCGGAGGACATACAGGACATAGACGCGCATCTGCGGGGCGGCGTCCCGAATCGCGACCTCGACGCGCTTGATGCCCATTGGCAAGTCATCCCCGCCGTGCGCGCCGGGCTGTTCAAAAAAGCCGAGCGCGCCGGTTACAGCCAGCTACGAAATCCCGCCGCCGACATCAAAGCCGCCATTT
>JBEKZM010000109.1:0-21022 GCA_049509875.1 Verrucomicrobiota bacterium | reverse complement strand
TTGGTCCTTCAATTCAGCCAATGCGCTTTGAGCGGCCTTCACTTCCTGAGTGCGGGTGGCCAGATTGCCCAGTTCGACTTGATGGGCCTGAACCTGGGCTTCGAGTTGCTGTTGCTTCGCCGCCAGTTCGGCGCGCAATTGCTCCTGGCTTTTGGAACGATCGGCCAGTTCCTGCTCCAAATGGGTACGACGCTTGGCCAGTTCCGCCGCTTGCTGTTCGGCGTTCGCCCGGTGGCCGGATTCGGTCTTGAGCGATTCGTTCAAGGACTGGACCTGTCCATTGACGCCGGCAAATTGGTCCTTCAATTCAGCCAATGCGCTTTGAGCGGCCTTCAACTCCTGCGTGCGAGTGGCCAGATTGCCCAAATCGATCTGATGGACTTGAACCTGGGCATCGAGTTGCCTTTTTTGTTCGGCGAGTTTCTGTTCTAATTGGGTGCGGCGCTTCGCCACCTCTTCCGCTTCCTGTTCGGCGGTCGCCCGGCGGCTGGATTCGGCCTTGAGCGATTCGTTCAAGGACTGGACCTGCTCATTGACACTGGCAAGCTGGTCCTTCAGTGCAGCCAAGGCGCTTTGAGCGGCCTTCAATTCCTGAGTGCGGGCGGCCAGATTGTCCAGTTCGACTTGGTGGGCTTGAACCTCGCCCTCCAACCGCTGCTGCTGCTCGGCCAGTTGCGTTTGCAACTGCTCCTGAGTTTGCGAACGTTGGGCCAGTTCCCGCTCCAATTGGGTGCGACGCTTGGCCAATTCCGCCGCTTGTTGCTCGGCGGTTGCCCGGTGGCCGGATTCGGTCTTGAGCGATTCATTTAAGAACTGGACCTGCTCATTGACACCGGCAAGCTGGTTCTTCAGTTCAGCCAATGCGCTTTGAGCGGCCTTCAATTCCTGAGTGCGGGCGGCCAGATTGCTCAGTTCGACTTGGTGGGCTTGCACCTCGGCCTCCAGCCGCTGCTGCTGCTCGGCTAATTGCCCTTGCAACTGCTCCTGACTCCGCGAACGGTCGGCCAGTTCCTGTTCTAATTGGGTGCGGCGCTGCACCAGTTCCGCGGCTTCCCGCTCGGCGGTCGCCCGGCGGTCTGACTCGCTCTTGAGCGATTCATTCATGGACTGGACCTCCATGTTGACACCGGAGAGCAGTTCAGCCAATGTGCTTTGAGCAGCCTTTAATTCCTTCGTGCGGGTCGCCTGATTGTTAAGTTCCAATTGGTGGGCCTGAATCTGGGCCTCCAACCGCTGCTTCTGTTCGACCAGTTCCCGTTCTAATTGGTTGCCGTGCTCGGCCAGTTCCGCCGCTTGTTGCTCAGCGGCTGCCCGGCGGCCAGACTCGGTCTTGAGCGTTCCGTTCAAGGACTGGACCTGCCAGTTGACGGTGGAAAGCTGGTTTTTCAGTGCAGCCAAGGCGCTTTGAGCAATCTTTAGTTCCTGCGTGTGCGTGGCCTGATTCCCAAGTTCGATCGGATGGGCCTGAACCCGGGACTCCAATCGCTGCTTTTGTTCGGCCACTTCGGAAGCTTGCTGCGCAGCGTTTACCCGGCAGCCGGACACAGCCTTGAGTGGTTCGCTCAAGGCTCTGACTTTTTTTTCTACTTTGACCACCGGTGCCGCCGCTTCCCTCACCGCTTCATTGGATTTTGGCTGTTCAGAAGGGACACCCCTGGTCTCGGTGTTCGCGCGGCTGCCATCAGCGGTATGGGCGATGGTTAACGGTTTTTCCTTAATTTGCCCCCGGAAAAGGAAGACCAAAGCCTTGAGGATGAGTTCAATGGGGAAAATGGGCTTTGAAATGAAGCCATTACTGCCACACAGCACGCTTTGGGTACGGGACTGAAAATCGCTACACGACGACACAAAAATAATGGGCGTTTCCTTGTATTGTGGAATCTCGCGGAACTTCGCACACGCGTCGAAGCCAGTGAGACCCGGCATGCTGATGTCCAGGAAGATGAGATCAAAAGAGCTGTTTTCAAGCAGTGCGAGCGCCGAAACGCCATCGCCCGCGCACACCGTCTCAAAACTCGCGCGTTTGAGGACGTTGACATTGGCCTGATTGCAGACGGGGTCATCATCCACCAGGAGAATCCTGCTCTTACGGGGGGTCTGAATCGCCATTGTGTTTCCGGTCTTGAACAGTTGTTCAATGCAATCTACCGCCTGTGCCATGGTTTGAAACATCGATGGGAACACGCTTTTATTAACGTTGAATCCATGTTCAAACAACATGGCTTCCAAGGCGTTGCACAACAGGCTGACTTTGCCGCATCCCGCCATCGTGGCGCGTGCGCTAAAAAGTCGAAGCCTGGTATAGATTCGTTTAAGGTGCTCTTCGGAATCCTGGCTACCAGACGACTTTTGATACTTTAGCGAATCTTGGCGGATCATCGAAATGTCTATCGGCCAACTCTTCATTAGTTCGGCATGAACCTCCGAGGCAACGATCTTATCTCCAACCATTCCGGATTTAGGAATTTTGGAGACGTTCGGCATCGGGGACGGCTTCTCAGTCTTGGTTCCAAATAAACCGGAAATCCAGGTATCTCGGGGCGCTGCCGTTGTGTTGCCTGGGATATCGGGAGTGCTGAGAATATCGTTAATGAGACTGACCAGCCGTGGGGCGGAAAAATCGGACTTCAGCAAGCCTTCGGTGGCTCCCGCCTTGGCGGCTGTTTTGGCCGCCTCGGGCAGGTACGCATTGGACAGGACGATTACTGGCAGGTCCTTATACTGGCTTTCCGCGCGAATGGTCTCAAGTACCTTCAATCCAGAGATCTTCGGCAGCATCAAGTCCAGCACCACCAGATCCACCCCTGCACGCGGCTGCATTGCAAGTGTGGCCAACCCGTCAGCAGCGGTCAAAACCGTGAACCCTTCGCGCTCAAGCACCTTTCGATAAAGGCTTTGCATGAATGGGTCATCCTCCACTATCAACACATTCTTTTTCGTTTTTGGATCCGTTATCATGAGCTTTGTTCTGAACCTTTTTTCGACCCGATGCTGGTAACTCCCGCCAATACGGGTAATTCCAAAAAGCATTTACTTGGCCAAGGCTGCCAGAGGGAGATTCTTGACGGGACGAGATCTTGTTGAATTAATCCGACCCGCATTGCGCATGGGTAAAAGAAATGCTTTCGAAGGGCAGCGTGGCCGAATAGGTGCCCTCAATCAGACAATTGTCCGCGAAGAGTGTATGAATATGGAACACGCTGATCAAAAACCGAACAGAAGATCATGAGCGCATCGTTTTGTCTGGAAGCAAAGCAGGCCTACCGGCACGATCTGACTTTAAAATGAACCTGGAAGCGAACAGCCGATTCAGCCAATACCGAATAGTGCGCCTGCTGGGGCGAGGGACCTCGGGCACGGTGTATGAGGCGGAGCACGCAACCATGGATGGCCGTTATGCCCTGAGGCTGCTGCCGAAGACGTTCGCCGTCCATTCTGAAGCCGTAGCCAGATTCTGGAGGGAAGCGCTGGTGTTGCCGAAACTTGAGCATCCGCATATTGTGCGGGTGGATGAGTTTGGGGAAATTGAAGGCAGCTACTGGCTGCGGATGGAACTGGTCCACGGCCTCGAACCGGGGGTGTTGTCGCTCGGCGATTACGCGGCGCGGCGCGGCGGGCTGGTTGGGCACCGAGAGCTTGCCCTCATCCTGAATCAAATTCTTGAGGGGTTGGCGTATGCGCATGGCCAAGGTGTGATTCATGGTAATCTGAGGCCGGAGAAAATCCTGTTGGAGAGGAACGCCTCTGGCGCGCTTGACGTCAAGATTTCAGACTTCGGTTTGGCATGGGTCATGGGAAAGGATGCTCCTCGTGGCCGGGCTCAAATCGATGTGTCCAAAGGCAGCGGAGAAGCAAGACCCCCCAGGGTAAGGACGTCCGTTGGCGATGAGCAGAACCCGCGTGAGGGCGGCGGGCCCTTGACCCGCGCCTTCCCCGACACGTGGGAATGCCTGAGTCCGGAGCAAAAGCGTGGCGAGGAGGCGGATGCACGGAGCGATATTTATGCAGTTGGCCTGATGTGTTTCCGTTTGCTCACGGGAAAAGATTCGGGGCGGATATCCATTTCGGAACCCGGGGCCGAAGCGTTCTGGAATGAATTCCTTGCCAAGGCCATCGAACGCAAGCCTGCCGCGCGGTATGCGAACGGTCAGGCGATGTTGGATTCATTTAAATTATTTGTCGGTCTGGCCGGGGCGGAGGTCAAAAATTTAAAATCGACGGCAATCGACAAACATTCGGCGCAAAAAAGCACACTCAAACAACCACTGGTGCTGGCAATTGTAACGGTGATGCTGTTCCTGGCGGCGATTTCTGCTTGGTCGTTCTGGTCGCGGCTTCATCACCACAAAAGTGAACGGGTCAAAAACCTGCCGCCGGCGGTTCAATTCGCAGCTAATCCGACAATCGCGGTCGGAAAGACGAGCAATACACCAAAGGTGACAAATACTATCCCCGTGAATAAAAACACGAAAAAGCCGGCAGCCGCTGGTGAATTGCTGGTTCAGACAATTCCGAGTGGGGCGACGGTGACCTTGGACGGAGCGGACAGGCAGACCAGCCCGGCGACGCCCAATGGCACCAAGGCTGGAAAGCATCTGTTGCAGGTGAGCTTGGAGGGGAATGAGGCGATGAGCCGCGAGGTTGAAGTCAGTACGAACGACGGCACCAATTTGGGATCGCTTGTACCGGCGCGGAAAACGCAGCCCGCGAAGACCGACGGCCCGACGGCGAGTCCTGCGCGCTACAACTATCATTTGCCAACCACGCCAGCGGCTGGCGACCGTCCCGCTGCCGGCGTCGAGTTTGCACAGGCGGGCCGCGCGGAGCAGAATGAACAGCTTACCGAAGCCCTCAATCATTATCGTGAGGCAGCGAATCTCGATCCCTCTTGGTTTGATGCCCAGTTTAACACGGGCGTGCTGGCACATCAGTTGCGGGATTATCCGCTGGCTCTGCCCCATTACGAACTAGCGCTTGCCATCCGGCCAGACTCGGTAGATGCGCGTTACAACTTCGCACTGGCGCTCCAGGCGGCGGGTTACGCGCTGGACGCGGCGGATGAGCTGAAAAGGTTGCTGGAAGCCGACCCAAGTGACGTGCGCGGGCATCTGGCGCTGGCCAATCTTTATGCGCGATCGCTGCATGATATCGCATCGGCACGGCAGCATTATTTGAAAGTGCTGGAGCTCGACCCAAAAAATCCGCAGGCATCGAGCCTCAAGCTCTGGCTCTCGGCGAATTCACCTTGAATGAACCAGGCCAATCAATGGTATTCCATCCAGTTGGTCATGGTGGTGAAGGCGAAGGTCATTTCGTCCGGACGGTAACTTTTAAACCATTTTGAATGACCGTCGGCGAACATAAGGTTCTGGCCTTTGCTGTGTATCTGCCAGACCTCCGTTATGGATGGATCGGCCGCGCCGCCCACGCAATTCTGCGTATAATCATCTTTGTCCGCGTCCAGCGGATCGAATTGGAGTGCCCCGCCGCTGATTCCCGCCGTGTCGCCGCCCAAGACAAAGGCCGCAGGAAATAAAATGGCCGAACTTTTGACCGGGGCACACTGGCCGGCGACCATATAGGCCGCATTGCAGCCGTTGAAATAGTTGAACGGCCCGCGCAAGTTTGCCGCCAACTGCACATTGCCAGGGCAATTATAAACATTCGTGTTGCCGACGCAGGGAAAAATCTGCTCCAGCCAGCTTGGTTTCCCGGTTGTGGGGTCGGTGTGGCCCCAGTAAATGGTGTCCCCCGATTCGGGATAGAACTCATTGTTGTCATCGGCAAACATTTTCATCCCCAAGCCGATTTGGTGCAGGTTGGAATTGCAACTGGCAGTCCATGCCTTCTGTTTCGCCGTGCTTAACACCGGCAGCAGCAGCGCCGCCAAAATCGCTATGATGGCGATGACCACCAGCAGTTCGATGAGCGTGAATGCACGCCGCGGGTACAAGTCTGATGAATTCATGATAGCAATATCGTACTGTTGACTTCGCGAAACGAAACTCAAATCGGACCGGCCATGGATTGCTGCCGGCAGCGGTCCGCAATACGCCAGATTATTCCGTCGGAGCGCGTTCGAGTTTCAGGGGCAGTGCGGCCGGGCCTTGACTCCACGTACTCCCGCACAAGTTTCCTGTCCTCATCCATCATTCACCCAATACATGGACGCCAAATCAAAAAAGGAAAAGTCTTTTTTCAGAACGTGCATTATCAAGCTGGGAAGCGGGAGTGAATCTTTCGCTCGCTCTCCAGGATGGGTTGATCGTTGATGCTCGCGTAACGATATTTCATGTAGCCGAGTTCATCGAACTCCCACATCTCGTTGCCGTGGGCGCGATACCACTGGCCGGAGTCGTCGTGGAATTCGTATTCGAAGCGCATGGCGATGCGGTTGCCAGTGAATGCCCACAAGGCTTTCTTCAGACGGTAGTCCAGCTCGCGATTCCATTTGCGGCGCAGAAATTCCACGACCTGCGCGCGGCCTTGGAGGAACTCGGCACGGTTACGCCATTCGGTGTCCTCGGTGTAGTCCATCAGGAACAGGCACACCCGATCGTTGACAGCCAGGTTGCCAGTCGAGAGCATCTGGCGGTTGCCCTTGTAGTCGGCAAACGCGAGTTGCGTAGGACTGACCACGCGCAGAAAGCCGGGCGGGCCGCCGCGATGTTGCACGTAAGGCCAGCCGGTTTCGGTCACCGTGGCCATGTAAAACGAATCGCGCGACTTGATGAATTGCGCTTCGTCATCCGTCAGCGCGTCGTGGTCCCGCTGCGGCGGGAGGCTTTGGGCGCGGCCAAAAAATTTTGCCTGGGCCGCGCGGACAGTGGGTGTGAAGGCGAGCTCGAGGAATTTGCCGGCCATAAGCGGTGTGGAGAATTTGAAGCCAAAGGTTGGTGGGAGCGCGGCGGCCTCGAAGACCAGCCACGCTTCGTTTTGGTTCATTTTCTTCTTTCAGGTTTTGCTTGTTGTTATATTTTTGTCGTTCGTTTTCGTTTCAAACGCATGCTCACCATGGCACAGTTTCCGAAAACGCGAAAGCGGGCACAACAGCGTTGGCTAACCACAAATCGGTGTAAAATGAAGATGGCCAGAGACAAAGAACTTTTGCATCACCTCGCGCCGTTTGGAAAGATGTTCACGAGACTACCCATGCCGGTGAACCCAAGAATGCACAATTTCGCACTGCTTCAACCGGGGCGGAGAGCGCTGGCGTGGCTCGGCGCCACGCTGGTTTGCCTGACGCTTCCAGTGAGTGCCGGGAATCTTGAATCCATCAAAGTACAGGTGGATCCATCCACGGCCGTGAGCCGGATTTCACCCGGCTTCATCGGCTTTGGTTACGAAACATCGGCCGTCGCCCAAACCAATTACTTCAGCGCAAAAAATGCGGTCCTGATCCGGCTCTATCGCAATTTGAGTTCGCAGGGATTGATTCGCATCGGCGGCAATATTTCCGATCACACCCGGTATGTGCCGGACGGCATTGCGACCGTGCGTTCGGAGCGGGAGGTGACCATCATCAACCGCAGGAGTTTGGCCGACCTCGCCGGATTTGCCCGCGCGACAGGCTGGAAGATCATGTGGGGCTTGAATCTGGGCACCGGTTCCAAGGCGGAGGCGGCCCAGGAGGCGGAAGCCGTTGCGGCGGCCTTGGGAGACCATTTGCAATCCTTTCAGATTGGAAACGAGGTGGATTTGCGGGGCAGGTATAACCTCAAATATGACGATTTCGAATCCTATTACACGAGCTTTCTCGCCTTCAAGACGGATATTTTAAAGGCCGTGCCGAAGGCGGTTTTTTCCGGACCCGACGTGGCGGTTCGTCTGGATTGGCTGGGCGCCTTTGCGCAGGCTGAAGGCAGGGATGTTAAACTGCTCACGCATCACTATTATCGCACGGGAGCCAGCACTCCGGGGGCCACGATCGAAAATCTGTTGCAGCCGGATGCTGGGTGGCAGAGCAAACTGCGGCAGTTGCAGAAAATCAGTCAGGACAGCGGCGTGCCGTTTCGCGTCAACGAAGTTAATTCGTTCTACGGGGGCGGCAAGGCTGGCGTGAGCGATACCTTTGCCTCCGCTCTGTGGTGTCTCGATTACATGTTCGAGCTCGCTGCTTACGGAGGTGATGGCATCAACTTGGAAACGGACATCAACCAACTGGCCTGGATCAGCCACTACTCGCCGATTGTGCATGACGCCCCGGGAAATTGCCAGGTCCGCCCGGAATATTATGGGATGCTGGCCTTTGCCCTGGCCGGTCATGGTGAATTGTTGAAGTGCATCCTTGACCAGGGCGACATCAATTTGTCCGCCCATGCCACCAGGGATGAGCATGGGGTCCTCTGGCTCACCGTGGTCAACAAGGATCCATCGCGGGATGCGGAGCTGGAGATTCGCCAGCCGGGTGGGTACGTGAAGCCAGAAGCGTTCCGGCTCGCCGCTCCGTCGGTGGACAGCAAGGATCGGGTGACCCTGGGCGGCGCGGCGGTTTCCGCCAAGGGCAAGTGGAGTCCGAGGCCGCCGGAGAAACTGGTGGTGAACTCAGGTTCAGCCAGCGTGGTGGTGCCCCATGCCAGCGCCGTTCTGGTGCGCTGGCATCGAAGAGTGCTTGCGTCCCGCGGCTTTCCAGCACAGAATTTTCGCGTGTGAGCTTGAAGCGAGGTTTTTTCCAAGGCTGGTTGCTGTTGACGTTGCTGTTCAACAACGTTTTCGGCGCTGATCTCCTTCCGCCTGGTTTTCATCCGGTGCCGCCCGGCGTCCACGCCCTCGTCGGCGGGAAAATTGTCATTCAGCCCGGTGAAATTTTCGACCCCGGCACCGTCGTCATCCGCGACGGCTTGTTTGAGGCGGTCGGAACCAACGTGACCGTGCCGGCGGACGCGCGCGTCTGGGATTTGAAAGGCGCGACGATTTACGCCGGGTTCATCGAACCGTACCTCGTCCTGGGCGCGACCAACGGGGCGGCTGCCACGGAGGGCGGGGCGGTGGTTTCATCGGCGACGCTCGCGGCGGGGGGCTACAAATTCTACGGGGCACCCGGCCTTAAAGGCAATTCTCCTCCGCCCGGCTACGCGCTGGCCAGCGTCGCACCCGAGGTGCGGGCGGCCAGAAGCTTTTCGCCGGAGGACAAATCGATCGCGGCTCTGCGCGAGGCGGGATTCACCGCGGCGCTGGTTGCGCCCGGCCATGGTATCATTCGCGGCACGAGCGCGCTGGTGGCGCTGGCCGGCGACAATCCCAATCAGACGATACTCAGGCCGGATGTTTTCCAAAATATCGCCTTCGTGCCGAATTCCGGCGAGAGCGGCGCCTATCCGCAGTCGCTCATGGGCGTCATTGCCGTGGTGCGCCAGACGTTTTTTGACGCGCAATATTATGCGGCCGATCACGCGGATTTTGCCCGGCATCCGCAGGGCCGGCGAAGGCCGGAATTTGATCCCGCGCTCGAAGCCCTGGCGCCCGCCGCCGCCGGCAAAATGCCCGTGCTGTTCGAGCCGGGCAGCGCATTGATGAATGCCCGCGCGGCGCAACTTGCGCGCGAGCTGGGTTTCGAATTCGCGCTGGTTTCCTGCGGCCAGGAGTGGCGCCGGCCCGAGCTGGCGAAACAGACGGGCGCGACGTTCATCGTGCCCGTGAATTTTCCGACGCTGCCCAAACTGCCGGACACCAACGACTGGGAGCAGGCGTCGCTCGACCAGTTGCGCGCCTGGGATTGGGCGCCGGAAAATCCGGCCCTGCTGCGGCGACAAGGCCTGCCCATCGCGCTGACGACTTACGGCCTCGCTGACAAAAAAGAATTCCAAAAAAATGTGCGATTGTCGCTCGACCGCGGTTTGTCGGCCGACGATGCGCTGGCGGCCCTGACCACGGTTCCCGCGAAACTTTGCGGCGCGGAAGATCAACTGGGAACGATCGCGGCGGGCAAGCTCGCGAACCTGACCATAGTGGCGGGAACCAATTATTTTGCAGGCGACGCGAAAATCAGCGCGGTGTGGATTGACGGTATATATTATCCGTCGCCGCCGGAAGAGGCGAAGCCCGGGAAGACGGACGCGGCCAAAACCGAGGCAACTTCAACCAATCCGCCCGCCGGACCGGACGCGGACGCGACCATCAAAGCCGCTGACAAAAAGAAAGACAAGCTGCGTGACGAATTGAAAACGCGCCTTGCGCGTTCGCCGCTGGACGGGCGCGGCCCGCTGACGAATCCGGCGACGATTTTGATCCGCCACGCGACGATTTGGACCAGCGGGCCGCAGGGCATTTTGACCAACGCGTCGCTGGCCGTCTCCGGCGGCAAGATCGGGCGGGTCGGCGAAGTGGCGGACAATTTTCAAAACAGCGGGACGTTGGTCATCGACGGCGCGGGACTGAACATCACGCCCGGAATTGTGGACTGCCACAGCCACTCGGCGATTCTCGGGGACGTCAATGAAGAAGGTTTGCCGTCCACCGCCATGGTGCGGATCGGCGATGTGGTGAATTCCGAAACGCCCAATATCCACTGGCAGCTCGCGGGCGGCACGACGACCATCAATTTGCTGCACGGCTCGGCCAATCCCATCGGCGGACAAAACCAGATCATCAAGCTGCGCGACGGCGCGCCGCCGGAGGATTTGAAACTGGCGGACGCGCCGCCGGGCATCAAATTCGCGCTGGGCGAGAACGTGAAACAGTCAAACTGGGGCGAGAAATACGTGACGCGCTTTCCCCAGACCCGCATGGGCGTGCAGACCTTCATCGCGAACCGTTTCACCGCCGCCGAGGAATATCTGGCCGGCCTGGAAAAATTTCGCACGAACGGCGGCGTGGCCCCGCGCCGCGACCTGGAACTCGAGGCCATCGGTGAAATCATCCAGGGCAAACGCTGGATCCACTGTCACAGCTACCGGCAGGATGAGATCCTGATGCTGCTGCGGCTCATGCAGGGTTTCGGCGTGAAAATCGGCTCGCTGCAGCACGGGCTGGAAGCCTATAAAATTGCAGATGAACTCGCGGCGGGCGACGTGGGCGTCTCCTCGTTTTCCGACTGGTGGGCGTACAAATTTGAGGTCTATGACGCGATCCCCTTCAACGGCAGCCTGCTGCATGACCGGGGCGTCCTGGTCTCCTTCAATTCGGATTCGGATTTTCTGGCGCGCGTTCTGAATTTTGAAGCGGCGAAGGCGGTGAAATACGGCGGCACCGCGGAAGCCGAGGCGCTGAAATTCGTGACGATCAACCCGGCGAAGCAGCTCCGCGTGGATGCACACGTGGGCTCGCTCGAGCCCGGAAAGGATGCGGACTTTGTGATCTGGTCGAAATCGCCGCTGGATTCCGGCACCGTCTGCCTGCAAACGTGGATTGACGGGAAAGAATATTTTGACCGCGCGCTTGATGCGGAACGCACGACGCGCTTGCAGCAGGAACGCGCCGACCTGCTCGCCAAGGCGAGGAAAATCGCTGAACTCGATGGCGGCGATGGCGGTGACGGAAATAACTCCTTCTTCCGGGTTTCGTTGGAACATCAATTCGACCTTGTGCATCGCGGCTGTCTTGGCGAAGTGGAGGAGGGACCATGAAACCTGCGTCCGGGCACTGGCGATGGGCGATTGGCCGCGCGTTGCGTGTTGTTCTCCTCCTGGGCCTGGGATTTCCGGGGACGAAAGTATTGTCGGCGGAAGCCATTCTGTTGCGCGGCGCGACGGTCCACACGGTTTCCGGCGCAACGTTTTCGCCGGGCGACGTCTTGATTGAGGGCGAAAAGATTGCCGCCGTGGGCCAATCGCTTTCCGCGCCGAATGCGAAAGTCATCGAACTCGTGGGGCAGCAGCTTTATCCCGGCTTGATCGCCCTCGACACGACGCTCGGACTCATCGAGCTGGACGCGGTGCGTGCCACGGACGACACCAGCGAGGTCGGCGATTATTCGCCGGATGTGCTGTCGTGGATTTCCGTGAATCCGGATTCGGAACTGCTGCCGGTCGCGCGCGGCGGCGGCATCGCCTATTTCGAGCCGGTGCCGCACGGCGGCGTGGTGTCCGGCCAATCCGCGCTCGTGCGGCTCGATGGCTGGACCACGGAGCAGATGACCGTGAAGAAAAACCTTTCCCTCCATGTCGCCTGGCCGCCGCAACAGCTTGACCCCACGCCGAAAGAAAAATTTTCGGACCCGTCAAAATGGAAGTCGCTGGAGGACCAGGACAAGGAGCGCCGGATAAAGACGCGCGAGCTGGCGGAGTTCTTTGACGAAGCCCGCGCCTATGCCAAAGCCAAGGATGCGGCGACGAACGGCGTGGCACTGCCCGAGAAAGTTCCCGCGTGGGAAGCCATGCTGCCTTACGCGCGCGGCGAACTGCCCGTCACGATTCACGCCGATGACGTGCGCCAGATCAAGTCCGCCGTCGCCTGGGCCGTCACGAATCATTTCAAGATCATCCTTGCCGGCGGGCGCGACGCGTGGCGGGCGGCGGATCTGCTGGCGGCCAATCACGTTCCCGTGATTTACGAAGACGCCCAGGCCACGCCGGCGCGCGATACGGATTCCTACGCCGCGCAGTTCCGGGCGCCGGAAATCTTGCGCGCGGCGGGCGTGACCGTGGCCTTCAGCGTGGGCGGCGCCACGCTCGTGAAAAACATGCCTTACGCAGCCGCCCAGGCCGTGGCTTTCGGGTTGCCGGCGGACGAGGCGGTCAGGGGGCTGACGCTGTATCCCGCGCAAATCGCCGGGGTCGCCGACCGGCTTGGCTCGATCGAGGCCGGCAAGGAAGCGACGCTGATCGCGACCGACGGCGACCTGCTCGACCTCCGCAGCAACGTGAAGCGCATGTGGATTGCCGGCAGAATGGTCGACCTCGAAAGCCGCCACACGCGGCTTTACGAAAAATACAAGAACCGCCCGCAGCCGTGACGCAAGCAGACGGATCGGCTGAACCGGGCGCGGCTATTGGAAATCAAGGACTTGATAGAACCGTTGGTGGTAACCGATCCTGTCCCAAGCTGAACTTGCCGGGCAGGCTACGGATGTTCCCCTGCGTCCGCCCGAATTCGGGCGGCGATGTCGGCGCTCAGTTTGGCAATGGCCCGGCTGTGTGCGGCGGCCAGCGCCTCATCGTTGTTGCCTTTCACCGGTTCGAGCTCGATGGTGTGGCCGGATAGCGCCGGGCCGGCCGGCAGTTTCCGGATCGCCCACACCGCCTCAATTTTCGCCGATTTGCCCGGCACGGAATCAAATCGCTCCACGTGGATGCTCACCTGATAAGCGGGCTTGGAATCCGCCGGCAAGGTCGTGGCGACTTCTGCACTTCCCAGCAGCACGGAAAGGTCGTCCGCCACCACGCGCGAGATGTTTTCATTCAAGGGCTCGGCCCAGCGGTTGAATTCATCCTCCTCCACGCGGTTGGGCGTCACTTGCAGCGTAAACTCCGGCCGGTCAACCAGGGCGGGCACCGTGACCGGCCCGACGACAATGGCACAGGGCACGGCGCGTGAACCGTCTGCCTTGGCCGCGGCATCGAGCGTGTAGAATCTCGACGGCGCCGAGGCGCAGCCAGCCGCGAGCACGGCGACGGCGACCAGAGGACCAATGTGCTTTTTCATTATTTGGCCTCCTTGGTCTTGCCGCGTATGAGCGCCTCGGGATGACGTTCCAGATAGTCGGCGAGCACGCGCACCGCGCGCGCGGCATCGCCGCCCTGCACGAGCAGGTCGTTCAATTCCGCATCCAGCGCGGAATTTGGTTCGATCAGCTTGTTGGCATTGCCCAGCAGATCGTCGGCATTGGTGAGCGTGCCGCGCGCCGTGAGGACGATTTGATTGAGGCTTGTAATGAGCTGGTTCACATTCTCCTCCAGCGCCTCTTCGCTCCCGGGCATCGTCGGCAGTTCCACGGGATTCTGCGACCAATCCAGCGCCACCGCGGGTTCGTTCGTGAAAAAATCCACCGACACATACATGGCGCCGGTCAGCAGGTTGCCCGACTTCAACCGGGCGCGCATCCCGCGGGCCACCAATGCATCCATGACTTTTTTGTGGGTGGCCATTGCGTCCGCGCCGGCCGGCAGATTAAGAAATCTGACGCCGTACCTTTCCGGATCCACGCAGACGGTGGCGGGCACGGTGAAATCCGCCTTGGCCTCGTCAAACTGCGGGCTGATTTGTGTCACCGCGCCGATGGTAACGCCGGCAAGCTGGACCGGCGCACCCACGGACAACCCGCGAATCGATTGCCGGAAGACGAGCCGATAGACATAGGGATCCTGAACCGGCGGATCAAACGCCTCGGCACGATTGTCAAACAGGGTGAATGCGGCGTCAGCCGCCGCTGGCGGCATATGCGAACTCGCGGCGGGCGTCTCAAAGGCAATGCCACCGGCCAGGATGGACAGAAGCGACTCGGTCTGGACGTGCAGGCCGCTGGCGGACAGGGAAAGGTCAATCCCGCTGGCGTTCCAGAACCGCGTGTCCGAGGTGACGAATTGGTCGTACGGAGACTGCACGAAAACGCTCACGTTGAGAAACTGGCCGCCCGTGTCCAGTTCGTAGGACACTACCTGGCCGGCCTGCAGTTGGCGGAAGAAGACGGGCGTGCCTTCGCTCAGCGAACCCAATCTGGCGGCATGAGCGGTTGCAATTGGATCAGCGCCACCGTGAAGGTTCCCACCAACACGTCCACCATGGACCAGCGTCCGATGGCTTCGACCAGGCGGTAAAGTCGCGCCCGCTGCGAGTGGCTTTTTATCGAGCCGCGCCGCACGGTGAATGCCAGGTGAAACAGCGCCACGATCTTCGAGCTGGGAATCATGATGCTCGCCACCAGCACGATGAGGGAGAGCGGCCAGCCGGTCGGCGACCACAGCAGCACGACGCCCTGCATGATGGTGTCCGACTCGCTGCCTGTGGCCGTGTTGGTCGTCAAGACGGGCAACAGGTTGGCCGGGATATAGCAAATCGTCCCCGCGATCAGAAAAGCCAGAGTGCGTTCCAGGCTGGCGGGTTTGCGATAAAAAAGCACTTCGTCGCAACGCGGACATCGGCCGGCCGGTTGGCCGGGCGCGGGCTGCGACAGCAGCCCGCAAGCGGGACAGCTTTGCAGCAGCTGTGCCATCGCGGTGGGGGCGGCGTCATTCACAGCTTCGTCTCCGTCGTCGGCCGCCCCGTCTCATTTCCGGCCCACTCAATCCGCGCCCAGATTTCGTGCGGATCAAAGCACGATTCCATGGCGGCCAGCAAGGCCACCAGGGCGAACAAGGCGCACAAGGCCAGCCCGGGAATCACCGTGGCGTAGTCCGCGATCTTGGCCAAGGCCACCAGCACGCCGAGCAGCATGACCTCGATCATGCTCCAGGTGCGCGTGAATTCGACGTGGCGCAGGAACACGCCAACCCAGAAAGGCGGGCGCTCCCGCAGGCAACCGAGGGTGACCAGCAGCAGAAAAATAATCTGTAAGGCCGGCGAAATCACAGCCGAAAAGAGCACGAGCACCGCCACCAGCTTCTGTCCGTCATGCCAGAGTTGTTCGGCGCCGCCGACCACGGTCGTGAAAGCTTCATGACCCACGGCGTGGAGGCCGAGCAGCGGCAGGGAATTGGCGATGAAATAAAGCGCCGCGGCGGCCATGGTCAATGCCAGGGTGCGGTTGAGTGAATCCGGTTTATGCCGCCACAGCTCCTGGTTGCACCGCCGACAGCGCACCGACGCCCCGGGCGGCACCTCGGGGAGGCGTTGAAGCAAATCGCAATCCCGGCAGGCGACGAGCGACGGGTCCGCCAACGGCCGGTTACAATCAGCGTGATGATGATAAAATTGCATGTCGCTATCCTTCGACGGCCTTCTTGATGTGATTGGGGCGGCTGTTCAGAGCCGCCGCCCCGGGCCGCGTATCACCGCTGAGGTCGAACCCGGACTTGGTGGCGATGACCACTTTCCCACGGAACTGAGCCGGGGCTTCGCCGACAAGTGTTTCGTTGGTGTAAGGTCCGTAAACTTCAGCGGTGTCAAAGAAGGTGACGCCGCGATCGACGGCCGCATGAAGCAGGGAGGTCATCTCCTTTTTGTCTTTGGGTGGGCCGTAGGAAAAGCTCATTCCCATGCAGCCCAGGCCGATGGCTGTGACTTCCAGACGACTGTTGCCAAGTATTGTATTTTTCATTTTCAACTCCAGTTGTTGATGCAAGTATGGGACGAATTTACACCTTTCAATCCTGGCCGTCGCACCCAAACTTGCTCCACCTGTTGCGAGGTTGCTCGAAATTCGTCAAATTGTCACAATCTACCGCTTGCGGGTGGCCACCGAGGTGGCACTTGTCTGCCGAAAATTTGATGAGGTTTAAATGAAATGCTTCAAACACAACGCGGTTGACGCGGTGGCCGTCTGCGCATTTTGTGGACGCGCGATGTGTCCGGAATGCCTTCCGGCGGCCTCGTCCTCACCCCTGGCCTGCACCACCGGCTGCGCGGATCAACTCACTCGCCAGGCTGAGGCGATCCAGACGTTGCTCGAGCGAAGCAGGCAAAGCGCCAGAGCCAGCGCTCTTTATTGCTATCTCTCGGGTGGCTTGTCGGCCGGTGCGGCGGTGGCGGCCAGTTTCATGCTGCCGTCGCCGTTTCTGGTTTGGTTTGCCGCCGGCTGTGCCGTTGCGCTGTTGTCCGCAGGGTTCTGGCACGGGCGCGTTGCGCGATCGGCTTCGCGGCGCGATCGAAGGTAACGGTCTGGCAGACCGCAGGCATTGCCATGACGGATTATTGTAAGGTTCTCCCGAAAACTCTAGTAATGATGGAACACGGTGGCCAGCAAGAGCAATTCCGGGTGCGTGGCCGATAATTTGGGCAGCACCAGCCGGATGCGCGAGCGGTACGCCGCGAGTTGCTCGGCGAGCGGGCGCAGATTCTCCACCTTGTCCCAGTGCAGCTTGTTCAAATCCAGCACCAGCCGGTTTCGGCTGCGGGCCAGCGACTCGCGGAGCCGGTTGGCCAGGCTTTCGGCGTCCGCGGGGGAGGGTGCCCCTTCGAGCCGCATCCAGACTTGTTGCTTGGCGTGCTGCAGTTCAACCTGGATGGAATAGTTTGAGCGGGGGCGTTTTTTCTGGAATTCCTCCCACAGCCCAAACGCGCTCCAGCTTTTTTCGGGCAGGCGATACGTCGTCCGCTGCAAGTGCGGATGCTGGAACAGGTCGAACTTCAAGGTGAATGCCGTCCACATCGCCGCGCCCACGGCCAGGACGGATTTGAGTCGCTGCGCGGCGGCCGGCCGGCCCAGCTCCGCGTGGATGCGTCGCTCCAGGCTGCCGATCCATTTCCGCACGGTCGCATTGGGGCCGAACAGGCGGCCCGCCAGAAACACCGGATAGGCAAAACGCAGTTCTTGCGCGAAGAATGCCGCCTTCTCCCGCAAAACCGGATTCGGCGAATCCTTGAGCTTGAGATAGCCCAGGAAGCGGGTCTCGAGCACCCGGAAAATGCTGGGACCGAGCCGTTGAAAATCCTGCTCGAAACACCAGTTCTGCAGGTCCTCGATCTGCGCCGGCGAGAGCGTCGGGTGTTTGATCATCGTGCGGAACCCGTCCGCGCGGCGGTAGAACAGATCCTTGTCGGTCGTGTAAACGTCCTGCAGCAAATTTTCCTTGATGATGCGCTCGTAGAACGGCGTGCCGGGCACCGGGCCGTAAATCAAAAACTGCGCGAGCGCCGGTTTGAGTTTCATCAGCCCGTCCAGCTCCTGCGCGACGATTTCCGGCGTCTGATAATCGAAGCCGACGATCATCGAGGTCAGCACGGTGATGCCGTGCTCGCGAAATTCGGTGAGGATTTCATCCACCGGCCGGCCCTGCTGCTTGGCATAGTTTGACCGCGTGCCTTCGTACCCGATCCAAAATCCATCGATGCCCATCTCCAGGATTTCCTCCACGGTGTACTGGCTGATGGCCTTGATGCTGGAGAACGCGAAGATCGAGGGCCGCTTGCTCCCCTGCAAAACGCACTCGCGAAATTCCATCGCGCGCTTTTTGTTCAGGAGAAAATCCTCGTCAAGAATCAGAAAAACCAGGCTCGGCTCGAGATCAAAGTAGCGTTCCACGACGTTGTAAATGTCGCGCCCGGTCGGCAGCAGCTTGATGTGTTTGCGTGAAAAGTAATGGGACGTGCAGCAAAAGTCGCAGCCGTTTGGGCAGCCGAGGCCGGCGAAAATTTTGCCCGTGCCGGAAACCTTCCAGCCGAACACCTTCAGCCAGCTTACAATCAGCGGATGTTTGTAGGGCATCGGGATTTCCGTTTCGCCGAGCAGCCGGCGGAAATACGCCACCCCTTCCTCGCGGCAGATGAAATCCCCATACGGCTTAAGCACGTCGTCTTTCAACACCGTGCCGTAGCCGCCAAGGACGATCTTGCTGTCCGGCGCGTATTGCCGGATCAAGGCGACCGTCTCTTTCATCTTGTGCATGACCGCCATGATGAACGTGATGCCCACGTAATCGTAGCCCTTCTTGAGTTCCTTGATCAGCTCGCTCTTGGACGGGTATTGCAGCACCACCGCCGGCGTGTCGAGATTTTCGGCAATGTAATCCAGGCCGAAATGAACGTTCACCGTGCGCGGGCTGAAAATGCCCTGGGCGCGCGTGACTTGGCGGTAAAGCAGCTCGTAACCCACGGATGCCGCATCGCCATATTGCGGTCCCATCGGACGACAGACACTGGTCAGCAGAATTTTCTTGCTCATAGATTTTGACAGACAACTTCCTGGCAGAATGGAATCGCGGCTCGGAGGCTCTAAACGAGGCGAGATAGGACGGTTGCAACTCAGCCGATATCATTAGACACCCGATGGCGTGCGAAGTCAACCTAATCCGTTGGCGACATAATATTACGCGGAAACGTCCACCCAGCGGCGGCGGCTTGCCCCTTCGTACATCGCCTGCATGACAGCCACGCGGGCGGCCGCTTCACGGGGCGTCACCAGCGGCTCATTTTGCCCGCCGGCAACCGCATCCAGAAATTGCTGCAGCGGAGGTTTCGGCGCCGGCGGCAGGTTGGTCACCGGCTTGTGGCTGTCAGACTGGGCCACCTTTTCGCTGCGATAGAAGAGCTCCCCATTGTAAATGACCGCGTGTCCCTGCGTGCCGCTGATGAGCATTTGCACCGGGTCTTCGATGTCCACCCAGCCGGCTGCCAGCGTGCCGATGACGCCGTTCTGAAAACGGATCAGCGCCTCGCCGGTTTCGTCGCAATCGCCGTAGCGGTGCGTCACGGTATGGATGTCCGCCGTGACCGACCCAATGTCGCCCAGCATCCACATCAGGATGTCCAGCTTGTGCGTGCCCAGGTCGCCAAACGCGCCCACCCCGGCGAGTTTTGGGTCGGCCATCCACCGCCATTCCTGGTCGAACCACCCGCCCAGCGATCCGTTGTGGCAATTCGAAGCGCGGACGCGCGTAATCTGGCCAAAGTTCCCGGCCGCCACTTCCTGCTTCAAAAACAGTAGCTTCGGATCCGTGCGCGAAAAATAGCCGGTGGTGAACAGCAGCCCGGCCTTCTCAATTGCTTCCGCCATGGCCCGGCTTTCGCGGCTGGTGATGCCCATTGGTTTCTCGACAAACATATGCTTGCCGGCCCGGGCGGCGGCGAGCACCAGGTCGTGGTGCCGGTTGGTCTCCGACAGGATTACGACGGCGACGACCTCCTTGTCTTCCCAGATGGTATTCACGTCCGCCACCGCCTGCGCACCGACTTCCTGGGCCCGGCGACTGGCCCGGTCGGCATCGTGATCCCAGACATATTTCACGCGCACGTCGGGCCGTTTCAGGGCGATGTCCAGATAGCTGGGCGTGTGAATGTGGGCCACGCCCACAAAGGCGATGGTGATCTTCTTTTCGTCCTGGGCCCAGGCCGGAAACGTGGCGGTGGCCAGTGTGGCGACACTGGCCGTGGCAATGAATTCTCTCCGGTTCAAGTTCGTTTTCATTTTTTTCAGGTTAAAGGCCTTTGCCGCCGACTTCAACCTTCAACGGGCATCTTTCCTCCAATCAATTGTCTGCCTTTCCGCATCTCGGAAGCCATCCTCAAACCGTTGAGCCTCCAGCATGGCATGCCGATCCTGACTCACGAAAGCGACGGCTACGCGGTCGCGCCGTCGTTCCTGCGCCAGGTGGAGGTTCCCATCCAGCAAGTGCTCGATCGTGCGGCCCAATCCCGGGTGAAAGCTCAAGCGGGAAGCCCCGGGCTGGCCGGGATTTTCAGGTCGGCCCGGGACAAGTGGTCCTCCTTGCGGGAGAATGAATCCCCTGCCGTGGCGCCAACCGGGGTGTGAGGCCGGCCAATGGACCAAAGACGGACGGGCGGGATCACGAATTATGACCGAAGGCCCGTCCCATCTAAAGCCTGGGCTGGAGCGAGTCCGACCAGCGCAGGCTCAGGTCATCCATCCAGCTTCCCAACGCGGCGTTCACTCTCGCCAGGTTGTGAATCCCAACGGGATTCCGCCTCAAAGCCCAAGGTTGCTGCTCCCAGCGGCTACCTTGGGTTGTCGTGCCAAATCGTCTCCAACCGCAAAGCGGTTGCGGCCAAACAACAGAATGCGGTTGGTGGTTGAATCATTGCGGCGGATTACGCGGGTTGCCCCGGAGTTCTGATCTGCTGCAGCTCGCTTTCGGGCTGCCGGGCGAAATCCTGCATCATCCCGATGAACCCAGGCGTCCGACCGGCGGCGACTCCGGCGATTTGGTTAGCTGCTCGTTCAATCATTATGTCGATCTCTGTCTTTCTCATTGCGAATCTTCCAAACTGTCGCCGCAATGGCCAAAGACAGAAGCCACAGGATGAACAGGCCGCCCAATGCTGAACCAAGCTCGGCGGCAACCTGCGGTCCCCAAACAAACGGTGCTATCGCAAACCGAAGGATGACGATCAGCAAGAGAGGCGCGATGACTCCCGTAATCGCCCAACGCGCAAAATTCAGACTGGAGCCGGATGCTTTCATGGTGCCCATGCAGCTAACGCCCATGACCCGAGCCCCCGGCGACTAGTGGTATGGATCGCGCAGCGGAACTGG
>JBEKZM010000108.1:0-21223 GCA_049509875.1 Verrucomicrobiota bacterium | reverse complement strand
GGCGCGCTATGTGGCGCTGGTCCTGCAAAACTTTGCCACCAACGGCGCCGTCCCCACCAGCGCGCAATTCAAATGCGCCGCCGTGCCGATCGGCAACGCCCGCTTCTGGCTCATCGGCCGGGACCTGGGCGCGGACAATCCCACCGAACCCACCTTCGGCCTGGTGGACGAGGGCGGCAAATTGAACCTCAACTACGTCAGCACAAACATCCTCGAGTATCTGCCCAACATGACCATCGATTTCGCCGACGCCATCATGGACTGGCGCGGCACCAACGGCGTCGTGTCGCTCGATTACGCGTCCCTCGGCTACTCGGCCAAGAACGCGCCCTTCGAGACCGTGGATGAATTGAAGCTGGTCTATGGCGCCACCGAGGACCTGCTGGCCGGCGCAGACGTCAATCGCAACGGCGTGCTCGACAAGAACGAAAAGAATTTGAATGGCGGCCAGTTGGAAACCTCGCTGTTTGAGGATTGCACGGTTTACACGCGCGAACCAAACTTTCATTCTGACGGCTCGGTACTCACCAATGTCAGCACGGCGGCGCGCAGCCAGATGCAGGCGCTGCTGCAGAACGCCGGCCTCAGCACCTCCTACCTCAACCAGTTGATCGCCACGAATGCCAATGCGCGGCCTTACCATGGAATTTTCGGGTTTGCCTTGGGCTGCCGGAATGCCGGCATCGCCACGGCGGATTTCGCCCTCCTGGCCGATAACATCACCACCAGCACGAACACCTACCTGCGCAACCGGGTGAACGTGAACACCGCCAATCAGGACGTCCTCACGGCGCTGTTCATGGGCCTCAACGTGGATCAGTCCACGGCCGAAAGCGCGGCGCAGACGCTGGTGACTTACCGCCAGCAGAACGCGAACAATTTGAATTCCGTGGCCTGGGTCATTGACGCCCTCGGCACCGGCAGCCCCGTGCTCACCGCCCTGGCGGCCGGCGACTACATTACCAGCCACAGCTACCAGTTTACCGCCGATATCGTCGCCGTGGGCGCCTATGGCCGCGGCTACCGGCGGGTGAAGTTCGTTTTCGACGTCAGCGACGGCACGCCAATCATCCTGTATCGCCAGGACCTGAGCCGTTTGGGCTGGGCCCTGGGTGATAGGGCCCGGCAGACGCTCGTCGCCCAAAACACGTCGCCCTGAATTCTCCCATGAACAGCGCTCCACTATTCAAATTTAGAAAACGAAAAAAACTGGCCTCCGTGCTCGGTCTCGTGCTCGAAGGCGGCAAGCTGGACGGCGTGGTGCTGCGCCGCAACAACGGCGCGCTGCAAAAGTCGCAGAGTTTTTCCGCCGCGCTCACCCTGGATCCGCTGACCGCCGCCCCGGAGCTGGTGGGCCGCGAAATTCGCAACCAGCTCGATGCCGCCGGCGTGCGCGAGCGGGACTGTGTCGTGGGCCTGCCCCTCAAATGGGTCTTGACCGCTCAGACCGAGCTGCCGCCGCTGCCCGCGGCCGATGCCGCCAGCCTGCTGCAACTGGAGGCGGAAAAAGGGTTTCATGCCGATCCCCAGACATTGCAGGTCTCCAGTTCACGCTGCGCCCTTGCCGGCGGCAAAAAGCTCGTTTTGTTTGGCGGCATTCCCACCGCGCACGTGGCCGTCCTGGACCAAATTTTGACCGCGGCAAGACTCAAGCCCGCCAGCTTCGCGCTGGGCATTGCCGCCCTGCAGGTGGCCGGCGAGGAAAAATCGGACGGCGTCCTGGCGCTGGCGATCGGCGAAGCCACCGTGGCGCTCCAGGTCACCGCCGGAGGCGGCGTGGCGGCCTTGCGCGCGCTGGAAGGGGCCATTGAAACCGAGGGCAGCCACCGCACCCTGCACACCGATGTCGTCGCGCGCGAGGCGCGCGTGACTCTCGGCCAGTTGCCCTCCGAATTGCGGGCCCAGGTCAAAAGCGTCCGCATCTTTGGCCCGCGCGAACTGGCGCAGCAGCTCGCGGACGAACTGGAACTGCGGCTCGAATCCATGGGCCTGAAGGTGGAAACTGTCCCGGCTTACCCGCCGGGCACTTTCGGCGTCACCCTGCCGCCCGACTCGCCCCCGTCCCCCGCGTTCAGCCTCGCGGCGAACGCCTTGACCGGGCGGACGCCGCCCTTTGAATTCCTGCCCCCCAAGCCAACGCTGGTCGAGCAGTTCGTCACCAAATATTCGTCCGGTCCGCTGCGGACCACCGGCGCGGTCGCGGCGGCCGCGGCGGCCATCATTCTGGCCCTGCTTTTGTTCCAGCAATTTCAACTGTGGCGCTATGGCAACCAGTGGAAGCGCATGGCCGTCAGGGTCACCGCGCTCAATCAAGTCCAGGACCAGATCCGGCAATATCAGCCCTGGTACGGCGGCAACTATCGCAGCCTGCAAATCCTCCGCGAGCTGGCGCTGGCGTTTCCGGAGAACGGCGTGGTGACCGCCAAGGTCATTGGCATCCGCGACGACGGCTCAGTCAGTTGCTCCGGCATCGCGGAAAACAACGCGGCCCTGCTGCCGGTGGAAAACAAACTGAGTTCATCCGCCGGCGTGTCGGACGTCCACCTCGAATCCAGCCGCGGCAACAAGCCGCCCATCCAATTTGTGTTCAGTTTCAAATTCAACAACGGAGTCGCCCAATGAAGATCAAGAGTCGCCAGGATTTTTTGGTGGCGCTGACCATCGCGGCGGTCGGTCTGTTCGTGGTTGTCAACTTCGTCCTGGTCCCGCTGCAAGACTGGTGGTCCGACCGCCAAAAACAGATCACCAAGCTGCGAGACCAGGTCAAGGAAGGGAACCAGCTCATCCGCCGCGAGACCGGCATCCGCAGCCACTGGGCGGACATGCAGACCAACGCGCTGCCGCCCGTCCTGTCCCAGGCCGAGCAGCAGTTTCTGACCGCCATGGAGGGCTGGTCGCGGCAAAGCGGCGCCGCGATTACCAGCATCATGCCCCAATGGAAAATCGACTCCACCAATTATATGACCCTGAACTGCCGCGTGGAAACGGAAGGCGACCTGGGCACGCTGAGCAAATTCATTTACGAGGTCGAAAAAGGCCCGCTCGCCGTGCGGCTGGATACGGTCGAATTGAGCGCCCACGACAATACGGGGCAACAATTGACCCTGGGCGTGGAAATCGACGGCCTCGCTCTATTGCAAAAATGAAAACAACACCGCTTGTGAAATCCGAAATTGTGCTGGCCATGTCATTGGCGGTAACCGCCGCCTTCGCCCAGTCCAACCACATTCCCGGCCCGCAGGATTATGACAAGTTCAGCCAGTTCATCACCGACCGGAATATTTTTGACCCCAACCGGCAACCACATATTTCTTCGGGCCCCTATGTCCACCATAACACCCATCGCAGCCCGCCCGGCATCCAATTTGTGGGCACGATGAGCTATGAAAAGGGGTTGTTTGCTTTTTTCAGCGGCAACAGTTCGGAATTCAGCAAGGTGCTGCAGGAGGGGGGCAAAATTGCCGACTACACCGTTACCGCCATCAGCCCCGCCAACGTGGTGCTCGAATCCGCCGACAAGAAACAGGTCTCCCTCAACGTGGGCGGCGGCTTGAAACAGCAAAACGGCAAATGGGTGAGCGCCGATGCCGCCGACCTGCCCGCCGCGGCTGGCGCGCCGGAAACGACGGGGACATCCGCCAATGAAGGCTCGAGTGCCGAGCCGGCCGCGCCAGCTTCCGCCAGCGAACCGAACGACGTTTTAAAACGATTGATGCAACAACGCGAAAAGGAAAACCAATGAAAAAAATCATCTTGAGCCTCATGGCCGCCGGCATGGCCGGCTTGCTGATGTCCGCCAGCGCCCAACCGGCGCCTTCCGGAGACGGGAATACGAATGCCCCGGCGCCGGATCAGCCAGGCCCGCCGCCCGACCTGGGTGGCAACCCGCCCGAAGGCGGCGGCCCGCCCATGACCCCGGACGCGAACAACGGCCAGCAACCGGAAAACTCGACCAACCAGGTCAGGGAGCCGGAGATGATAACGCCCTCGCAAAGGAGTTCCGCGGCGCCGGAGGAGATCGAGTCCCAGTTCATCCCCCCGACGCAGGCCGGCACTAATTTCAACGATTTGACGTTAAATTTCACTCGCGCGCCGCTCAACGAGGTCTTGGACTACCTGAGCGATGCAGCGGGCTTCATCATCGTGCAAGACACGCGCGTCAGCGGAACGGTAACTGTCAGAGGCAAACACCTGACCAGCGACGAAGCGGCAGACCTGTTGAATGCCGTCTTGAACAAAAATGGTTACGCCGCCATCCGCGACGGACGCACCTTGACCATCGTGGACAAGAACGACGCCAAGACGCGGGGAATTCCCGTGAAGACCGGCAATATCCCCGAGAAAATACCCAAAACCGACGAGATCATTACGCAGATCATTCCCATCCGGTTTGTGGAGGCGCGGCAACTGGTATCGGATTTGTCCTCGTTCGTCTCGCCGCAGGCCACCGTGGTGGCCAACGAGGCGGGCAATTCCATCGTGATCACCGATACCCAGGCGAACATTCGTCACCTGGCGGAAATCATCAAGGCGGTGGACGACAGCGCGGAGGCCGAGACAGAAATCCGCGTGTTCAAGCTGGAACACGCCAACCCGAATGACGTGGCGACGGAACTGACCAGTATTTTCCCCAGCAGCACGTCCGGAAACGGCACGCAATCGCCCATCCGGTTTGGCGGCGGCGGGCCGGGCGGCGGCGGGCCGGGCGGATTCTTCCGGCAGATGATGGCCAACGCGGCCACCGCCGGCAACAGCTCCAGCGACCGCATCAAGAAGGCGACCCAAGTCAGCGCGGTGGCGGACTCGCGCATCCAGGCGGTCATCGTCACCGGGCCCAAGGATTTGATGGATCAAATTGCCAGCATGATGAAGGACTTGGACGTGGCTTCCGATCGCGACCAGGATGTATATGTCATGCAGATGAAAAATGGCGATGCACAAGCTGCGGCCCTCGTGTTGCAGGGCATGTTCCAGAGCACCTCTTCCCGAAATCAGACCAGCAGCCAGAATCAAAACAGCGCGCTGACTCAGCGCCAGATCAACAACAATACCAGCTCCGGTTCGTCGAGTTCCGGCACCGGCACTGGCATGGGTACGTCGGGCGGCTCCAGGACCGGCGGCGGAACCGCGTTCTAAATCACCCACCGACAACATTTGATGCAAAGGCAAGCTATGAAATCCAATTTCTATAACAAATTCCTCGGTGGCATGCTGATGATTCTGTTGTGCGCGGCAGTTGACCTCCAGGCACAGCAGCGCACAACCGGCGGTGGCGGCGGGTTCGGTGGCTTCGGCGGTTTTGGCGGCGGCTTCGGCGGAAATAATTTCAACCGCGGCGGCTCCTCGTCCACGACCACCACGTATAACAACAACGGCACGGTGGGCAACGCCATCATCAACGTGGACCCGAACACCCACAATCTCGTAGTCATTGCCGACAAGGAGACCGCCGAGCAGATCCGCCGCGTGGTCGAAAGCCTCGACATGCCTGAGCCACAGGTGTTGATCAAGGTCGTCTTCCTGGAAGTCCAGCACAACAACTCAGAGGAGATCGGCGTGCAAGGCAGTTTCACCGGGGGCAATTCCCTCTCCGCCATCAGTGGATTCGTGACCAATTATTCACTCCAGAATGTGATCAACTCGACCACCACCGGCACTGGAGCGGGCGCCACCACCACCTCGACGACGACACCCACTGTGACGCAAACAGTGACGCCGATTTACCAAAAAAGCGTTAGCGCGGGCAATAACTTTGGTCTGCCCACCTCCTTGGCCGGCACTTCCGGCAGCGGCGGCCTTTACCAAGTTTTGGGCAATGACTTCACAGCGACGGTTCAAGCCATCGCCGCCGCCGGCAAATCGCAGGTGCTCTCGCGCCCCTCCGTTCTGGCGAAGGATGGCCAGATGGCGGAAATCATCGTGGGCCAGAATATTTATCTGCCCAGCGGTGTCACTTATGTCTCGGCGGGCACCGGCGGGGCCGTCGTTCCCACGATCAACGGTTCCTATCAATCCGTGGGCCTTATTCTGGAAGTCACGCCGTACATTGGCGCCAACGGCCTGGTGGAAATGATTCTCCAGCCGCAGGACTCGTCGGTGGACATTTCCTCGCCCGGCCAGATCATCGCCTATGGCAGCAGCTTCCTCGGCTCCTCCCCCGTATATGCGCCCAACATCGATGTCACTTCCGCCAACACGGTCGTCGTCACGCCCAACGGCCAGACGGTGGTGATCGGAGGCCTGATTTCCAACACCAAGAGTACCGCCGACACCAAGGTACCGTTCCTGGGCGACATTCCCATTCTCGGCCAGTTGTTCAAGTCCAGCAGCAAAGCCGAAGCCAAAACGGAATTGCTGATGTTCCTCACCCCGCATATTGTGGACTCGCCGAACCAGCTCGGGAACCTCACCAATCCGGAGATGCGGCAGGCGCCGCTGCTCACCAACTCCATCTCGGAGCAGGAGCTGGATCGTTTCCTCGAACGGATCCCAGTGAAGAAACCCGATCCCAAGGCCAAAAGCAAATGAACACTGAACGACGAAGCGTCTGGGTGACCGGCCTGCTTCTGGCCGCCTGGATCCTTGTCGTGGGGTGGCAGACCGAGGAGCATCAGCGCATCGCCAATGCGGCCAAGCTCGACTTGCGCAGCCGGTCGCAGGAGATCGCCAATACGGTCAGCGCGGTCATCCGTGCCGCCCGCTTTCGCAGCACGGTCGTGCAAGACCGCATCCAGCCGGTCCTCGAATTCCTCGTCAACCACACCAACGCCCTGGCCCGGTCCAGCGACCGGCTCATCGCCGTCACGCTGCTAAACACCAATGGGGAACCGGTCGTTTCCGTGCCCAGCACGAATCTTTATGCCCGCCAGCTTCCCGCCGAGGGCGAGTATTGGGGAAGCAACTACGTCACCTTCGTCCTGCCGGTCGAAGGAGCCAGCGTCAGTCCCGAGGGCTTCACCAATAATGCCACGGTGGTGTTGCCCGGGCCCCGCGATTTTAACAACGGTCCCGGGCGCGAGCCCGGCGCATTTCCGCGCCACGAGCCGCCTCCGGAGGAATTCAATGCGACGAACAGCCCGGGATTTTCCCCCACCAATCCTCCGTCGCCGCCCGCCGATGGCGAAATGATCCCGCCGCCCGGCGACGCCAGCAACCACCCGCTGCCGCCGGGCGAACGTTCGCGCCGCGACCGGGGCCGTCCGCCCTGGCTGCGCTGGATGTCCGAAGCCGATTACAATGCGCTGATTTCCACCCACGAGTTGCACGGCCTGGTCTTCACCATGTCAACCGACAAATACCGGATCACCTGCACGCGCGATTTGTGGCTGCGACTGATCATCGCGTTTTTCGCCGGCATCTCCGCCCTCGGGGCCGGCTTGGCTTGGCGCAACATGAACCGCACCGCCGACCTGCAAATCCGGCTGGTGCGCGCCAGCGAGCTGAACTCTCATCTCAAGGAATTGAACCTCGCCGCCGCCGGCCTGGCCCATGAAACCCGCAATCCGTTGAACATCATCCGGGGCCAGGCCCAGATGATTTCCCGCCTCGCGGCCGCCCCGCCGGAGGTGCGCGAAAAATCCCAAACCATTGTGGATGAAACCGACAAGGTCACCGCCCAGTTGACTGAGTTCATCAATTACTCGCGCCCGCGCGAAGTGCGCCGCACCCGGGTCGCCCTGACGGAAGCCGCCAATGAAATCGTGCACACCCTGGCCCTGGACATCGAGGAAAAGAAGGTCCAGGTGGAAGTCAGCGGCGAAGCCCTGGCCGTGGAGGCCGACGAACAATTGGTGCGCCAGGTCCTGTTCAACCTGTTGCTTAACGCGATTCAAGCCGTGGAGCCGAACGGAAAAATCCAGGTGGCCGTTCAGCGCAGCGGGCCCACGGAGGCCGTCTTGGAAGTGCGCGACGACGGCCCGGGCGTGCCCCTGGAGAATCGGAGCGAAATCTTCAAGCCGTACTTTACGACGCATCAAAACGGCACTGGTCTGGGCCTGGCCGTGGTTCAGCAGATTGTTCTGGCGCACGGCTGGGAGATCGCCTGCCTCGATACTCCCCGCGGCGCCGTCTTTCGCATCACCCACCTCAAAATTGCCGGCTGACCTAATTCCGTGTTTAAATCAAGGCATTGCAGAAAACCGGGTTTTCTTCCTAAACTCTTCCGCCATCCTTCCGATGCAACCTGGGTGGCTTGACGCGGCAGCATGCCGCCGCTTTTGAAATTCAGAAATTATGCGTGGCAAAATACTGGCAGTGGATGATGAGCCGGACCAACTGGAACTGGTGGGAATGCTTTTGCGGGACGAGGGCTTTGACGTCGATACTTGCCAGGACGGATCGGAAGCCCTCGAAAAATTGAGAAAATCCCGCCCCGACCTGATTTTGGTGGACGTGTCCATGCCCAAAATGAACGGTTTTACCCTCTGCGAGGCCATCCGGAAAAACGCCGCCACCGCGGCCATCCCCATCATCATGCTGACCGGATTACACACTCACTTCGCCCGTTTGAACGGGCTCGCCCATGGCGCCAACGCCTTCTTGCTCAAACCCTTCGTCGCGGAGGAGCTGATGGTCAAAATCCGCGAACTATTGCCGGCGTCAAGCGGCGCCGCCGGCTCCTGACTTCAAACCGGGCGGGGGCTTTGGGCTCCGCCCGGTCCAGTTCCCGCAGCGACCTTTTTGATTCCAGCGCTTCGGCCGGAATATTCGAGCCACTGAATCAAAGGATGGATTGTCTAATCCAGTTCGACGACTACCGGGCAATGGTCGCTGCCCAGGATTTTTGGCAGGATGCGGGCGTTTTTCAGGCGCGGGCGAAGGCTCCGCGAGATGAGGAAATAATCGAGGCGCCAGCCGATATTCCGCGAGCGCGCCCCGGAAAACACACTCCACCAGGTATAGTGCCCCCCGCCCGGCTCAAACTCGCGGAAAGTGTCCACAAAGCCGGCGTTGATGAACGCCGTGAAGCCGTCGCGCTCCTCGATGGTGAAGCCGTGGTTGCGGACATTGGCCTTGGGATTGGCGAGGTCGATTTCGGTGTGCGCCACGTTGAAGTCGCCGCAGACGACGACCGGCTTCTTCTTTTCCAGTTTCTTCAAATAGGCCAGGAAATCGCGATCCCATTTCTGCCGGTAAGGCAGCCGCGACAGGTCGCGCTTGGAATTGGGCACATACACGTTGACGAGGAAAAAATCATCGGCCTCCGCCGTCAGTACGCGGCCTTCCTGGTCATGCTCGACAATGCCGATATGCGGCCGGACGGTGACCAGGCGGTCTTTGACCAAGATGGCCGTGCCGGCATAACCCCGCTTTTTTGCGCAATTCCAATAGGTCTTATAGTGCGCCGGCCAGAGCTGCTCGACGTCCTCGGGCGTGCATTTGATCTCTTGCAGGCAGAGGATATCCGGCCGCTCAGCGTCCAGGAATTCGAGGAAGTTCTTCTTGAGCACGGCGCGCAGGCCGTTGACGTTCCAGGAAATCAGTTTCATGCGAGTTATGATTTGCGATATACGATATACGAGCTCGGAAGAAACATTCAACCTGCAAACTTCAAATCGCACATTGCCTGGCGTTGACGGAGGGGGAAAGGACGGCTAATCTTAAGCAGGTTAAAAAATGATTGCCAATATTGCCAGCAAACCGGCGGGAGCCCCCAATTTCCGGGTGGGCGACGAGCGGCTCGTCAAACTTACCGACAGCGCGGCCAGGAAAGTGGCGGCGCTGCTCACCAAGCAAGGCCGCGCCGGCGGCGTGCTGCGCGTGGCCGTAGTGGGCGGCGGCTGCTCCGGATTGCAATACAAGATGGACCTCCAGGACGGGCCGGCCAGCCGCGACATTCTGGTGGAAAGCGGCGGCGTGCGCGTGGTGGTGGATCCCAAAAGCGCCCTTTACGTGACCGGCAGCGAACTGGACTACCTCGAGGCGCTGCAGGACGGCGGGTTCAAGGTGAAAAATCCCAACGCGGCCACGACGTGCTCCTGCGGTGAGAGCTTTAGCGCCTGATGGGGCAGCGCCCAACGCCCAACGCCCAGGGGGCGGGGCAACGACTCCTCACGTCGTCGCCTACAGGGTGGGCATGTGAAAGTGACAACTTTAAATCAGGATTTGACCGAAGGCGAAATCCTGAAAGCTAAAGTCAAATGATCGATTGCTTTGCCTTGCTGGCCGAACCGCGGCGGCCGTGGCTGGAGACAGAGGCGCTCAAGGGAAAGTTTTTCGCACTCTCGGCGACGGCGCATCCCGACAAAGTGCAGGCCGACGGCGAAGCGGCCCGCGCGGCGGCGGCGAAGTCGTTCGCGGAATTGAACGGGGCCTACCGCTGCCTCGCCGAACCGAAGTCGCGGCTGCTGCACCTGCTGGAACTGGAACTGGGCGCCAAGCCCGCTGACATCCAGCAAATTCCCGCCGGTTTGGCGGATTTATTCGCGGAGGTTTCCACGGCCTGCCGGGCCGCCGACGGTTTTCTCGCGGAAAAGGGCAAGGTGACGTCGCCGCTGTTGCTGGTGCAATGGTTTGAGCGCAGCCAGGAATGGATCGATCGGCTCAACGCGCTGCAACAAAAATTGAACGGATTGCACGGGCAGCTGATGGAGAGATTGAAGGCGGCGGATGAGGAGTGGATGCGGGCGCAGGGCGGCGAACAGAAAAAGCTATTGCCAAAAATTGAGGAACTCTACCGGCTGTTCGGTTACTTCAATCGCTGGAACAAGCAGATTCAAGAGCGGCTGGTGCAGTTGATGATTTGACCGGGTTGGAGCGCCGGTCTCCGACCCGGCTCGGAAATGCCATGTGGAAACGAGCCGGGTTGGAGACCGGCGCTCCAACGCCAGGATCATTATTCGGATTGAAAGACGATGATGCTCAACGGCGGGAGGAAGAACTCGGCCGAATGGGCGTGAGCATGCGACGGAACGGGCTGGGCGTGGATGCCGCCGCCGTTGCCGGAATTGCTGCCGCCATAAATGCCGGCGTTGCTGTTGAGGGCTTCCTTCCAATGGCCGCCGCGCGGCAGGCCCACGCGATAGCCCGGGCGCGGCACGGGCGTGAGATTCAGAATGACCACGGTTTGATTCTTGCCGTCGCCGGTCTGGCGCAAGAATGAAAGCACGCTGTTGTCGCGGTCGTTGCAGTCGATCCAACTGAAACCGGCATGGTCGTAATCCGCCTGCCAGAGGGCCGGCGAGCCCTGATAGAGGACGTTGAGATCGGCGACGAATTTCTGCGCCCCGGCATGGTAGGGCCCGGCCTTCAGGAGCCCCCAGTCAAGCTGGGCGTTTTCGTTCCACTCATGGCTCTGGCCGAATTCGCACCCCATGAACAACAGTTTCTTGCCGGGGAACAGCCATTGATAGCCCAGCAGCGCGCGGAGATTCGCAAACCGCTGCCAGTCGTCCCCGGGCATGCGGCCAATCAGCGAGCCTTTGCCATGCACGACTTCATCGTGCGAGATCGGCAGCACAAAGTTCTCGTGATGATGATACAGCATCGCAAAGGTCAAATCGTTCTGATGGTATTTGCGATGGATCGGCTCGTGGCTGAAATAGCCGAGGGTGTCGTGCATCCAGCCCATGTTCCATTTAAAGGAGAAACCCAGTCCGCCGATGTAGGGCGGGCGCGTCACCTGCGGCCAGGCGGTGGATTCCTCGGCGATGGTGATGACGCCGGGAAATTCCGTCTGCGTGACGTGGTTGAATTTTTTCAGGAATTCAATGGCCTCGAGGTTTTCGCGGCCGCCGAACTGGTTGGGAATCCACTCGCCTTCCTTGCGGGAATAATCCAGGTACAGCATGGAGGCGACGGCATCCACGCGGAGGCCGTCCACATGAAAGCGCTCGCACCAATACAGGGCGTTGGCGAGGAGAAAATTGGCCACTTCGTAGCGGCTGAAGTTGAAAATGAGGGTGCCCCAATCCTGATGCGCGCCCTGGCGCGGGTCCTCATGCTCAAACAGCGCGGTGCCGTCGAAGCGCGCCAGCGCCCAATCGTCGCGCGGAAAATGCGCCGGCACCCAGTCCACGATGACGCCGAGGCCGGCGGCGTGCAGGGCGTTGACGAGGAACTGGAAATCATCGGGAGTGCCGAAGCGGCTGGTGGGCGCGTAAAAGCCGGTCACCTGATAGCCCCAGGAGGGATAGAAGGCGTGCTCCGCCACGGGCAAGAACTCGACGTGGCTGAAGCCCATGCGCGTGACGTACTCGACCAGCGGCCGGGCCAGTTCGCGGTAGCTCCAGGATTCGTCGGCGGATTTTTTCTGCCAGGAACCGACGTGGACCTCGTAGATGCTCAGCGGCGAGCGCAGGGCGTCGCGCTCGCGCCGGCGCTTAAGCCAGGCGTCGTCGGTCCACTGAAATCTCCTGGCGTCCCAGACGATGGCGGCCTGTTTGGGAGCGACCTCAAAAAAGAAGCCGAACGGATCGGTGTTCAGCTTGATCTGGCCGTGGGCGTCGCGAATTTCAAATTTATAGTGCGCGCCCTGCCCCACACCGGGAATGAAAATCTCCCAGACGCCGGAAACGCCGAGCAGCCGCATGGTGTGGCAGCGCCCATCCCAACTGTTGAAATCGCCGACGACACTGACGCGCTGGGCATTGGGCGCCCAAACGGCAAAACTGGCGCCGGGCACCCCGTCGATCACCCGCAACTGGGCGCCGAGCTTCTCGTAAATTCTCCGCTCGTCGCCCTTGTTGAACAGGTAGAGGTCGGACTCGCCCAGCGTGGGCAAAAAGGAATACGGATCGCGCAGGCGGCGCACTTCGTCGTGGCGGCCAGTGATGACCAGGTCGTAGGCGTAAACGGCCCTGGCCTCCCTGGTGCCGCCCTCAAAAACGTCGGTGCCCGGAATCCGCTGCAGTTCGAAGGACGGCTTGTCCTTTTCGTGGACGGGCTGGATTTCAATTTTTTTCGCATCGGGCACCAGCGCGCGAACCACCAGCCCGGATCCGTCGCCGAGCGGATGCATGCCCAGCAGCATGTGGGGGGATTGATGGATGAGCTCAACCAAGCTGTGCAGTTCGTCCTTAGTCAGTATCATGGCGAGGTGAATCTAATACAAAAATCAGCTTATGCGATGCAAAATTCTTCGAAGACTCTCACCACACACCGGTCCGCGTCCACCTGCAACCACGGCCCGGTCCGGATGATTTTCGTGGCCGGTCCGACGTTGACCACCGCCACGGCCAGAATGGCCTCCGCCACGTCGGCCGGCATCGAGACGTCGGCCAATCTCGATCGCAGGTCGTCGGCCGCCAACCGCAGAGCTGTCGGATCGCGCGGATCGCAGCCGGCCAGAGACTGCAGCCACTCCGGAATGCGCGAATCGGATTGGACAAACCGTCGCCAGGCGTCCGTCGTGATGACCCATCCGGGTGGAACGGGCAGGCCGGCGGCGATCCTTTCGCCCAACCGCGCCGCCTTGCCGCCGACGCGGGGCAGGTCCTTCAGGCGGACTGCGCCCAGTGGCAGCGTGAAGCTGCCGGTTCGGCTGGTTCGTCCCTGCGCCAACGTCACGCTCGGTTCCGACACCGCTAAGTTCGAATCGTCACGATTCACGAGTCCACGGGGTATGCGTTTCTCGGTTTTTGGCTTGATTTGGCTTGATTTGGTTTAATTTGGTTAAAGTTTGTGAATCGCGGGACGCGGAACGGAAATCCGAAATCCGACTCCCCGAAATTCGAAAGAAAACCGAAGGCCGGGATCCGAAGGGCATAGCGACGATTGGAGTGAGCTTGCGTTGGTTGGCAAGCGCGGCGCGCGCGGAGCGACGCGCCCCACCTTCGCCAACTCCGCATTCCGAAACATTCAACATTCAGCGTCCAACTCCGAAGTGCGATCAGACACAAAGTGACAAATTTAAATCATGACTTGGCCATGGCCATGCGTAATACTTTTGGGGTGGGGTTCAGCAGTAATTTGGGGGGCCGAATTTATCCGTAATCATCCGTTTACATCTGTATCATTCGTTATTTAACACCCTGCCTTCGCAACGCTTCCGCCTTTGCAAAACGCTTCCGCCTCCGCAAACGCTTCGGCGCGACAACTCGGCGCGACGAGCCGGCGAGAGGGGATGCACGGGCGAGTGGGGACAAGCTGTCCGCAGCCCGGAGGCTGCGCGGCAAGCCCGCCGGCGTGCACTTGACGACTGTTCTGGTCCATCAGCGACCCCAATTTACCATGGACTTGGAAAATGTAAAGTCTAAATGAGACACTAAATGTATTCCAGCAATAAGAACATAACTATCTTATCATAACAGCTATATGAATATTTAATGAATATACAGCGCAAAAACATAAACAATATGTCTTTATGTGACGGACGCCCGCCTCGCGATGGTGTGGCCAACCATGGAGCGCCAGCGATTGTCGATTGCCGTTGCATTTTAAATGTCACGATGACATCAAATTTGAACGGCAGCGAGCCGGCTCGGAGCCGAGGTCATCGGTTACTTGCCGTTCTTGCCGTTTTGGGCGGGGGTTTTGAGGGGGTAAAGGCCGGGGCAGCACCCGAAGGTCTCGTGAAAGGCGGCGCTAAAATGGCTCAGGCTGCTATAGCCCACCTCCAGCGCAGCCTCCGTCACGTTGTGTTCGCCTGAATTGAGCAACTCGGCGGCCCGCTCCATGCGGAGCTGGCGAAGATGATGGGTGATGGTGTGACCGGTCTGGGCGGAAAAAATCCGGCTGAGATAAAAATGGCTGCAGCCGATTTTTTTTCCCAGTTCCTCCAGCGACCACGGCTCGGCGAGGTTTTGCTTGAGCAAGAAGATGACCTGCTCGACGCGCTCCTGCGCCAGGCGCTGCTGGCGGGTGCAAAACAACTCCTGGTCCGGGGGCGGCTGGAGGAAAAACGACAGGGCAAGTTCCAGGGCCTTGCACTGGAACCAGAGCGGCTGCGCGGCGGCATAAACGGGCGGCTGCCGCAACGTGGCAATAAGCTGCTGGTGGGCGGACGTGAGCCGGACAGTGGCCCCGGAAACCAGTTCGCACGGACAATCCTCGATCGCCGCCCGCACCAGCGGGTGCAGCATCGGCCCCATCTGCGCCAGATGACTGGCCAGAAAGGGACAGGAGAACTCGACAGTAAGAAACTGGTGCTGTTCGTTCCCGGAACGGCGGCCAGCCAGAGGGCCGGCCTTGCGATGATAAAAGCCCACAGTATTCGGGCCAAACTCCATGCGCCGGCGCTCGCACTCCACGAAGCCGCGCCCGTCCAGGTTCAAGCACAATTCCACGCAGCCCGGATGAAAGCTGGCGCCCCAGTCGATCTCGCGGCGCGCAAAAAAATCGTGCCACTCGATACTGTAACCAGCGCCGCGAAAGCTGCCGAACAAGGGCTGCCAGCCCTTGCCGACATCGCGCCAGGCCTCGGTTTCGGTGAACACAGCCGCCGGAGCGGCAGATCGTTCACCCGCGGCATGGTTGCGACCGTTGTTCACGATTGCGGAAAACGTTGACCGGCACCGCACGAGCAGCTCCGGCCGAAGGCGTTCGCCGCCGGGAGTATTTGCCCAAAAAGCATGATGACAGCTTACGATTGAATCGTTCCGCGGACAAGGCAAAGCCAACACGAAAACTAGGGATCGTCCACCGCCACGCGATAGAACATCGCTCCGACGCTGCTCAAGTCGCGGAGGTCGGTGAAGGTCACGTCGCCGCCGGTTCCCGCGATACCGTCGCGCAAGACCATCCAAGGGCCGTCCGGAGCCACAGCCCAATCAATCTGGTAGGTCTGGCCCAGGACGGTGTTGAAGACGACTTGGGGCACATTTTGCGACGACACCAACTGCGCGGCGAAGGTGGAATTCGTGTTCCGCGGGTTCAGCCCGGCGAGATAATCCTGCCATACCTCCAGGCCGTTTTGGTTTGGGTCCTCCAATTCCGCGGCGGCGAAATTGTTGGTGAAGCCATAGCTGATCAGCCACGGGATGGGCGTGCCGTGCGGCGGCGGATTGGTGTAAACGGTGATGAATGAGCTGGCGTTGGTCAGCGTGAAACCATAAAAGTTGGTGCCACCAATGTTCGTGCTGTAAAGCGTATTGTCCACGGCAAACAAGCTGAACGCATTGCTGTTGGTAAAGGCATTGCTGGAGGTAATGGGGTTTTGGAAGGAGAACGTCAGCAGGTCGCCGAACGCCGCAAACGGAATGCTGCCGGCCGGATTAGCTGGATCGGGACTGCTCAACAGCGCCCATTGGCCGCCGCCGCCGTCATTGGTCTGCGACAACGTCCAGCCGGCCAGGATTTCACCGGGATTGGTGGAGGCCAGGCTCAAGGAGACCGGCCAGTTGGCGCGATAATGCAGCCGCATCTGCCCGATGTAGCGCGGCACGTAAGTGGCGCGCAAAGTAATCGCCGAGGGTTCCACGTCCGCATCGGCCACCAGGCGCAGCGAGCCGCCCAACACATTGCCCGCGTAAGCCGGCGGCGGGAAAGGCAGCATGATGTAGTTTGTTTGATAGATAAGGACATCGTTGGTGGATACCACGCCGTTATTCGTTTCAACCACGTCATTGGTGCCGATGACGAACGGCGGCTGATTGGTGGGCGAGTCGGCGACGAGACCCTCGTAAGCGATTTCGAACGACGGCACGAACGGGGTCTTGGAGCGGCTCAGGGTCGCCCAGCGCAGGGTGTATTGGCTGTCGAGGTCCTTGCCGATCTCGCCGAAAGTCAGGTCCAGATCCGACAGATTTGCCGCCGTATAATATGATCCCAGGGTGGCACTGGTCAGGAATTCGAGCGAGTTGGTGTCCAGTTCGTAGCCGAAGCCGATGGCATAAATTTGCACGGCGTCGTTGGTGGCCGCCGCCGTGACGTTAGTGATCGTAACCATGCTGGAGTCATCACCGCCATCGGACATCAATACAACGGAGTGGATCTCATCGCTGTTGACGGGGCCCAAAGCGGTGATCGCCGCGTTCACCGCATCCCAGGCACGGGAGCCGGACGAAAAGCCCTTGACGTAATTGGTCCAGATGCCGGCGATGTCGTTGTCTAAAATCGCTTTATTGACAGTCAACGAACTCACCTGCTGCGGCGGCTCGTCGTCCCGATGGAATTCATAAATGCCGATTTGGGCGGTGGCGGGCTGCTGATTGACAAAATCCTGGGCGGCGGCGACTTCCGCCGTCACGGCGTCGGAAATGCCGTCGGCATTGGTGCCATTGGATGGCGAGGCGATGCTTTCGGTGAAGTCCAGGACCAGGTAGGTTTTGAGCACCTTGGAGTCGTCCGTCCCGGAGCCTTGAAGAATGACGGAGGTTTCCGACGGGATGACCCGCACGTTGTCTTCAAAGGCGGTCACGGTCATCAAAGCCGGCGACGCGACGACGGCCTGGCTGGTCAGCGGATCGGTGCCGTCGCGCAGAGAGAACGTGAATTGGACCAAATAAGGGGACAAATAATTGGTCATCACGTTGGTGATGAACAGACCGGTGATGCTCCGGTTGGCGATGGTTAATTGCAGGGTGGCGGCGCCGACTCCCCACGCATTGGCGGCAAACAGCGGAACGGCATAAGTCCCGGCGTAGAGCGGGGCGCCGGTGATGGCGCCCGTATTGGTATTCACCGAAAGTCCCATCGGCAAGCCGTCCGCCCAAAACGCCGTGGGCGAATTGCTGGCCGTGATGGTATAACGAAAATTCAACTGTTCCTCCGTGCCCCTGGCGGTCAGCGCGCTGGTAATGCCCGGCGCTCCGCTGGCGAGATTCAACGTCAGGGTCTGGCTGCCGGAACCAAATTCGTTCTGCGCGCCAATGGTGACGGTGAACGGGCCGCTGACCAGCGGCACACCGGAAATCACGCCGCTGGCGGCATCCAGGTTCAGGCCGAGCGGCAACGGGCTCGCGCTGAAGGAAGCCGGGCTGTTGGAGGCCGTGATGGTGTAAGTGAACGACTGCCCCTGCTGCCCATTTTCCTGCAGCGAGCTGGTAATGATTGGCGCGCCGGGAGCCAGATCCAACGTCAGCGTCACGCTGTTGGAGCCGTAGTGGTTGGCCACGCCGATGGCTATGGCAAACACACCACTGACCAATGGCACGCCGGAAATGACGCCGTTGTTCGTGTCCACGCTCAAACCGGTGGGCAACGGGCCGGCACTGAACCACGCCGGATCATTGGTGGCCGTTATCGTATAGCTGAACAACGCGCCTTCCAGGCCGACTGCATTGGTCACACTGGTGATCCCGGGGATGTCGTCCGCCAGCGTGAGCACGAAGTCGCCGACCGTTATCTGTGCGGCGTTGGTGGCGAAGAGAGTAATGTCAAAGACACCCGCCACCGACGGAACCCCTGAAATGACGCCATTGGTCCAATCCAAGCTCAAGCCGTCCGGCAATCCGCTTGCGCCAAAGGTGATGGGCGCCGTGCCGGTGGCGGTGATGGCAAAGTCGAAGGCATGTCCTTGTTGTCCAGCCGCGGTGCCAGCGCTGGTGATGACCGGTGGAACCACGGACACAAAGAGAGTGACGACCTGGCTGGTCGCCGCGCCGTAGAGATTGGTCACCACGAACTGGTAATTGCCCGTGTCGCTTGACGTTAAATTCTGGATCTCGAGATTCGTTGTGGCGCTGCCGGTAATGCGGACGGTATTCCGCAGGTTCGATCCATTAAACTGCCACTGATAATGCAGCGGCGGCGCGCCGCCGACCGTCACGGTGAAAACCGCGTTGCTCCCGAGCGGGCTGGTCACGCTCACCGGCTGGGTGATAATGCGCGGCCGGGGATCCACGGTGAGCTGCACCGTGGAACTGGCCAGCGTGTTTTGGCTGCCGCCGGACAAATAGGTGACATTGACGAAATAGTATCCGGCATCGGTGGTTTGAACATTGTTGATCACCAAAGCCGCCGCCCCGCCGACCGTGGTAAAGTTTAGATTGTTGGTGGACATGAGCCATTGGTAGCCCGTAATCGTTTCGCCGGCCGTCGCGGTAACAATCGCGGCGAAGGTCGCATTCTCGCCCACCGCCACCGTCTGGTCGCCGGGCTCAACGGTAACGTAAACGGCTGCACTGGCGCGGCCAAAGTTCAACAAAATAACCAACAACAACAATCGAATCGCAGCATGAATTTCTGGTTTCATAAAGGAAGCATTTGACTATGCCCCGCACCCATTTGGGATACAAGGAAAAATCGGCTTTTTAATCTTTCTTTGGTGTGAGACGAAATTCTTCAAACGGCATCCACCTGGCCCTGGAAGGGCACCGGAAATTGCTTTTTGTGGTCATCCTGGACAAGAGGAATCGCCACCCGGTTGGGAAGCGCCGTCCGGTCAGGGTTCTTGGACAACCACCCTGCCGTTGCGCCACAGATAAATGGGAGTGCCGTGCGCACGGGCGGTTTTTCGCGCCGCCTGACCGGCCCGGCGCAAGGCACGGCCCACCGCGGCGGCAAAGTCTGGTTTTGCCCGCCCCGTTCGGACCGGCAATCACAATACAACGGGGAGATTGGCCAGGCGCTGGTTTCATGTTCCAATGGCAGCCTACACGAGAGCCATTCGTTCCGCCAGTCGGATGGTGTTTGTGAACGGGGTTCAACCCGCTGCCGCGCAAGCGGCGCGATTCTTTGAATAAGTCAGGTAATCAAGCTAATCCAGCGTAGCCGCTCCTTCGTCGCGGCAACACTGGGCTGCATGATTCATCCCCTTCGGGGAGGCAGCCAGACACGCCAGAATTCCTCGTCGTCCTGGTCACGGATTTGCCCAGTCTGGCCGGGCAAAGCCCGGCGCTCCGATTCAGAGCTTTGCGAGAATGGCCTCGACCTGGCGACGATGATTGTCCACGGAACCTTCGGTCCAAATGACGAAATGCGACCGGGCGATTTTATGTGCGATAGGCAACTGGGCGGCGACCCGGCCGAGCACCTGCTCCGGGGGCCAGCCGCGCGCCTGAAGCCGCGCCTGCTGCCCGGCGGCGGAGCAGGCCACACAGATGACCTGGTCGAAGCTCGTTTCCGCGGAAGTCTCGAACAGGAGCGGAATCACCACCAGGGCGACGGCGCAGTCATCGGCGCGCCAGCACGCAACGCGGGCCTGCCAGCGCTCGCGAATGCGGGGATGGAGAATGTCTTCGAGTTTTTTCCGGGCGCCGGCGTCGGCGAAGACCAGCCGGGCCAGCTCTTCGCGTTTGAGCCGGCCGTCGGCCGCCAGCAGGCGGGCGCCGAATTCATGTTGAATCTCCGCCAGGGCGGGCTGGCCGGGCTCGACCAGTTCGCGGGCAAGATCATCCGTATCCACGATCCGGACCCCGCATTGCAAAAAGAAACCGGCGGCGGTGGATTTGCCCATCCCCACGCCGCCGGTCAAACCGCAGAGTTTCATGTCACTGCTCGATGAGCGCGCGATAAAATCGAAGCGAGAAGTTCGTGTTATCGAAATTGGTAAAGGTAAACGGCGCGACGTTTGTCTCCACGGGCACCCAAGTGACCAGGTTGGTGGAGGCCTGAATGATGACGGTGTATCCGGCGTCATTGGTGATTGACAGCGAGAATCCCTTGCTGGGCGCACCGAGGAAGTGCGGCGAAATTATGGGTGGCGTCATCGGGGCGACGGTGATCGCAACGCCCACGGAGTCGTCGTCGGGATTTGGATCAGTAGCGGAATAGACGGTGGCGCCGTTGGTATAGGTGCCGATCTGGTTACCTTGGAAGGCGAGGCTAAGCGTGCCGCCGGCGTTAACGGGCAGGGCGCCAATGTTCCAGACCAAGGTGCCCCCGACAATGTCGATGGAGGAACTTGGAATTGAAGAATTATACGAGACCAAAGTCACACCCGAGGCGGCGGGCAATTGGTCGTTGATAAAGGCATTGCTGGATACGGACGGACCGTAATTGGTGACGGCCAACGTGGTAACCCACTGGGAACCGGGAGTGATTGATACATTAGTGGCGCTCACGAACAACTGGTTGTCAGCCGGGAAGCCAACGGGGTTGGCGGTGGTCAGGTTGAGCATCCATCCATTATAATTGGTGCCCCAATAGCCGTTCAGGACGTCGTCCTGAAAGAACAGGAACCACAAGCCGTTCGGGTTGCTGCCGTTATTCACGCCCAGCGTCGTGCCCCAAGGTTGCTCTGGCGCCGGGATCACCGGCGTAGGAACAATTACAATTACATTGGTTCCAGCAAGGGCGTTAATAAGATTGATGCCGTTGGGAGACCCCCATCCCGAGCAAAGATCAAATCCGGGCACCGCATAGAATTCATTCGTGCTTTCCGACCAAGTGTTGTTGCCGAGGA